>NZ_JBIBVJ010000086.1:0-1020 GCF_043080305.1 Kitasatospora sp. NPDC015120 | reverse complement strand
GGACTCGCTTTCGCTACGGCTACCCCACACGGGTTAACCTCGCTACACACCGCAAACTCGCAGGCTCATTCTTCAAAAGGCACGCAGTCACGGCCGGACAGCAAGCTGCCCGACGACGCTCCCACGGCTTGTAGGCACACGGTTTCAGGTACTATTTCACTCCGCTCCCGCGGTACTTTTCACCATTCCCTCACGGTACTATCCGCTATCGGTCACCAGGGAATATTTAGGCTTAGCGGGTGGTCCCGCCAGATTCACACGGGATTTCTCGGGCCCCGTGCTACTTGGGTATTCTTCAAGCGAGCCGTACAGATTTCGTCTACGGGGGTCTTACCCTCTACGCCGGACCTTTCGCATGTCCTTCGACTATCCATACGGTTTCTGACTCGCCGACCGGCCGGCAGACCGGTCAAGAAAAAACCCACGACCCCGAAACGGCAACCCCTGCCGGGTCTCACACCATTCCGGTTTAGCCTCATCCGGTTTCGCTCGCCACTACTCCCGGAATCACGGTTGTTTTCTCTTCCTGCGGGTACTGAGATGTTTCACTTCCCCGCGTTCCCTCCACACTGCCTATGTGTTCAGCAGCGGGTGACAGCCCATGACGACTGCCGGGTTTCCCCATTCGGACACCCCCGGATCAAAGCTCGGTTGACAGCTCCCCGGGGCCTATCGCGGCCTCCCACGTCCTTCATCGGTTCCTGGTGCCAAGGCATCCACCGTGCGCCCTTAAAAACTTGGCCACAGATGCTCGCGTCCACTGTGCAGTTCTCAAACAACGACCAGACACCCACCTCACCAAGCATGGGACCGGCATCCACTGAGGTACGTTTCCGTTCCCTCAGGACCCAACAACGTGCCCGACACGACCCGGACCATGACTCTCTTCCACGCCGAAGCAGTACTAGGAGACAAGTCCGAAACCGTGCCGAATAGTCAACGTTCCACCCATGAGCAACCGTGCAGGACACTCGCCTGCAACCGGCATATTGCTCCTTAGAAAGGAGGTGATCCAGCCGC
>NZ_JBIBVJ010000085.1:0-1032 GCF_043080305.1 Kitasatospora sp. NPDC015120 | reverse complement strand
AGGTGGGCCCGATCACACGGGGCACCTCTTCCGAGCCTAGCCACGCTCGACGGGTTCCGTGGCAGGTTGGTGTCGAGATTGACCTTCGACTGACGAGACCTGTGGTGCGCGCACGCTTTTCAGTGATGGTGTGAACGTACCGTTCCCCTCGTCCAAGAGGGTGAGCGTGTCGTTCACTCCATGCCGGGGTGCCGGCGGCGTGCCCGCCCCTGATGGTGTGAACGGTACGTTCGGTCGATCTGAGGCGACGAACGTACCGTTCACTCGAAGTCGGGGGTGCCGGCGAAGGTACTTTCGGGTGATGGTGGGGGTGTTTTGGGTACGAGAAAGCCCCCCAACCATGACTGGTTGGGGGGCTTCTCTTACGTTGTGTTCGGCGGTGTCCTACTCTCCCACACCCTGTCGAGTGCAGTACCATCGGCGCTGAAGGGCTTAGCTTCCGGGTTCGGAATGGGACCGGGCGTTTCCCCTTCGCTATGACCGCCGTAACTCTATGAAACTGTCACAGTAACCTTCTTCTGATCACCTGGTTTCACCGTGCATCAACCCGAACCCGTTACGGGGTGGATGGATGACGGAGAAAACAGGGTTTCTCATCAGTATCTGTGTGTTGTTTCAGATACCGCACAGTGGACGCGTAGCTTCTTTGTGGTAAGTCCTCGGCCTATTAGTACCAGTCACCTGCATGCATTACTGCACTTCCAGTTCTGGCCTATCAACCCGGTGGTCTGCCGGGGGCCTTACCCCCTCGAGGGGGTGAGAAACCTCATCTTGGAACAGGCTTCCCGCTTAGATGCTTTCAGCGGTTATCCCTTCCGAACGTAGCTAACCAGCGGTGCTCCTGGCGGAACAACTGGCACACCAGAGGTTCGTCCGTCCCGGTCCTCTCGTACTAGGGACAGCCTTCCTCAAGTTTCTAACGCGCGCGGCGGATAGAGACCGAACTGTCTCACGACGTTCTAAACCCAGCTCGCGTGCCGCTTTAATGGGCGAACAGCCCAACCCTTGGGACCTACTCCAGCCCCAGGATGC
>NZ_JBIBVJ010000084.1:0-1063 GCF_043080305.1 Kitasatospora sp. NPDC015120 | reverse complement strand
AAGGTAAAAAACAGGCGACGAAAATACTTGCATAAACGACATAGTTAACGCCCTTCTTTTCATATTAATATTCACTTCCCATTCGCAATTCTTGACCAGTATCTGCATCTATTATTATAGTAAAAAAAACTGGGGGTGTATTTGTGCCTTTTTCATCAGTGGACGTTACATCTTGTTTGGCAGTAAAAACCCATGCAGGCATTAGTTCATAGCTATTGGAATCCTGCTTGGACACAATTGGAACATACTCTAATGCTATTTTAGAAATTGTTATGGGGTCTGTTAATAAGACGTCCTTATACTTGTTTTTAACCATTTTTAAGGCATCTTCCAAGGAACTTGGATTTACTTTATCCTTTATTGTTTTGCCTGTATCATAAATGCCGTCTAAAGTTAAGGCAATTATTCCATCTTTATTAACAACACCTACAACCCGGCTTCCAATAACCGCTATGTCGGCAGCATTATTAAAATAACCTTTATTTGTTATGTTTAGATTGTTATGGACAACAGGAAAGGTGACTACATATGCTTCATCAGCCTTTTCCCATTTGCGAGGATGGCTGCCGTCTTTTTGTTCATAGTCTTCCCATTCACTTTCTAAAGTCTTTAAATCTAAAGCAATTACATCTGGATTTGCAAGATTGGTTACACCGAATTCAGTTGCTGCCTTTTTCACTTGTTCAATGGCTTCATTCCTATTAATGTTTTCAAGTGTTGTTTTATTGTATATTTCGTGCAAATCTGACCGAATATAAGGTTTTGCCCCATAGATAACATCAGAATATTCACGATCACTGTAAATCGAATCTTCAAACATTACACCACCTAATTGTATAGACATATATGATCCATCTGTAAAATCAAAGTAGGTGTCTTTATAGTCTGGTTTAATATCATTATTGTTATTGAAAGTATTTGATAATTGTTTGTTATTGACAAACTCCTGCTTTAACGGATCGTTGTTTAAGTCCTTCGGTGAGATGGAGAGGGAGGGATATTCGTTATTTCCACCACCAGTTATATCTGCTTTTACAAGTAAGTTTTTGTCCAATTCCACATT
>NZ_JBIBVJ010000083.1:550-1098 GCF_043080305.1 Kitasatospora sp. NPDC015120 | reverse complement strand
ATCCTGAAATACTCCAGATATTAAGGCTATTATTTTTCGCTAATTCCTCTGCTTCTTTATATAAATCCGTATATTCATAATCATTATAAAGATAAGCAACTTTAGCTAATCCTTCTGCTATAAGTAAATACTGTATACTCTTACCACCGACAAAAGCATGGACTAGTAATCTTCCATATTTATCGGTTTCACCAGCCTTAGGATCACTCTTAATTTGTATCTCTTTCCCTTCCACAAGCTGTGAAAGAAATGCTTGTGCGTCTTGTCCGTAAGGTTCATTTTTCCCTTTTGTAATCTCTGGAGTGTTAATGGATAAAAGGCGGGCTTTCGATCCATCTTGAAATACAACGGTATCACCATCAATAACCCGTTCAACGGTCATCGTTCGCATCTCTTCTATTGTAGATTCTTGTGTTTCTTCTGTGCCATTTATCAGATTTTCAAGGAATGAGCCACTCTCACTTGCTGAATCCTTTGCAACTTCATATGTTTTCCTATCTGTATAATCCATTAGATCACTAGAAGAACAGCCACTTAGCAAAACAATC
>NZ_JBIBVJ010000083.1:0-540 GCF_043080305.1 Kitasatospora sp. NPDC015120 | reverse complement strand
TCCATTTTTTATTTAATTATCTTAACTACATCCAGATCCTTTTCCTCTTTCTCTTTGTTTATCCCTCAAGCCTCTCTGTACACTTTAATTAATAATCAACTCTCTAAATCCATCTCTTTTTTGCCCCCTTTTAAAAACAAAAAGAAGCCTTCAGGCCTAAACAAAATTTGCATACATCGAAATGAAATACAAAATTTGTTTTTTAGGCCCAAAGGCTTCTTGTTTATTAGTTAGTCTGCTAATCCATACGGATCGCTAAAAAATTGAAATTTAAAATAATATTACCAATACATCTTACCATATTTTTCTTACTTCATCTATTTGAACATGAAAAATTTCGCTTTTCTCTTCTCTATCCTCTCTTTTAATTCTTCATACTCTTGTAGTAATTCCTTTGTTCGAGCATCTCTTTTCTCTTTCGGATCACCAAATTCTACAACTTGGTACTTTGGTTTAAACGGAAAGATTTTTCCCATTTCGTACACCCCTTCTTAATTTCCATCATTAAAATAATTAGAAACAATGTCTGCTAAAAGTTCT
>NZ_JBIBVJ010000082.1:0-1111 GCF_043080305.1 Kitasatospora sp. NPDC015120 | reverse complement strand
CAACCCGTCGGTCGACGTCCGCCCGGACAACCTGATCTACGTCATCTACACCTCCGGCTCCACCGGCACCCCCAAGGGCGTCACCCTCGCCCACACCAACATCTGGCACATGATGCGCCGCGCCGCCCGCGAACTCACCTTCACCCACACCGACGTCTGGACCCTCTTCCACACCTACGCCTTCGACTACTCCGTCTGGGAAATGTGGGGCCCCCTCCTCCACGGCGGCCGCCTCGTCATCGTCCCCACCCACACCACCCGCTCCCCCGACGACCTCCTCGACCTCCTCGTCGACCAAAAAGTCACCATCCTCTGCCAAACCCCCACCGCCTTCCGCTCCCTCACCACCCTCGCCGCCGACAACGACCCCCGCATCGACCGACTCCACCTGCGCACCGTCGTCCTCGCCGCCGAAAAACTCGAAGGCACCACCCTCCTCCCCTGGACCAACCGCGTCGGCATCACCACCCCCACCCTCCACAACATGTACGGCATCACCGAAACCACCGTCATCACCACCCACCACCACCTCACCGAACACAACCTCACCACCGACTCCCGCAACCCCATCGGCCGCCCCTTCCACGGCATGCACACCCACCTCCTCGACGAACGCGGCCACCTCGTCCCCACCGGCATCCCCGGCGAAATCCACATCGCCGGCCCCGGCGTCGCCCGCGGCTACCTCAACCGCCCCGACCTCACCGCCGAACGCTTCATCCCCAACCCCTGGGGCGAACCCGGCTCCCGCATGTACCGCTCCGGCGACCTCGCCCGCCGCCTCCCCGACGGCACCCTCGAATTCCTCGACCGCATCGACACCCAAGTCAAAATCCACGGCTACCGCATCGAACTCGGCGAAATCCAAACCACCCTCACCACCCACCCCCACATCCGCGACGCCGTCGTCACCACCCACGACACCGACAAGGGCAAACAACTCGTCGCCTACCTCGTCCCCACCGACCACCACACCCCCGACCCCACCGACCTGCGCGACCACCTCACCGCCACCCTCCCCCGCTACATGGTCCCCGCCGCCTTCGTCACCATCGACGACATCCCCCTCACCCCCAACGGCAAGCTCGACCACCGAGCCCTGCCCGCGCCC
>NZ_JBIBVJ010000081.1:0-1115 GCF_043080305.1 Kitasatospora sp. NPDC015120 | reverse complement strand
CGGTGTAGTCACCGAGCTGGTCGACGGCGATGCCCATCTTCTGTGCACGCGTGGTGTCGAGCTGGGCGCGCACCGCCGTGGCTGCGCGGTAAGCGATCGGCAGGAGAACGGGGGCAAGCAGACGTGCCACTCCCAGGTACTTACGCACCTTTGCGACGGTCAGGCCCTGATTCGCAGCGGCCTTCTCCTGCGCCTTCAGGGTCGCGATCTGCGCCTTTTCGATCTTGTGCTGTGACTCGATCTCGGCTTTCTCCAGCTTCTTGAGCGACTTGGTCTCGACCTTGTCGCGCTTACGCTGGCTCTTGGCGTTGAGCTTCGCCTCGACCTCAGCCTTGTGCTTGAGAGCCTTTGCCTCCGCCTTGCGGGTGGCACGAGACTTTCGCTTCTTGAACAACCCCATCGAAAAGGACCCCGTTTCCAGGTGTTTGTGTGTTGCCAGGTACCTGCGCTTCGGCTTCAGCCTAGGGGAGCACATAATCTTCGTCATCGTGTGTTCCGTTAACAATCCCGCGCCCCAGCTCCCGATCATCGATTCGGGGGCGTTGACCCGATGCCGTCATCGGGTGCGTCTGGACGGGTTGTTTCCCGGGAAATCGGCTTCGGAACCCGTCGACACCGGCGTCAAGCAGCGCCAGGACGCCGCGATCGCGAAGCGCGCGGAGATCGCCGAACTCGTGATCGGTGCTGCTCCCGAGCGTTGGGTGAAGATCAACCCCGACCAATCGGCGTCGGCTCAGGCTCGCGACACCTTGGCTGCCTGTGAGGCCGGCGCGGACCGGATCTGGGGCGCGGTCTTGCCGGTCGAGCGCGACACCGGACGCAAGGGCCGCTGCGAAATGCTCATCCGTGACGACGAGGGTGGCGGGTACATCCCCGTCATTGTCGTCAATCACAAGGTGACCGATCCCGGCCAGGGCGCGATCACCTCGGGGCTCTTCGAATGGGAGCCCGCGGTCGATCCCAAACGCAAGGTCCGCAGTCAGGTCCGCGATCAGATGCGCGTCGCGCAGGTTTATCGGATGCTCGAGCGTCGTGGGCTGGCGAGCCCGTCGCTCACGGCCGGGGCGATCGGATACAACGGAGACTGCATCCTCGTTCACGACCTCAGTGCCGTT
>NZ_JBIBVJ010000080.1:0-1115 GCF_043080305.1 Kitasatospora sp. NPDC015120 | reverse complement strand
CTTGAGAAATACATCTGCGCTGACAGCAGTGATTCGGTCGCCGGAGGGGCCGAGGCAGCATGTGTGGTCGCTGTACCGGACGCCGCGAGCGGCGAGGTTGTAGAGCGCATAGAGGCTATGCGCTCCGCTCTTTCGGGCGTAGAGGTCGAGTAGGTCGATCTGCTGCATGCCAGTGGATCGAACGGTGTGTTTGATCTTGTATTTCCCGGCCGCGTGCGCTTTGGGTGTTTGAAGCTTCTTGGCTTGGATGACGAGGTGAAACCATTTGTTCGAGCCGTCCGAGATCCACCATTTCCAGTCCGCACCGTAGCGGGATTCCTCTCTGCGGGTGAAGGCTCCGACGTGGAGGTCGGGAAGGGTTTTCGCGAAGTCCAGCAAGATCCGTTCCGTGGTTCCTTCTTCACCTTGGCGGATGTTGTGGAGCTCTCCATCCGTGAAGTTTTGGCCGGCGCGGTGTGCATTTTTGAACAGCGCTGTTGCGAGTTGCGTCATGACTGGGCCAGGCGTGGAAGAAGTTGGAATTGGCACGTGTATCCCGTCGGTTGGTTGGGCCGCCGGACAAGGGTTGCCGGCGTCAGAGGATCGCATGTCTGTAGGCGAGCTTAGGAATCTACCGGTGGTTGTGCAGTCGCTAGAAGTGCCCAGAAATGCACTGATCGGGTAGAACTGCGCTTCGCTTCCACCGTGTGAAGTTTCGAAAAGGCAGGGTGGCCCCTCTGCTTCGGTTCAAGCAGTCCAGGTCCCTCGCTACCGTTCGCCCATCAATCCGAGAGGCCGATGTGTAGAGGAGTCGTGGTTTCGATGACCATCACCGAGATTCACCCAAGCGATACCGCTGGGAATGTCGATTGGCAGGAGCGGGCAGTGTGCCAACGCACTGATCCCGAAGCATTCTTTCCTGAACCGGGAGAAGCGGTCCGTCCGGCGAAGCGAGTCTGCGCAGGATGCGACGTTCGTGTCGACTGCTTGGCATTCGCATTGGCGAACGACGAGCGTTTCGGTGTCTGGGGTGGGTTGACCGCCTCGGAGCGGCGCCGTCGCTATTCGCGGGTGCAACAGTGACCACCCACGTGGACTTCACCCATACCTCGTACGCGGAGGCCGCGAGGTATGCC
>NZ_JBIBVJ010000079.1:0-1122 GCF_043080305.1 Kitasatospora sp. NPDC015120 | reverse complement strand
ACCCAAGGAAATGGGCATCATCCTCGGCGTCGCGGTGTTGCTCGACGCCTTCCTGATCAGGCTGATCCTGCTCCCGGTCCTGCTCCGGCTGAGCGGTCACGCTGCATGGTGGGCACCGGGCTGGCTGCGCAGAATGTTGCCGTCGATCCGCTTCTCGCACTGACCATTACAACACCTCACGGAGGAATCATGACCGATCCGAACATCACGCATTCGAGCACGTCTGCCGGGTGGCCGATCGAACGTATCGTCCCCGCACTGGCCGCCGGCGTCACCGCGACGGGCCTGACCCTCGGCGAACTCCACGCACCACGGTGGAGGCTGCTCAGCGCCTTCGCCGCCGCGAACCTCGCCCTCTACGCCGCGGTCGGCTGGTGCCCGGCAAGTGCGCTTCTCACCAGAGCGGGCGTACCAAGTCTTCGCCACCCCCGAAGCGGATAGGCACACAATTGCCGCAGTTCGACGAACGGAAGGAATTCTCCACCATGACCATCGCACTCTCGACCACCTTGACCGACACCGACTTCGAGACGGCGGTCACCGCCACCAAAGCAGCACTGTCCGAGCAAGGCTTCGGTGTGCTGACCGAAATTGACATGCAGGCCACCCTGAAAGCCAAACTTGGCACAGACATGGAGAAGTATCTGATCCTAGGCGCGTGCAATCCCACGCTTGCACACCGCGCCGTAGGAATCGTGCGTGAGATCGGCCTGCTACTGCCCTGCAACGTCGTCGTCCGTGCCGACACCACCGCCGGATCGGTCATCGTCGAGGCGATGAACCCGGACCTCATGGTCCAAGTGACGGGCGAACCAGCACTGTCAGATGTCGCGGCCGAGGCCACCACCAAACTCCAAGCCGCCCTGGACACGCTCGGCAGTCGGGATGCAGTGCGCAGTTGATGACGTTGACCCTGGCGCTGGCGCTCGGCCTCACCGTCGGAATCCTGCTCGGTCTCCTCGGAGGCGGTGGATCGATCCTCGCTGTCCCGATCCTCGTGTACGCTCTCGGGTTCCCCCTGCCGGAGGCGATACCGACTTCGCTGTTGGTGATCGGTGTCGCCTCCGCGGTCGGGGTCATCTCCAAGGTGCGGGCGCGGCTCATCGAATGGCGACTCGCGGC
>NZ_JBIBVJ010000078.1:0-1187 GCF_043080305.1 Kitasatospora sp. NPDC015120 | reverse complement strand
CAGGGCGAGTGATGACGTGGACAACCCCACGATGACTTGCGTGACGAACGTGACCAGACCGAGCCCGACGGCTATCCATAATTTGCGGACATGTTTACCCGATGCACTCGCAGCTTGTTCCGCAACGCCGTGCCCATGGCCGTGACCCATCTCGATATGCCCTTCTCGCCGATGACTGGAGCGTCGTATTCTCATATGCGCATATTTGCCAACGAGAGAGTTTCAGTAAACCCTGGCTGAAGCACCCATGCAACTATCCGTCATAGTATTTTGGTCCGGAGCACCGATCGCGCGGGCGAGATCCACAATGCTGAGAGGTCCACCCGCAAATGATCGAAACCGAACCGTCCGGCGCCGATACCCTCGTCGTCGGACGACCCATACGGAAAGTATTGGGATGGGGTGTCATAGCTGCAATCACTGCGGCGGCATTGGCGCGCGCATCAACTTCCGAGGCGCTGCGATTGCTCGGACTTCCAGATCCGGGGCCCTTGACGATTTACGGACTCCCGGCGGTGATGGCGTTCGGCGAGGTTGCCGCCGTGATGACCGTAGGCAGTCTACTTTTGGCTGCCGTTCTCGTTCCGCCTCAAGCCTCAGGTGTACTCGATGTCGACGGATATCTGGCGCTACGAACCGCAAGCGTCGCCGCCGCTATCTGGGCGGTATGCGCGGCGCTGCTCGTTCCACTCACCCTCTCGGACAGTTCAGGCCAACCTCTCTCCGTCGTGTTCGCCGATCCAGGGCTGTTCGCTCGCGCGATCTCGGACATCGATGTCACAACTGCATGGGCATGGACCGCAGGACTCACACTCGTACTCGCGATTGCGTGTCGTCTGACCCTGCGATATTCGTGGACACCGTTACTTCTCGCATTCGCTTTGTTCAGCCTGCTCCCCAGGGCATTGTCGGGTCACTCCTCCTCGGGCGGATCCCACGACATCGCCACGAACAGTTTGGTTCTGCATATCCTTGCGGCGTCGATCTGGATGGGAGGAATAGCGGCTCTCGTGCTGCATGCCCGCAGAAAGGGGAGCTATCTCGACTTCGCCGCGCGCCGCTTCTCGGCCGTGGCACTCATGGCGTTCGTCGTCATAGCGATCAGCGGTGTGTTCAACGCTGCCGTGCGGGTGCCGCTCACCGCGTTGTGGATTAGAAACTTCGGTGTCTTGATTCTTGCCAAAGTC
>NZ_JBIBVJ010000077.1:0-1193 GCF_043080305.1 Kitasatospora sp. NPDC015120 | reverse complement strand
GCCTACGCATTCGAGCAGGCAACCCAGTGGGTCGAGCGGGTTCTTCCGCCCGCACTCCGCGTGAACTGACCGATCTATTTCGAACGTATCCAGTTGGGAGAGAAAGACGATGGCTTCGGCATTGTGGCACGGGTTCGCGGACATGGGCGCTGTGGAGAAGAACGGCGCGTTTGTCGTCTCTCGCGGTGAGGGGGCGTACATCTGGGACCGCGAGGGCACTCGGTATCTGGATGCGACGGCGGGCCTGTGGTTCACCAATGTCGGGCACGGGCGCACGGAGATCGCGGATGCGGTGGCGGCTCAGTTGTCGAAGATCGCTCATTTCTCCAACTTCGGTGATTTTGTTCCCGAGACCACGCAGGTGTTGGCGGAGCGGTTGGCGACGATCGCGCCGGTTGCCGGGAGCAAGATCTTCTTCACCTCGGGTGGTTCGGATTCGGTGGACACTGCGGCGAAGCTCGCTCGCCGGTACTGGCACGAGGTGCGGCAGCCGGAGAAGGCGATTATCGTCGGTCGTCAGAAGGCGTATCACGGAATGCACGTTGCCGGAACGGCTCTCGCTGGTATTCCGGTGAACCGTGAGGGGTACGGCGAGCTGATGGCGGATGCGGCGACCGTCGGCTGGGATGATGCGAAGAGTCTGCTCGAGTTGATCGAGAAGATCGGTGCGAACAAGATCGCTGCGTTCTTCGCGGAGCCGATCATCGGTGCGGGTGGGGTGTATCTGCCGCCGGAGGGGTATCTGGCGGAGGTGCGTGACATCTGCCGTGAGCACGACATTCTGTTTGTCGTCGACGAGGTCGTGACCGGTTTCGGCCGGATCGGTGGTGAGTGGTTCGCGTCCACCCGTTTCGATTTGCAGCCCGACATGATGACCACGGCAAAGGGTTTGACGTCGGGTTATGTTCCGATGGGTGCGGTGTTCATCGCGCCGCGGGTGGCGGAGCCGTTCTATGCGGGTTCGTGGTGGCGCCATGGGTACACGTACGGCGGGCATGCCGGTGCTGCTGCGGCGGCGATGGCGAACCTGGACATTCTCGAGCGTGAGAATTTGCTCGCGGAGTCGAAGCGTTTGGAGGCGTCGTTGCATACGCATCTGCAGCCGTTGGCGGAGCATCCGCGGGTGGCGGAGGTTCGTAGTGGGCTCGGTGCGGTTGCTGCGGTGCAGTTGGTTGATCCGGCGGAGGCGTTGC
>NZ_JBIBVJ010000076.1:0-1228 GCF_043080305.1 Kitasatospora sp. NPDC015120 | reverse complement strand
AGTTCCTATAAAGAGTTACCAAATGTGATAAGAGAAGCCTACTTAAATAAAGTGAATATAAGACCAGATATATTCAATATCATTATGAACGAATTGAAATTCGAGCGTAAAACAAGAGTGTTAACTCCTATAGAGAGTGAAGTATATAGGTTAAATGTAAAAGGATATACACGTAATCAAATAGCTGAAAAATTATTTAAATCCAAAGAAACAATAAAAAAACAATTACAAATTATTAAGAAGAAACTCAACGATTCAATCTTATAACAAAAAGGGGGGGTATTATTTTAACCCTCCCCAAAATTTCCTAGTTATAGTACCATTTTACTATAATCAATTATCTGTATTGGAATTAAAAGTAGTAATTAAGTACTGACGTTCTTTTTCACTTAGGGAGCCGAACGCTTTAACAAGAGCATTAATACTATTAAGTGTTGTTGAATTAATATCTAATTTAAGAAAAGTTAAAATGTAATTAAAGGCAAGATCGAGTTCACTTTCAGACATGCGATTTAGTTTAGTTAATAGTTGTGATCTTTTGGGATCAATTGGGGCAACAACTAGAAGTTTAGCATACTCTTCAGGAAGTACATCACTAAGAGTGATACCTAACACCTCACAAATACTAAGTACTGTTTGAATATTAGTTGAAGTTACTCCATTTTCAATTTTACTTATAGTACTTTGACCTAAACCTGCTAGTTCAGAAAGCGTTGTTGTAGACATTTTAATAGCTTTTCTATGATGATTTATATTTTTTCCTAATTCCTTGTTAAATTCATTCATATATTTCCCTCACAAATACCTAATTACTGATAATAATACCAAAAAAAATAGACGATTATTAGTTTGTGTAAGTAATATTACAATGCGAATAAAATTATATATTATTCGTTGACAAATTATTCATTAATGAATAATATATAGTTAAAGGGGGGAAATATCATAAGTAGATTAAGGGATCTAAGGCTAGGAAAGGGTTGGACACAATTCACATTATCTGAAAAATCAGGTGTACCACAGCCAACAATTTCCCAAATAGAAAGAGGAAATCGAAAAAACCCTAGCCATTTAAATGTTTTAAAACTTTCAAAAGCATTAAATATCCAAGTAGAAGATTTTTTTGTACAAGAAGAAAGTAATTCAAACTATCAAAAAATTTGTATGAAAGGTGATACTCAGTGAGGAATGCTAAATTGGTAAAAATGTATAAATTTGAATTTTTACG
>NZ_JBIBVJ010000075.1:0-1239 GCF_043080305.1 Kitasatospora sp. NPDC015120 | reverse complement strand
TGATTTGTCATAGTTTATATATAGGGTCATCTTTAAAGTTCTCTATCAGTAACTCTTTCACATTTATCTCTTCCATAGTTACTCTCCTTCCCTTGATACTCCTAATCAAATACTACCTAAATCACTTAGATAAATCAACGGAAACAAACGTTTTACAGCGTTACCGTTTGGTAACGCAATTAAAAACTCTCGCAAACGAACCACAGCGCTAACAATAACGCACTTAAACGATATCCAATTGAACGATTAACAATCATTTATATCGATTCAAATACATAATCGAATCGTTCTATACGCTAACTACCGATAGACTACACATTCAAACGATTCATTTATGTAATCGATTGTTGTAGTTGCGCATCGTTTGTACCGTTCGAACACAGAGCTACTCATCGTTTGAGAGCGTTAAGTGTTGATACAATAAGATTTTAAAAGAAAATGCCAGATCATCTAAATATATAAACTCAACTCAGATCTCGAGTAGGAAAAAATTCAGAAGAAGCAATGGTGATAGATCTAGAGAAAACGGAAGACCCGAAAAAATGAGGATTGTAACCAAACTCAAATGGGAGTAGAAGAAAAAAAGAATAGGATGAGTACGCAGTGTTAATTGATTGGGCTAAGTTATAGTTTTTGGTTGATTTAGCATAAAAAACATTGGTGGTCACTTTGCTAATCAATAAATAAAATGAGTAATCCAATTGTCCTCTGTAAACAGAATGCCTCATAGATTGATACCGAAAGCAGCTCGTTAAAGCCAGATGAAATATAATCCATTTTTACTGAATTTTTGTTTTTGATGTAAAAGGCAAAAAATAAAAGATAGGGCACCCATTCTATCAACCTTTACATTTAACATAGCTATTAATTAATCAAATGTGTAATTGATTTTAAGAAATATGTACGATTCTAGAAATGCGTTGCTAATCGTTCGATAGCGCTAAACATTGGTATATAAGGGATTTCTATATAAAAAACTCAAAGGAAAGTAATTCCTTTGAGTTTTTTATTTTAGATTTATTTTCTATCTATCTATCTAATAAACCGCGTAAATTTGAGCTAGCATTTGTTTTCTCTTCATCTTTATTAGAGTTACCGCTTAACAATGCTCTAAGATCTTTCGGTTTATTTGTTTCTTTCTTTTCATGATTTAAAGAGTTTAATCTTTCTAAAACTTCATCATTTTTCTTAGCTGCATTCTTAGCCTTTATAAATTCGTCATATTTTTGTCCGATAATC
>NZ_JBIBVJ010000074.1:0-1249 GCF_043080305.1 Kitasatospora sp. NPDC015120 | reverse complement strand
ATGCCTCATGCATGTCACATTGGCAAGTGTGAGAAGGACATTTGGCCGAGCATTCAGGGTGGACTCGGTTCAGAATCGTTTCGCGTCCAGGTCGGACGGTAACGTCACCTGCATGGATCCGCTGGAGAAGGCCGTCGAGGCGCACAAGCGTGCAGTAGTCGCGGAGAAGGCTGCTCGGGATGCTCTGTACGGCGAGATTTGGCGCGCGCGACAGTCTGGAGTTTCGCAGGTGGAGGTTGTTCGTCGGACTGGTTATACGCGTGAACATGTGCGTCGGATTGAGCGATTGTTCGAGGGTACGTCGGATTGACTGGTCGCGGCCGTTGCTCCAGGGCGAGGATTTTACCGAGTCAGTATTGGAAATATGTCCGCTTGAATGGTCATGGATACGCGTGCGTAGAACAGTGCCAGTCGGCAGGGCACACAACGAAGAGGAAAGAATGACGGGCTATGCCGATGGTTGGGCGTTGCTGGGCGACGAGGTGAGGGCCATCATTAAGGAGTATTGGCTGGACGGGTTCCCTGTTGCGGCGACTCCGGACGAGGAATACAACCGAGGCCGTGGCCCCGGAAAACGCGTCAGCCCTATTTACGAATACGACGACGGCGGAATCGGGGCGACGCAGTGGCTCAATGTCACCCACAACGTCGCCGCGATACTGAAGTCGGACGGTGGATGGAAGGTTGGCGGCGCGTTCCACCTGTGGGTTTCCACCGGTATCGGGACGCTTCCGTACGAGGTGCCCCTGCGAAACCCAATCATGATCGACGCGGGGGATAACGTGGGCTGGAGCGAACGTAAGGAAGAAGCAATCGCCGCCGCAGAGGCAGTACTCGGTCTGCGTCGATTGGCCGAGTAGCTCACCAAAGCAAATCGAGAGACCCGATTTTCCTCAGTCCACGAGGCGAATCGGGTCTCTCGCGGCCAGAGGAGGAGACGAGCTCTCCCGGCGCCTCCTCGCGTGGGCCGCCGATGCACTCTCGCTGTTGCGGAGCCTGCGAGGCTGTCCACAAGAAGATGAACCCGACTTGAAACGAGTCCGCCAATCAGGTCAACACCAGGTCTGGCGCACTGCCCATCCGTTCGACCCCGACATCGCATTTCGGCTGATCTGCTGGTTCCCACCCGACAGCAACACCGTCGTAGTGGCACTGTTCGCGGGCGACAAATCGAGAATCGGCGACGTGTTCTACAACAGTGTCGGACCCCGAGCCGACGCCGCAGTCCGAGCATGGAAGTTTCAGACAG
>NZ_JBIBVJ010000073.1:0-1276 GCF_043080305.1 Kitasatospora sp. NPDC015120 | reverse complement strand
CTGCCGTATTGCTGTGGTCTCCATCACCCGCATCCGAGGTTGATGGAGCGCTCGCTCCGAATCATGGGCACACCCAAAGTCGCAACATGCCCAAGCAGGTTGGCAAAGGCATCCCGGAATGAACACGAGTCTTGTTCTTCACCAAGATCATTCATCGATCGTGCGAAAAAGACGGATTAGCCACCGGCGATTCGTGGATATCCGAGGAGGCCGAGATCGTAGGGCCGCGCCTCAGCCCCCGACGTGCGATCACCTCTTACTTCGATTCCACGTGTAACCCTCGGCTCTGGAATGAGATACACATATCGTAAACGTCCTCTAAGACTGAATCCTTAGGAAAATGCCCCCTATTCACCAGATGTCACCATGACTCCCGCGGCTTCCACACCCGCGAGCATCGAAGGCCCTTCGGTGTGGCGTGATCGTAAGAGGTACCTGTGGCCGCTCGGATTGCTGATTCCACTCAGCCCGTTCATCTCCTGGTTTCTCGTCGACAACCTTCGTCTCGGATTGTTCTGGGCGACCGGCGCGTGGCTACTGGTCATCGTCATCCCGATCATCGACATGCTGGCCGGTGAAGACGGCGAAAGTCCGCCGGACGATGCGATCCCACGACTGCAGAAGGACCGCTACTACCGCTGGTGCACTTACGCGTTCCTCCCCTTGCAATACGCCGGTCTGGTCTTCGCCTGCTGGTGCTGGATCAACGCTCCGATGGGAATCGCGGAGAAGATCGCGATGTCGTTCACGGTGGGCGTCGTCGCCGGCGTCGGTATCAACGCGGCCCACGAGCTCGGCCACAAGAGCGAGAAGATCGAACAGTGGCTCGCGAAAGTGGCGCTTGCGCAATCTCTCTACGGGCACTTCTACGTGGAACACAATTTCGGCCACCATGTGCGTGTAGCTACTCCGCAGGACCCGGCCAGCTCACGGTTCGGTGAGAGCTTCTGGAGGTTCTTGCCACGAAGTGTGTTCGGCGGGCTGCGTTCGGCATTGCGCATCGAGAGCGCTCGACTCCAGAGGAAAGGCAAACGAACCTGGAGCTTCGAGAACAATAGTCTCAACGCTTGGGCGATGAGTGTTGTCCTCTTCGCGACGCTGATCGGTATCTTCGGTTGGGAGGTCGCGCCCTGGCTCCTGCTGCAGGCAGTTGCCGGATTCACCTTCCTCGAAGCCGCGAACTACCTCGAGCATTACGGCCTGCTGCGTGGCAAGCGTGCCGACGGCTCGTACGTTCGCGCCAGCCCCGCTGACAGTTGGAACAGCGATCACGTCG
>NZ_JBIBVJ010000072.1:0-1310 GCF_043080305.1 Kitasatospora sp. NPDC015120 | reverse complement strand
CAAGATCGAAAATGCAATCGACAAAACCGCCGCTGCGGCCGAAACCAAAACCGGTGGAAAACTGACCAGCCAGATTCAGAGGGCCGCCTTTGCCGCGAAGAGAGCGATCCCTCCGAAGAAGTAGTCACCCCCTTTGTCGTGCCGCCTGATTGTCGTCGAATCCAAGGCGTACGACTGAGGATGAGTGTCGAATAATCTCGCTTCGGTGTGCCCCCCCTCGTAAAAGCACACCGAAGCGAGGAGCGCTCAGGGTTCGGTCGGTGGAGGGATGACGATGCTCGCGTGAAAATCGCTGTGCCACAGCCGCGCAAGGAGTGCGTAATAGGATTCGGTTACCCTCGATTGGGTCGTGAGCGCCGCTTCCGGCGACTCGATTGTCGTCGGAGCCAGAAGGAGTGCACGATTGGCCAATGCCGCCGCGGAACTCCCGATATCCATCACGGCACCACTGATACTGGCTGCGGCGTTCAGCACGGGGTCGGGAAGGACCGTGATCGAAGGCGTGAAGGTCCGTTCTGCGTCGACGGAAACCGCGACGGTGTGGAGATGGTTCTCGATTGTCGCGATTGCTTCGCCGACCCGGCGGGTGTGGACCCGAAGTTTGCGGGGGTGTCGGACGTGGCGACGAGATATCGGCGGCAAGGTCCGCAAGTGGTCAGCGGCATGGTTCGCCACTCCGCCGTCGAGAGCGGTGGGCAGTACGTCTCGGATCAACCAGTCCGTCAGTAGGGCGGCAGCGGCATCTGTTGCCGGGACGATGACCACTGGCATTGTTCGTGTTGACATTGGCTTTCCCATCGGACTTCGTCGCCGAACTACTTCTTCTCGTCATCGTCGGGCATGCCGGTAAGTACCTTCTCCGATTCTGAGGTCGTCTCCGGCCGATGACCGACCCCGACGTGTGCTTCTGCCCGCATCCGAGCCACCATGTGCGGGTAGTGCAACTCGAAGGCCGGACGCTCGCTACGAATGCGCGGCAACTCCGTGAAGTTGTGCCGCGGCGGCGGGCAAGTGGTCGCCCACTCCAGCGAGTTTCCGTAGCCCCACGGATCGTCGACGGTGACCACTTCGCCGAATCTGTAGCTCTTGAAGACGTTCCAGATGAACGGGAGAGTGGAGGCTCCGAGAATGAAGGATCCGATGGTCGAGACTGTATTGAGGGTGGTGAATCCATCCGCGGGTAGGTAGTCGGCGTAACGACGGGGCATACCTTCGGCACCGAGCCAGTGCTGGACGAGGAACGTCATGTGAAAGCCGACGAACGTGGTCCAGAAGTGCCACTTGCCCAGGCGTTCGTCCATCATGCGACC
>NZ_JBIBVJ010000071.1:274-1328 GCF_043080305.1 Kitasatospora sp. NPDC015120 | reverse complement strand
ACCGGAGTACCGATCGCAATATCGGACGTCCCCGACAACCGCGACAACAACACCGCCAACGCCGCATGCACCACCATGAACAACGACGAATTCGACTCACGAGCAACATCATTCAAACCAGCATGCACATCCGCACCCACCACGAACGAATGATCCGCCCCACGATTGGACGCCACCACAGGCCGCGGACGATCAGCCGGCAAATCCAACTGATCCGGCAACCCCGCCAACGCCGACTCCCAGAACCCGACCTGACGCGAAATCAACGACCCCGCATCATCCTCGGACCCCAACACCTCACGCTGCCACAACGCGTAATCCGCATACTGCACCGCCAACGGCGCCCACCCCGGCACCTCACCCCGAGAACGAGCCTCGTACGCCACCATCACATCACGCGTCAACGGCCCCATCGACACACCATCACCACTGATGTGATGAACCACCAACGCCAACACGAACTCCGACTCCGACACCGCGAACAACCGCGCCCGAACCGGAACCTCCACCGCCACATCGAAACCAGCCGACAAGAACTCCGTCACCGCACCAACGACATCGGACTCCGACACCACAACCGGCGACACATCCAACCGCACCCGATCCGCAGACAACACCTCCTGGAACCCGACACCGTCGACCTCCGGATACACCGTCCGCAAAATCTCATGCCGCACAACAACATCCGACACAGCAGCCTGCAGAGCCGCCACATCCAACAACCCCGACAACCGAATCGCCACCGGAATATTGTTCGCCGACGACAACGTATCGAAACGGTTCAAGAACCACATCCGCTGCTGCGCCAACGACAACGGCACCCGCTCCGGACGCACCCGAGCCGTCAACGCCGCCCGCGCACCCGAACCGATCTCCGACTCCACCCGCGCAGCCAACAACTCCACCGACGACGCCTCGAACAACACCCGCACCGGAACCTGCGCATCGAGCGCCTGCCCCAACCGAGCCGCCACCCGAGTCGCAATCAACGAATTACCACCCAGCGCAAAGAAATCGTCATCCAACCCGACGCGCTCGACACCCAACACCTCGG
>NZ_JBIBVJ010000071.1:0-264 GCF_043080305.1 Kitasatospora sp. NPDC015120 | reverse complement strand
CGATCTCCTCCACCGCCGTCACCGGAGCCCGAAACACCGCAACCTCGAACACCGGCTCCGGCAACAACTTCCGATCCAACTTCCCCGAAGCATTGAGCGGAAACGCATCCAACACCATGATCTGCGACGGCACCATATACGACGGCAACACCACACCCAACGAATCCACCAGTGCCGCAGTATCAACCACCGCACCCGACGCCGGCACCACATACCCCACCAACTGATCACCGGTCACCGTCGACACCACAGCCACCGACGACA
>NZ_JBIBVJ010000070.1:0-1336 GCF_043080305.1 Kitasatospora sp. NPDC015120 | reverse complement strand
GACCAATACGGGCTTATGACGACGCGGCGTCACCGCCGAGTTCAATATCAATGTGCTGCGGGTTCTCAACCGGGGACTTGGAGCTAACTTCTCGCTACCCAGGTTTCAGAACGTTGCGGCGTGGAATGACGAAGAGCACTGGATCGAGATGCGACTGCAGGCTAAAGAAAGACACGTGGTGGACCTAGGTGTACTGGATATAGACGTCGAATTCGCCAAGGACGAAGTGATACGCACCGAGGTCTCGACAAAATTCACCCGCGAGTTGATCGAGTCGGAATTCGTGCTTGCCGGTCTGACCCCTGCTGACTGGTGGAGCGACGGGGACTACGCGCTTGCCTTAGCAAGGAAGGACGCGTGACGGCATTGCGCTGACATTGGGAGTGTGGAGAGTATTTTACGCGTCAACAAAGGGGGCGATGTCGGTGCTGACCTTACGACCACCGCGGCGCCTCGGACTCGCTAGCACCCGTTCCACAACGAAATATGGACCTGGTCGACTCCGAAACCGACCACAAACGGCGCACGGCGTGAGCTACCTCAACCCTGACGGTATCTGAGGCGCGGCGCCGGGGAGGAGTCGTTCCAGGCCAAAGCAGTTGGGTTTTAAACAATGAACACGTCGATTCCAGGAGACCCAAAGAAAGCGCCCGCTAACGGCCCTTTGGTGGAGTCCCCCAGCACACGCCGCGGAAATTCGACCTGCCTCGGTAGTTCGAATGTGAGTCACAGCTCAGCAAGTCTGGCTGCGTTGCTCAAGCGAATCCCCGAAGGCTGGACTCTCGCCAGATACGCGGGGCGTCCGTACGGATTGACACGAACCACGCGGGTCGATGGCCGAAGTATCAGCATTTCCGCCGAGGAGTTGGGCGGGTCCGATCTGATCAGCGCCAATGTGTATCGCACGGTCGAAGCAGACCACCTACGTCCTTGCGAAATGCCGGAAGCCAAGGTGCTGGCTTTCTTGCGAGGGTGGGTGCCCGCTTGACCCGATCACAATCAGTCGGCTGTCAGCGTAGCCGGCCTCCACGAACTTCAGTTATGCCTGTGTCCACGTGGTTCCTGAGGAGTGGTCCTCGATGACGATCCCGCTGCGAGCGAGATCGCCGCGGATGCGGTCAGCCGTGACAAAATCTCCTTCGCCGCGGGCACACGATCGATTCGCGAGGAGTACCTCAACGAGAGCAGTGACCGTGCTGCTGTGCTGGCCGTCGCGTGGCGCCGTCGGTGATGATTCCGTCTCGATCCCAAGCACGCTGGTCATCGCTGTTATCGATTGGTATGCCGCCGCGGCTGCTGCGGTCTCGCCGTTGTCGACGGCAATGTTGCCGGCGCG
>NZ_JBIBVJ010000069.1:0-1342 GCF_043080305.1 Kitasatospora sp. NPDC015120 | reverse complement strand
CATCGGGGAGCCGTCGCATCTCGGGATGTCGGCTCAAGGAGATCCAGTTCTAGTCCCGTGGCGGCAGGATTCGTTCGCTGAGCGGGTTGTAGCAGACGAGTCCGAGGTTTTGCGCGGTGCGTACGAAGGCGTTGGCGGCCGTGATTTGTGCTCGTGAGGTTCCGCTGACATGGATCGCGGCGAAGCTTCCCACGGTGCGTACCGTCCAGGTCGCGCTGCTGTCGGTTTTCGTGTCCTCACTGTTGCTGGTCATGTGGGCCCGTTTCTCTGTCGGGGATTGTCAGTCGCGGCACTGTGAACGACGGGGAACAGCGATGAGTGAGATGCCTCCGATGAGGCTGGTCGGCGACGGCTCTGGACCAGAGCGCGGCAAGATTGTCGATGCCGTTCTTCTTGGGCGGTAGCGGGCACAAGACATCGACGTCGCCCTCGGCCTCGCCCGATACGGGAAACGAGCAGACCACATACCTCTACGCGTGAAAGCCTGTGCTGTGCGCGTCGAAGGCATCATGGCTGCGACGCAGTCGGCATGGTTCCACACCAGCTCCGGGAGAGGGTGGCCGTCGTGCCCGTGAATGCGAGCAGCGGAAACGGTCAGAATTCCGTCACACTCGATCTCTGTGTCGGTGAAGACGCGATCAGTATCCCGTGACTCCGTATCGGGCGATCGACACAGCGTTGAGACGGCGTAACTCAGCCCATGCTCGTCAGAAGGACCTCTTTGTCGGCCGGGGGCATCACACACGCAGTTCCGTCCGACGCCACGACCATTCGATAGTGCCGGACACCTGCGGAGAATTTCGCGATCGTGCCCAGCCGCAAGGCATATTCCTCGAAGCCAGGAGGAACGAGCGCCAGCCCCCACGCATCCGCCTCGATGGGATCGAGCGCCACGGGTTCGCCGGTGCGGACGTGCCGGCCGCCGACGAACGTCATCATCAGCACCGACCCGGCCGGATAGGGACCGGTCATCGTTGTGCTCGTATCCAATGCCAGATGGGAAGCGAACACCCGAACCTCCACGGTTCGGTCGAGTATCGATCGTCCGATCAGCTTCGGCGGGGGTTTCTTGCGGGCGATCGTGCGAGATGTCCCTGGCACCAGAGCTTTTCGCAGTAGTCGGTGTAGTTCCCGTTCGTGTCGGCTGCGAACCTTGTCGATCAGTTCCGCGAATTCGTGCACTAAATACTCCCTCACCGTGAGTGCCCTTCGGTATTCACGATACTGACATGACCGCAGGCAGCAGGCTGTCATCCGCCTGCTCGGCGACCCGGTGACCTGCGGTGTCCCCGGCTTTCGATCGTATGAGCCACTTGACGGGGAATTCGCTCCCGACGAGGAG
>NZ_JBIBVJ010000068.1:0-1387 GCF_043080305.1 Kitasatospora sp. NPDC015120 | reverse complement strand
CTACGCGCTCCCGCGGACGGTCCGATCGGTGACTCGGGCCTCGTCGTCTCGGACGGGGAAACCACCTGTTTCAACATGAACGACGCCAGGCCCGTCGATCTGGACCCGCTGACCGACGCCTTCGGGAAGGTCGACATCCATCTGCTGCAGTACTCGGGCGCGATCTGGTACCCGATGGTCTACGACATCCCGAAGGGCACCAAGCGCAACTTCGGCAAGCAGAAGCGTCAGCGCGGCATGGACCGCTGCCGCAACTACATCTCCCAGGTCGACGCTGCCTGGGTTGTCCCGTCGGCCGGCCCGCCGGTCTTCCTCGACGACGACCTGCGTTACCTCAACGACGATCACGGCGACGAGGGAAACATCTTCCCCGACCAGATCACGTTCCTCGAGCAGATGCGCATCAACGGCAACGATCGTGGTCTGCTGATGATCCCCGGCTCGGCCGTCGAACTTCGCGGAAGCGAGAAGGTCGCGCTGACGCATCCCATCCCGGACGCAGACGTCGACAAGATCTTCTCCAACAAGGCCGAGTACATCGAGAAGATGGCGCAGAAGATGGCACCGGTTATCGCCGCGCAGAAGGCCACGTGGGCTCCGGCCGAAGGCGAGCCGCTGCTCGACGGTCTCAAGGCCAAGTTCGAGCCGATCATGGCTCAGTCCGATCTGATCTGCGACGGAATCGGCTACCCCGTCGGACTCGTGATGGGAGAGGAGACGGTCGTCCTCGACTTCCCGAAGCGGATCGTTCGTGAGCCCATCGACGGAGAAGGTAAGTTCCGCTACGGCTTCCGCATCGCTCCCGAACTGGTTCGCACCGTTCTGCGTGACGACGAGCCCGACTGGGTCAACACCATCTTCCTGTCGACACGCTTCACGGCGTGGCGCATCGGTGGGTACAACGAATTCCTCTACACGTTCTTCAAGTGCCTCACCGACGAGCGCATCGCGTACGCCGACGGCTGGTTCGCCGAGGCCCACGACGACAGCGCGTCTATCGAGTTGGGCGGGTACGAGATTCAGCGTCGTTGCCCCCACCTCAAGGCGGACCTGTCGAAGTTCGGTGTCGTCGACGGCACCAACCTCACCTGCGATCTGCACGGCTGGCAGTGGGATCTCGAGACCGGCCGCTGCAAGACGTCCAAGGGCCACGAGCTGCGCACCAGCAAGCTGAGCTGAACCGAGCTCGTCGGGTGACGGGATACAGCAGGTCGCTGATCGGCCTGGCGACAGCGCTCGCCGGGTTGGCCGGTTACGTCGACGCGCTCGGATTCATCACGCTCGGTGGGCCTTTCGTTTCGTTCATGAGCGGCAACATGACGCAGGCGAGCGTCGCATTTGCCGACGGGGTGTGGTCGACCGCGAGAGTTGCTGGCGGAATCATCGT
>NZ_JBIBVJ010000067.1:0-1394 GCF_043080305.1 Kitasatospora sp. NPDC015120 | reverse complement strand
CTGAGGACAAGCCCTCGGCCTATTAGTACCGGTCAACTCCACCCCTCACAGGGCTTCCATATCCGGCCTATCAACCCAGTCGTCTACTGGGAGCCTTACCCTCTCAAGGAGGTGGGAGTGCTCATCTCGAAGCAGGCTTCCCGCTTAGATGCTTTCAGCGGTTATCCCTCCCGAACGTAGCCAACCAGCCATGCCCTTGGCAGAACAACTGGCACACCAGAGGTTCGTCCGTCCCGGTCCTCTCGTACTAGGGACAGCCCTTCTCAACACTCCTACGCGCACAGCGGATAGGGACCGAACTGTCTCACGACGTTCTAAACCCAGCTCGCGTACCGCTTTAATGGGCGAACAGCCCAACCCTTGGGACCTACTCCAGCCCCAGGATGCGACGAGCCGACATCGAGGTGCCAAACCATCCCGTCGATATGGACTCTTGGGGAAGATCAGCCTGTTATCCCCGGGGTACCTTTTATCCGTTGAGCGACGGCGCTTCCACAAGCCACCGCCGGATCACTAGTCCCTACTTTCGTACCTGCTCGACCCGTCAGTCTCACAGTCAAGCTCCCTTGTGCACTTACACTCAACACCTGATTGCCAACCAGGCTGAGGGAACCTTTGGGCGCCTCCGTTACCCTTTAGGAGGCAACCGCCCCAGTTAAACTACCCACCAGACACTGTCCCTGATCCGGATCACGGACCCAGGTTAGACATCCAGCACGACCAGAGTGGTATTTCAACGACGACTCCACCATGACTGGCGTCACGGCTTCAAAGTCTCCCACCTATCCTACACAAGCCGAACCGAACACCAATATCAAGCTATAGTAAAGGTCCCGGGGTCTTTCCGTCCTGCTGCGCGAAACGAGCATCTTTACTCGTAATGCAATTTCACCGGGCCTATGGTTGAGACAGTCGAGAAGTCGTTACGCCATTCGTGCAGGTCGGAACTTACCCGACAAGGAATTTCGCTACCTTAGGATGGTTATAGTTACCACCGCCGTTTACTGGCGCTTAAGTTCTCAGCTTCGCCCCACCGAAATGGAGCTAACCGGTCCCCTTAACGTTCCAGCACCGGGCAGGCGTCAGTCCGTATACATCGCCTTACGGCTTCGCACGGACCTGTGTTTTTAGTAAACAGTCGCTTCTCGCTGGTCTCTGCGGCCACCCCCAGCTCAGACAGCACGTGCCGTCACCAGGAATGGCCCCCCTTCTCCCGAAGTTACGGGGGCATTTTGCCGAGTTCCTTAACCATAGTTCACCCGAACGCCTCGGTATTCTCTACCTGACCACCTGAGTCGGTTTGGGGTACGGGCCGCCATGAAACTCGCTAGAGGCTTTTCTCGACAGCATAGGATCATCCACTTCACCACAATCGGCTCGGCATCAGGTCTCAG
>NZ_JBIBVJ010000066.1:0-1459 GCF_043080305.1 Kitasatospora sp. NPDC015120 | reverse complement strand
CATGTAGCGACTTCTTCATCCGTTCGATGTCCGCCTTTTTGCGAATAGGTTCGACAGCACTCATGTAACGTTACCTCCGATAATTCCGATTTTGTTACATTCATTGTATACGTAGGAATTACGGAATGCAACCCAGGAATTTAAAATTTTAGTAGCGCTATTTTTACCCTCGGGATTAAATTTTGTTACTCGCATTGTTTTCCTGCCTGGACACGTTGCTTTTCCGCTGACTACCCCCCGCCATTATTTTTCGCTTGCCAATTTTGCATAACGAATTCACAATTTCGCATAAACTATGTATCAATTGCATGTATTGTTACATAATGTCGGTCGTTCAAACGTTGATATAACGGTCTTCGCTCAATGTTCATTGCGTTAATGATTCACGATAAGTTTATGCAGTCGTTTAGAGGTGGTATATCAACTGTTACTTATCGTAAGTGATCCGTTTATTCTGCATAAGATCCTGCATAATCGATATATCCAACCCTGATGTTTCAGAGGCAGGCACACGTCGGCAGCTCACGGCTCGTATATTAACCCCTTATAATCGCTATGTTTCGGAAGATATCGGAATTCTAAGGTTCCTTTTCGGGTGCAAAACCGCCGTTTATGGTTCCTTTTCGGGTGCATTTTAAAAACGCCATTTTAGGCAAAAAACCCTTGTACATCAACGTTTTACTCCGTTTTTCTCCTGTTTTCGTAAAGTCTGGTATATCTTAGTCAGTACTACAACATTGCGCCTTTATTCGCTATCACTCATACGGCGCCACTACTTTTCACTTCGTTTAAATCTTATGCAATAAATAATATGCAATAATAGGGCAGCAGGCGGACGTTAGGACGACTGCAAGGTTTTACTCAAACGAAAAGTAATCGTTAAACATTTCGGTCACATGACGCTTTTTAGCCTGGCGCTTCATTACGCCAACAAAGAACGCAATAGGTTTCCGTAGTGTTTTGCGTTTTCTCTTCAATGCGTAGAATGCGTCGATTGCTAACTCTGTCTTAGTTGCTTCCGTAAAGCTATACGCGTATGTAGTAGCGTAAGCAGCTCGCCAGTATTCCTCGATAGTCTTTAAGTCACTATGATGTGCAGAAACTAAATCGTAAAATGATTGCGGAATCCACGCCGGCTTGACTGTACGGTTATTTATATTATTAATAGATTTAGAGCTTATAGAATCAGTTTCTTTTGGGGTGACATCGGGTGTGTCACTTGTTACTTCAACCGGTAGAATATAAATCAAATTAGAGGTCTGCCTGCGGTCACCTGTTTGTCGCATGCGCTTAACCTGGCGGATGATTCCAAGCGATTCCAGGCGATTACATATACGAATAATAGTGCGACGTGACTTGCCGATCAATTCAGCGATAGTGGACTTCGCAAGGAAAGACTTGCCGATAGTCTTGCATGAGTATTGCGATAGTATATCGAGCACTGTTCGTTCCGTTGTGC
>NZ_JBIBVJ010000065.1:0-1615 GCF_043080305.1 Kitasatospora sp. NPDC015120 | reverse complement strand
CATGCGCATGGGGCACCTGAGCGCGTTCTATCAACGCATCATCGAATGGGACTATCCTGATATCCCTGCCCGAGCGCCGGTCTACTCCTCGGACCGGCCGATCAAGGACAAGCCGCTACCGCGATTCCTCGACGACGGCGCCGCCGCCAAGTTCTTGACCGCAGCCCGCAACCTGCCCGACGAGTTCGGTCGCCTCGCCATCGAAATGCTCTCACGTACCGGCATGCGCAAAGGCGAACTCCTCGACCTGACAATCGATTCGGTCGTCCAGATCGGTTCCGCCTACTGGCTCCGCATCCCCGTCGGCAAGCTCCACAACGACCGGTACGTCCCCTTGCATCCCCAACTCAAAACAATGATCGACACCTGGCTCGAGCACCGACCGGACTGGCAGGACAGTCCGCTGCTCTTCACCGACCGCGGTCGTCCGATCCCGGGCACCCGAATCGACAAGGCAGTCCAATCCGCTGCTGCCGCAGCGGGAATCGGCCACGTCCACCCTCATCAGCTGCGGCACACACTCGCGACGCAGGCCATCAACCGGGGTATGAGCCTCGAGGCGATCGCCGCATTGCTCGGGCACAAGACAATGGAGATGACGATGGTCTATGCCCGAATCGCGGACCGGACCGTTGCCGACCAATACTTCTCCGTCACAGAGAAAGTCGAAGCCCTCTACAGTAAACACGAACCCGCCGTCCTGCCTGCCGAGGACGAGCCCGCCGCGATGCGCAAACTCCGCGCCGAAGCCCACCGGCGGATGCTCGGTAACGGCTACTGCGCACGCCCAGTCGAACTCGACTGCCACTTCGAGTCGATCTGCGAGTCATGCACGTTCTTCGTCACCACCATCGAGTTTCTCCCCACCCTCACCCGTCAGCGAGACGACGCCGCAGACAAGGGCCAGATCGGGCGGCAGAAGGTCTTCGACGGACTTATCCAGCGACTCGACGACACGGGCACTTGACATCGATCACCCACATAAACCGATGCCGACTTCAGGATCTCGTTGGCACGCTTGAGTTCCCGATTCTCAGCGCGAAGCTTGCGCATTTCCGCTGCCATTTCGCTCGTCACGCCGGGCCGCTGGCCGGCGTCGGTTTGCGCTCTCCGGATCCAGTTGAGCAACGTCTGCGCTGTTCCGATACCGAGTTTGTCGGCCACGGATTCGACCGCGGCCCACTCCGACGGGTACTCGTGTTGGACCTCGGCGACCATCCGCACTGCCCGCTCACGCAGTTCGGGCGGGTACCTTTTGTTCGTTGCTGACGACATGACTCCATCTTTCCCAAAGGATGAAGTCCCCGGAAACTCCGGTGCGATTCATAGTGCGCGATTGGATGTTGTCAAGAAGGATGGGACCCCAAGGAAACGGTCTCCTGTTGACGACGGTTGAAAACTAGTCCAGAAACGACGGGTGGTCTAGTTTTCAACCGTCGTTCACATCTCCTTCATCGCTTGGGTGATCTACGCCGCCTCTCTGCACGCGCGTGCTACTTCTGGTTGGCGCGATACCCGTGCCGCCTGGATAATCATTGCCGGTTTCGTCGCAATGCTGTTCAATCTCTTCATCATCAAGATGGATGTCTCCGGCCTCCATTCGTACGCGGGACTC
>NZ_JBIBVJ010000064.1:0-1709 GCF_043080305.1 Kitasatospora sp. NPDC015120 | reverse complement strand
GGGGCCGGTCGGGTGGGTGCTGTCGGCGCGGACCGGGGAAGCACTGCGCGCCTACGCGAGCCAGATCGCCACCGCCGCCGGCCCCGCACTGCCGGTCACCGACATCGCCACCACCCTCGCCGCACGCACCGCGTTCGAACACCGCGCCGTCGTGGTCGGCACCACCCGAGAGCAACTGCTGGCCGGACTGACCTCCCTCACCGACGGTGCCCCCGCCGACCACGTGGTGACCGGGACCGCCACAACCGGCAAGACCGTGCTGGTGTTCCCCGGGCAGGGCTCGCAATGGACTGCGATGGCCCGCGACCTGTACACGGGTGCCCCGGTGTTCCGGGCCCGCCTCGACGAATGCGCACACGCCCTGTCCAGTTACGTTGACTGGGACTTGCTGGAGGTCCTGCTCACCGATGACGGCGCTTCGTTGCTGGAGCGGGTGGACGTGGTGCAACCGGCGTTGTTCGCGGTCTTGGTCTCACTGGCTGCTTTGTGGCAGTCCCACGGCCTACGGCCCGACGCCGTACTGGGCCACTCGCAAGGTGAGATCGCCGCAGCCTGCGTCGCCGACGCACTCACCCTCGACGACGCCGCCCGCGTCGTCGCACTACGCAGTCAGGCCATCCGCGCACTCGCCGGACAAGGCGGCATGGTCTCCATCGCCCTGCCCGCCGACCAAGTACAACCCCAACTCCAGCCATGGAAGGGCGACATCGGAATCGCCGCGATCAACGGCCCCACCTCCACCGTCGTCTCCGGCAGCGCACACGCCCTCGACCAACTCCAGGCAACCCTCGAGGCCGACGGCACCCGCACCTGGCGCATCCCCGTCGACTACGCCTCACACTCCCCGCACGTCGACCAGATCCGCGACCGGGTGCTCGACCTCCTCGCACCCATCCGCCCCCGAACCAGCACCATCCGCTTCTACTCCACCGTCACCGGACAACAGATCGACACCACCGAACTCGACGCGCAGTACTGGTTCCGCAACCTCCGCAACACCGTCGAATTCGAAGCCACCACTCGACTGCTCCTCGCCGACGGCTACCACACCTTCATCGAGTCCAGCCCCCACCCCGTCCTGGCCCCCGGCGTGCAGGAAACCATCGACAGCCTGGACTCCCCGGCCCGCAGCATCGGAACCCTGCGCCGCCACCACGGCGACCTGACCACCTTCCTCCGCTCCGCCGCCGAAGCCTTCACCACCGGCGCCACCACCCACTGGCACCAGCCCAACGGCCACCACACCACCCTCCCCACCTACCCCTTCCAACGAACCCACTACTGGCTCACCCCCCACACCAGCCACCGCGACATCAGCGCCGTCGGACTCACCCCAGCCGGCCACCCCCTGCTCGGCGCCGTCACCGAAGGCGCAACCAGCACAGTCCTCAGCGGCCGGATCTCCCTCGCCACCCACCCCTGGCTGGCCGACCACCAAGTCGCCGGCACCACCGTCCTCCCCGGCGCCGCCTTCACCGAACTCGCCATCCACGCCGCCGACCAGGTCGGCTACGGCAGCATCCGCGAACTGACCGTACAAACCCCCCTCATCCTCCCCGAACACGGCGCCACACGACTCCGAGTAGAAGTAGGCGAACCCCACACCCACGACCACACACGCCCTATCCGCATCGACGCACGCCCCGACACCAGCGCCGAGACATCATGGACCTGCCATGCCACCGGCACCCTCGACCCCCACACACCCA
>NZ_JBIBVJ010000063.1:0-1796 GCF_043080305.1 Kitasatospora sp. NPDC015120 | reverse complement strand
TCGTTATATAAGCCCCTACATTGTCCACGTGGTCTATTTTATTTATTTTAACAAACCCATGACCCCAGATGTCCGATAGAACGTCTACAGGCGTGTAAGGAAGGTTATAGACCAATAGGTGATAATGTATAGCCCCTCGTTTCTGAAACTCAATTACAGCAGTGTATTTTAGTTTTATTTTTAAAGTGTAATTCAGCCTTTGGATAAACTTTTTGAAGTTATAGTTAGATTGTTTTATGTCCTGCATGTTTTCAGCATATGTAAGTGTGAAAAATTTCGGTTGCTCGTTCCACGCATTTGCATTGGCATTTGCTTGGTTAAACACTTGCTTCCTTGCACGATATAACACATCAGACCTGTTCTTCATCTTTGTTTCAGCATCATTTATCCAATCATGATCAGACTGTTTTTTCCTACCAGCATTTTCACGAACTGCATCTTTACCTGTTGCTACCTCTTTCTCGTAGCTCAATAATTCCCATACACCGCCACTTTTTATTAGTTTGTGACGATACCTCAATTATAAAATACCTCTCTTCCTTGTCTAAATTTTTCTGCTTATTAATCGCTATAATCAAGTTAAGTAAGAAACAGAAATAGCGATTAAATATTAACCTATTTTTCTATCAGATTTAAACGGAAATATAAATCCTAAATCTACTAGAATTGTACCACTAAATTCGCCGCAGCCGGTTATTACTTTTCTATCAACTCCTGAAATTTTATAAAAGAATCCTGGTTGCAAAATGATAGTTTGTTTTAGTGCGTGTAATGTAACCACCATTACTTTTGTGTCTTCGGTTTTGTAATAAGAAATATTAAACATGTGCTCGTCCTCTTTTCTTGTTTTTTTAGTTGCGCTTCACCATCACCACTGCGTAGATCTACTCCATGAATCCTTGACTCGGAACCTTTGCGACCCAGATTACTTGCCACCGTCGCCACCTTCTAGAAATCTTTAATGTGGCAAACCGAACTAGGTTATCAGAGTCGCCTTTCCAAGTAAAGGAACCGCTACGCTTTCACTACGTAGAACTACTCCGTTAAAACTCTTTATCGTCTTTATATTCGCTCAGTATGTATGAAATCAAAGCGTTGACCGACATACCTCTCTTTTCAGCTTCTTTTTTTAACCATTCGTGTAGGTCTTCAGTAAGCCTTAGAGAAAAAACCGCTTTTCCCAATAACTTCACCTCCTTATGGTATCATTATAGTATCAAAGTGGTATCATGTCAATACCATAATGGTTAGTGTTATTTCTCTCGGTCTTTTATAAATAAAATAAATCCGCCTTGCGGTGTCGGGGGCCCCAACTGGAGTCACCCCACCCACACGCAAAAGGGCGGATTTTATATTTTCAAGGAAATTAAATAAGGACCCCATTATAGGAGTCCCATTGTCAAAGTTTGAACACTTTACCCGCTATTAGAAAACGGTAAAGTCATAGTATTTTTATTTTCTATGTGTTAAAATAGCGCTGTTAACTTTTGCGATTTAAGTTAATTTGTATCTTATGAATATTGCCTAGATATTCATTTTCATAGTTTTTGGAATATGTTATATATTCGTCATGAGACTTTAGCAGAGTCTCTTTTTCTTTTTCCGTCAAAATATACTCTTCAGGCTTCTTTAACCCTCTACTCGAAAAATAAGACTTCTCTCCAAGTAATCTTTCGTCAATATTATCCTTTATCATATATTTCGTTATATAAGCCCCTACATTGTCCACGTGGTCTATTTTATTTATTTTAACAAACCCATGACCCCAGATGTCCGATAGAACGTCTACAGGCGTG
>NZ_JBIBVJ010000062.1:0-1826 GCF_043080305.1 Kitasatospora sp. NPDC015120 | reverse complement strand
AGTCTACAGGATAGGGCTGAAACTGAAAAAGTAATCCAACCATATTGGATGAATGAGGCTGAAATTAATAAGTTAGAACTACTAGTTAAGCAGGCTAAATTAAAAGGCGTTAATATAAATCATTCTTCTATAATGAGAGATATTATGAAAAATTTAGTGGAGCGTTATAGAAATAACCCCATACAAAAAAGTGAGTACAGTAGACAAACTTTTAAAGTACCAGTGGGCACAAAAACAAAATTAGCTTCGTTAATTGAAGAAAGAGAGTTATCGTATGAACTTTCTACATTCATTATGGAAGGGTATATTCCTTCAAATAATTTTCCTTCGATGAGAAATCAAGAACAAGAAAATTTAGATTTTAAGTCTGATATAGATGTTTTTAATAAGTTAGATGAAGTTGCTGAAGAATATGGTTTTAAAAAAGGAAGGGCTAAAATTTTTAGAGATGCGCTTAGTCAGTTTGAAAAATCGCTCCATTCTAATCCGATTAAAAAGGCTTCAATAAAACAAGAGCTGAAATATCTTGTGGATGAATATAAAACGGTTGAAGATGTTTCGGTCGTTCTCGAGGAAGTTAAAAACTATTTAAAGGTTAATAATAGGGTGAATAAAACCAGCAATTTTATAAAATGTCCTCACTGTGGTTTCAATCATCTTAATTTTGATGATTACTTAGAAGTTGGAGACATGTCAGGAACTTTTGACATGGATTGTGAGAAATGTGAAGAGTCATTTATTGTAGATTTTGAAAGCACATATTATTTTCAAACTAAATAAGAACGGAGAATTATAAAAAATGGAGATAGTTAAAAATAATATAGGACGAAATATTGGAACATGGAGAACATTACTAGTTCTCCCTTTTGCAGTAACATTTATGTTACTAGGTATTATAATATTTGGAATGGTTGCAATAGTTTCATGGTTTATAATAAATAATACGTTTATAAATATACTGTTATTAGTGATATTAGGATTATGTTTTGAATTACATTTAAGGAAAAAACGTAAATATTATTCATACAAGATTTCAAGTGATGAGTATAATGAGTTATCTAATACACGCTTAATCCACTACACTAATTCAATGACAGAACAAGATTACCTATACTATATAGAAACGGGGTTAGTTAGGATAAAGGCCAAAAAGAGTGCAGGCGCTAACTATGTTATGAAGTTTAAAGATAAGAGAAATCCATATATTTGGTTCCATCAAGAAGAACAAAATGGAGAACCTTCTTTTGATTCCTTTATATTTACACATAATCATGAAAATAAGGCTAGGAAATATAAAGTAATTTTAGAACTTAATAAAATAGCACAAGATAGAATATTATTGAGGCCAGATAATCGAAATATTATTATCGAGGAAGATTTAGAAATTCCAGGTATTGTTGAAACTGAATTCGAGTTTTACAATAAAAAATTATATTTAAAACATTTAATAAAAGGGAATTTATCTTTTTTAAATGCTATTTCACATTTATATTACGGAACACATATAGTTTATGGGAAATTGATTGATACGATAAGCAAATATACTGCTTCAAAGCGAAATGTTAAAGAGCAGACAGAGTTATAATAAAATGAACCACCTGCAAAAGGTGGTACATTTTATTTTTTTAATTTTTTTAGAAGTTCATACCTGCCTATACTTTGATACTGTTCATTAACATAGGAAATTACATCGGTTAAATACTCAGCTAATTTAAGAAGATAATTTTTAAACTCCCCAATCGTATTATCAGAAACCACTTCTTTGTCATATATGTCCATGTATAGATCAAACCAATTGAAAGTTATTGGTATTGGATATCCTATTT
>NZ_JBIBVJ010000061.1:0-1926 GCF_043080305.1 Kitasatospora sp. NPDC015120 | reverse complement strand
AGTGTCTTAATATCTCCATGTTTTTTCTAATAGTTCATTACTTTCCTTTTCTCCTAAATATACGAATTAGAAGTCTAATAATAAATACAATAACTGCAAATATAAATAACAATTGCATAGGAGCAAAATCATCATTTGCCGCATGATTAATTACATTTCCAACTACATAATTATAAAAAAACAAAAAGGATATTAAAATAATTGAATACTTTATGAAATTCCATGCCATTTTCTTTAACATTCTTTTTCCTTCCTATTATAAAAGAGTTTTATAACTTTTCAGTGTTCTTGCACCTTGGATAGTTAGAACATCCGTAAAACCTGCCATACGCTCCTTTTTTAACTACTAAATCCCCACCACATTCTTTACATTTCTTCCTCTTAGGAGTAACAGTATTTAAGATCTGTCCTGTTGATATTGAAGCATTAGGATTCATTTTTAATATAAGTTTTATTAACTCTTCTCGCCCAATTAACTTCACCTCAAGGGAACTAGCTAAATTTATGGCTTGTTTCGTAAAAGAATTATTAGTTACTACCCATGCTTTATTTGCCTTATAATATCCTTTAGCTGCTGTAATCTCCTGTATAGCCTTTATACCCACCGGTTTAGAGTGTCGTTTAGCCTGAACCGCTATAACTTCTCCGTCTCTTTTAAGTATTAAATCAGCACCGTAATCGCCCCTGGACTTAGTGACTTGAGATGTATATCCATTACTCTTGAATAATTCATTTAAATAATATTCAAATTGGAATCCGTCCATTTGATCAATGTCACTTATTCCACTATTTTTTAAACGACGTATCTTTTTCCTATTCAATAGAAACAAAATAAAGATTATACACACTAATATAGTAGCCGCAACCATAATTACGGCTGTTAATGAGTTCGTAATTATATAGGTAATCATACTGAAGGACAAGATTATTATCGCATAAAAAGATTCTAAATTGTTTTTCTTGCTTGATTTTCCGGCCAATATATTTCACCTCATAAATAAAAGATGTCTTTTTATTTAATAAGACATCTTCATTAAATATTCATATTATCCAAGTAAATAATCAGATTGTAACTTCTCGTGTAAAATATGCAGTACTTTGGGCAGAGTAATTATTTGAGTTATCAAATAATTCTTTATTACTTTTTATTATATCCATGAATTCACTTTCGGAAATTTCCTCTGATTCTAGTACACCTTTGTCTATGTCTTTCCAGTATGAATCAATTTCCCATTTCACTTTATATCCACTTTCTCTTAGTAAGGGAACATTAGGTTTGAATTTTACTATTCTCTTATCATCGAAAGAGCAAATCACAAAATCTGATAAACAACACTCATTGCCGTTTTTAAACTGAAGATACTGTTCAATTAGTTCTTCAGATTCAAATAGCTTTTCATTTCCTTCTTCATCATAAACTTTGAATAACAAGTCGAAGCTCATAGCACCTATATAATCATTTTTATATATAAAAGATTTCTTGGGTAATAAAATATTATCATAACCAAGACGATACTTTTTAAGTTTTTTTGGATCTTTATTAGTACTCTTTTTAAAGTTAGCACTAATTTCCGCATGTCTTCTCTCCATAGCTTCTGTGCGTTTATTATCAAGTGATTTTTCAATAGCTTCATAAAAATAAGGAAGAATGTCTACTTCCTCAATTGTTAATTTGTTAATTTTTGTAGATCGATGTTCTTCAAAATACTGATAGCAATCATTAATTTTATCAATCATGCTTTTGCTCAAAATTTCAGTTAAATTCCCATACTCCAACCATTCTTTAAACTCTAAATAAAATGGGTTTTCTTCTTCATTATTGTGTATTACATACCTTTCATTTATATCATCTGAAGACACTTTGATTACAAATGGTGTAATCACATTACCATAATTTCCTGTATTCAATTCCTTTGCAATCTCTTC
>NZ_JBIBVJ010000060.1:0-2195 GCF_043080305.1 Kitasatospora sp. NPDC015120 | reverse complement strand
GAGGTAGGTGAGAGCGCTACCTAGTGCCGCGCGCCTAAAATTCTTTGACAGTGCGATTTGAGATACTTCAAGCATGCGGATTAAGCCCCTACTCTTGCGAGACGGCGACGATCTCGAGTTGGCCCGACGACTGCGGTCGAGGTCGATCTCCTCCGGTGCGGCGCAGCGAGCGAGGATTGTTTTGCTCGCATCTCAAGGTGAGTCGAATTCGTCGATCGCGGATCTGGTCGGGGTGTCGCGGCCGACGGTGATCTCCTGGCGCGCCCGCTACGACGTAGACGGCTTGGCCGGCCTCGAAGACGATGCGCGTTCGGGGCGGCCGCGTAGCCTCGATCGCCGGGAGATCGTCTCCGCGACCTTGATGCCGCCGCCGAAGAAATACGGTGTCACACACTGGAGTTCGCGCCTGCTCGCGAAACATTTGGGTACGGCACGGTCGCACGGATCTGGCGCGAGTACGGTGTGCAGCCTTGGCGCAGTGAGACATTCAAGTTTTCCACCGATCCGGAACTGGTCGCGAAGGTCACCGACATCGTCGGGTTGTATCTCGATCCGCCCGAGAACGCGATCGTGCTCTGCGTGGACGAGAAATCGCAGATCCAGGCATTGGATCGGACCGCTCCGACGTTGCCGATGCAGATCGGAATGCCCGAGAAGCAAACCCACGACTACATCCGCAACGGCACCACCACCTTGTTCGCGGCGTTGGAGATCGCGACCGGAAAGGTGACCGGGATCTGCCGGCCGCGACACCGTCACCAGGAGTTTCTGGTGTTCCTCAAACATGTCGCACGCGCGTATCCGAAGCAGGAACTGCACTTGGTGATGGACAACTACGCCACCCACAAGAAGGCCGAGGTCCGCGAGTGGCTGGCTGCGAATCCGCGGATCCATGTTCATTTCACCCCGACGTCGGCGTCGTGGATGAACCTCGTCGAGGTGTGGTTCGGGATCATCGAACGCCAAGCGATTCATCGCGGAACTTTCCGCAGTGTCCGCGAACTGACGGCGAAGATCCGAGAGTTCATCAACGGGTGGAATCCGCGGGCGCAGCCGTTCGTGTGGACGAAAACCGCCGAGCAGATCCTGGTGAAAGCTGACCGTAAAACAACTTCAAACTCGGGGCACTAGCGAGTACCAGGTGGCGTGGTCGACCGCGCACCGGGCGCTCATCGCACTGGCCAACCAGTGGCTGCCCGAGCCGGAACCCACCCGCGTGCTCGGCATCGACGAGACCCGCGCCCGGTCGGTGCGCTGGGTGCTCGAAGAGGCCGGCTGGACACGGTCGAACCCGTGGATGACCTCGTTCGTCAACGCCGACCCCACCCTGCCCGGGCACCTTCTCGGGCTGACCCCGGGACGCTCCGGGGCGTGCGTGATCGACTGGCTCGCGCTGCAGACACCCGCGTTCCGGGCCGGCATCGACCTGGTCGTGATCGACCCGTCCGCGCCGTACGCGGGCGGGATCCGCACCGCCCTGCCGGACGCGCGGATCGCAGTCGACAAGTGGCATCTCGTCGCCCTCGCCAACCTCATGGTCACCCAGGTCCGTCAACGGATCACCCGGCAACTGCACGGCCGCCGCGGCACCGCCACCGACAAAGTCTGGGCCAGCCGGCAACTGCTGCTCACCGGCTACGAGCACCTCACCGTGAAGCAAAAGGCCCGGTTCAACGCCGCCCTCGCCGCCGAGGATCCGACCAACGAGATCGCCGCCGCGCATGCCGTCAAGGAACGCCTGCGCCTGCTGCTGGCCGAACACCAGCCGCACCAGATCCGGCGCAGGCTGTACGACTTCTACGACGACGCCGCCCGCGCCGACATGGAGGAAACCAGCCGCCTGGCGACCACGATCGACACCTGGTGGCCAGCGGTGCTCGTCGCGCTCACCGAGGACGTGACCAACGCCCGCACCGAGGGCTTCAACCGGATCATCAAGCAAACCAAGCGTGTCGGATGCGGCTTCACCAACATGGACAACTACCGAAGGCGCATCATGGTCCACATCGCCCTCACCCGAGGGCAGAGACCAGCAGCATGAAATCAGCACACGCCCCGCTCAAATGCGGAGAGCCATTTATCTCTGCAGTAAACGCCCGGCCCGTCTTCGGCGCCTCGTGCCACACATGCCTTCCCGCTCGGGTTGCGGCGGGCCATAATTCGCCTTTCACGTGCCCGGCTTGCCGTCTTCGGAG
>NZ_JBIBVJ010000059.1:1650-2253 GCF_043080305.1 Kitasatospora sp. NPDC015120 | reverse complement strand
CGGACGGTCGCGGAGGCGAAGGCCCAGTTTCGGGCTGGTCGGCGGCGAGTGTATCGGCCGTGGGTAACCGAACCTGGGCTGTGGTTACAGTACGACTTCGGTGACGGGCCAACGATTTCCGGCCGGAAGACGACGTTGTTCTGCGCATGGTTGGCGTGGTCGCGATTTCGGGTGGTGATCCCGATCTGGGACAAGACATTGCCGACGGTGGCGGCGTGTTTGGATGCGACATTCCGCCGCTTGGGCGGGGTTCCGGTCTATGTCCTCACCGACAACGAGAAGACCGCGACGATCGATCACGTGGCCGGGATCGCGGTCCGCAATCCGGAGATCGTGGAGGTGGCACGGCATTACGGCACGACGCTGCGGACGTGTTTACCTGCTGATCCGGAGTCGAAGGGAGGAAGTGAGGCGACGGTGCGGATCGCCAAAGCCGACCTGTTGCCGAAGGAGGTGAACCTGCGCGAGCAGTATCACTCTTTCGGTGAGCTCGAGTCGGCTTGCCGGCAGTTCTGCACCGACGTCAACACCCGCGTCCACAGCTCTACTCGGCGGCGGCCGGTCGAGCGGCTGGCCGAAGAGTTGCAGCGGCTGCATCCGCTG
>NZ_JBIBVJ010000059.1:0-1640 GCF_043080305.1 Kitasatospora sp. NPDC015120 | reverse complement strand
AAATCTCCGTTCACCGCGGTGTTCGGCACTACCCGGCGGGTGAACTGGGAGTCGACGATCTCGGTGGAAGGGGTGCGGTATTCGGTGCCGCACACGTTGATCGACACTCGGGTCTGGGCCCGCTTCCATGGTGAGGAGCTGATCGTGACCGCCGTCGACAATGATGGCGGTGCAGTCGAAGTCGCGCGGCACCGCCGCGGCCAACCCGGTTCACCGGTCCTCGACAACGACCACTACCCACCCCGCCCAGACCGCGACGCCGCCGACCGGGTGCCCAAGCCTCGTACCGCCGCCGAGCTCGCCTTCCTACAGTTGGGCCAGGGTGCCAACAGCTGGCTGGTCGAGGCTGCCGCCGCGGGAGCGCGCCGCATCAGGGCGAAGATGGCCGAGGCCGTGGACCTTTCGAAGCTGCACTCCCCGGACGCAGTCGACAGAGCGTTGGGGACGGCGGCGATGACCGGCCGGTTCGCCGATCGGGACCTGATCTCGATCCTCGACTACCAAGTCACCCACGAACACGCTGATCCGGTCCGTCGCAGCGAGAACCACACTCTGCAACCGGGCACCGCCGCCTGGTCCACCTTCGGCCAGACACCAGCGCCGGCCAGCCCAGCCACTACTGACGATGAAAGCGATGACGCCTGATGAGCACCCCTTTGCGCACTGTTACCAGCGCTAACGGCGACCCGTTGGCCGAGGCGATCGACCTGACTAAACGCCTGAAACTGCCCCATATCCGCAGGTCCTTGAGCGATATCATCCCGACCGCGAAAGCCCAACGCTGGGACCCCGCCGAAGTCGTGCGGGTTCTCCTCGCTGAGGAAGCCGCCGGCCGGGACCGGGCGAACCTGCACACTCGCCGCAAACGCGCGGGTTTCCCTACCGGCAAGACCTTCGGCGACTGGGACGAAACGAAATCGTCGATTCCCCGCGCCACCCAGGACGCGCTCCGCACCCTGGAGTGGGTCGGGCGGCGTGAATGTTTCTGCGTCTGTGGGCCTTCGGGAACTGGCAAGTCTCACTTCACCGAGGCACTCGGGCAGGCCGCAGTCGAAGCTGGGCTGGCGGTGTCTTGGTTCACCATCGAAGACCTCGGTGCCCTGGTCCGCCGGCACCGTGCCGACGACTCCATCGCCCGAGCCCTGACGAGGATCATCCGCTCCGACCTGATCATCGTCGACGACATCGGTCTGCTCCCGGTCTCTGAAGACGCCGCCGAAGGATTCTATCGCCTCGTCGACGCTGCCTACGAACGCCGAGCGATTGCCGTCTCGAGCAACCTGCACCCCTCCGGCTTCGACGAGATCATGCCCAAAACATTGGCCACCGCCACCGTTGACCGGCTCCTGCACCATGCGCACGTCGTCGTCACCGACGGCGACTCCTTCCGCCTCACCGAAGCCACCACCGGCAAGGGGGTGAAGCCCTTCAGCTAACCCAAATCAGAAAGCGGGTGGGGAAAAACAACTGGCCGCCACCGGGGAGAACCCGTGGCCACCAGCGGGGAGAACTACTGGCCGCCTACGGGGAGAACTTCGTGGCCATTGACATCCAGGGTTGCGGTAGATCTTGCGGTGATGCCATGCTGCCTCGACCAACAACCGACGTGCATGACCGTTGCCGGTCTTGGTGATCGAACC
>NZ_JBIBVJ010000058.1:0-2276 GCF_043080305.1 Kitasatospora sp. NPDC015120 | reverse complement strand
ATTCGTCATATTTTTGTCCGATAATCCCGAGACAAGTAGGGGTTTCTAAACCTGTAAAGATTGTATAAATATTAATCCCAACAGTATTATTCGCTTTATAACCAGCTACTGGATATTCATCTAGGTAAGGAGCCATACTATCAATAACTTCTTTCACTTTACTTTCAAACGCCATATTAGTGATATAGTCTACTTGTCCACCATTAGCGATAGTAGTTACAGCAGCTGTTTGTGCTGTTTCAAAGTTATAACCATCTGATAAAACACCATTTTCAATAGATTCTTTAAGCTTGCTTACAAATTGTGCTTCATTTGAAACATCTGGTTTATCAATTAATGTAAGTTTAGAAAGAGTAAGGTAACCTGATTGTTTAATTGTATTTTCAAATTCACTAGAATCAAAGTATTCCATTGTCATATTTTCATATGCATTGGTAATAGTGTTTAACTCGTGTAAAGTGTCAGCGACATATCTATTACAATATGTTAAGAAATCGTCCATTGTTTTGGCTTTATTTTCTTCTTTTTTAAGGAAGTCTGTATATAATTTCTGGTTATCTACGATAATTATTGAGCCAATAGCATCCTTAATTTTACCGATTTCTTGGATTCTTTTAAATGCATTACCTAACACATTACCGCCTTCATTATGACGAGGTAAGGTAAGGATTAAACCTAATTTCTCTGCATATCCACTCTCAGCAAGAGTTATAACAGCCTCAATTATTGCACCTGTACCAGTACCACCACCTAATCCAGCTACTACCCAGATGAAATCACGATCAGATAGTGGTTTAATAGCATTTAAAAATTCTGAACTATTATCCTTAAATGCTTTTTCACCTTTTTCGATATTTCTTCCAGCTCCGCCTTCATATCCACTCAGTCTTACTTCTGTAAAAGCATCTTTTTTATGTTTCACTTTAGAGAAGTCTCTAATGTTGGTGTTTACAAGAACAGCGCTATATGGACTACCTCCGTTACTATCGGTATATTTAGCGCATTCAGCTGCTATATTACATCCTGCCATACCTAATCCAATAAAACCGAACTTTAATCCAACAGTCGTATTGACCGGTATACTAGTATTGCTAATAGTTTGTTTTGTCATTTTTGCATTTTCTCTCCTTTTATCTTTGTTTAATTTAAACCTTTGTCTTTTTTTCATAAGTTATCAAAACCTTTTTGTTTATTTGATAAAAGCACCTAGATTTATTTTTCTTGTTGTAAATGCTCGATTAAAATATTACCTAAATTGGACAAAGAATATAGTCTAGAACGACCTACTTCAGTAACATCGACTAATCCTGCGCCTTCTATCCGTGCTGTAAGTATGTCTAAATGATGCCTTGAATTTAAAGCTGTTGTACCATTCTTATGTAATTCTTGAGCGCGATCTCCTAATTGAGCTTTCAAAAGAGGTCTATCTGATTCGGCAAGTGCAATTAAGAAACAAAGGCCTTCATTTCCTAAACGATCGCCTAAAATATCTAGTAATTCTCCAGCACTTATTGTACTCATAAATTCAAAAACCTCCTTCCAAAGTATATCTATGTTCATTACCTCAGATATAAGCAGCAGTTATTGCTGCAATAATAGCTGATAATAACAGCAATACTCTTAATACACTAATCATATCGAAGAAATTATTACCAGTCAAATATAAAACTTTATTAATTTATCCCTATATACCAATGCTTGTTGTTAGTACGTTTAGAGCAACGATCTTATTGCAGGTAATAACTGCAATAATTGCTGATATTACCTGCAATTATTGCTGATAATGCTGAATTTCTTTGAAATTAATGATTGAAGCAACAGATTCACTTGAAATTTTTTTTATATCCTACGCATCAATCCACTCATGTAAATATTTGTATAAAAAAATAACTTAAGCTCATGCCTAAGTCATTTTTTCAATTATTAAACTAACTATGCCAATAAATACAACTAAAAAAGGAACAAATGATATTCCTATAAGCCATTTTCTCCGGAGATAGAAACCTAATACTAAACAAATAATACCAATTATTAATATTGTTAATGATGATCCAAACATTATAGTCCTCCTGACTCAAAACTCTTTTTATTACCATCTTACACTAAGCAATAAGAGGGGATCCATCATTAAAAAGAACTGCATTGCATATAGTTATTTATAACATATAATGCTTTTTCTACATCGGTCACCATTTCTCAAATTGATATATGGGATATTCAATAATCATTTAGAAAATATAAAGGTACTCATGTAATGTTGTTATTATTTCTGTTTT
>NZ_JBIBVJ010000057.1:0-2406 GCF_043080305.1 Kitasatospora sp. NPDC015120 | reverse complement strand
CAGTGAGTATCCGATTCGGGTCTCCGCAGCGGGTTTCTCTTCGTTCCGTCGAGAACCCGTGTGCAGAACCTACGTCGAATATCGTCTCCATCAGTGTCGGACGGTACTCGAGTGCTGATGCGGAAAAACGTACAGTCAAACCACAGGACCTACTCAGTGAATGTGTGGATCAAAGTCGGGTGAGAGTGTCGAGACCGCCCCGGAATTGCAGCTCCGACGTGCTCAGGACTGGCCGGGCTTTCGCTGGGCGTGAGAATCAGTTGTCGAGTATTTCCCGGCATTGTTCCGGGGTGTTGCCTTGCTGCAGGCAATTCGACCACAGGACCTGGGGATGGTTCGGCGGATTCGTTACTGTCGGGGTGCTTGTCGTGGTCCGAGGAGTGCCAGCTGTTGGCGGTGCATCGGTCATTCCGGCTTCGGCCCGAGGGTCGGGGAAGGTCATTCCTAGTGAGTTGGTGCACGTGGTTCCGTCGCAGGATCCTCCGTTGGCGGTGATTTCGCTGACCCGGTTGATCGCTGCGGGGCCGGCGCATTCGTCCGTCCAACCGTATGTTCCGTCCGTGAACGCGGTGTTCGGGCCGGGCGAGGTGCAGTAGTCGATGTGCTTGGTCACCGCCGGCGTGGGCGTGTCGATGAATGTTGCCTCCGCTGTGGGCGGTTCGACGATGGTTTCCGTCGTGGGTTCCACAATCGTGGTACTGGAGACCGGTGTGAGTGTCCCTGAGGAGCTCGGTGTCGTGGCGGTTGCAGTTGCTCCCTCAGACGAGGCAGGTTCGGTGGATGTGCCCTGGTCGCTGCATGCACTGAGCGCGAGAAGCAGGATCGGCGCTGCTAGCCAGGATTTTTTCATTGTCATTTGTGATCGCTTCATCCTGTGGACGGGTCGGCGTGTGGTGGCAGAGCTAGGACGGGTGTCAGCGGCGCATTTCTGCGTACGCTTGTCGCCGCAGCTGTCGAAGTTGCCGCCCATCGGCCAGTTGCCAGTCCCTCCAACCGTGCCGTTGCCGGCCCATGATGTCCGTCAACGGCGCCGAGGGTGGCCCGTAGCGTTTCCCGTCGACGTCGAGGGCCCCGTCCCGCGTGATCGTTGCGATGTAGGTGAGCCCGCGGCCGGTATCGTGATACGTCAGCTGGTCGCCGACCTGTAGATGGCCGAAGAGCATGAGCTGCAAGATGTCGTCGTCGTACGCGATCGGGGCGGAAGACGGCATGATTCGATCGGGTTGGTGTGTGAGCATGGAGGATTCGGATGTCGAATCGTCGCCGTCGCACGAGTTCGGATTCGCCTCGTCAGGTTGTGCGGTTGCGGTGGCTGCACCCGCGAGACGATGTTCCGTTGTAGGTGTCGGTATCTCGACTTTGTCTGCGTGTTGGTTTCCCGAGCCCACGAGGTTTCCGATCCCGCGGCCCACCCACCCGAGCCCGGATCCGACTCCTGAGACACCGGCACCGATCGCTTTGCCGGCCGCGCCGGCGACAGCACTGCCTGCGGACGCTGCCCGACTGCCGACTTCCGCCAGGGCGTCGACGACGCTGGGACTCTCGTGGTCGGTCCATCCCATGACCTGGCTGCCACGTGCCTGCGCGAAGTCGTCGAGGTCGTTCTTGAGTTTGACGATGTCGTGTTTGAGATTGTGGGCGGCGCCCCACCGGAATCCGTCGAGTCGGTGCATTTTTGCAAAGTTCGACAGTTCCGACCGCGCGTGCAGCAACAGTTCGCCGTCGCGTTCGAAATGCTCTGCCAGCACTGTGCGTGCGTCGTCGAGCACCACCTGCAGATGCTGCGGCTCGGTGGCCTGCACGCGCGCGATCCGCAACCGCTGCCACAGATAGAGCGACTGCTCACCGACCACCAACAGGTGCAGGGATTCGCCGAGCCGGTTCTCTTCGATTGCTCGGCGGAGATAGTCGGCGCGATCCTGGACCGGGCGAGTGGCATCGAACCCGGCCAAGGTGCGTTTGACGTGTTCTCGGAGGCGTTCGATGGTCACATTCAGGGTGGGCCGGAGTCCGGCAACAGATTCCCAGTCTGCGGTCGGCAGTGTTCCGTGTTCGTCGAGGGTGGTGACGAGCCGATCCAAGGTTGTGAAATGACCGACCACGTCACCGACTCGGGACGCTTGGGCGAGGGCGAGGAGTTGTTCGACTTTACCGTCGACGCGGGCGATCGATTCGTTCACCGACGCGATGGCCACCGAGAGGGCGACCTGCACCGCGATGAGTTGGAAGGACAGTGCTTGGGTGGGGCCGAGGGATACTTTCTGCCATTGCAGTTGCTGGCGGAACTTCCCTGCTTGGTCGACGACGGTCATTCGGAAGAACCCGCTGTCACCCGGCAACGCTTTGTACGTCTTCAATGCCTGGACGCTGTTCGGGGACAGTCGCACGAACTGACCGGCCTGGGCG
>NZ_JBIBVJ010000056.1:0-2675 GCF_043080305.1 Kitasatospora sp. NPDC015120 | reverse complement strand
CCCTGGCCGAGGAGGGTTTCACGACGTTCGTGGAGTCCAGTGCCCATCCGGTGCTGACCGTCGGCATTCAGGAGACCCTGGCCGGCCGTCCGGACGTGCTCGTCACCGGTACCCTGCGCCGCAATCGGGAGGACGAGCGGCCGCTGGTGCAGGCCCTGGCCGCTGTCGAGTTGCACGGTCATCGTCTCGACTGGTCCGTCACCGCGCCCGCCACCCCGCCCGGCCTGCCCACCTATCCCTTCCAGCACCGCCACTACTGGCTGGACGCCCCCGCCGTCACCGGCGGCCCGGACGCTTCCGCCCACCCGCTGCTCGGTGCGACCGTCGAGCGGGCCGACGACGGCGGACTGGTCCTCAGCGGCCGCCTCTCGCCGCGCAGCCACCCCTGGCTGGCCGAGCACACCGTCTCCGGCACCGCACTGTTCCCCGGGACGGGATTCGCCGAACTGGCCCTGGCCACCGCAGAGTCCGCCGGATCGCCCGGTGTGGACGAACTCGTCCTGCTGGCACCGCTGACCCTGGGCGAGGCGGTGCTCGACCTCCAGGTGCTCGTCCCGGCCGCCGACGAGGACGGCCGCCGCACCTTCGACGTCTACTCGCGCCCCGAACACGGCGGCGCCGGCGACTGGACCCACCACGCCACCGGAACCCTCGCCGCCGAAGCGGCCGAAGCGGCCGAAGCCGCCGAACCCACCGCCCCCGCCGAGGGGTTCCCCGCCCACTGGCCCCCTGCGGGCGCCACTTCCCTCGACCTCGCCGACGCCGAACGGAGGTTCACCGCCGCCGAGGTCGGCTACGGCCCGACCTACCGGGGCCTGCGTGCCGCCTGGCAGCAGGGCGACACCCTCTACGCCGAGGTCGAACTCCCCGAGGCCGCGCACCCGGACGCCGCCCGCTACGGCCTCCACCCCGCCCTGCTCGACGCCGCCCTCCAGGCGGAGGCCGCGGCGGACGGCTCGGACCGCCCCGCCGTGCTGCGGCTGCCGTTCGCCTGGAACGACCTCGGCCTGCACGCGGTCGGCGCCACCGTGCTGCGGGTGCGCCTGGACCGCCTGGACGAGGACACCCTCGGCGTCCTGGCCGTCGACCCCGAGGGCACCCCCGTGCTCACCGTCGGCACCCTGGTGCTGCGCGCGGTGGACGCGGGCCGGCTGACCGCCCCCGCCCCCCGGGGCTCGGCCCGGCCCACCCGCACCCCGGCCCGCCGGGCCGCCGGACGCACGGCGGGGGAGGACGGCGCCGCCGAGCGCCTCAGCCGGCTGTCCGCCGCCGAGCTGGAGCGGCACCTGCGCGAGCTGGTGCGGGCCGAGGTCGCCGCCGTCCTCGGCTACGCCACCACCGCGGAGCTCGACCCCGACCGGGCCTTCCGGGACCTCGGTTTCGAGTCCCTCACCGCCGTCCAGCTCCGCGACCGGGTCGCCGCGGCCACCGGACTGAAGCTGCCGCCGACCCTGGTGTTCAACCACCCCAGCCCGCGCGCCCTCGCCGAGCACCTCGGCGAGCTGCTGCGGCAGGGCGGCAGCGCGCCCGCCGCCGCACCCGCCCGCACCCGGGCCGCCGCCGACGAACCCCTCGCGATCATCGGGATGGCGTGCCGCTACCCGGGCGGCGTGGGGTCGCCGGAGGACCTGTGGCGGCTGGTGGCCGAGGGCCGGGACGCGATCTCGGAGTTCCCGGCCGACCGCGGCTGGGACCTGGAGGCGCTGTACGACCCGGACCCGGAGCGCACCGGCACCGCGTACACCCGGCACGGCGGCTTCCTGGCCGGCGCGGCCGACTTCGATCCCGCGTTCTTCGGCATCAACCCGCGCGAGGCCGTCGCGATGGACCCGCAGCAGCGGCTGCTGCTGGAGGCGTCCTGGGAGGCGCTGGAGAGCGCGGGCCTGGACCCGGCCGCGCTGCGCGCCACCCCGGTCGGCGTCTTCACCGGCCTGATCTACACCGAGTACGGCGGCCGGGTGCGCGGCTCCGCCCCCGAGGCGGAGGGCTACCTCGGCACCGGCAGCGCGGGCAGCGTGGCGTCGGGCCGGATCGCCTACACCTACGGGTTCGAGGGCCCGGCGGTGACGGTCGACACCGCCTGCTCCTCCTCGCTGGTCGCCCTGCACCTCGCGGGCCAGGCGCTGCGCTCCGGTGAATGCAGTCTCGCGCTGGTCGGGGGCGCCACCGTGATGTCCACCCCGGACACCCTGATCGAGTTCAGCCGCCAGCGCGGTCTGTCGCCGGACGGCCGCTGCCGGGCCTTCGCGTCCGCCGCCGACGGCACCGGCTTCGCCGAAGGCGTCGGACTGCTGCTGGTCGAACGGCTCTCGGACGCCCGGGCCAACGGCCACCCCGTGCTGGCGGTGGTGCGCGGTACGGCGGTCAACCAGGACGGTGCGTCGAACGGTCTGACCGCGCCGAACGGTCCGTCGCAGGAGCGGGTGATCCGGGCGGCGCTGGCGGCGGCGGGCCTGGGCGCGGCGGACGTGGACGCGGTGGAGGCGCACGGGACGGGCACGACGCTGGGTGACCCGATCGAGGCGCAGGCCCTGCTGGCGACCTACGGTCAGGACCGTCCGGAGGACCGGCCGTTGTGGTTGGGGTCGGTGAAGTCCAACATCGGGCATGCCCAGGCGGCGGCCGGGGTGGCGGGTGTGATCAAGATGGTGCAGGCGCTGCGGCACGGGGTGCTG
>NZ_JBIBVJ010000055.1:0-2802 GCF_043080305.1 Kitasatospora sp. NPDC015120 | reverse complement strand
CCAGCCTTTTTGTTGATTTTCCTTATATTTATTTGTTTTTTTATTATTACTTGGATTTTTTTTATTATTATTGATTCTTTATATATTATTGTTTTCTTAAACTTATGTGTTTACAAATAAATTTAAATATTTATCATACTTGTTACAAATTTTCTTTATGTCTTTCCAAAAAAATTGCGTATAACCTTACCTGATTTAAAAAGTTCTTCCTTTGACTTGAAGATAACCTATTAGACGATTTTATTATCTGGTTAATAACATGCTGCTCTAAATCAGCATGTTCAAAATCTTTATCTATATCTAATAAGAAATCAACTCTAGCATTAAAAAACTTACAGTAGTTTATTATTACTTCTAAACTAGGCAGTACTTGATCATTCTCATATGTGCTAATTTGATGCCTTGTTAAATGAAGCTGGCTAGCAAGTTCTGTTTGAGTTAAACGTCTACCTTTTCTTAATTCTCTTAAACGGTCGCCTAATGTTTTCATAAAACTAGTATATAATTTTTATAGAATATTTTATCTTAATGCTGATAAGATCTACATTTTTTTTGAATATATGAACTCAATATACTCATAATGACTTAAAAAAGGAATGGATATTCTTATTTCGGGTGGTATAATATACACGGGTAATTACTCCTATAATCGAGTTGATATAGGACTGTTATTCAGTAATTTCACAAAGGAGGAGACACCATGTTTTCAAACACAAAAAGTTATACGGCTATAAAAGCAAATAGAATTATAACCACCAACAAAAAAGTAAATATTTACACCAGGTTAACTGATGATATTTATTATGATCGAATATTAGTTTTAGGACTACGTATGCTTAACCTTCCACTTTCTTATGACAAAAAAAAGACTCCCACAAACTCCTATTTAAATTCTGTAAAGAATCTTATAAATACTAACCCACTTAACACTACTAGGCATTTAGAAGCCTTAAAACAGTGGATACACATTAAAGAATGGGTTTCCTTACCAAACACTCTCAAAGACTCCAATGCTCCTGTTATAGCTGGAGAAAAGCACTCTAAAAGTAGATTCCCTACCGAAAGCAAAAATATTATCACTAAATATATACTTGTTAGAAATCAGATAAGCGGTGTAAGTAGATGATATCCTTTGTTTTATTATCCTGGCTCATGGCTTTCATCTTATTGCTTGTCGGTATAAAACAGGAAAAGACGAGATGGGGGAGTTATATAGGGTTTTGTGAGGGGTTTGGAGGGTTAGGGATAGTTCTAGGGAGAGGAGTTGATCGTCCAGAATGGTTAATCATATTGGATAGTATTGCAACATCTATCGGTCACTTCTGGACGCCTTATGTCATTTTGATATTCGGATTGTTATATTCGGATACGATTAAAAGTAAGAAAATGAAAGCAGTATGGAAGATTATTTTAGCTGTACCAGCAATACTCGCATATACACCATTATTTTCTTTTTCAATTTATCCGGTATTAGAAACAAACTTTCAACTTATAGCTATTTGGATTATTCCTTATATTTTAATCACATGTGTTCTATTAGCTTGCTCTGCCTTTCGGGAGAAAAGAAAAACCATTAAAAATCATAAAGTCATTACATGTATTATTGTTATTCCTTTATTTGTTTTTGTATTATTCACTAATGTAATTTTACAAGCATTTGGTATTAGGGGAGGATGGCAGCTAAATCCTTTGATAATGATTACTGAATTTTTATTCTTTATTTATTTTGGCAGCAGGTACGGTTTTTTAGGGGTGAAAATTAAATTTGAAAAGCAAAGGCTAAGTTCTACTATGCAAGCTATAACTTCAGGCACTACTTTATTAAATCATACAATTAAAAATGAAATAGGTAAGATAGATTTATTAACGAATGAATTAAAAGAAAATGTGTCTCTAGATGCCAAAGAAAACGTCGACCTAATTTTAAAGTCCACCAATCACATGTTGGAGTTAACTAGCCGAATTCAAGGGAAGTTAGACATAATGGAGCTTAAACAATCTAAGTTTCAAATAAGTGAACTAATTCACTCAACTTTAGACTTAATGAAACCTCACCTTTTTTGCGTAGAAGTGATACTAAATATAGAAGCTGATGTTGAAATTTATGGTGATTTTATTCATCTGGAAGAAACATGTTTAAACATAATAAAGAACGCAATTGAGGCAATGAATAGATCTGGAACATTGTTAATAAACGTTTATCAATATAAAAAAAACCTATATATTGAGTTTTCGGATGATGGTAAAGGAATTGATAAAGAAAATCTTTCTAAAATAATTGAACCTTTTTACAGTACAAAAAAAGAGGTAGGAAACTTTGGTCTTGGTCTAACTTACTGTTATAACGTCCTGTCTAAACATGGGGGAGATATAGCAATAGAAAGCCAACTGAATTTAGGAACAACTATTAGATTATTACTACCTAAGAAGAGAGTTGTAAAAATTCATTCGAAGAAAAACTCGAAAAATAAATTATCAGAGGAATCACTATGGATAAAATACAATTAATGTTAGTGGAAGATGATCCGGTTTGGATGAAGGGCTTAACAAGTTATATTGAGGCAGAAGAAGACTTAACAGTTAATAAAAAAGCATACTCGAAAGAAGAAGCTTTAAACATAGATTATTCTAATATAGATGTGGCTCTTTTAGATATTTCTTTATCTGAAGAAGAAGAGCTAAGTGGTTTAGAGGTAGTTAAGCATTTGAAAGAAAAAGGAATTGATAAAGTTATCATGTTAACTTCTTGGGATGATCCAACTGTTATTTTAAAGGCATTTGATAATGGTGCTATAAATTTTC
>NZ_JBIBVJ010000054.1:0-2978 GCF_043080305.1 Kitasatospora sp. NPDC015120 | reverse complement strand
CACCACGCATGGTCGTCATGATCTGGTCCAACAAGTTCAGACCCTCGAAAGCGTCGCGGGCATAGCTGACGTCGCCCTCGTACACCTCCTGCAGGTCGTTCTCGACGTAGGAGCGCGTGAGCGCCGCACCACCGAGCAGAACCGGGAACTTCTCGGCGACTCCGCGTGCGTTGAGTTCCTGGAGGTTTTCCTTCATCACGACAGTGGACTTCACGAGCAGTCCGGACATGCCGATCACGTCGGCTTTCTTGTCCAACGCGACGTCGAGAATGGTCGCGATCGGCTGCTTGATACCGATGTTGACGACCTCGTAGCCGTTGTTGCTCAAGATGATGTCGACCAGGTTCTTGCCGATGTCGTGAACGTCGCCCTTGACGGTCGCGATCACGATGCGACCCTTGCCGTCCTCGTCGCTCGCCTCCATGTGCGGTTCGAGGAATGCCACGGCAGTCTTCATGACCTCGGCGGACTGCAGAACGAACGGCAACTGCATCTGTCCGGAACCGAACAGTTCACCGACGGTCTTCATGCCCGAGAGCAGGGTCTCGTTGATGATGGCCAGCGGGGACTTGATCGTCATCGCCTCGGTGAGGTCGTCGTCGAGGCCGTTGCGCTCGCCGTCGACGATGCGGCGTTCGAGCCGGTCGAACAACGGAAGTCCCGCCAGTTCCTGCGCACGGGACTCGCGCGCCGACGCAGCCGAGACACCCTCGAACAGAGCCATCAGCTTCTGCAGCGGGTCGTACCCCTCGCTACGACGGTCGTAGACGAGGTCGAGTGCGGTTTCACGCTGCTCGTCAGGAATTCGCGCCATCGGCAGAATCTTGGACGCGTGAACGATCGCCGTGTCCAGACCTGCCTCGGTGCACTCGTGCAGGAACACCGAGTTGAGGACCTGCCGTGCGGCCGGGTTCAAACCGAACGAGATGTTCGAGATACCCAGGGTGAAGTGGAGTTCCGGGTACGCAGCCTTGAGCTGACGGATGGCTTCGATGGTCTCGATGCCGTCGCGTCGCACCTCTTCCTGACCGGTGGAGATGGGGAAGGTCAAGGCGTCGACGATGATGTCGGACTCGGCGAGTCCCCAGTTTCCCTTGATGTCCTCGATCAGACGCTTGGCGATGGCGACCTTGGTCTCGGCTGTGCGAGCCTGGCCCTCTTCGTCGATGGTCAGGGCGACGACCGCCGCGCCGTGCTCCTTGACCAGAGTCATGATCTTGTGGAAACGCGATTCGGGGCCGGCGCCGTCTTCGTAGTTGACGGAGTTGACGGCGCAGCGGCCACCGAGGTGCTCGAGGCCGGCTTGCAGCACGGCAGGCTCGGTGGAGTCGAGCATGATCGGCAGCGTCGAGGACGTCGCCAGGCGGCTGGCAAGTTCCGACATGTCGGCGGCACCGTCGCGGCCCACGTAGTCGACGTTGAGGTCGAGCATGTGTGCGCCGTCGCGGGTCTGGTCCTTGGCGATGTCCAGGCACTTCTGGTAGTCCGCGGAGAGCATCGCCTCGCGGAAAGCCTTGGAGCCGTTGGAGTTCGTGCGTTCGCCGATCATCAGGATGCTGGCGTCCTGCTCGAACGGCACCGCCGAGTACAGCGAAGAGGTGCTCGGCTCGTGGATCGGCGTGCGCTGGGCCTTCTCGACCTGACGGACCGCGTCGGCGACCGCGCTGATGTGCTCGGGTGTCGTACCGCAGCAGCCGCCTACGAGGCCGAGTCCGAACTCGGAAACGAAACCACTGAGGGCTTCGGCCAATTCGTCGGCGGTCAGCGGGTACTCGGCGCCCTTGGGGCCGAGCTGCGGCAGGCCGGCATTGGGCATGACCGACACCGGCAGCGTGGAGTACTTGGACAGATGACGGAGATGTTCACTCATCTCGGCCGGCCCGGTGGCACAGTTCAGACCGATCATGTCGATACCGAGTGGCTCGAGGGGGTGCAATGAGATCCTCAACGACACCCGTCCCGACGTGCTCAAAGACATCCACCGTGCGTACTTCGCCGCTGGTGCCGATGCCGTCGAGACCAACACCTTCGGTTGCAACCTGCCCAACCTCGCCGACTACGACATCTCTCACCGGATCCGCGAACTCGCGGAAAAAGGCACTGCTCTCGCCCGTGAAGTAGCGGACGAGATGGGACCAGGCCGCGACGGCATGGCCCGATTCGTACTCGGCTCGATGGGACCGGGAACCAAGCTCCCCAGCCTGGGACACGCACCGTACGCAGTCCTGCGTGACGCGTACACCGAAGCTGCGCTCGGCATGATCGACGGTGGCGCCGACGCCATCCTCGTCGAAACCTGCCAGGACCTGCTTCAGGTGAAAGCTGCAATCCTCGGCAGCCAGCGTGCGATGGAGCAACTCGGACTGCGGTTGCCGATCATCACGCACGTGACGGTCGAGACAACCGGAACGATGCTCCTGGGCAGTGAGATCGGTGCGGCGCTGACGGCACTCGAGGCCGAGGAAGTCGTCCAGGGTGAGGTCCGCGGCCTGCAACATGGTGCCCATCGCTCCGTCGCCGATGACAACGCGCTGTTTCAGCGCATCAAGCAGGGCAGAGTTAAATGGGGCAGACATGCCGCCTGCCGTGGCCTTCGAGGAAACAGCGGCGATGGGATTTCTGGCCTCGAATCGGTTCAATGCACTTACCTCACGGGTTGGTTGTCGTCGACACGAGATAGTGCCGCAGACTGCACTCATCGAAAGCTCAAGGCGCAGTTCGGCAATTAGATCGTGGTCGCATGACGAAAGGAGAAAGAACGGCGGTCGGGAATCAGTGTCCGAAGCAGAACGCCTGGTCGATAGCGCGGATTGCATTGGCATTGCTCGGCAACACACACGAGGACCCCAGTGCTTCGAGAGAATGTCGAGCAACCGGGATGAACGAGGGTCCGGCCGAACACAATGATCGAAAGACAACTGGATTGAATCCGTTCTCTAGAACACCGACTTGGTGCAATGTGCCCCCATGCACATCCG
>NZ_JBIBVJ010000053.1:0-3149 GCF_043080305.1 Kitasatospora sp. NPDC015120 | reverse complement strand
GAGCCGACATCGAGGTGCCAAACCATCCCGTCGATATGGACTCTTGGGGAAGATCAGCCTGTTATCCCCGGGGTACCTTTTATCCGTTGAGCGACACCGCTTCCACTTGCCGGTGCCGGATCACTAGTCCCGACTTTCGTCCCTGCTCGACCTGTCAGTCTCACAGTCAAGCTCCCTTGTGCACTTGCACTCGACACCTGATTGCCAACCAGGCTGAGGGAACCTTTGGGCGCCTCCGTTACATTTTGGGAGGCAACCGCCCCAGTTAAACTACCCACCAGGCACTGTCCCTGAACCAGATCATGGTCCGAGGTTAGAGGTCCAATTCGATCAGAGTGGTATTTCAACAACGACTCCACGATAACTGGCGTCACCGTTTCACAGTCTCCCACCTATCCTACACAAACCGAACCGAACACCAATACCAAGCTGTAGTGAAGGTCCCGGGGTCTTTTCGTCCTGCCGCGCGTAACGAGCATCTTTACTCGTAATGCAATTTCGCCGAGTCTACGGTTGAGACAGCTGAGAAGTCGTTACGCCATTCGTGCAGGTCGGAACTTACCCGACAAGGAATTTCGCTACCTTAGGATGGTTATAGTTACCACCGCCGTTTACTGGGGCTTAAATTCTCAGCTTCGCTCCCGAAGGAACTAACCGGTCCTCTTAACCTTCCAGCACCGGGCAGGCGTCAGTCCGTATACATCGTCTTACGACTTCGCACGGACCTGTGTTTTTAGTAAACAGTCGCTTCTCACTGGTCTCTGCGGCCCCACCCAGCTCAGACAGTAAATGTCGTCACCAGACAGGGCCCCCCTTCTCCCGAAGTTACGGGGGCATTTTGCCGAGTTCCTTAACCATAGTTATCTCGATCGCCTTAGTATTCTCTACCTGACCACCTGTGTCGGTTTGGGGTACGGGCCGTGTGAAAGCTCGCTAGAGGCTTTTCTCGGCAGCATAGGATCACTGAATTCGCCTCAATCGGCTACGCATCACGTCTCAGGCTATGTGCGACCCGGATTTGCCTAGGTCACGCCCTACACGCTTACACCAGTATTACCACTGACTGGCTCAGCTACCTTCCTGCGTCACCCCATCGCTTGGCTACTACCAGATCAGGTCCCATGCATCCACCAACTCGAGACCCGAAGGTCTTCTCGTGGCTTCAGGATGGTTAGTATCACTGATTCACCATGGGCGCGTTCACACGGGTACGGGAATATCAACCCGTTGTCCATCGGCTACGCCTGTCGGCCTCGTCTTAGGTCCCGACTCACCCTGGGCGGATTAACCTGGCCCAGGAACCCTTGGTCATTCGGCGGACGAGTTTCTCACTCGTCTTTCGCTACTCATGCCTGCATTCTCACTCGTGTGGCCTCCACGGCTAGGTCACCCTGCCGCTTCCATGGCCACACGACGCTCCCCTACCCATCCACACACCTGCCAGAAAATCCTTGGATCAACTGGGGGCTATTGCGTGAATGCCGCAGCTTCGGTGGTGTACTTGAGCCCCGCTACATTGTCGGCGCAGGATCACTTGACCAGTGAGCTATTACGCACTCTTTCAAGGGTGGCTGCTTCTAAGCCAACCTCCTGGTTGTCTTCGCGACCCCACATCCTTTTCCACTTAGTACACGCTTAGGGACCTTAGCTGGCGATCTGGGCTGTTTCCCTCTCGACTACGAACCTTATCGCCCGCAGTCTCACTGCCGCGCTCTCACTCACCGGCATTCGGAGTTTGGCTGATTTCGGTAAGCTTGTGGGCCCCCTAGACCATCCAGTAGCTCTACCTCCGGTGAGAAACACGCGACGCTGCACCTAAATGCATTTCGGGGAGAACCAGCTATCACGGAGTTTGATTGGCCTTTCACCCCTACCCACAACTCATCCCCTCAGTTTTCAACCTAAGTGGGTTCGGTCCTCCACGACGTCTTACCGTCGCTTCAACCTGGCCATGGGTAGATCACTCCGCTTCGGGTCTAGAGCATGCCACTGACTCGCCCTATTCGGACTCGCTTTCGCTACGGCTACCCCACACGGGTTAACCTCGCGACATGCCACTAACTCGCAGGCTCATTCTTCAAAAGGCACGCCATCACCCCCAGCAGTAAACTGCTCGAAGGCTCTGACGGATTGTAAGCGCACGGTTTCAGGTACTATTTCACTCCCCTCCCGGGGTACTTTTCACCTTTCCCTCACGGTACTAGTCCGCTATCGGTCACCAGGGAGTATTCAGGCTTATCGGGTGGTCCCGACAGATTCACACCAGATTTCACGGGCCCGGTGCTACTTGGGTTTCCATTACAACAGTCACAAAGTTTTCGTGTACGGGATTCTCACCCTCTACGACAGGCCGTTCCAGACCACTTCCACTAACCCTGTGATTTCTTACTGTTGGCCAACACGGCAGTATTGACAAAATGAACCCCACAACCCCACGAATGCAACACCTGCCGGCTATCACACACCCATGGTTTAGCCTCTTCCGCTTTCGCTCGCCACTACTCACGGAATCACGGTTGTTTTCTCTTCCTGTGGGTACTGAGATGTTTCACTTCCCCACGTTCCCTCCACACGCCCTATATATTCAGGCGCGGGTAACACGACATCACTCGTGCTGGGTTTCCCCATTCGGACATCCTCGGATCACAGCTCGGTTGACAGCTCCCCGAGGCTTATCGCAGCCTCCTACGTCCTTCATCGGCTCCTGGTGCCAAGGCATCCACCGTACGCTCTTCATTACTTACAACAAAGATGCTCGCGTCCACTGTGCAGTTCTCAAACAACACACAACCCCAGAACTCCCGTGAGCACCAGCCGAAAAAACACTGACCGAAATCAATGCAACTCCGCGGTATGACCCACATTCCAGTGTTGTCGTTACTTCCTTCGAGGAAACACTCGCGTGTTCTCTCAGGACCCAACAGTATGCCGATATATTGTTCGTCGGTTTCCCACAGAGGAGAAACCGTACGACGATCAAGTTTGTCAGCGTCCACCCATGAGCTCCTGCCGGACCACAAGTGGATCCGAAACAGGCTCTGCCAACCAACCATCCACCTGTGTGGACGTTGTGTTGGAGAATGCTCCTTAGAAAGGAGGTGATCCAGCCGCACCTTCCGGTACGGCTACCTTGTTACGACTTCGTCCCA
>NZ_JBIBVJ010000052.1:0-3295 GCF_043080305.1 Kitasatospora sp. NPDC015120 | reverse complement strand
GCGTCGTCGGGGTTGGCACCGGCGGTGTAGAACACCGACTTCACCGTCCCGGCGTCCGCCCCGTTCGACCCCGGCTTGCGGGACTCGACGGCGCGACCCGACGCGTCGTACCTGACCCTGGAGGTCAGCTTCGCGCCCAGCGCATCCGTGGTGATCTCGGTGGCCGCCTTCAGCGCCCAGCCCGAGGTCCCACCGATCGGCGTGCCGTACCCGTACTTGCTGACCCGCAGCTCGACATCATCGGCGTAGCCGTCGATCCGGGCACCGTCGGTCTGGGTGGTGACCAGGTGGTACGCCTGGCCGTCCGGCTTCCCCTCGTCGTAGGTGTTGGTGTTGTGGTCCCGCGCCACCACCGACGTCCCCGCCGCGAGGGTCGGGTTGACGGTGGTCTTGGTCAGGGTCACCGTGTCCAGGCCGGCGTGGTACCGCGCGCCGGTGCTGGCCGCGTTGGTGCCGGTGACGGTGAGCTTGAGCTCGTGGTCACCGCGCGCCAGGTGGACCGGCGTGCCGAGCGCGTACGGGGCCACGGCGGGGTCGGCGGAGTACTGGTCGATCGGCTGGCCGAGGTTCTGGCCGTCGATCGCGAACTGCACGGTGCCGTGGTCGTTGTACCTGGTCTGCTGGCCGGAGAGCAGGTAGTCGCCCTCCTCCGGCACGCTGACCCGCACCACCGCGTAGCCGCCCGGGGCGGTCGCCCGGACGCTCAGGTGCGCGCCGCCGGACCAGATCAGACCGCAGCAGTTGTTGTCGATCTGGACCGGCACGTTGGCGCCGAGCTGCGGCAGCTTCTCGGCCTCCGAGGTGACGGTGACCGGGGTGGTCTGGCCGTTCACCTGCTCGGCGAGCGAGGCACGGTAGACCGGGCCGAGCGTCTCGACGACGTCCAGGCCGTCCGCGCTGTAGGTGGTGCGCGAGTCCAGCAGCCGGGCCCGGGACTTGGTGATCTCGGCCTTGCGCGCCTTCTGCTCGTCGGTCAGGTTCGCGGCGAGCAGTTCGGCCGGGATCTGGGGCAGGCCCAGCTCGGCGGTGAACCGGTCGGCGTCCGGGTGGGTGCCCAGGGCGATGGCCCGGTTGGTGGCCTCCAGGGTCCGGACGGCATTGCCGTAGCGGTCGAACTCGGTGGTGTCGATGTCACCGCCGGGCGTGACGGACGGGCTCGCCGTGTTGACCTCGTTGCCGGAGGCGTTGAGGTAGTGGACGGCGGCCGGCTTGTAGCCGTCCTTGCCCGGCTTGGCCGCCGTGGCGGTGTTGGTGCCCGGGTCGTCCTCCGGACCGAACACCGCCGTGGCATCGGTCGGCGCGTCCAGCTGCGCCCACGTCGCCGCGTCCGCGCCGGACAGGTCGTACGGACCGCCGGCGCCGGTGGTCAGCGGCACCTCGTAGACGACGTTGGTCGCGACCTCGCCGTTGACCTGGTCCTTGCTGCCCTGCGCCAGCGCGGCGCGACGGACCTTCAGCAGACGCCCCGGGTCCTGGTCGGCCGCGGCCTTGCCGTAGTCGAGGTTCCACGGCAGCTCACCGGCGGCGGTGATCCGGGTGACCCGGCCGTCCGCGTCGTAGCCGTACGTGGTCTTCAGCGGCTGCGCCAGGCGCGGGTCCCAGACCTGGGCCATGCGGCCCTTGTCGTCGTACGCGTAGTGCGCGACCTCGACGGCCTCCTGCTTGGAGGTCGCCGGGTTCCACGACCACACCTTGACGGCCCTGACGCGGTCCAGGTAGTCACCCGGAACCGTCGCCGTCGCCGTGGTGGCCTTGGCGTAGTCGTACTCCGTGACCTCGCAGCCGCGCGGCAGCGGGTCGACCGAGCAGTGGTTCGCGTCGTCGACGCCCGGCTCGACGGTCGGGATGACGCGCTTGACGAGCGAACGCCCGTCGGCGGTGTCGTACTGGTACCGGGTGGTCGAGGCCGCCTCGGCACCGATGTCGGCGATCACCTGGTAGATGTTCGAACCGGCCTGGCGGGCGAAGACGGTCCTGGAGCCGTCCAGCTCGCTCAGCTCGTAGGTGGTGCCGTTGGTCTGGACGTCCCAGACCTGGTTCGCACCGGCCCAGCAGACCCAGATGGTGGCGCCGTTGTAGGCGTCCAGGCACTTGCCCGAGTGGCGGTTCACCACGATGCCGTTGGAGTGCACCTCCCACTGCTGGTTGTCGCCGCCGTTGCAGCCCCACAGGGTCAGCCGGGTGTTGTCGCCCGTCACGCCCCACGGGTTGTCGAGGCAGTAGCCGAGCAGCCGCAGCGTCAGGTCGTCGCCGCGCGTCCACTGCTGGTTGGTGGCGCCGGTGCACGGTGCGCTCTGCAGCACCGCGCCATTGCCGGCGGAGCCGTTCGGCACCTCCAGGCACAGCCCGGTGGCGTTGAGCACGATCGCGCCGGAGGTGGCCGGCACGGCCTTCAGGGTGAGCGACTCGGCGCCCGGCTCCGGGAAGAGGGTGCCGTCGGTGCCCTTGGCGAAGGTGAGCGAGGTGTCGTCGTTGGCCTTGATCTCGACCAGGTCGGACTGCGGGAACGACAGCGAGCGGTAGTCGGAGCCGGCGCCCGCGTCGGGGCCGCCGGCCCACTGCGGACCGAACGGCGCCACGATCTCCTTCAGCGAGAGGTCGTCGAAGTAGACCTCCTTGCCGGTGCCGGGGAGGTTGCCGTTGTACAGCCGGAACCAGGCCTGGTCGGCGTCCTTCGGGACGACCATGTCGACGGTCAGCTGCTGCCAGGCGTCGGTGAAGGAGGCCTTCTTGGAGGTGATCTGTCCGTAGCCGGCCGCGGTGTGGTACAGACCGGTCAGGGTCAGACCGCGGTCGGTGAGCGGGTTGTCCAGGCCGGTCGCGCCGGGGACGTAGATCCAGCCGGTGAGGCGGTACGTCTTGCCGGGCTGCATGCCCTGGGCGAAGGTGTACTCCGGGCCGACGGCCGCGTAGCTGTCCCAGCCGTTGCCGGGCTTGACCAGCAGCGAGTCGGTGGAGCTGTCGTGGCCGCGGGCGGTCGAACGGCTGAGCTCGGCCTGGCCGGCGGTGAAGCCGGTGAGGTCGGTGCCCACCTGGCGCTGGTTGGCGGTCAGGCGCTCGCCCTGCGGCTGCCAGCCGCGCGCGAGGTCGCGCGAGGACGAGGTGCGGGCGACCGACATGCCGAGCTCGTTGGCGTCGGTGACGCCGACGGAGTAGTCACCGGTCAGCAGGTTGACCGAACCCGGGCCGACCTCGGTGGAGGCCGCGCCGTCCGCGTTGCGGTCGACGGTGATGGTGTTCCACACGGTGGCGTACCCCGCGCCGGAGCCGTCCTCCGGGAACAGCTTGGCGCGGA
>NZ_JBIBVJ010000051.1:0-3492 GCF_043080305.1 Kitasatospora sp. NPDC015120 | reverse complement strand
CCGGCAGTGCGGGGCCGGCGGCGGTGGCGATCTGGCTCGCGTAGGCGCGCAGTGCTTCCCCGGTCCGCGCCGACAGCACCCACCCGACCGGCCCCTCCGCCACATCTGCTGCGGGTGGCTTCGAGGATGGCGACCGTGATGTGCTGACCTGCTCGGTCTGCGGCGCCTGTTCAAGGATGACGTGGGCGTTGGTGCCGCTGATGCCGAATGACGACACCCCGGCACGGCGCGGCCGGCCGGTCGTGGGCCACTGGCGAGGTTCGGTGAGCAGCCGGACGCCTCCCGCGTTCCAGTCCACGTGGGGGGTCGGCTCGTCAACGTGCAGGGTGGGGGGCAGCGCGCCGCGACGCAGCGCCTCCACCATTTTGATCACGCCGCCGATTCCGGCCGCCGCCATGGTGTGACCGATGTTCGACTTCAGCGAGCCCAGCCACAGCGGCTGGTCCGGGGAATGCTCCTGCCCGTAGGTCGCCAGCAGTGCCTGTGCTTCGATCGGATCACCGAGTTCGGTACCCGTCCCATGCGCCTCGACCACGTCGACATCTGCACCCGTGAGTCCGGCGCTGGACAGCGCCTTGAGGATGACCCGTTGCTGTGACGGGCCGTTCGGTGCGGTCAGCCCGTTCGAGGCGCCGTCCTGGTTCACGGCCGATCCCCGCAGGACCGCCAGCACGCGGTGCCCGTTGGCGCGGGCGTCGGAGAGGCGTTCGAGTGCCACCAGTCCTGCGCCCTCGCCCCAGCCGGTGCCGTCGGCCGACGCCGCGAACGCCTTGCACCGCCCGTCAACAGACAACCCCCGCTGCCGCGAGAACTCCACCAGCACTCCCGGTGAGGACATCACGCTCACGCCACCGGCCACTGCCAGAGCGCATTCACCGCTCCGCACAGCCTGAGCCGCCTGGTGCAAGGCGACCAGCGACGACGAACACGCCGTGTCGACGGTCACCGCAGGCCCTTCCAAGCCGAGGAAGTACGCCAACCGACCGGACGCGACACTCCCGCTGGTACCGGTAAGCAGCAGCCCGTCAGTCTCCGCCGAACCCTCGTGCATCGGCGGCCCGTACTCCTGGAACATCGCGCCGATGAACACGCCCGTGTTGCTGCCGTGCAGCGTACCGGGCTCGATCCCGGCGTCCTCCAACGTCTGCCACATTGTCTCCAGCAGCAACCGCTGCTGCGGATGCATCGCCAGCGCCTCGCGCGGAGAGATCCCGAAGAACCCGGCATCGAACTCCCCCGCGTCGTCGAGGAAGTAGCCCTTGTCGACGTAGCTCTTGCCTGTCCGTCCTGGGTCCGCGTCGAAGAGGTTGTCCAGGTCCCAGCCACGATCGCGCGGTAGCCCGCCAACCGTGTCCCGCCCCGACTGCACGAGATCCCACAGCCCCTCCGGTGAAAAAACACCACCGGGATACCGGCACCCCATGCCGACAATGGCAATCGGCTCGTCGTCCCCGGCCGAAGCGGGCGTCGCAGCCGGCGGAGTGACGACCTGGGCCCTCCCGCCCAGCAACTCCTCGCGCAGGAGCGCAGCCATTGCGGACGGAGTCGGATGGTCGAACACCACGGTAGCCGACAGCCGCAGTCCGGTGACTTCGTTGAGCCGCTTGCGGAGTTCCACTGCGGACAGCGAGTCGAGGCCGAGTGCCCTGAACGCGACGTCCGGCTGCACGGAGCCGGTGCCGGCATGGCCGAGCACGGTGGCAGTATGAGAGCACACCAGGTCGAGCAGTTCGCGGTTGACGTCCTCGACCGGGCGGCCGGCCAGTCGGTCGGCGAACGTCGAGCCGGTCGCTGCGACCGCAGTCGCAGCGCGCCGCGCCCGGACGAGCCCACGCAACACCTCCGGCAGGCTCGCCTGCGTGGACTGCGTGCGCAGCCGGTCCAGGTCGAGTACGGCCAGGGTCGCGGTGGCCGCACCGCTGGCGAGCGCCGCGTCGAAGAGTGCGACGCCTTCGTCCGACGGCAGCGGTTTCAGCCCGGTGCGTGCCATGCGAGCGAGGTCCGCGTCGTCCAGGTCACCGGTCAATTCGCTGCGTTCGCTCCAGAAGCCCCACGCGAGCGAGGCCGCCGGGAGTCCGGTGGCGCGGCGGTGCTGGGCGAGCGCGTCGAGGAACACGTTCGCTGCGGCGTAGTTTCCCTGGCCCGCGTTGCCGATCGTGCCCATGATCGAGGAGAACAGCACGAACGCGGACAGCCCCAAGTCCCGGGTCAGGTCGTGCAGGTTCCACGCTGCGTCCAGCTTCGGCGCCAGCACGGCGTCGAGGCGCTCCGGTGTCATCCCGGAGATCACCCCGTCGGCCAGGGCCCCTGCGGCGTGAACCACGCCGGTGAGCGGCCGGTCCGCCGGGATTCCTGCGAGCAGCGCGGAGAGCGCGGCCCGGTCGGCCGCGTCGCACGGAGCCATTGTCACCTGAGCGCCCAGCCCGGCCAGCTCGGCGACCAGATCCGTGGCGCCAGGAGTGTCCGGCCCACGCCGGGAGACCAGCAGCAGGTTCCGCACCCCGTGCTTCGTGGCCAGGTGTCGGGCGAACAGCCTGCCGAGTGTTCCGGTACCGCCGGTGATCAGCACGGTGCCGTCGGTGTCCCACGGTGACCGGGACTCCGGCAGGCGGTCCTTGGCACTCATCCTGGTCAGTCGCGGCACCAGGACCTGTCCGTGACGCAGCGCGAACTGGGTGGCGTCACCGGCCAGCGCGGACGGCAGAGCGGCGAGCGAGCGATCATCGTCGTCCACATCGACCAGGACCAGCTGACCGGAATTCTCGTTCTGCGCGGAGCGGAGCAGCCCCCAGAGAGGCGCGACGGCGAGGTCCGGTACGGGTTCGCCGTCTCCGGTCATCACCGCACGCCGGGTCACCACAACCAGCCGTGCCTTCGCGAACCGCTCGTCGGACACCCAGGCCTGGACCAGATCGAGCGCCCCGTACAGCGCCGCGCGGACGGCGCCCGGTGCATCTGACGTCTCGTCACTGTCGATGCACACAATCACATCCGACGAGTCAGCGGGAACGGCGGGTAGTTCGGTGAACTCCTGCCAGTCGACGCCGGCTCCCGTCGCCGAGCGCAGGCCGAACGGGTCGCCGCCGAGCAGTGTGAGCTTGGTGGGCGGTACTGCGTCTGCCGACGGCGCGGGTGTCCAGTCCAGACGCAGCAGGGAGTCTGGGTTCACCGTCGGAGAACCGAGCTCGGCAAGGTCAGCCGGCAGCATGGCCAACGACGCCACCGAGATCACCGGCCTGCCGGCACCGTCCGCCGCCCGCAGCCGCAGCGCGTTGTCCCCCACGGCCGTCACCGACACCCGGAGCGCGGAGGGGCCGGAAGCGTACAGCGTTACGCCTTCCCAGGCGTACGGCAGCCGTATCCGGCCGTCGTTCGGCAGGACCTGACTCATCAGCGGGGCGTGGAGTGTGGCGTCGAGCAGGGCGGGGTGGATGGTGTAGGTGTCGGGGTCGGTGGGGAGGGTGATTTCGGCGTAGGTGTGGTCGTTGTGGC
>NZ_JBIBVJ010000050.1:0-3659 GCF_043080305.1 Kitasatospora sp. NPDC015120 | reverse complement strand
ACACCCTCACTCCACCCCGTCCCGTCCGCACCCGCCCCGAACGACTTGCACCGCCCGTCCGGCGACAACCCCCGCTGCCGGCTGAACTCCACGAAGGTGTCCGGCCGGGCCATCACGGTGACGCCGCCGGCCAGGGCGAGCGTCGCCTCGCCGCTGCGCAGGGCCTGGGCGGCCAGGTGCAGCGCGACCAGCGAGGAGGAGCAGGCCGTGTCCACGGTGACCGCCGGACCCTCCAGGCCGAAGGTGTAGGCGATCCGGCCGGAGATCACGCTGGAGGTGTTGCCGGTCAGCAGGTACCCCTCGTAGCCCTCGGGGGCGCGCTGCAGCCGCGAGCCGTAGTCGTTGTACATCACCCCGGCGAAGACGCCGGTGCGGCTGCCGCGCAGCCCCGCCGGATCGATCCCGGCCGACTCCAGCGCCTCCCACGACGACTCCAGCAGCAACCGCTGCTGCGGATCCATCGCCGCCGCCTCACGCGGCGAGATCCCGAAGAACTCCGCGTCGAAATCGGCCGCCCGGTGCAGGAACCCGCCCTCCCGCGCGTACGACGTCCCCGGATGATCCGGATCCGGGTGGTACAACCCCTCCAGATCCCACCCACGGTCCGACGGGAACGGCGAGATCGCATCCCGCCCCTCCACCACCAACCGCCACAACTCCTCCGGCGACCCCACCCCACCCGGATACCGGCACGCCATCCCCACGATCGCCACCGGCTCGTCCACCGCCACCACCCGCGCCACCGACGCCTGCCCGGTCGCGGACCCGGCGCCGTCCAGGCCGGCGAGCAGGCGCCGGGCGAGCGCGGCCGGGGACGGCTGGTCGAACACGACGGTGGTGGGCAGGCGCAGGCCGGTCGCGGTGTTGAGCCGGTTGCGCAGTTCCACGGCGGTCAGCGAGTCCAGGCCGAGGTCCTTGAAGGACCGCTCCGCGTCGACGGTGTCCGCGCCGCTGTGCCCGAGCACGGCGGCCACCGCACCGCGCACCAGTTCCTCGGCGGTCCGTGCGCGTTCGGCCTCGGGCAGGGCGGCGGTGCGCTCGGCCCAGCCGGTGCCGCCCGCCGCCCCGGCGGTGCGGGCGGCGGCGCGGCGGGCGGGTGCGCGGACCAGGCCGCGCAGCGGGGCCGGCAGCGGACCGTCGGCGGCGCGGGCCCGCAGGGCGGCCGGGTCGATCCGGACGGGCACCAGCAGCGGGGCGGGGTCGGCGAGCGCCGCGTCGAGCAGTTCCAGGGCGGCCGGGGTCTCCAGCGGCGGCAGACCGCTGCGGCCCCAGCGGCGCAGGACCTCGGGGTCCAGCGCGCCGGCCATGCCGTCCTGGTCGGCCCAGAGCGACCAGGCCAGCGAGAGGGCGGGCAGGCCGGCCGCCCGGCGGTGCTGGGCGAGCGCGTCCAGGAAGGTGTTGGCGGCCGCGTAGCCGCCCTGACCGGCGGTGCCGGTGACACCGGAGACGGAGGAGAAGAGCACGAAGGCGGCCAGGTCGAGGCCGGCGGTGAGCTCGTGCAGGTGCCAGGCCGCGTCCGCCTTGGGGCGCAGCACCCGGGCGATCCGGTCGCCGTCGAGTCCGGCGAGGGTGGCGTCGTCCACGATTCCGGCGAGGTGGAAGACGGCGCTCAGCGGGTGGTCGGCGGGCAGTTCGGCGAGCAGCCCGGCCAGCGCGGCCCGGTCGCCGGTGTCGGCCGCGCCGAAGGTCACCTCGGCGCCCTGTCCGGCCAGTTCGCGGGCCAGCTCGGCCGCCCCGGGGGCGGCCGGCCCGCTGCGGCTGACCAGCAGCAGCCGCCGGACGCCGTGCCGGGCGACCAGGTGGCGGGCGAGCAGGGTGCCCAGTCCGCCGGTGCCGCCGGTGATCAGGACGGTGCCCCGGGTGAGGTCCGGTGCGGCGCCGTCCGCGGGACGCGCCGGCGCGGGCCGGAGCTGGGGCTGGAGCACCGCGTCGGCGCGCAGGGCGAGCTGGGGCAGGCCGGTGGCCAGGGCGGCCGGGAGTGCGGCGGCGGAGGCCGGGTCGTCGTCCAGGTCGGCGAGCTGGAAGCGGTCGGGCTGTTCGCTCTGGGCGCTGCGCAGCAGGCCCCAGACGGCGGCGGCGGCCGGGTCGGGTGCGGTGTCGCCGGCCGTGGCGGTGACGGCGCGGCGGGTCACGACGGCGAGCCGGGTGTCGGCCAGCCGTTCGTCGTCGAGCCAGTGCCGGGCGAGCCGAAGCGCCTCGCGGGTGAGCTCGTGGGCCGCTCCGGGCAGACCGGTGCCGGACGGCGGGAGGACGGCGAGCACGGTGCCGGGCGCGGGCTCGCCCGCGTCGAGCGCGGCGCGCAGTGCGTCGAGGTCCGGGACGGCCGGCAGCTCGGGCAGGCCCTGCGGGGCGGGTCCGAGCAGCAGGGTCCGGCCGGGGACTGGGTCGCCTGCGGCGGGCACCGGCCGCCAGTCGAGGCGGTGCAGGGCCGGGCGCGCCTCGGCCGGGCCGGGCCGGGCGGCGGGCGCCGCCGTGCGCAGGGTGAGCGTTCCGACGGACAGCACGGGACGGCCCTCGGCGTCGAAGGCCTCCAGCGCGGTGCCCTCGGCGGCCGGGGTCCAGCGGACCCGCAGCAGGTCCGCGCCCTCGGCGTGCAGCCGGACGGCGCCGAAGGAGAACGGCAGCGGAAGGCCGTCCGCCCCGCTCTCCTGTTCGGTGGTCCGGGCGTCGACCAGGGGGTGCAGGGCGGCGTCCAGCAGCGCGGGATGGATGCCGAACCCGGCCGCGTCACCGGCCTGTCCGTCGCCCAGCGCGAGTTCGGCGAACAGGTCCGGGCCGCGCCGCCAGGCCGCGCGCACGCCCTGGAAGGCGGTGCCGTACGCGTAGCCCCGGGCGAGCAGCCGGTCGTACAGCGCGTCCACGTCCAGTGGTTCGGCGCCGGCCGGGGGCCAGGTGACGGTCTCGGTGACGGGGCCGGGCGCGGTCTCGGTGAGCAGGCCCTCGGCGTGCCTGGTCCAGCCCTCGGTGTCCTCCTGGCCGGGGCGCCCGGGGCGGGCGTGGATCGCCAGGGTCCGGTGGCCGTGCTCGTCCGGCGGGCCGACGGCGATCTGGAGCTGGACGGCGCCCTCGGCGGTCAGCGGCAGCGGTGCGTGCAGCGTCAGTTCCTCGACGCCGTCGGCGCCGACGCGGCCGGCGGCGGCGAGGGCGAGCTCCAGGAAGGCGGTGCCGGGCAGCAGCGGGGTGCCGAGGATGTCGTGGTCGGCGAGCCAGGGCAGGGCGGCCAGCGAGAGCCGGCCGGTGAGCAGCAGTCCGCCGTCCTCGGCGAGTCCGACGGCGGCCGCGAGCAGCGGGTGCCCGGCCTCGGCCAGCCCGAGGGCGGCGGCGTCGGCGGCCGGGCGGGGCACCGACCAGTAGGAGGTGTGCTGGAAGGCGTAGGTGGGCAGGTCCAGCCGGACCGCCGGGCCGGGCAGCAGCGGGCGCAGCGCCTCGCCGGGGGCACCGGCGGTGTGCAGCCGGGCGAGCGCCGTGGCCAGGGTGCGGACCTCCGGCTGGTTGCGGCGGGCGAGCGGTACGACGGCGAGGCCGGTGTCCTCGTCCAGGGCCTCCCGGACGAGCGGGGTGAGGACGGCGTCGGGTCCGAGTTCGAGGTAGCGGGTGACACCCTGCTCCCGGAGGGTGCGGACCACGTCGTGGAACCGCACGGCCGAGCGGATGTGCCG
>NZ_JBIBVJ010000049.1:0-3713 GCF_043080305.1 Kitasatospora sp. NPDC015120 | reverse complement strand
CCGCAGCGACAATCGACCGTATCTGCTGTACTACGCCAGCCGCTCACTCGACGACATCACATTCGACGAGGAACTAGAAAGCCTTAAACGTCGTTTGAACCTCACCATCGTCAATATCCTGATGACGCCACCCGAAGGGTGGACCGGTGAACAAGGCTACCTCGATCGCGAAATGATCGTCCGCCACCTGCCTGATCGCTATCAGCGACTGCAGTACTTCACCTGTGGGCCCGCCCCGATGCTCAATGCTGTCGAGGAGTCACTGACCGAGCTGGGAGTGCCGGCGCAAAATCTTCACACCGAACGATTCGTTTTCGTCTGATCGGAGTCCTGATGCGACACGTTTACACCACCCGCGCCGTCATCCTCATTGCGCTCCTACTGCTAGGAGCGTCGGCCTGGTTCGGTCTGGCGATGCACTGAATTAAGCTTGTTCAGCCGCAACGACTTTCTGGATCGAAGGGGTTGCGGCCGAACGAAGGGTTTGAGTTTAGGCAGCACCCCGATCTACTCTCGCCCGTCCTGAATTCACTACCGACCGTGACAATGAGAGGGTTCGAATCCTGTGACGCAACAGGCGTATGTCGTCGTCGCCGAACTCGACATGCAATTCGACGAGAACGTCAGCGGTGAACTTCTCCCGCCCATAATCGATCACCACGGTGCCGTCCAGCGCTCGGAACTCGGCTGGGTCGAAGTCGTATTCACCATTCCTGCCGTATCCGTCCGGCAGGCCACCACCGCTGCGCTGGAAATTCTCGACACGTACACCTTAGGTTTGCTGTCCCTGCGTGTGCTGACCGCCGCTGACTTCGACCGCATCGCCGATGCAATCGAGACGCCACGGCTCCTTTCCACCGTTCACGCTGCAAAAGTCCTCGGCATTTATCGTCCGCCAGGATGATCCCGTAGCGATCAAGGAAACGAAACGGTCATCGGCCTAGCTGTTGCGGGTATGGACGTTGCTGACGCGGGATTGAAGTGGACGGGCTGGTCCTTCGCGGCAGGATGGAAGTTGCGAAACTGACCATCAACAGCAAAGGGACCAGCCCTGTGACACACCGTAATGCCCCACTCACTGTGGAAGGAAGACGACGCCTGATCGAGCGGTGCCAGAGTCGTCCGATCGCCCACGTCGCCGCCGAAATGGGCATCTCCCGACAATGCGCCTCCAAGTGGGTCAACCGTCACCGCAAATATGGTGACCTGGGACTACAGGACCGATCCAGCGCACCGAAACACCAACCCACCGCCACAGCCGCGGAGGTCGTGGCCGACATCGAGTCGATGCGCCGGAGCCGGAAATGGTCGGCTTCACGAATCACGTTCGAACTCCGAATGGATGGAACGGTCATTGCTCGCCGGACCGTCACGAAAATCCTGCGGAACCTCGGATTGCACCGCCGCCGGTTCATCGACCCGAACGGCGAAACCAACCGAAAACCGCAGGTCATCGTTGCAAAACGACCCGGCCAGATGGTCCACGTCGACATCAAGAAAGTCGGGAAGATCCCCGACGGCGGCGGGTGGCGTGCCCACGGCCGCGGCTCCGAGCAGGCCAAACGATCGCAGCGTCGGAAAACGAAGAACAAGCAAGCCCGGGTCGGGTACACCTATTTGCATTCCGCGATCGACGGGAACACCCGCCTGGCGTACACCGAGGCACGCGACAACGAAACCGCCGCAACAGCCATCGATTTCATGAACAACGCCCGCGTCTTCTTCGCCGCACACGGCATCACCCGTATCGAGCGCGTGATCACCGACAACGGATCATGCTACCGGGCAGCAGATTTCACCGTTTCATTACGCGAAGCGCGGCACTACCGGATCAAGCCGTACACCCCGAAACATAACGGGAAGGTCGAACGCTACAACCGTATCCTCGCCGAAGAACTGCTGTACTCCCGCGAGTACACCAGCGAAGCTGAGCGGCGCACTGCCGTCGAAATCTGGAATGTTCACTACAATTACCACCGACCGCATTCAACACGCGGAGGACGACCGCCCGCCGCTTACCGCCGGCATCGCGTAACTAACGTCCGTGCCTCGTACACCTAGGTGTCGAGGTTTCTTGGTGAAGCGAGTTAAGCGTATGACGAGCAAGGGCATGTGAGAAGTGGCGTATACGGCAGTATTGCTATTGTTCGCGCCATGCGTATCGGACTGATCGCGATCGACGGCTGCTTCGGTTCGGCTGTCGCGTCGATCATCGACATCGTGCGGGTGGCCGACGGAGCCCGCAGCGATGTCGACCCGCGGATCGACCCGATCGAACTCGCCATCCTCGGACCGAAACGGAGAGTGACCACGACGGCATCGATGACCCTGTCGGTGGACCACCCGCTGTCGGAGTCCGCAGAGTTCGACGTGGTCGTCGTCCCTGCGCTTGGAACCCTCACGGCCGCCGCTACCAACGACGCCCTCCAGAGCCGAGATGCTCGTTCGGTCATCGCCTCGCTCGGGCGCCTCGACGACGCGACCACCCGGATCGCCGCGGCGTGCACCGGCGTGTTCGCTGTCGCCGAGACCGGACGGATGCATCATCGGCGGGCGACGACCAGCTGGTTCCTGGGGCCGGAGTTCCTGAAGCGCTATCCGACCGTCGCCCTCGATCTCGACACCATGGTCGTGGTCGACGGGAACCTCGTCACCGCCGGCGCCGCGTTCGCCCACATCGACCTCGCGCTCTCACTCGTGCGATCGATCAGCCCCGACCTGGCCCAACATGTCGCCAAGCTCCTCATCATCGACGAGCGTCCGTCGCAGGCGGCCTTCGTCGCCTACGAACATCTCCGGCACGAGGACCCGATCGTCGTCGAGTTCGAACGCTTCGTGCGCGCCCGCCTGGACGAACCGTTCAACGTCGCCTTCGTCGCGCAGTCGCTCGGCACCAGCCGGCGCACCCTCGAACGACGAGTCCGTGCGGCGCTCAACCTCACTCCGCTCGGCTTCGTCCAACGGCTTCGCATCGAACGAGCTCGGCACCTCTCAGCAACCACGGACCTCACCTCCGCCGAGATCGCGCTACGGGTCGGCTACGCGAACGCCGAGACTCTGCGCTCCCTCCTGCGTAGGGAGCGACGCCGTTCCTGACCTATCGCCATGCCTGTAGCCGGTGTCCTAGTGCTCGGTTGGAACCACCTCTCAGCACGTCGCGTCGACGCTCCTGCGTCGCCCCTGGACGACCCACTCGACACGCCCGCAGCACAGGCCATGTGACGTGTCCCGGCTTCCCGGACGGTCGGGGTTGGGTGGCTGTGATGTCGCTGCGTTCTCGTCGAGGGGGTCAGCAGACTCGATCAGGGTCGATTGGGATGAGACGCGAAGGCGGTCAGGTCAGGGCGGCCGAAGCCGGCCGGCGGGGTAGCGTCGGTCACGTCGAGGTCTTTCGGATGGATGGCGTAGGAACCTCCATCGTCGGGAGACCTCGACGTCTACCTGCGGACCGACGCGCCCGGCCGACTTACACCGTCATCTGAGAAGACCCCTGAAACGTCTTCGACGACGACGGGACCGGCGAGGAGGAGGGCGCGGTGAGCTAAAGGAATGGAGCTTGCTCGGCTTCGACGCCGCCGCAAGCTCCGGTGAAACGGTCGGTACTGGTCGGTCGACGTCGGTCACCACCGGATGGCGGCGTCCCCCACGCTCGGCGTTTGCGCAGGTCAGTGGCTCGTTCGCCCAGTGGGCGCATCAAGCGATAGACGCAAAGC
>NZ_JBIBVJ010000048.1:0-3764 GCF_043080305.1 Kitasatospora sp. NPDC015120 | reverse complement strand
GAACTCACCGGCGACGCTGTCGTTGACCGAGGTGACCAGCCCGCGCGGCTCCTTCGCGCGGTCGTAGGTGTAGGTGGTGGACCCGGTGGGGTCGGTGACCTTGACGGGCTTGCCGAACCTGTCGAACTCCGAGGTGGTGGTGCCGCCGTCGGCGTCCGTGTAGGAGATCAGCCGGCCAAGCGCATCGAGGACACGAATGAGCGACTTGCCGCCGGCCGTCGTCTTCACGAGGTGGCCGGTGGCCGGGTCGTACTCGGCGGTGACCTTCGGCAGCGCCTTGCCCTCGTCCGAGGTGATCTCAGCGGACAGGATGCGGTCCGCGCCGTCGTAGGTGGTGACGGTCTTGCGGGACTTTCCGGCGTTGGTCTCGGTGGTCTCCTCCGGCTCGCCGAAGGACGAGTAGCGGGTGACCCGCTTGACCGGCAGGGTGGTCGGCATCCGCGAGGCGTCCGCACCGGTGATCGCACCACCCGGCCCGGTCACGCAGGGCAGGCCCGCCCACTCCGGACGGTTGCCGCACGTGGCGTCGTCCGGGTTGGCGCCAGCGCTGTAGTACACCGACTTCACCGTCCCGGCATCCGCCCCGTTGGAGCCCGGCTTGCGGGACTCCACGGCGCGGGCGTGGGCGTCGTACTTGACCGTGGCCGTAAGCTTGGCACCGAGCGCGTCGGTGGTCACTGAGGTCGCCGTCTTGAGCGCCCAGCCCGAGGCTCCCCCTATAGGGGCATCGAAGCCGGTCTTGGTGACCCGCAGTTCCACGTCGTCGGCGTAACCGTCGATGCGGGCGCCGTCGGTGACGGTGGTGACCAGGTGGTACGCCTGGCCGTCGGGCTTGTTCTCGTCGTAGGTGTTGGTGTTGTGGTCCCGCGCCACCACCGAGGCGCCAGCCGGAAGGGTCGGGTTGACGGTGGCCTTGGTGAGGATGACGGTGTCGAGGCCAGCGTGGAAGCGCTCGCCCTGGCTGGCGGTGTTGGTGCCGGTGACCGTGACCTTGAGTTCGTGGTCGCCTCGGGCCAGGTGGATCGACTGGCCGACGGTGTACGGGGCGATCGAGCCGGCGGGGTTGGCGTCGAAGGTGTCGATCGCCTGGCCCAGGTTCTGGCCGTTGATCGCGAACTGGATGATGCCGTGGTCGTTGAACTGGGTTAGCTGGCCGGAGAGCTGGTAGTCGCCCTCCTCCGGCACGCTGACGCGCATGGTGTCGAACGCTCCGGCCTGGGTGCCGGCCAGGCTGAGCTGCGCGCCGCCGGACCAGATCAGGGCGCCGTTGTTATTGATCACCTGCACGGGGGCGGTGGCGCCGAGCTGGGGCAGTTTCTCGGCCTCCGAGGTGACCGTGACCGGGGTGGTCTGGCCGTTGACCTGCTCGGCGAGCGAGGCGCGGTAGATCGGGCCGAGCGTCTCGACGACGTCCAAGCCGTCAGCCGTGTAGACGGTACGCGAGTCGAGCAGACGCGCCCGGTCAGCGGAACCTGCGGGAAGGTTCAGCTCAGCGGCGAACCGGTCGGCGTCGGGATGGGTGCCGAGCGCGATGGCGCGGTTGGTCGCCTGCAGGACGCGGACGGCGTGGCCGTAGCGGTCGTACTCGGTGGTGTCGATGTCGCCGCCGGGCGTGATGGACGGGCTCGCCGTGTTGACCTCGTTGCCGGAGGCGTTGAGGTAGTGGACGGTGGCCGGCTTGTAGCCATCCTTGCCGGGCTTGGCCGCCGTGGCGGTGTTCGTGCCTGGATCGTCCTCCGGACCGAACACGGCCGTGGCGTCGGTGGGAGCGTCGGTCTGTGCCCACTTGGCGACGTCGGCGCCGCCCATGTCGTACGGGCCGCCGGCCGTGCCGCTCGTGAGTGGCACCTCGTAGACGACGTTGGTGGCGACCTCGCCGTTGACCTGGTCTCTGCTGCCCTGCGCCAGGGCCGCACGGCGGACCTTCAGCAGACGCCCCGGGTCCTGGTCGGCCGCGGCCTTGCCGTAGTCGAAGTTCCACGGCAACTGACCAGCTGCCGATACCTGGGTGACCCGGCCGTCCGCGTCGTAGCTGTACGTGGTCTTCAGCGGCTGCGCCAGGCGCGGGTCCCACACCTGGGCGATGCGGCCCTTGTCGTCGTACACGTAGTGCGTAACCTCGACGGCCTCCTGCTTCGACGTGGCCGGGTTCCACGACCAGACCTTCACGGACCTGATGCGGTCCAGGTAGTCGCCGGGTGTCGTCGCCGTCGCCGTGGTGGCCTTGGCGTAGTCGTACTCCGTGACCTCGCAGCCGCGCGGCAGCGGGTTGACGGTGCAGTGGTTGGCGTCGTCGACGCCTGGCTCGACGGGCGGGATGACGCGCTTGACGAGCGAGCGGCCGTCGGTGGTGTCGTACTGGTACCGGGTGGCCGAGGCGGCCTCCGGGCCGATGTCGCTGACGACCTGGTAGATGCTGGAGCCGGCCTGGCGGGCGAACACCGTCTTCGAACCGTCGAGCTCGGACAGCTCGTAGGTGGTGCCGGCGGTCTGGACGTCCCATATCTGGTAGGCGCCGCGCCAGCAGGTCCAGATGGTGCCGCCGAGGTTCGCGTCCAGGCACTTGGAGGACTGCTGGTTGACGATCTGGCCGTCGGCCAGGACCTCCCACTTCTGGTTGACGCCGCCGTTGCAGTCCCAGAGCACGACCCGGATGTTGTCGGTGGTCACCCCCCAGGGGTTGTCCAGACACTTGCCGAGGATCTGGAGGCGCTGCTGGTCGTCGCGGGTCCATTGCTGGTTGGCGGCACCGGTGCAGGACGCGGCCTGCAGGTTGGTGCCGTTGTTGGCGGTTCCGTTCGGCACCTCCAGGCACTGTCCGGTCGCGGCGAGCACGATCGCGCCGCTGGTGGCCGGCACGGCCTTCAGGGTGAGCGACTCGGCGCCCGGCTCCGGGAAGAGGGTGCCGTCGGTGCCCTTGGCGAAGGTGAGCGAGCTGTCGTCGTTGCCCTTGATCTCGACCAGGTCGGACTGCGGGAACGACAGCGAGCGGTAGTCGGAGCCGGCGCCCGCGTCGGGGCCGCCGGCCCACTGCGGACCGAACGGCGCCACGATCTCCTTCAGCGAGAGGTCGTCGAAGAAGACCTCCTTGCCGGATGCGGCGAAGCCGTTGACGAGGCGGAACCAGGCCTCGGTGGCGTCCTTGGGCACGGCCATGTCGACGGTCAGCTGCTGCCAGCCATCGGTGAACGACGCCTTCGGTGACGGCACGTTGGTGTAGCCGGCGGGCGTTCGGTGGACGCCGACCATGCGCAGGCCGATGTCGGCGAGGTCGGGGTTCAGGCCGGTCGCGCCCGGCACGTAGATCCAGCCCGTTAACCGGTACGTCTTCCCCGGCTGCATGTTCTGGCCGAGGGTGTACTCGGCGCCGATCACCCCGAAGGAGTTCTGGTTGCCGTAGGTCCTGACCAGCAGCGAGTCGGTCGAGCTGTCGTGGCCACGAACGGTCGAGCGGCTGATATCGGCCGGGCCCGCGGAGAACCCCGCCGTGTCCGTGCTCACCTGACGCTGGTTGGCGCTCAGGCGCTCGCCCTGCGGCTGCCAGCCGCGCGCGAGGTCGCGCGAGGAGGAGGTACGGGCCACCGACATGCCGAACTCGTTGGCGTCCGTGACGTCGGTGGAGAAGTCACCGGTCAGCAGGTTGACCGAGCCGGGGCCGATGCCCGCTCCGGCCGCGCCGTCCGCGTTGCGGTCGACGGTGATGGTGTTCCACACGGTGGCGTACCCCGCGCCGGAGCCGTCCTCCGGGAACAGCTTGGCGCGGA
>NZ_JBIBVJ010000047.1:0-4109 GCF_043080305.1 Kitasatospora sp. NPDC015120 | reverse complement strand
CACGCCCTCCCGGTCGGTGGTGTGATCGTCCGAGAAACGACGGTCCCCCGTCGCATCCGGCACGTACTTCACACAGACAACGATCCTCAAGCTCACGGCCTGTCTCCTGTACTGGTCTCGTCCGGCGGCTGCGGTCGTGCAAGCGGGCGCGACCACGGCTCGCACCCGCGCCCGGCAGCGTGTTCCCGTGCCGGTCCGGAACTTGCTGGCAGCATACCCGCCAGTAGCCCGACGGTCACTACTCGCCAGTAGCTTACGCCCGGCCCCCGGCCGGGGTGCCCGTGAGGGCCATCCTGCCCCAGGCGGTCCGGGGCTCCACCCGACGGGGCTGCCCTCGGGCCACCGGATTCACCTCGGCGGCATCCCGCACCCCCCGCCCGCACCCCGGTGCCCAGCGGCACGACCGCCCCCGGGCCCCGGCCGGGCTCAGACCGCCGCGCCCAGCGCCGCGATCACATCCGCCTTCCGCGGCTGCCCGGCCGCCCGCCGCACCACCCGGCCACCGGCGTCCAGCACCAGCACGGTCGGCGTCCGCACGATCTCCAGCCGCCGCACCAGCTCCAACCGCTCCTCGGCGTCCAGCTCGACGTGCGCCACCCCGTCGACCATCCCCGCCACCTCGGCCAGCACCCGCCGGGTGGCCCGGCACGGCTGGCAGAACGCGGTGGAGAACTGCACCAGCGTCGCCCGCTCCCCGAGCGCCTCCCCCAGCTCCGCCGCCGACAGCCGCACCGCCCCGTCCCGCTCCCGCACCCTCAGCCTCCCGTCACGCTTCGCTCGGACCAGCCCGAACGCACTCGCCGCCACGAGCACGACACCACACACCACCAACCCGGTCATCCCCCCAGTCTGCTCCGCCCCCGCACCACGCCGGCGGCGGGGGCCCGGCTTCCCCGGACCCCCTCGACCCGTGCCGGCGGGCCCGCGTACGATCGGCCCGTGGACTCCGACCACCCCCCGCAGCCGCTGCTGACCACCCGCCGGGTGGTCGACCTGTGCCGGGCCACGGCCTCGCGCTGTCGCTGACGCGCACCCCGGCCGTCCCGGGCGCCCGCACGACCCCGTTGCCGCGCGCCCCGTCACCCCTCCCCCGGAGTCCCCGTGCAGATCGACCCCCGCGGCCCGCGTTTCGCCGCCGCCCTCACCACCCTCGTCCTGATCGCCGTCCTGCTCACCGGCAGCGCTGCGCTGCTCGCGGCCCAGACCCTCGTCTTCGCCCTCGGCGCCCTCGGCGGCCTGCGCCGTTCCCCCTACTCCTGGCTCTACCGCACCCTGGTCCGGCCCCGGCTCGCGCCGCCCGCCGAGACCGAGGACGAACGCCCGCCGCGGTTCGCCCAGGGGGTCGGCCTGGTCTTCGCCGCCGTCGGCACGGCCGCCCTCCTGGCCGGAGTCGGCTGGCTCGGCCTGCTCGCCACCGGGCTCGCGCTGGCCGCCGCCTTCCTCAACGCCGCGTTCGGCTACTGCCTCGGCTGCGAGGCGTACCTCCTGGTCCTGCGCGCCCGCACCCGCACCCGCACCGACCTGGCCGCCTGAGCCGCCCGGGGCGGGAGAAAACCGACCGGACGCCCGGCCGGGAAAAGTTCCCGCCCCGCCTCATCACGCACATCACACCGCCGGATCCGCCTCCGCGGCCCGCCTCAGGTGACAGCGGGTGCCCGTTCGGGGGATCATCTCCGTGTATCGCCCGTGGCCGCCGCGGTGTGCCGCGCCCCCGGTCGGCCCCCACCTACGGCCCGCGGGACCCGCCGTACCGGGCCCCAGGCCCGTCGAAGTCAGGACTGACCGTGGCAGAGCTCGTGTACCCGCCGGTGATCGGCGCCGCGCTGACCGTCTTCCGCGCACTCGACGTGCGCATCAGGATCGTCGGCGCCGAACACATCCCCGCCAAGGGCGGAGCGGTGCTCGTGAGCAACCACATCAGCTACCTCGACTTCCTCTTCGCCGGCCTCGGCGCCTACCGCGGCGGCAAGCGCAAGACCCGCTTCATGGCCAAGGACGACGTCTTCAAGCACGCCGTCTCCGGCCCGCTGATGCGCGGCATGAAGCACATCCCGGTCGACCGCGCCGACGGCCAGCCCGCCTACGAGGCCGCCGTCCGCGCGCTGCGCGCCGGCGAGGTGGTCGGCGTCTTCCCCGAGGCGACCATCAGCCGCTCCTTCATGCTGAAGAAGTTCAAGACCGGCGCCGCCCGGATGGCCGCCGACTCCGGCGCCCCGCTGCTCCCGGTCGTCCTGTGGGGCACCCAGCAGCTGTGGACCAAGGGCCGCCCGAAGACCCTCACCAAGCGGCACGTCCCGGTCACCATCATGATCGGCGAGCCGATCGTGCTGGAGCCCGGGGACAAGCCCGTCATGGTCACCCGCCGGCTGCGCGCCGCGATGACCGAGATGCTCGACCGGGCCCAGCGCGAGTACCCCGGCAAGCCCTCCGGCCCCGACGACACCTGGTGGCTGCCCGCCCACCTCGGCGGCACCGCGCCCACCCTGGAGACCGCCGAGGCCGAGGACGAGGCGGAGGCCGAACGCCGCGCCGCCCGGGACTGAGCGCCCGGGCCCGGCGCCGTCCGCCGGGCGCCCCGCGAACGGATGACGGACCGTCCCCGAGCGGACGCGCACCGTCGCGTGTCGCCCCGCTCCCCCCACTCCGATCTGACACAGTGACAGCTCCTTCGGGGGGCTGACGTCCGGCCGCGCCGGCCGGATCGGAGACGGAGATGAGACGCGGATGACCCGCACACGGACACGGCTCTCACGGACCACCCCCACCATCCACCGCACCGCCCCGACCACGGCCCGCACCCGCCACCGCGCCGGTGCGGGCCTCCTGCTCGCCGGGACGTTGCTCACCGGCTGCGGCGCCCAGCCCGGCGAGATCCCGCTCAGCGAGATCCGCACCGAATCCCCCACCCCCAGCCCGACCGTCGAGGCGGCCGTCGCCGACACCACCTCGGACGTGGTCGGCGCCGCCGCGGGCGCCCCGGCCGCCCCGACGGCCCACAACGGCCTCATCGCCGGCCGGGTCTTCCTCGACCAGGACCGCCTCACCAGCGCCATCTTCACGGTCACCGCCGACGGCAGAACCCGCCAGCAGCTCACCCAGCCGGCCGACCGGACCCGCGACGACCACCCCGCCTGGTCCCCCGACGGCACCACCCTCGCCTTCGACCGCACCGGAGGGGACTCACCCGGCCGGATCTGGACCACCGGCGCCGACGGCCGCAACGCCCACCAGCTGGGCTCGCTCTGCGAGGAGGGCGCCCCCGACTGCCTCAACGAGACGGAGACCACGCCCGCCTGGTCCCCCGACGGCAAACAGCTCGCCTTCACCCGCAGCTGGGGCACCACGGACCCGACGACCGAGCAGATCCAGTACAGCGACCTCTACGTCATCGCCCCCGACGGCACCACCGCCCAGCGGCTCACCTTCCTCACCAACGACACCCCGTACTCCGGCGTCGTCACCGACCCGTCCTGGTCCCCCGACGGCAAGCAGCTCGTCTTCTCCTACCGGACCAGCGCCACCGGCCGGCCCGCCAACAGCCGCGCGCTCTACCTCGTCAACGCCGACGGCACCGGCCTGCGCCAGCTCACCCCGTGGGAACTGCGGGCCGGCGACCGCGCCAACTGGTCCCCCGACGGCAGCCGGATCGTCTTCACCACCTACCCCTCCGACACCGAGAACGCCCCCGGCGGCGGCATCTACACCGTCCACCCCGACGGCACCGCCGTCGAGGCACTCACCCCCGGCCCGTCCGACACCATCTACGGCGTCGCCTCCTACTCCCCCGACGGCACCGCGATCGCCTTCGCCCAGGCCCCCGCCGGCGGAATCTCCGAGCTCTACACCATGCGGGCCGACGGCTCCGCCGTCGCCCGCCTCTCCGACACCCCCGGCCGAGGGGAGAGCCGCCCCGACTGGGGCACCGCCCAACCGCAGGGCTGAAGGCCTTTCCCGGAAACGCGAAGAACCCCCGCCGGAATACCGGCGGGGGTTCTTCTCACAATTTGTTCGGCAGCGTCCTACTCTCCCACAGGGTCCCCCCTGCAGTACCATCGGCGCTGTGAGGCTTAGCTTCCGGGTTCGGAATGTAACCGGGCGTTTCCCTCACG
>NZ_JBIBVJ010000046.1:0-4792 GCF_043080305.1 Kitasatospora sp. NPDC015120 | reverse complement strand
GGTCTGTCCGAAAAATACTACCCGAACCTTGCGTGGAGAAAAGCCCTTTAGGAGATATAGAAGGGAACACAGAAAAAATGTTGATATATCAATGTTTTAGTTAAGGTAATGTGTCATAGCTTGTGACACGTATATGTGTCATAGCTTGTGACACATAGTTGAATTAAGATGTGTCATTTTTTGCTTGACTATAGTTCATTTTTGACCTATGATGTGTCATAAATTATACATATAGGTATCACAGCTGATGATACATAACAAGGGAGAGAAGGATTCTATGCCAGCAGAGGTGCGTAAATTGGACGAGCAGAGAAAAATTAATGTTGAGTTAACCCCTGAACAACTTCAAATGCTTCAAAGACTTATTGATCTTGAACAGCAAGAAAACAAAGACAAAGAGCAATTTGAAGAGAAAAAGAAAAATCATAATTTCATCCAGCTTTATCGTGACAACATGCCAGAATTAAGATGGTTAATGGCAAATCATAACTTCGCAAGTTCTTTATTATTTTTTATCTTGGAACACATGGATAACAGAAATGCTTTAGCTTGTTCTTATGCAGTTTTTGAAGATTATTTTGGCAAATCAAGGTCAACAGTTTACAGAGCAGTAAAGCTTTTAGAGGAGAATGGATTTTTAAATGTTTTAAAAATGGGAACATCAAACGTCTATGTAGTGAACGAAGACCTTGCTTGGACAGATGGCAATGACAAAAAGAAATTTGCTAAATACGATGGTAAAATCCTTGTCAGCAAAAAGGAAAACAAGGACTTTGAATACAAAAGCCAATTTGATAAATTTAAAGCCCTTAGAGAACGTGAAAACTTAAAATAAAGCGAGTAGATAACTACTCGCCTTTCTTTATTTCAAGAGCATATTTGCCCTCATTTGAATCTTGGTCAACACTTGTAAAAACACCAATATCTTTTATTGGAATAAGAGTTCCAGAACCTAAATGAGGTCTCTTTCTATCCCTCATAAAAAGCATTAATTCTCCCTCTTGGTCTAGTTTCTCCAACTTCTCAACCAATTGTTTCACCTTCATCAGCGTTCCATCTCCATCCCTTTTTGCCTTTGTGGCTTCTCCATTTTTTCTAAAGAGTCCTGGACTAATTTATCTTGCCTATCATCCAGGAACTTGATTGTACTTCGGTCTACATCATTCATCCTCAAGAACGTTTTTACTCGGTCAAGTTGAGCGTGTAAAACTTTGCCCACCCTCTCTTTAAAAACAGAAAACTCCTTGCTGATCTGCACGAGTTTTCCCTTCAATTTTCCGTTCTCTAATTTCAATTCCCGATTCTCATTTTGGTAAGACCGGTTCTCAATTTTTAGAGTGTCCACCTGTTGTTTTAACTCCTTTTTCTCCTTCAACTGGTCATTATATTTATTAACGAGTCCATTGTACTTTTCTATCAAGTCTCCATAGTTCTTTACAATGTCTGTTTGCTTCACTTTTTGCAGTGCTTTTTTCTCTGCTAAGGAGTCTAAATTCTCTTCAATATCTTTGTAGTAATAGCGAATTTTATCTTGTCCAATTTGCATATCAGCTTTCAGCTGCGTAACTTCTTTTTGAGTCTTTTCCAACTCTTTCTGCAGATTCTCTGCTTGTAGCTGATAAGCCACACCATTGGTCGCATAATCGACTAGGCTTTTGTAGTCTTGTTCCTTCATTCCAACAAGCCCTAGAACCTTTTTAGCTTCGATATTCGCAATCGATTTCGATTTATCATCAATCTCTTGAATATGCCCCATTGTCCGCTCATATTTCTCTTGGGCTTCCTTCTCCATGCTTTGAAACGTTTGAGCCTTATATTTAGCCGTCTCCACGTGTTTACGGCTCGACGAGACCCCTCTTTCCAAATTAAAGTCATTTTGCTTCAGGTACTGATTAAAATCGTCCTGAAGACTCACCAGTTGCTTTTTCTGGCCAAAGAAATCTTTAGCCGATAGTCGGCCATCCTCCGTTACTGGAACGAAGCCTACGTGCATGTGAGGGGTTTTCTCGTCATAGTGAACAGTCGCATAGATTAAATTCTTTTCACCGTATCGATCAGCAAGGAACTCATGAGCCGTTTCAAAATACCTTTTCTGCTCTTTGGGTGAAATTTTATCGAAGAATTCCTTGTCAGAGGTAATTAAGAATTCAGCCAGCTTAACTGCATCTTTACGGATCTTTTTTCCAGAGGTCACATTGTCCTCAATTACTTGGCTAATTTTCTCGTTGTAATCAATCTGCCTTTGACCGTTTATCAAGTCATAATTCAGATGAGAATCAGCTTTATTGATGTCGGGATTCGTTTCACTTTCCCTCTCTCTTTGGTTGTGAAATTGAATCCCTTTTATCCCATTTGATTTCATTTTCTGCATTCGGATAATGGAGTAACTCATGGGGTACGCACCCTTTCTGAAAATCGATAGATTAATAGAAAGTGTAACACACTACACTTTGCACGCAAAGTTTCATGTGGTCTGCGACGCTAAAAGCCAAACCTTGGGCTTTGCCCAAACCCACTGGGGAACTCTTCCCCAGACCCCCTTAATCGAACTCCCCAACCCCTCAATCCTTGAGGGGCTCCCTCGCCGGTAGGCAGCTCAAAAGGTGTTGCCTTTTGAGACACCAAGAGGGTCTTGGTGAAGTGAGTCTATCAACTCCTTATCCTCCCTTCGGTCCGGTACCGTTGACAGACGCCATACGGGCCTCTCTCGCCTTTGTAAGAGGTTGCCCCTAGTAAAAACCCTTAAAAAGCAAAAAAGACGCTTCTAGGGGTAGCGTCAGGGAAATGCGGATTTACAACGGTAAGCATTTGATACAAGTCTTATGAGACAGTCAGAAGTCATTTAAAACGCTAATTTCATTATGTCTCAATAAACTCTACTCTATTGGAATTGTGAAGTGATACACTTAAACTAACGTACGCAGGTTTGTTGAATAAGGACTTCAAAAAATACCCTTAATTAAGCTAAAAAGTCCTTCTCTTTATTAAGAAGGACTTTTTTATGTGTTATTCCATTGTCTCATTCATTGTAATAGTTTCGCTTGCTTCATGACCAGATTCTCCATGTCCTGGTCCAAACAAATTCAATATTACAACTCCTACAAGAATCAGTGTTATTCCTGCAATGCTAGCCATGTTAAGTTTTTCCTTCCAAACTAAAACTGAAATTACTGTAGTCAAAACAAGTCCTAAACCTGCCCATAATGCATATGCAGTGTTTAAGGGGATTGTTTTTAGCGACAAGGATAAAAAGAAAAAACAACCAACGAAAGCTATTATTACCCCTATTGTAGGATAGAGTTTTGAAAAGCCTTCAGATGCTTTTAATAGGGAAGAGCCAATAATCTCCCCCACTATTGCAAGTGCTAAATATAGATATGACATTATTCGTCCTCCTGAATCATGTTTATTAGTTCATCAAAAACTTGTGTTTTTAGTTCTTCATTTAATGGTGCCATTCCAAATATTTCTGAAAACCAAAGACCATCTATGGATAATCTTGTAATTGTTATTTTGACAGGATCAATTCCATCAGTTATTAACTTTGTATGCAAAATATCGTATCTCTGCCGGAATTCATCTAATAAATCTGGATTAATAAACATAGCAGCCATTAGTGCGGAATTTAGATTATTGTTTTCTAAATCGGAAAATGTAGATTTAAGATAAGCCCTATTCCATTTTCCTATTGCGTTATCATCGTCGTTATTAACTAACGTATTAATGCATTCGAAATAATTATTTGTCCAATCTTCCACCATTCCTTTAATTAATGCTTCCTTGCTAGGAAAATGGTATAATAATCCACCTTTACTCACGCCAGCTCTTTGGGCGACTGCCTCTAATGTGAGTTTGACAACTCCTTCTTCTTTTACAATTTCAGATGCAGCAATCAATATATTTTTTTTCTTATTAGCATGCTTTGAAATAGACATAATAACCTCCATAACTTAGATACATATAATATACCTTCTGGACGGTTTTTTTGTCAATCGAATTAAAGCTCTTATTTAATATCACTCTTTCACATAAAAATAATCCAATAAATTAATCTAAAGATTGTGAAGAAATGTACTTAAAGTAAAGGGAGCTTTAGTTCAACAGTCGATTTCTTAAAATCGGCTTTATTTATGGGTGAAAATTACATTACCGTTGTAAATCCGCATTTTCAGGACTCTACCCCTTCTAGAGCGCCTCTCATTGTTTTAGCGATTAATTATTATTCCCCTTATTATTTTTTTGAAAATGTTCTTTGTAATATAAATAATCAACTTTATGTTTTGTGGACATTAATTGAGTCGCTAATATTGCGGTGTAAATTGTCGTCAATCCTAGTGCTACTACGGCTAATAAATTTAAATTACTTTTATTAATGCTACTGTTACTATTCATGAAAGCTCAACTCCCTTCTTTAAAATTAGATTTCTAAATATCAAAGATTTTTATTCGAACACCATCAATTCTCCCCTTGTTTTAGGGTGGAGGCTGGCAAGGGGGTTTGGGGGAAGCCCCCATATTGCGTAGATCCATAAGGCAAAAGAGAAAATTTATGAACGGAAGCTCTGGCGGTTTTGGCGGTATAATGGCTCGAGCAAGCCGATTTCCTGAATTCCTCGTTTTAGGTACGTCGGCTTGGCGAAAGTACAGCACCGCCAAAATTTCGGAATGCAAGGAGAAAAGGGTGGAGATTTTTCGGTGGTCTGTCCGAAAAATACTACCCGAACCTTGCGTGGAGAAAAGCCCTTTAGGAGATATAGAAGGGAACACAGAAAAAATGTTGATATATCAATGT
>NZ_JBIBVJ010000045.1:0-4981 GCF_043080305.1 Kitasatospora sp. NPDC015120 | reverse complement strand
GCGGCTGTAGCGGTAGTCCCTGGTGCCGGGGTCGACGTGCATGGCGCCGCTGGCCTGGTCCTCCAGCGCGCAGCGGATCAGCGCCCACCGCTCGTCCGCGGTGATCTGGCCCTTGTCCTTCTTGGCCCGCTGTTAGGTGACGTCGAAGAGCGACTGGAGGATCTCGCGGACCTGCGCGGCGCTGGCGCCCGAAGGGATGGTCCGCACGCTGTCTGGGTTCGCACGCGGCAAGCGCGAGCCAGTGGTCGTGGCGTGCGCGGGCGGACCGGAGGACCGCTGGGTGGTCACCGACCGGTCCGGCCAGTCCTACCCGGTCGAGGCGGTGGACGCGGCCGGGCTCCCGCTGCGCGTCGCCGTCCTGCCCGCCGGGTGGCCGTCCGCCGACTGGCGGCCGACGGCACGGCCGACTTCGAACTGCGCGAGGGCCCGGGGTTCCGGTGGCGCGCCCTGCGCCGGACCCTGATGATCCACCGGGACACCCTCCATCGGAGGGGAGGGGCGGGCGGGGAACAACCCCCTCCCCGAGGCGTACGCGAGTAGGTCCGCAGGGCGAGGTCCGGCTCGTCCCGAGGGGGGACGACCGGCGGGCTCCTGCGGCGGCAGCGTGGGAGACATGACGGAAGCATCAAAAGTGAGTGTGCGTCAACCCAGTTCATGCATCCGGCGATTGGGGTCCGGCGTGCTCGCCCTCGGCCTGGCCGCAGGCCTGCTCGCGGCGCTGGCGCCCGCCTCCGCGCAGGCCGCCGACACCGACCTCGCGGCGGGCCCGGGCGCCGACCGGGGTGGCTGGACCGCCAAGATCCGCCGGACCGAGTACGGCGTCCCGCACGTCCTCGCCCAGGACTTCGGCGGCCTCGGCTACGGCTACGGGTACGCCTTCGCCCAGGACAACCTCTGCCAGCTCGCCGACCAGGTGGTCTCCGTGCGCGGCGAGCGCTCGCGCTGGTTCGGGCCGGACGGGCGGTCGGTGAGCCGGCCCGGCAACCTGGAGAGCGACACCTACCAGCTGAGCGTGCTGCGCTCCGGGACGGTGCAGCGGTTGCTGACCCAGCCGGCGCCGCTCGGTCCGACCGGCGAGGTGCGGCAGCTGGTCGACGGATACGTCGCGGGGTACAACCGCTATCTGCGCGAGACCGGCGTGGACCACCTCCCAGACCCGTCCTGCCGGGGGAAGGGCTGGGTCGGGCCGATCACCGCAGAAGACCTCTGGAACATCCTGTACGACGTCAACACCTGGACGGGCACCCCCAGGAAGTCGGCCGCCGTCGCCGTCCCGGGAGGCGATGCCATGCCCGCCCACGACGAGTCCGCCACCCCCGAGGCCGCCTTCGCCGCCGGGCCCGCCCGGCCCGACTGGGTGGGCCCGGCGGCCGACAGCCCCGACACCGGCAGCAACGCCTGGGCGATCGGCCGGGACGTCGGCCGCGACGGCAACGGACTGCTGCTGGCCAACCCGCACCTCCAGTGGGCCGGTCCGGAGCGGTTCTACCAGGCCCAGCTGACCATCCCGGGCGTCCTGGACGTCGCCGGCGTCGGCCTCTACGGCCTGCCGTTCCTGCAGATCGGCCACACCAAGGGCCTCGCCTGGACCCACACCACCAGCAACGCCCGCCACAGGCTTGCCTACCGGCTCTCGCTGGTGCCCGGCGACCCGACCGCCTACCTGGTGGACGGCAAGGTCGAGCGGATGACCGCGGTGACCGTCCCGGTCACCGTCCGGGCCGCCGACGGCACGCTCTCCACGGTCGACCGCACCGTCTACCGCTCCCGCCACGGCTACGTGATGGCCGAGGGCTGGACCCGCGAGGTCGCCTACACCATCCGCGACGCCAACGCCGACAACCTCCGCTCCCTCAACGAGTGGGTGGCGATGGGCCGGTCGCAGAACCTCGACCAACTGCGGCAGGCCCAGCGCACCTACCAGGGCGCCCCGTGGGTGTACACGACGGCCGTCGACTCCAGCGGGACCACCTACTTCACCGACTCCTCCGCCGTCCCGCAGCTCCCCGACGCGCTGCGGACGCGCTGTCTGGTACCCGAGCCGGTCGTCGAAGGCATGCTGGACGGGTCGACCACCGCCTGCGACCCTGGCCGTGACCCGGACGCGCTGCTCCCGGGCCTGTTCGGCCCGGCCAACCACCCCGCGCTGACCCGTACCGACTACGTGGCCAACGCCAACAACGGCCCCTACCTGACCAACGCGGACGCGCCGATGGCCGGCCTGCCCGCCGTCTACAACGGCGGCCCGGAGCTGGACCCGCGGCCGCAGTTGAGCCTGCGGATGATCGCCGACCGCCGGGCCGGCACCGACGGCCTCGGCGCCCCCGGCTTCACCCTCGCCTCCCTCCAGGCGACCGTGTTCGGCAACCGGGTGCAGAGCGCCGAGCTGGACCGCGACGACGCTGTCGCCCTGTGCCGCGCCCACCCGGTGCTCGCGGCGACCGACGGCACCCCGGTCGACGTGCGCGCCGCGTGCGACGCGCTCGCGGCCTGGAACACCCGGGCCGACGCCGACAGCCGGGGCGCCGTGCTCTGGCAGAAGTACCGCGACGCACTGGCCCGGATCCGGACGATGGCCTGGCAGAAGGTCCCGTACGACCCGGCCCAGCCGCTGACCACTCCGCGCGGCATCGTCGCCGACAACGCCGACGCCCAGCGCGCCTTCGCCGACGCGGTGCTGCGCCTGGCGGCGAGCGGGCTGCCGGTGGACGCCCCGCTCGGCCTCGTCCAGCGCTGGGCGGGCATCCCGCTGCACGGCTGCTCCAGTGCGACCGGCTGCTTCAACGTGCTCACGGCCGGGCCGGATTCGGGCGCCGGAGGCGGCACCTACCCTGCGGACCTGAGGACCGTCCCCCACGGCTCCAGCTTCCTGATGGCCACCGAACTGACCGATCGCGGCCCGCGCACCCGGACCCTACTCACCTACGGCCAGTCGGCCGACCCGACCTCGCCGCACTTCACCGACCAGACCCGCCGCTACGCCCGCAAGCAGTGGATGACCGAGCGCTTCACCGAGGCCGAGATCCGCTCCGCCCCGGGCCTCACCGTCACCACGCTGCGCCACTGACGCATCGTCAAACTATTCCGGCCCGGGCCGCCGCCGTTCCCCGAACGGCGGCGGCCTGCATGCGTGTACGGGGGTGCGCCGAGGACGCCCCTTCGCTCCGTCCTCGGGCTGCTGACAACCACGCACAGGGCTGCGGTTCTCGTGCCGCGCCCCCGACCATGGAGGCCATGACGACCCCACGCCCCGACCGCCTCACCGACCCCTCCCTCGCCGAACGGCTGGCCCATGTGCGCTGGATCGCCGGCGGAACGGCGGCCGGCAAGAGCACGCTGACCCGGCTGCTCGCCGAGCGCCACGGCGCGACCGTCCTCGACGGCGACCGCGCCGAGCACCGCTGGCTGGACCGGTGCAGCGCCGAGCATCACCCGCACCTCGCCGGCGCCGAGGATAAGCTCGCCCAGATCGACCGACGTCGCCACCAGCGAACAGTCGTCGGTCTCGGAATCCCTACGACCAGGAGGCGAGATCATTGAGTACCGGTTCAGATCGAGAAGACCCAGCGCACGGAATGAGCACCTGGTCTATCGAGCGCCTTCAAGCGTTCACCACGGACGCTCACGACCGGCGGCAGCTGGAGGCAGCTCGTGTTGTGGCGCAGAACCACGCCTACTACTCCGACCAGCCGCGGGAAGTTCGCCGGCAGTGGGCCAAGTTGTCGCTGCTGGCGAACCGGCTCATGCATGGTGATGGTCCGGGAGCTCCGACGCGCGAGGTCCAGCAGGACTTCATGCTCCGCATGTGGGCCATCGAGCACCTCGGTCGTGACGACGAGGATCCCGATTGGAGCCCCGCGAGGTTGGCATCCGACACACTCGACGTGCTGGCTCTCACCCCATCGGACGCTGGCGCTCTCGCCGGCAACTGGCGTGAGCTGCCTGTCGAACAGATCCGCGCACTACGACGTCACAAGAACCTGACAGCCCATCTGGAGAGGCTCCTCGGCCACCTGCAGCCCGGCTCAACACGAGATCAACTTCGCCTCTGGACTGAGACCCTTCAACTCCTACCATGACCCTGCCGCCGGCCGATCAGACGCTGCACTGCGGGGCCCGGACTCGAAGAAACCTGCTTGGGATGTGCCGCGCTCCGACCCGATCCCACCGAGCGGCCCCGGCTCCTGGAGATCCGCGGCAACCTCATCGACCGCATCGCCGAGGCCGAGCGCGAAAGGCTGGCTCGGCGAAGTCGAGAAACCGCGACGTCCTCGCACGACGTGCGCTTCCACCAGCTGCAGCGCGGCACCTCCGACCGGGTCCGCAACAAGCGCGTCAACGAGCGCACGAACGAAGAGGTCGAGTTCTCGGAGATCGTGAAGGGCTACGAGGTCGCCGAGGGCGAGTACGTGATCGTCGAGCCGGACGAGCTGGAGCAGATTTCCCCCGGGCGCTCGCGCACGATCGACATCGCCGGCTTCGTCGACCTCGCCGACGTCGCCGACGTCGACCCGATCTTCTTCGACAAGACGTACTATCTCGGCCCCCGCGGCAAGGAGTACCAGAAGGTGTACGCCCTGCTCGTCGAAGCCCTCGACCACGCGGGCAAGGCCGGGCTGGCGATGTTCGCGATGCGCGGCAAGGAGTACCTGACCGCCGTGCGCTCCGAGAACGGCCTGCTGGAGCTGCACACCATGCACTTCGCCGACGAGGTCCGCGACGCGCGCACCGAGGTCGGCGACCTGCCGGAGAAGGCCAGGCTCTCCGCCCAGGAGGTGAAGACGGCCGAGCAGCTCATCGGCATGCTCGCGATCGAGTGGAAGCCGGAGGAGTGGCACGACACCTACGAGGAGCAGGTGAAGAAGCTGGTCGAGGACAAGCTCGCTGGCCGCGAGATCGCCGTCTCCACCGGCCCAGCGCCGGAGGCCACCAACGTCATCGACCTCATGGACGCCCTGCGCCGCAGCCTCGACAGCGCCCG
>NZ_JBIBVJ010000044.1:0-4988 GCF_043080305.1 Kitasatospora sp. NPDC015120 | reverse complement strand
CAAAACCGACGCGGTACCGCCCTGTGTCCGCAGCCTTTCCCTCCATTCGAGCCAACCCATCGGCAGGGTCCCGATGCGCCGCCGTTCCTTTGGCCGTGGGATCGGCGGCGAGAGCGCTCAAATACAACAGAATTGGCTCGGAAACCCCCGTGGGTCAACACATAATCATCAGCCATGTCTTCTGCCCGCCGTGGTGCGGAAGAGTTCCACGACCACCACGTATACCCCAACAGCGCAGCCGCAGCGAGAAGTGTACAGCCCACCAGGACTGCGAGGCCTGCGTCCGGGGACTGTTTCGTAATCGGTGTTTTGGCCCGAGACGCTGAGTGAATGCTCGGCGAGGAGGTGCCGAGATGACGACACTGGAGAATGTGACGAAGAAGAGGGCCGAGCCCTCCGCGGAAGCTGCGGCGGCCGCGGAGTTGGTGCGCCTGGCCAAGGAGCAGGGCCTGTCGCTGACCGGGCCGGACGGTTTGCTCAAGCAGTTCACCAAAACCGTTCTGGAAACCGCACTGAACGAGGAGATGACCGAGCACCTCGGGCACGACAAGAACCAAGCTCCGGCCGATCGGGAGTCTACGAATATTCGCAACGGGACTCGGTCGAAAACGGTGTTGACCGAGGCCAGTGGGCATGTCCCGATCGAGGTCCCTCGTGATCGGGAAGGGACGTTCGAGCCGCAGATCGTCAAGAAACGCCAACGTCGATTGAACGGGGTCGATGAGATCGTGTTGTCGTTGTACGCCAAAGGATTAACGACTGGTGAAATCAGTTCGCATTTCGCTGAAATCTACGGGGCCTCGGTCTCGAAGGAGACCATCTCGCGGATCACCGACAAGGTCCTCGAGGAGATGCAGGACTGGTCTGCCCGTCCGCTCGACGAGGTGTACGCGGCAGTTTTCGTCGATGCGATCGTCGTCAAAGTTCGAGACGGGCAGGTCGCAAACCGGCCGATCTACGCGGCGATCGGCGTCAGTCTCGACGGACGGCGCGACGTGCTCGGATTGTGGGCCGGCACCGGCGGTGAGGGCGCCAAATTCTGGATGTCCGTGCTGACGGACATTCGCAATCGCGGCACTCGGGATGTGTTCTTCCTGGTCTGCGACGGATTGAAAGGCCTGCCGGAAGTCGTCGAGAACGTATGGCCGGCCACGACGGTACAAACGTGCGTCGTGCATTTGATCCGCAACACCTTTCGGCTCTCGGGACGTCAACACTGGGACGCACTCAAACACGATCTCAGACCGATCTACACGGCACCGACCGAGGCTGCCGCTCACGCGGGGCTGGACGATCTCGCCGAGCACTGGGGTGAGAGGTATCCGGCGATCATCCGATTGTGGACCAACGCTTGGCAGGAGTTCATTCCGTTCCTCGATTACGACACAGAGATACGGCGAGTGCTCTGCTCTACCAACGCGATTGAGTCCCTCAATGCCCGCTATCGGAGGGCGGTGAAAGCTCGTGGCCATTTCCCTACCGAGGCGGCTGCGCTGAAGTGTCTGTATTTGGTGACACGTTCGCTCGACCCGACAGGCAAGGGCCAGGCACGATGGATAACGAGGTGGAAGCCCGCTCTGAACGCGTTTGCGATCACGTTCGCCGATCGTTGGCCAGGATCTGAAACTTACTGATGGAAATCCGCCGAAACACCGTTAAAGAGATAGACCCGCGGCACGGCGACCACGACTGCAGCGACGCTCACCGTCACCTCTGTCACGCCGCCGGGCTGCGGCGGGACTGTCTGAATAACGGTGGATCCGGTCCTTGATTCAACACGCCGAGCTGAGCTTGGCGGGAAGGATCGACGATGACCGAAACACTTGATCCCATGGCAGAGACTGAGGTGGATCAGAAGCAGTTGGCCGAGCAGCTCCTGGCTCAGGCCAAGGAGCAGGGCGTGGAGTTGATGGGCCCGAACGGACTCCTCAATCAACTCACCAAAAACGTCCTAGAGACCGCGTTAGACGCGGAGATGACCGAGCACCTGGGCTACGAGAAGCACGATGCCGCCGGCCGCGGCAGCGGCAACTCGAGGAACGGTACCCGTTCGAAGACGGTGCTCACTGAGATCGGGCCGGTGGAGATCGAAGTGCCACGCGACGTCGATTCTTCGTTCGACCCGCAGATTGTTAAGAAGCGTCAGCGACGCTTGACGGGTATCGATGAGATCGTATTGTCATTGACGGCAAAGGGTTTGACGACCGGCGAGATATCCGCGCACTTTCAAGATATTTACGGAGCGTCGGTGTCGAAGGACACGATCTCGCGGATCACCGACAAGGTCGTCGGGGAAATGACGGAGTGGCAGAACCGGCCACTTGATCGGGTGTATCCGGTGATGTTCATCGATGCGGTGCACGTGAAGGTTCGCGATGGGCAGGTCACCAACCGGCCGATGTATGTCGCGATCGGCGTCACCGTCAATGGCGAACGCGACATCCTCGGGATCTGGGCCGGCGAGGGCGGAGAGGGCGCAAAGTTCTGGCTCTCGGTCCTGACCGAGATCAAGAACCGTGGTGTGGCGGACGTCTGCATCGTTGTGTGCGACGGACTCAAAGGATTGCCTGAAGCGATCAACACCGTCTGGGAACTCGCTGTGGTGCAGACGTGCATTATTCATCTGATACGCAACACTTTTCGCTTTGCCTCTCGTAAATATTGGGATGCGATGGCGCGTGATCTCAAACCTGTCTACACCGCTCCGTCGGAGTTTGCGGCCAGGGAACGATTCGCTGAGTTCACGCAGAAATGGGGGCAGCAGTATCCAGCGATTATCAAGATGTGGGACAACGCGTGGAGTGAGTTCGTTCCGTTCCTGGACTACGACGTCGAGATCAGGCGCGTCATCTGCTCGACGAACGCGATCGAGTCTGTCAACGCTCGCTACAGGCGCGCAGTACGGGCGCGTGGGCACTTCCCGACTGAGCAGGCGGCGCTCAAATGCTTGTACTTGGCCACGCGTGCTCTGGACCCGACAGGGAAAGGTAAGGCACGATGGGCAATGAGGTGGAAGCCCGCGCTCAATGCGTTTGCGATCACCTTCGAAGGACGCATCACCCTGAACGGTAACTAACCGACATCAAGGTCGGATCCACCGTTAATCGGACACTCCCGGTATGAGGGTCGGCCCGTTTCGGGCCGGGGACTCGCTTGCAAGTTGCCGTGGGTTGCCGAGTAGGCGAAGCCTGGATCGGTAGTGCCTACATTTGCAGGAGGCCCCGGTGATGTATCAGCGTACGAGTGTCGGATTGGACGTGCACGCACTGTCTGTAGTGGCATGTGCGATCGACGGTCAAACCGGTGAAGTATGGAAACAACGATTATGTCCGGACTCCGGTGAGATCCTCGCCTGGTTGCGTTCGTTGCCGGGTCCGGTGAAAGCCGTCTACGAGGCCGGACCGACCGGATTCGGCCTGTACCGAGCTCTGAATCAAGCGGGTGTGGAGTGCGTGGTGGTTGCGCCGTCGAAATTGCAGAGACCTGCTGGTGACCGCGTCAAGACCGATGCTCGCGACGCGCTGCATCTGGCGCGGTTGCTCCGACTGGACGAGATCGTCGAGGTCACGGTCCCTTCGGTAGAACAAGAGGCAGCCCGAGATCTGGTCCGTGCCCGTGAGGATGCTCGCGGGGATCTGATGCGATGCCGACATCGCTTGTCGAAACTTCTTCTGCGGCAGGGCATTGTCTATTCTGGTGGTGCGGCGTGGACTGGTGCGCATGATGTGTGGCTACGAAGTCAGAGGTTCGAGCAGTCGGCGTTGCAGGCCACGTTCGACTCGAACTATGAAGCGATGCTGCTCACCCGAAGCCGCCGTGACCGACTGGATACGGCGATCGAGGAGATGGCGGAGAACAGTCCCTACACGCCGATGGTGCACCGTTTGGGATGTTTACGCGGAATCTCTACTTTGACCGGGTTCGGGTTGGCGGTCGAGATCGGCGACTGGCAGCGATTTACGGGGAGCACCATCGGTTCCTATGTCGGCCTGGTGCCGAGTGAATACTCTTCGGGGACATCACGATCACAGGGTTCGATCACCAAGACCGGCAACGGTCATGCACGTCGGTTGTTGGTCGAGGCAGCATGGCATCACCGCAAGATCTACCGCAACCCTGGACAGGTCATGCGCACTCGATGGGCGAAAGCCAGCCCCGCTGCGCGTGCTCGTGGGCATGCCGGCAACCACCGCCTGCATCATCGGTGGGAGCAGTTCACCGCCCGTAAGAAGCGTCCGGTGATCGCCAATGTCGCCGTAGCCAGAGAACTTGCGGGATGGTGTTGGTCGCTGGCGGTCGTCGACGACCAGCCCTGAGCTTGTCCTTCCCCTAGATTTCGGTCGATAGACAATCGCAAAGGGCGTGATGGCAGCGTGAGGAACGATCTGCGAAAACAACTATGGGCAGCAACAGGTTCCGAAATTGGAACCGATTGCGACGCCCGACCCTAGAGCAGCAGCACCGTTCCTGCCGAACAGTCGTCCTGCGGTAGCCAACCCGCGTATATCAGTCTGACCACGAGTCGTGAATATCGACATGTCACCCGCCGTTCTTCATGTCCGTCGACCGAAACGGAAACGGCCTCGGGAACTGCCGTTCCCGAGGCCGTTTCCACCTGTCCCTTGACAAATTTCTCTACATATCAGTTGTAGGAGGAACGGACGTTGGTGACGCGGTGCCGGCGGTAAGCGGCGGGCGGTCGTCCTCCGCGTGCTGAATGCGGTCGGTGGTAATTGTAGTGAACATTCCAGACTTCGACGGCAGTGCGCCGCTCAGCTTCGCTGGTGTACTCGCGGGAGTACAGCAGTTCTTCGGCGAGGATGCGGTTGTAGCGTTCGACTTTCCCGTTGTGTTTCGGGGTGTACGGCTTGATGCGGTAGTGCCGAGCTTCGCGGAGTGAAACGGTGAAATCTGCTGCCCGATAGCATGATCCGTTGTCGGTGATCACGCGCTCGATACGGGTGATGCCGTGTGCGGCGAAGAAGAGT
>NZ_JBIBVJ010000043.1:0-5221 GCF_043080305.1 Kitasatospora sp. NPDC015120 | reverse complement strand
TATAATCACCCCAATGAACAAAGTGAAGAAGGGCGCACTTATACAAACTTCGTTTGTGTGCGGTTTGCGTTGCAAACAAAGAGCATATTCGCTTGTTGCGAATATAAAAATTAAAATCCTTCATTCGCTGATGTGCGAATGAGTATCCGTCTTGTGACGAATACAAAAACTCATCGTAAGAGATTAATTATTTCTCATTGGCAAAATGCCATTTCGTCTAATTAATTTCTTACGATTCCATAATAAAAATTCTCCCACCTTACGGTACGATCATTTTTATTACGGCTACTACAAAATCTTTTGAAAAGGAGGTTCAAGCATATGGCAATCTATCACTTCTCAGCACAAATGATTTCCAGAGGAAAAGGACAATCAGCAATTGCGTCAGCTGCCTATCGTTCTGGTCAGCGTTTAGTTGATGAACAAACTAATGAAAGTAAATTTTACAAAAGAGAAGTGAAGCCGGAAACCCATATTCTTGCTCCTGAAAATTCCCCTGTTTGGGTTAAAAATCGTGAGATTCTTTGGAATGAAATTGAACGTTCTGAGAAAAGAAAGAACTCTCAATTAGCCAGAGAAATAAATATTGCTTTACCTAAAGAACTTTCCAATCAACAACAAACTGAATTAATCAAAGGCTACATCCAAGACCAATTTGTAGATAAAGGCATGGTTGCTGATATCGCTATTCATAGAGATGACTCCAACAATCCTCACGCTCACATAATGTTAACAACACGAGAAATTTCAGAAGAAGGCTTTACTACAAAGAATCGTGATTGGAACAAAAAAGAACTGCTGGAGCAGTGGAGAGAACAATGGTCAGAATACGCAAATAAAGCATTAGAACAATCAAACATCAAAGAACGAATTACACATAAATCTCACGCTGAACGTGGACTTGAAATCTTACCTACGGTTCATATGGGGCATGTCGCTTCTGATATGGAGAAAAAGGGGATGAAAACTGAGCGAGGTAATATTAATCGTGAAGTACAAAAGCATAATGCTATTGTTTATGACTTACAAAGATACCGCCAAGAGAAGCAACAAATAGAAGCAGAGTTAAAACAACAGGAGCAAAAGAAGTCTGTAGAATTAACTACTGAAGAACAAAAAAATGTGGAGGCAGCCAAACAAATTATTGGCGAAATTCCAACGGTAGCAACAATTGCCAACTATAGAAAATCATTAGAAGTACAGACCGAACAACAAAGAAAAGCACTAGAATCTTTAAAGACAAAAAATCACATAGTTTCTATTGCAGAACAAGCAGAAAAACAGCTTTCTCATTATGAAAAAACATTAGAAGAATTAAAGGGAAAACTTGATAAAGTAGGATTTTTCCAACGTAAGGAAAAAGAAAATTTGCGTGCTAGTATCAACACTTTACAAGATAAAATCATCAGCCAGCATGACCACTTAAATACATGTTTAAAAGAAGCTGGTTTATCTGCACGTGAAGAGATCCAGTTAGCTAAAAAGCAATTAAGTAAACAAATTGATACGTCTACTCGAACTTTAAACGGGAGCATCTTAAAATCTGTAGACCAAAAACAAATACTAAACCAGACAGAAGAAATACTAAAGCAAAAGCTAATTCGTAAAGTAGCTATCCAATATCCTGAATTGAAAACAGCAGGACAATATTTGGATTACAAGACAGCATCTAAATTGAACCGACTAAATGAGAAACAAGGAAAAACTATATCGCTCGACAACATAAAACATACTTTAGAACAAAGACAGCATAAAATTGAATTAAATCGAGAAGGTATTCAAAACTATAATCTGGCTGTTCGGAATGCTCAAAATGCAGAAAGTTATTTTAATCATCTTACTGAACTAGAAAAACGAATTGAACGAATCGAATCGAATCCTTACTTAAAAGGAAAAATTCTGTTTTCCAAGGAAGAACAACAAGCTTATCAGAAAGATTTACAAAAACGAGAACAGTTAACTCAAGCTATTCGAACCATCGGTTATGAAGATCGGGAGCATTTGGAACAACATAAAAGAGAAATAGAGAAAGTTGCTCCAGCACTTGAAAAAGTTCAACAAGAAACGCAAAGCCTAAGCCAAAGCAATGACTTTCTTTCAGCCATCCTAGAAGGGGTAGAACAAGCCCAAAAGCAGGAACACAAAGTAAATGCTAAGCAAAAACCAAAGCAACGCTTAAAAGGGCAAAACATTGGGTTAGAAAGGTAATCATGCTATATTCAAAAAAGCTACAGATGTGACAGCATCTGTAGCTAGCCTACTCTTTTAAGAATTGGCTCTATATTTTATAGATCAGTGAAATGACCTCCAAACAGCGCCAAGCCGTAGGGAGGTCATTTTTTATTTCTTATAGAGATTTGTTTATAAAAACAGATAATCAATCAAATAATACAAAAAAGGAGTTGAATACAAAATGAAGAAAATGATTACTGCAATGATATTATTAGTTGTTTTAGTAATGGGAATAAGCACAAATTCAATTCAAGCTAAGGAACCAGCAAAAGAATCATGGAGCAAATATCCTGATAACTCTAGTGAAAAGTTTGCTAGTCCAAATTCTTTTTATAGCTCAATAGACCAAAAACAATATACTGAATACAAGAACGCTAAAATTAACATTAGAGAAAAAGTCTCTTTTAAAGATGTGAACAAGGTGTTGTCAAAAGTAGATGAGTTTATTGGTGAAAATCGAGTTTCAGGTGATGGTTTTCATCCTAATAGACAAGTATATGTTTATTTAACAGTATCTGAAAATGGTAAAGATATAAAAAATATAATTGTTGATGCTGAAACAAAAAAAGTTCTTTTTAAATCCGAACCTTTAATAAAACGATAAAAAGGTTGCCTTTGGGTAGCCTTTTATTTCATTTTCCACTGCATTTCATACTTTGCAAAGACCTGGATTAGATCATCCACTAGTTTTTCATTTTCCTCCCCAGACAAAGGCTTTTTTGCGTAATCCCTTTTGTATTCAAATCCTACATACCAAGTGCGGTTCATATCAAATTCCCCATTTATGATTTTTTTTGAATCATCAAATTCCATAACTATCAACTCCCCCTTTAAAGTGTATACAAAGCCCGTAGAAGGCCGTTATCCATTTAACACCTTTAAATGCGTTATTTTAAAAAAGGGCTCAATATAACCCCTTTAAAACGTTCTCAATGCTATTAGTAAGGAGTATCATCATCATTATCTTTATTTTTCTTATCTAATGTTCTTTCAATTAATCTTTGAGATATAATTTTTTGTGTTTCAGACTTGGATTTAATATTAAATACAACTTCGAAAACACTTCTTCCCTTTTTAATCGTATCGTATGTAATCGTAATGTCAGTTAATTTATTGATTTCTTTAATAGCTTGTTCTATCACAAAACGCTTGAAATCAACCCATCTAGGTAATGTATCATCATCTAGATTTAGGACTTTCCTTAATTCATCCACTTCATAAATAATCCCTTGGACATTTTCGTAAGACTTTAATATTTCATAGAGCCTAATACTATATTGGCTTTTCATAGTCATTACATATAAGTAATTATATTTAGTGAAAAATTGCTTCAACTGCAACAAATGAGGCTTTAAATCTTTATCCAATTTAATATCAATTATGTCTTTCTTATGGTCTATAACTACTTTGTCGATCCACCTCATTAACACTTCCGTACCATCTTCTTGTTCCATCCAAAAACTTTTGTCGCTTATCTTTTTCAGGGAACTTTTAATAATCGAATAGTTTTTCCCACTTCTATCGCTGATTTGGCAAATTTTACAGTAATCCTTAATTGAAAAACGATACGTTTTAAAATCATCATCTTTTGGCTCAATCATTTGGATTACGTGCAATATCAATTTTTGTTCAACCAATGTTAAATCAAAACGAGTTTTTTGAATTAGATGATTAGATTTAACAACGGGGAAATTACGTGTTTCCATTTCTTTTAATTTTGGTACTCTATCAGATAATTTTTCTAATCTCCTTGCCATTTCTTTATTCCTTTCATAACTCTTGATATAACTATCATATTTAAAAGTGAGTTAAAAAACAAGTTTTTCTAAAAAACTCACTTTAAGTGCACCAAAACTCACTTTAAGTGCACCAAAACTCACTTTTAAGTGCACCAAAACTCACTTTAAGTGCACCAAAACTCACTTTTAAATTTTTGAGACTTACAGCCCCAAGGGTTTCAAGCTCCTATAAATAAGTAAAAAGGTTTTAAAAATCTTTAAAAAATAACTATATTATTAAAAGTTAAAATTATGTCCCTTAATTTTTTATATCAATCCGAATATTTCTTCAAATTAATAACATATATAATAAAAAATGGAAAAACAAAGAATGTTTAGGGAGGTATATATTGTGCAGGAGGAAGTAAAAGCTATTTTAATAGGTTTTGTTGCTCTGATCTCTGCTTATTTGACTGTATTTTCTTTATGGTTTTGTTTAGTTGCAATAATATTAGGAGTTATAGGATATAAACAAGCAAAAAAAATTAAAGAGAGAAAAAACAATTATATTTTTATGGGGAAAATCTTAAATAGTATAGGCATTTTGTCTTCTATATTATTATTTATGTATTATGTAACTGGTCCCATTTAATTTCGATTTTAAAGAAGAAAATACATCCTTTTATAAATAGAGTTAGATAAAGATACCGATTTTGATAAATTTCAAAATCGGTATCTTTTATCTAACCTAGAGTAGAAACACAATAAAATATGGATTAAGATTCTTTTGAACTCTGGACTTGAATCCCTAGTATATTTCTAGCTTGATTAATGTCCATGGCATTTACTCTATCTTTATTTTCCAAAATAGATTTTTGGAAAGAAGCAATCAACTTAATAGTTTCTTCTTCTCCTGTTATTCCTAAATGTTTTTCTAATAATCCACCCATTCTAATTAGCTTTTGTGTTCTTGCCTTTCTTTCCTTTTGTTTTAATTGGTTAGCAAGCCTTTGCTTCTCGGCTTGCATCTTCTTAATTTTTTCATCCATCTCTAATAGTCTTTCTTCTTCTGTCTTTCGAGCCAAAGCTCTCACTCCCCTACCGCCTTGTTTTTCTCTATTATAATCAAACTATCGCAGAAACACTAGAATTACATAATAGTATCTTCACTCTGCCTGTGGTATAATCACCCCAATGAACAAAGTGAAGAAGGGCGCACTTATACAAACTTCGTTTGTGTGCGGTTTGCGTTGCAAACAAAGAGCATATTC
>NZ_JBIBVJ010000042.1:0-5324 GCF_043080305.1 Kitasatospora sp. NPDC015120 | reverse complement strand
GACACCCCCGTCATCACCCTGGACGCCCGACGCCGCGACAGCGCCAAGAGCGCCCTCATCACCCTCGTCGAACACGCCCTCCTCGCCCGCCTGCGCTGAGCGGAGTCCGAGGTCGGCGGCCCCGGCACCCCGTCAGGCCGACGGGGCGCCGGGGCGCGTTCGCTTGCGGAGGGGTGTCGTCCGGGCGCCCGGCGCAAGACCCCCTCATAAGCAGCGGATAACAGTTCGGTAGGCATTTCGTGATCAACAATGACTGTTTGTAGCGAATCAGCGTCACTCAGCGCCAGAAGACCATAGTTTTGCGCCAACATGTCGGCGAATGTCCTGAATTGCACCGCCCAGTACGCCCACCAGCAGCTGTTTGTCCCCCATCCCTGCACGTGCTGAAATTCCAGCTACCCCTGGATCCCGTACGGCTGCCGCTCCCCGGAGCGGGCGGCCCCCGGGGGTAGCGCTGGATTGATCCATGGCCGGCTGTCGGCCGAGAGGTAGTTGTCGAGTGAGGCGTAAGCAGCAGGTCGCCCCGCAGCGGCGCTCCGAGCCCCGCCAGAGCGAGCCGAACGGCACCGCACCGGAACCGGGCGGGTTCTCGGCGTTCACACCGGCCGAGGAACGGCCGCAGGCCGCCCCGGCACCGCAGCAGCCCGGCACGGACCGCGCGTCCGGCCCGGGCACCGGCACCGGCTCCACCCCCGGCAGCGGCAGCGGCTCGGGGACGGACGACACCGGCCCCAGGAGCAGCCGGTACGACTTCGTGCGCCCGCGCAACTGGCGCGTGCCCGCCCGACTGATCGCGATCCTGCTGATCCCGGTCGTCATCGGCCTGGTCTTCGGCGGACTGCGCGTCAACACCTCGATCGACGGCTTCATCAAGGCCGACCGCGCCCAGCGCACCGCCACCCTCGCCAAGGCCGCCACCGAGCTCGCCGAGGCGCTGGAGAGCGAGCGCGACAAGACGCTCATACCCCTGATCACCAAGCAGGACCCGAACAACGACGTCACCAAGGCGCGCTCGACCACCGACGCCGCCCTCAAGGCGTACAACGCGGCCTACGAGGCCAGCGACAAGTCCGGCGAGCTCCCCCGGCGCCACGAGGCCTTCCAGTCCGTGGTCGTCCACCTGCCGCAGCTGCGCGCCGCCGCCTACGCGGACAACCTCTTCGCCTCCGCGACCGTCAGCGCCTACTCGGTGATGTACGCCCCGCTGCTGTCCTACGACAACTCGGTCGGCCTCGGCTCGTCCAACCTGACCAGCAAGGGCCGCTCGATCTACGCCATGTCGCTGGCCAAGGCCTCCGCCTCGACCCAGCGCGCCCTCATGCTCCAGCTGCTGGTCGGCATCTCCGCGCAGAAGACCACCCGGTACGAGAACGTCGACCTCATCCAGCAGCTGCTGGTCGCCCAGCGCCTGGAGCAGACCGCGCTCTCCGAGTTCAACACCGGCAGCGCCCCCGAGGACGCCGCGAAGTACTCCGCCGCCCAGGTCGCCCAGGCCAACGCCGACCAGCGCGCCGCCTACCGGATGCCCAACGGCAGCGTCCCGACCATGCAGGGCCTGCTGAACATCGGCACCGCCTACACCCAGGCCGCCGCCACCGGGCAGTCCCAGGGCAAGGAGGTCGCCGACCGCGCCTATAAGGAAGCCAAGGACTCCGGTCTGACCCCGGAGAACTGGAACCAGGCCGCCAACACCCACATCTCCAGCCTCCGCGCCACCGAGGTCGTGCTGCTGGACGACGTGCTCCAGGACGCCGCCGAACTGCGGGACAACGCCCGCTTCGACGCCATCCTCAACTCGCTGATCGTGCTCACCGCGCTGATCCTCGCCGGTGTCCTCACCGGCTACGTGGCGCGCTCGATGATCCTCGGCATGCGCACCCTGCGCAACGCCGCCCTGGAGATCGCCGACCACCGCCTGCCCGAGCTGGTCGAACGGCTCTCCAAGACCGACCCGGACCGGGTGGACACCAACGTCACCCCGATCCCGCTGCACGGCAAGGACGAGATCGGCGAGGTCGCCCGGGCCTTCGACCAGGTCCACCGGCAGGCGGTCGCGCTCGCCGCCGAGCAGGCACTGCTCCGGGGCAACGTCAACGCGATCTTCACCAACCTCTCGCGCCGCAGCCAGAGCCTCATCCAGCGCCAGCTGGCACTGATCACCGACCTGGAGAACAACGAGGCCGACCCGGACCAGCTGGAGAACCTCTTCAAGCTGGACCACCTGGCGACCCGCATGCGCCGCAACGGCGAGAACCTGCTCGTCCTCGCGGGCGAGGAGGCCGGCCGCCGCTGGAACACCCCGGTCCCGCTGGTCGACGTGCTGCGCGCCGCCGCGTCCGAGGTGGAGCAGTACGAGCGCGTCGAGCTCTCCGGCATCCCCGAGGCCGAGGTCGTCGGCGCCGCCGTGACCGACCTCGTCCACCTGCTCGCCGAGCTCCTGGAGAACGCCACCACCTTCTCCAGCCCGCAGACCCGGGTGCTGGTCAACGCGACCCGCCTGCCGGACGGCCGGGTGCTCGTCGAGATCCACGACAAGGGCATCGGCCTCACCGCCGAGGACTTCGCCGAGATCAACGAGAAGCTGGCCGAGCCGCCCACGGTCGACGCCACCATCTCCCGCCGCATGGGCCTCTTCGTGGTCGGCCGGCTCTCCCAGCGGCACGACATCCGCGTCCAGCTCCGCCCGTCCGGCGAGTCGGCCGGCACCACCTCGCTGGTCATGCTGCCGCCGTTCCTCACCCACATGGCGGCGGCGCCGGAGCCCGAGGAGCAGTTCACCGTCTCCCGGATCTTCGCCGACCAGGAGCCGTCCGCCGAGTGGCCCGCCGACCACGACGCGGTCCGCAGCGCCGCCGAACTCGGCTTCGACGACCACCTCACCGGCATCGGCAACGCCGGCCCCACCGGCTTCAGCCCGGCCCTGGAGGCCGTCCAGCGCTCGCAGCGCCTGGACCAGGTCCGCCGCGCCGCGCTGGAGGCCGGCCCGCAGGCGGAGCTGCCGCCGGTGGTGGACGCCGAGGGCGAGGACGACTACCCGGCCTACGGCCGCCGCAACGACGAGGCCTACGGCCAGGACGAGCAGTACCCGCAGCAGGGCTACCGGCAGTCCGGCTACGACGGCGACCAGTACGGCTACCAGGACGAGTACGGCCAGGGCACCGGCTACGACGAGGGCTACCAGCAGGACGGCTACGGCCAGTACCCGCAGCAGGGCTACGACGAGTACGGCCGGGCCGACGAGTACGGGCAGCAGGACGGCTACGGCGGCGAGGGCGGCTACCAGGGCGCCGGCTACGACGACCAGTACGCCGGCCAGGCCGAGGAGGCCCCGGCGGGCCACCCGTACGCCCCCGAGCAGCCCGCCCTCCCGGCCGCCGACGCCGCCCCCGCCACCCTGCCGTCCGGGCTGCCGCAGCGCCGCCCCGGCCAGCAGCTCGCCGGCGGCGGCTTCCCCTCCACCCAGCAGGACGCCAACGGCGGCGGGGACAGCCCCAACTGGTTCACCGGCGCCAAGGACACCTCGGCCGCCCCGGACGAACCGCGCGGCCACGACGTGTCCGCCCTCGGCGGCTACGGGCCCACCGGCCCGACCGCCGCCGGCACCGCGGCCTGGCAGTCGCCCAACGACGGTGACTGGCAGCGCGCCGAGAAGCTCCGCGAGCCCTCCTCCGGCGGCACCACCCAGGCCGGCCTGCCCCGGCGCGTGCCCAAGCAGAACCTGGTGGCGGGCAACGCCAAGCCCACCCCGCAGGACGGCCCGCAGGTCTCCCGCACGCCCGAGGAGGTCCGCGGCCGTCTCACCAACCTGCGCCGCGGCGTCGAGCAGGGCCGCAACGCCGGTACCACCGGAAGCTTCCGGATCGACCCCGATCAGGTAGACCCGTCCGGCAACGGACAGCAGAATCGCAGCACCGATCTCTTCGGCGGCTCGAACCACCAGGAGCGTTGAGTTGAGTCAGATGAGCCAGGCCGCACAGAACCTGAACTGGCTGATCACCAATTTCGTGGACAACACCCCCGGGGTGTCGCACACGGTGGTGGTCTCCGCGGACGGCCTCCTGCTGTGCATGTCCGAAGGGTTCCCCCGCGACCGCGCCGACCAGCTCGCCGCCGTCGCCTCCGGCCTCACCTCCCTCACCACCGGCGCCAGCCGGATCTTCGAGGGCGGCGAGGTCAACCAGACCGTCGTCGAGATGGAGCGCGGCTTCCTCTTCCTGATGGCCATCAGCGACGGCTCCGCGCTCGCCGTCCTCGCCGCCCCCGACTCCGACATCGGCCTGGTCGGCTACGAGATGGCCCTGCTCGTCGACCGCGCCGGCGCCGTTCTCACCCCCGCACTGCGCGCAGAACTCCAGGGCAGTCTCCTGCACTGACGGTCCGTCGGATACCGTCCAGGTATTCGAAGCACCTCCGCGTTCGTCCCGGGCCCGCTTCGGCGGGCTCGGGATCGGACGTTGTACGGCCTTCGCACCACCGGCTCCGGACCCGTGCCCGAGCTCGCAACGCACCGCCGCACCCTGTGAGGAGAGGAACCGTGACACCGCCCGACGACCGCAGCGGCCAGTACGGCGTTCCGTACCCTGGCACAGGCCATGACGCCTTCGGAGCACCCGGCGTCGTCGGCCACGGTCAGCAGTACGACCAGCCGCTGCACGGCCAGCACGGCCAGCACGGCCAGCACTACGGCCGGCCGTCGTACGGCCAGCCGTACGCGCCGGGACAGTACGACCAGTACGCCCAGCCCCGGCCCTCGTACGACGCTCCCCCGCCCGGCTACCCGGACGGAACGGTCGGGCAGCAGCCCGGCCACTACTCCGGCCACCTCCCCGGCCGCGGCCCGGTCGCCGGGCAGCCGGCCGGACACCCCGCCCCGGCGCCCGGTCACCACGGACCGGGCCAGGACGCCGGAGCGGGCGACGACTTCGAGGACGAGCCGGACTCCGGACCGCTGATCCGCCCGTTCGCGATGACCGGCGGACGGACCCGGCCCCGGTACGAGCTCGCCCTGGAGGCGCTCGTCTCCGCCGACGTGGATCCGCAACGCCTGGCCACCCTGCTCCCCGAGCATCAGCGGATCTGCACCCTGTGCACCGAGGTCAAGTCCGTGGCCGAGGTGTCGGCGCTGCTCTCCCTTCCCCTGGGAGTGGCCCGCATCCTCGTGGCCGACCTGGCCGAGGCTGGCCTCGTCGCCATCCACCAGCCCGCTTCCGGCGGCGAAACCGGAAACCAGCCCGACGTCACGCTGCTCGAAAGGGTCCTCAGTGGACTTCGCAAGCTCTAACGCGGCCGCCCCCACCCGCGCCACCACCTCCGCGAAGATCGTC
>NZ_JBIBVJ010000041.1:0-5481 GCF_043080305.1 Kitasatospora sp. NPDC015120 | reverse complement strand
TGTGGGCGAGGGTGACGCCCTTGGGGGTGCCGGTGGAGCCGGAGGTGTAGATGACGTAGATCAGGTTGTCCGGGCGGACGTCGACCGACGGGTTGTCCGTGGAGCGGCCCTCGATCGTCGCCGCGTCCTCGGTCGAGTCCAGGACGACCGTGCGGCCCTGGTGGATGCTCGCGATGAGGTCGGTGTGCTGGTGCTGGGTGACGACGATCTGTGCGCGGGCGTCGCCGAGGATGTAGCCGAGGCGTTCGACGGGGTTGGACGGGTCGAGGGGGAGGTAGCCGGCGCCGGACTTGAGCACGCCGAGGAGGGTGGGGATGAGGTCGATGCTGCGTTCCAGGCAGACCGCGACCAGGGTCTCGGGCCGGGCGCCCTGCTCGATGAGGTGGTGGGCGATCTTGTTGGCGCGCTCGTTGAGTTCGCGGTAGGTGAGGTGGGTGCCTTCGTAGGTCAGCGCGAGGGCGTCAGGGGTCGTGGCGGCCTGGCGCTCGAAGGCGTGGTGGACGCATTCCTCGCCGGTGAGGACGTGGGCGGGGTTCCACTCCTCCAGGAGCTTCGTGGTTTCCGCTTCGGGCAGGTAGGTCGCGCGGGCGTCGCCGGACGGGTCGGCGGCCATCGCCTCCAGCACCCGCCGGTACATCTGCGCCAGTCGCTCGGCGTTCTCCCTGCTGAGCACATTGGTGGCGCCGTTGATGTTGATGTTGCCGCCGGTCGCGATGATGTTGAGCGCGAACTCGTTGATGGAGACGCGGAACACCGCGCCGACGTCCACCCGCTGGCGGTCGACCTGGTGGAAGTCGAGGTAGTCGAACAGGATCGTGAGGAGACGCTCGTCGGACCCTGTGTGCCGCTGGATCGCGGGCAGCGGGTACCGGCGGTGCTCCCAGGTCGCGGTCTCCTGCTCGAAGACCTGCTGCACCAGCTCGCGCCAGGTGCGGGCGCTGCGGTCCATCGGGAACGGCACCGTGTTGAGGTGCATGCCCAGCACCCGGTCCGAGTCGACCGCGTCCATCCGGCCGTGGGCCACCAGGCCCGTGTGGTAGCGGGGTTCGGCCGTCAGCATGCCCAGCGCCTTCAGGTGCGCGGCCAGCAGGACGCTCTTCAGGGAGGTCTTGGCCTCACGGGCGAGCTGCCGCAGTTCCGTTTCGAGGTCGAGGAAGGGCACCTGCACCCGGTACAGCTCCATCGGCTTGTCCCGGTCCGCCCAGTCGGCGGGCAGGGTCACCGGCATGTGGGTGTCCACGATGCCGTGCCAGAAGGCCTGGTCCGCTTCGCTGTCCAGGGAGTCCAGCTCCGCTCCGATGAAGTCCGCGTACCGCACGGGCAGCGGCTCGACCGGTAGGTCCTCACCGCCGGCGCGGTAGTGCTGGTAGACGTTCAGCAGGTCCATCAGCAGGGTGTTGTTGCTCCAGCCCTCCAGGATCGCGTGGCAGTAGGTGACGGTGAACCGCCAGACGTCGTCCTCCTCCAGGTGCACCGCGAAGCGCAGCAGCGGACCCCTTGCGAGGTCGAACAGCTCGGCGCGCTCCCTGGCCACGAACTCCAGGCCGGCCTTCTCCTTCTCCGCCGAACCGAGGTGGCGGAGGTCGTGGATGGCGATGGGGATGTTGACCTCGGCGTGCACCAGCTGGAGCGGCTGCGAGTAGCCGGTGAGGTGGACGGAGGTGCGCAGGATGTCCTGCTGGAGGCCGATGGTCCGGACCGCCTTGCGGAACGCCGTCGCGGAGAAGGGCTCCTGGCCGGGCAGACGCTGCGTGTTGACGTTGTGGTAGACGTTCCGCCCGTTGCCGGCCAGCATCTCGACGATCATGCCGGTCTGGATCTGGGACAGCGGGTAGGCGTCGACGACGTCGGCGGGCAGCGCGGCCCGGTCCTCGTCGCTGATGAGGCTGAACGGGGCGACGGGTTCGGTGGTGACCGGTCCGCTGTCGGCGGCGTGCTGGGCCAGTGCGGCGATGGTGCGGTGTTGGAAGATCTGCTGGATGCTGAGGTCGTAGCCGGTCTGGCGCAGGGCGCCGGAGAGGCGGACGGCGCGGATGGAGTCGCCGCCGAGGTCGAAGAAGCTGTCTTCGACGCTGACCTGGTCGGTGGGCAGGTCGAGGACCTGGGCCCAGACGGCGGTGATGCGTTCCTCGATGGGGGTGCGGGGGGCGATGTGGGTGGTGGTGGCGAAGGCGGAGCGTTCGGGGGTGGGCAGGGCTCGGTGGTCGAGCTTGCCGTTGGGGGTGAGCGGGATTTCGTCGATGGCGACGAAGGCGGCGGGGACCATGTAGTCGGGGAGGGTCTGGGCGAGGTGCTTGCGCAATTCGCCGGCGTCCGGTCCCTGGTTGGTGGTGGGGACGAGGTGGGCGACGAGGGACTTCTGTCCGGTGGTGTCGGTGTAGGCGGTGACGACGGCGTCGCGGACGTCGGGGTGTTCGGTGAGCTTGGCCTGGATTTCGCCTAGTTCGATGCGGTAGCCGCGGATCTTGACCTGGGTGTCGATGCGGCCGAGGAATTCGAGGGTGCCGTCGGGCAGGCGCCGGGCGAGGTCGCCGGAACGGTACATGCGGGCACCGGCGGGGCCCCAGGGGTTGGGGATGAAGCGTTCGGCGGTGAGGTCGGGGCGGTTGAGGTAGCCGCGGGCAACGCCGGGTCCGGCGACGTGGATCTCGCCGGGGATGCCGACGGGCACCAGGTGGCCCCGCTCGTCCAGCAGGTGAATGCCCAGGTCCGCGAGGGGGCTGCCGATCGGGTTGCGGTGCGGGTTGGCGAGGTCGGTGTCGGTCACCTGGTGGTAGGTCGAGTGCACGGTCGTCTCGGTGATGCCGTACATGTTGACCAGGGCCGGCATTTCGGAGCCGAGACGCTCGGTCCAGGGCGCCAGGTCGCCGATCTCCAGCTTCTCACCGGCGAACACCACGGCTCGCAGGGCGAGTTCGTCGATGCGCGGGTCGCCGTCGGCGGCGAGGGTGGTGAGGGAGCGGAAGGCGGTGGGGGTCTGGCAGAGGATGGTGGCGCGCTGGGCGATCATGAGGTCGAGGAAGTCGTGCGGCGAGCGCAGGACCTCGAACGGAGCCACCACCAGGCGCCCGCCGTGGAGCAGAGCACCCCACATCTCCCAGACGGACACGTCGAAGGCGTAGGAGTGGAACAGCGTCCACACGTCGTCCGCTCCGAAGGCGAACTGCTCGCGCACCGAGTCCAGCAGACGCCACACGTTCGCGTGGGTGAGCGTGACACCCTTCGGCGTACCGGTGGAACCCGACGTGTAGATGACGTAGATCAGATTGTCGGCACGGACATCGACCGACGGGTTGTCCGTGGAGCGGCCCTCGATCGTCGCCGCGTCCTCGATCGAGTCCAGGACGACCGTGCGGCCCTGGTGGATGGTGCTCACGAGGTCGGTGTGCTGGTGCTGGGTGACGACGATCTGTGCGCGGGCGTGGTTCAGGATGTAGGCGAGGCGCTCGACGGGGTTGGACGGGTCGAGCGGGAGGTAGCCGGCGCCGGACTTCAGTACGCCCAGGATGGTGGGGATGAGGTCGAGGCCGCGTTCCAGGCACACCGCGACCAGGGTCTCGGGCCGGGCGCCCTGCTCGATGAGGTGGTGGGCGATCTTGTTGGCCCGCTCGTTGAGCTCGCGGTAGGTGAGGTGGGTGTCCTCGTAGGTCAGCGCGAGGGCGTCCGGGGTCTCGGTGGCCTGGCGCTCGAAGGCGTGGTGGACACACTCCTCCCCGGGAATCGTGGCGGCCCGGTTCCACTCCTCCAGGAGCTGGGTGGTTTCCGCTTCGGGCAGGTAGGTCGCGCGGGCGTCGCCGGACGGGTCGGCGGCCATCGCCTCCAGCACCCGCCGGTACATCCCCACCAGCCGCTCGCCGTTCGCCCGGTCGATGACGTTGGTCGCCGTGGCGATGCCGAGTCGGCCGGGGTTCGCGAGGACGGTCATGGCGAAGTCGTTGAACGCGTCGTCCACGTTGGCCTGGATGTCGACCGAGTCGGTGTCGACCTGGTGGAAGTCCTGGTAGTCGAACATCACGTCGAGCAGTCGCTCCGAGCCGCCCGTGGTGCGCTGGATGGCGGGCAGCGGGTAGCGGCGGTGGCCCCAGATGGCGGTCTCCTGGTCGAAGACCTGCTCGACCAGCTCGCGCCAGGTGCGGGCGCTGCGGTCCGCCGGGAACGGGACGGTGTTGAGGTGCATGCCGAGCACTCGGTCGCCACCGGTGGCCTCCAGGCGGCCGTGCGCCACCAGACCGGTGTGGAAGGCCGGCTCCGTCGTCAGCATGCCGAGGACCTTGACGTGCGCCGCGAGCAGCACGCTCTTCAGCGACGTCCGGGCGGCGGCAGCCAGCCCACGCAGGCCCGACTCCAGATCGTCGTAGACCACTTCGAGCTGGTAGTTCTCCCCGGGCGTGGCGTCGCTCTGCCAGCCGGCAGGCATGGTGAGCGGAGCGTGCACCGTGGTGATGTCCTGCCAGAAGGCCTGGCTCTTCTCACTGTCCAGGCACTCCAGCTCCGCCGCGACGAAGTCCGCGTACCGGACGGCCGGGGGCTGCGGGAGGGTGAGCGGCACCCCGTCGCGGAGGCAGCGGTAGGCCTCCAGCAGCTCCATCAGCAGGGAGTTGACGCTCCAGCCGTCCGTGATCGCGTGGCACTGGGTGAACGTCAGTCGCCAGGAGCGGTCGGACTCCAGGTGCACGTTGAGCCGCATCAGCGGAGCGGTCGCGAGGTCGAACAGCGCTGCCCGCTCCTGGTGGAGGAGCGCGAGCTCGTCGGCCCGTCGTTCGTCCGCGGTGAGATCGCGCAGGTCGTGGACGCTGAGCGGGATCTCCACCTCGGCGTGCACCAGCTGCAGCGGCTGCGAGTAGCCGGCCAGCTGTACGGACGTCCGCAGGACATCGTGCCGTCCGGCGACGACGGCCAGTGCCTCCGTGAGCGCCGCCGACGAGAACGGCTGGTCGTCCGGCACGCGGTAGGAGTTGATGTTGTGATAGCTGGCGTGGTCGTTCTCGGCCAGCATCTCGACGATCATGCCGGTCTGGACCTGCGACAGCGGGTAGGCGTCGACCACGTCGGCGGGCAGCGCGGCCCGGTCCTCGTCCGTGATGAGGGCGAAGGGCGCGACCGGTTCGGTGTCGGTCACCGGTCCGCTGTCGGCGGCGTGCTGGGCCAGCGCGGCGATCGTCCGGTGTTGGAAGATCTGCTGGATGCTGAGGTCGTAGCCGGCCTGGCGCAGGGCGCCGGAGAGCTGGACGGCGCGGATGGAGTCGCCGCCGAGGTCGAAGAAGCTGTCCTCGACGCTGACCTGGCCGGCCGAGAGGTCCAGGACCTGGGCCCAGATCGCGGCGATCCGCTCTTCGACCGGGTTGCGCGGTGCCACCTGATCGGCGGAGGCGAACACCGACCGCTCGGGCGCGGGCAGGGCTCGGTGGTCGAGCTTGCCGTTGGGGGTGAGGGGGATGTCGTCGATGGTGACGAAGGCGGCGGGGACCATGTAGCGGGGGA
>NZ_JBIBVJ010000040.1:0-9325 GCF_043080305.1 Kitasatospora sp. NPDC015120 | reverse complement strand
CGAAATCTTTGTTTTCTTTAAAATGTGTGAAGATATCCACACCTTCCATTTCATTATCGACACCATAATGATAAGTTTCCGCAACTTCTTCTTCTTCAATATCCATTTTGATTTCAATTCTGGTATATAAAGGAAATTCTAAGAGTAATGAATACTCGTTATTCATAAATTCGTGTAATCTTTTCAATAAAATCCATCCTTCAGTTTTAATATAATATAGATTGAATAAGAATTCTTTTCAAAAATTAACATTAAAATAATGCTACCATAATTTTGATTTTAAACGTGAATTTTCTTTTTCATTATAAAGACAAAACAGCTGCCTAAAATGACAGCTGTAATTTCTAAGATTTAGTTTTATGCTTTTTAAAATATGATTTCGCTAAGTAATTTTCAGTAAATTCTTTCAAAAAAGCGTCATTTAATAATGCTTGTATTCTATGAGAAGACTTAGTGAATTCTGGCCAATGCTTTTCAGCTTCGTAGATTCTATTATGACTTTGCATCCAGGCATCTATATAATCTTCAGGTGTATTATAGTCCAATATTTCTATTCCGTATATTCTGTTTTTCCCTCCTATAATTCCATTGAAATTTAGTTTACCAGTGTCTTTGTTGAGGATCTGGGTTGCTTTTTTTAATGCTGTAGGTTCATTTTCCTTTATATATCTATCAACTACTTTTTTACTTTTCCCCATGAAATAACACCCCTTATTTACTTGAAAATTTATCAATCTATTAAACCGTACTTTTAAATTGTTACTATATTTTATTATTCCACAAATCTTTGCAAGTGATTCAACAAAAGATAACGATTTTAATTTTTTTCTAAATTTCGTGCTTTTTTTTAATTACGATATTTCTTTATCAGACGAGATTATTTTCTATTTAATTGTGTCCAGTTTTCTTATGTAATGCATTATATCCAATATACAGGTCTTATAATTTGCCGAATAAATGTCCCTAATTTTATATTTGCTTCGCTAAATACGTTAGAAGGACACTTTTAAATGCTGTGCAAAATTGTTTTCAACTTATGGACCATTAGAAGGATTTTTTATTTTTTTTAGAAATTGTTTAAATTTCCGCCTACTAATTTCACTTTATATATATATAAGGACTTTTTTGTCCAGAAACAAGAACAACTTGCAAGTATTAGGATGAAAGGGTTAGAAATTAAAAGTAATTTGCAATATTTTTCTATCTAAAAATTTTATCGGCTTAAATGACCCACAATTGATCTCCTTTCACTATAACTACTTTGTAAGAAGGTTATGTCACAGTTTTACTTTTCCTCTCTAATAGTAGATTTGTAATAAGCATTGTTGTGACTATTAGGTGGATAAAAAAGTTTTTCTGAAGATTAGGGATTTATTTTTAAAAGTCTTGGCTTATATTAGGTAATTAATTTTATTAGGTACTTAACTTTTTCGATTTAATTGCTTATAAGTTAACGAAGGCAATTTTATCCTTTAATGAATGTCCCAATATCCTTAATTATTGCAAGTTGTACTATTGAACAAAAAAAATATGGAGGTTTACCAAAATGAAAAAAACTTTACAATCAATCAATGAACTATTGCATGAGATAAGCAGGAGGAAAGAAGATCCTCTTCTTAGCAGCCTGTATAAAGCTAACATCCTGGATGATCTTTATTCAGATGCTCTTTATATTAAAATCACACTAGAAGGCAATTCTTTACATGGACAGGTATTAAAAGATCTTCAGATTCATATGAAGCATATCTTATCTATTATCCAGGAAGATTGCTTTTCTCCTTTCTTCCACTTAACAGCAGATATAGAAAGATTATTAGAATAAGTGCTTTGGGCGGCAGCACTGACTACTGGATAACCAGATGCCTCCCTTTGGTCCGCATCTGCTAACCAGTAGTAGGTGTCGCTACGGCACTAAAAAGCTCGCTAACCACGGACTATACGGCTTTCGCCTACATTCCGTAGGTTCCAGATCTTTTTGCCTTTCAGGCCGCACCGCACGAGCCGAAAACCATCAAAATATAAAGAAACGTAAAACCAAAGGATAGCAGGCTAACGCCTGCTTTTTTTATTTGAGTCATTTTTCCCCTTTTGCCTTCCGTATGGTATTGATTCGCAAGGCCACTAATGCTGCAACAGGCAGGGCACCCGAACCTTCCCTGCAGCAGCCTAAGTGGCCGAGGAAATAGGTCAAGGGGACAAAAACTTTTTCGTTTAAGGGCAAAATCGGAACGAAAAACTTTCTGTCTTTAACCCTTGACCCATTCCCTATGCGATCAATTCATACTCCATGTCAAAACGGAAAAAATAATTCCCTTTTAGGGAACAGCCTTCCATACGGAAGACAAAAGAAAAATGAAATTCAAAGGAGCAAAATCAAATGATTCTTAAAGACTTACAAAATCAAATCATAAAAAATGTAAAAGTTCATGTGGAAAACAGTAAAATCTTTAATTTTGAGGGACTGGAGTTTAGACACTATGATAATGGGATTTTTAAGTTTTTAAGCTTTGAAAAGGAAATGAAAATTAAAACTATGATTAAGTTTGACCCTTATAATGGTCAGGTTTCTGCAGTATTTGAAGATAGTAGAGAAACTTCTTGGCTTATTGGAGAAATCACAGAATTGCAAAACTAAAGGAAAGGAAGATCCTTTCCTTCCTAAAATAAATTATTGGGGGAATTAGATATGCCGTATAAATGGGAAAAAGAAAGTTTACAAAAATATGGAGAACAAGCAACTCAAAATTTAATTGCTGGACAAAGAAGATATGAAGAACAGCATAAGGATAATGATTGTAAACACTGTGGAAAAGGAAATGAAGGAGCAATTATCGAGTGGGGGAGTGGCAACCCTTTTATTATGCACTATGGATTGTGGAGCAATGGACGATGTGAATTTTGTGGTAGATATTCAGGGGGAAAGTAATGAATAACAATAACATAACTATTTACGGATATATAAATAAGCTGAAACAAATTAAACAAGGAGAATTTAATGGAGTCGTAAGCGCCTTTTATAAGGTGCCTTACGACTGGATGGAAAACATAGTACTTTGTTTAGGATACAAATCCATTAATGAATTTTTGGACACATATACATATGACAATACAAATGAAATTATTGATTTTGCTATTGAAGATGGGATGCTAATAGAGTGCGGTACTGAAGAAAAGATTTTTGAAACGGTTGCAGAATGGTGTCCTCAATGTTGTGCTGAAGTAGAACTTCCTATGAGTTTTAAAAAGCATATTTGCCCTAATTGTAAGTTAGAAATTATACCTTGCGCTCAATGCGAAAAGCAAACTTGCAGTGAGTGCCCTTTAACTTCCTGAAATATGTATGCGTGCATACATGCATACATGCATACATGCATACGCATATACAATATTTTAAAAAAGACCTAAAGGAGTGTTTATATATGAAAAACCTATATTCTGTTACAGACCTATTGCAAGAACTTCAGGTGGTTGTCGATTATAACTATTGCCAATTAGAAAAAGTAGACGGTGACCAAAGTAACGCTAATCTAATTACCCTATTCGATGAAGAAGAAGGTGTATCTATATTTGACCCTTTCTTGTGTACTACCTTGATGAATAAAGTAGACCCTTTGACATATGGCAGAGAAAATCTTGAACAGATGATAAGTGAATACAGACTATTATTAGTATCAGAATGACAAAATAAAATCCTTTCTGTCTATAAGAAAGGATTTTATTTAATGATTTTCAGTAGATCATAAAACGGATCAATAATAAAAAAAGGAAGAAACGAGAAATGGCTAAAAGGCAGCCAATTCTCGTTTCTTCTTATTTAAATTCCCCACCCACCCCCCTTAAAACCAACTATTGGCCCCTGTTCATCCTCACTATAGCTCAGTCGTCATTCCAGGCAAGGGAGCGAAAAAATTTTTATTTCTGGTTAAACTCCGCTCTTATCGTGGTTTGATCTGGTGCGTCTCTTTCAAGGTGTGATGAAAAAGCATATCACACCTTTTCGTTCCTCCCATCTCAACCACGTTAAGGTTTTGGTCGTTCTTTGACCTGGTGCGTCCCTTCAGTCCTCCCATCCCAAGAACGAATTCAAAACTCGACTATATATTGCGGAAATAAAATTTTTTTCGCTTTTTCCCTTGCCTTCCAATCCTTCTTCGCTTCCGTTACAGATGAACAGGGGAAAAGAAAAAAACATTAAAACCCTGAAACCTTAAAACATCTGGAGGAGTATTTATATGAAAATACAAAGCATTACTTATGAATTGGTGAACGGCACGTATGAAGGGAAAGACTACGATATAGATAGATATTTCATTGTAGGTAGAAGGCCTTTATCTACTCATGAGCTTACTGTTTATGTGAACCATTTAAATAAAACCATTTCAGGTGATTGTATCCGCTACGGCTCATGGGGAGATATAGACCTTGATGAAGTAATGGAAATGTTAAAAATAGTAGAAGACGCTGGTGAGTTAAAAAGACCTTATGACGGTTACAAAGGTAAATAGGAGGGCTTGGTGAATGAATATAACTCCATTAGATAAACAATATTATTCTCATTATTGTAAGATTTGTAGGGCTCCTTTAAATGAGTTAATGGAAAATAAATGTACTGAATGTGGCTCAAATAATGTTGAATTGATTTATTACACACTCCAAGATGAACAAAGCAAAATGGTATGGACATATCTAAATGCTAGCAAACTAATCGAGTTAGCTAAGAAATCTATCCAGCATCATGACTCATCATTTAATTTTAATGAGTTTTCACTTGATAAAGCAATTAAAGCATTAGAAGCCGATGAATATTGCGTTACAGTACAGCAATGGATATTCACTATGACCAAAGATGAACTGGAAACGAAAGGCTGTGAGTGCGGAAACAAAGGACTTCTGCAGCTGGATATAAAGGAATTTGAATGTAAAGATTGTAGAAAAATTTATAGAATTGTTAATTGAATATAGCTGGTTAATCATAATGAAAAGGCAAGTGTAGACTTGTCTTTTTTGTCGTGTTGGTATGGCCTGGATTTACTCCAGCGCCGCTGCTTAACGTGGTATGACCTGGTGCGTCTCTCCGAGGTGTGATTTATTATCATATCACACCCCTCCGTTCCTCCCATCCCAACCACGTTTAAGGTTTTGATCGTTCTTTGACCTGCTGCGTCCCTTCGGTCCTACCATCTCAAGAACGAGAGCAAAACACCAGCTAAGATTATACGTTATCTCAAAATATTAATATTAAAGAATTTGAAGTTCCTTATTAAATAATTTTACGCAGTCATAACTTTAAAAATATACTGCAAATATATGTATGTAGAGAATTTATTAAAATATCTCTTTTTGGTCATACCTCTTCCCCATCCCCCATATATATAGAAATATCTTTAGGACACTAGGACAGTGTCCTAAACTAAAAATAAGAAATGGACTGATGTATATGAAGAAAGTAGAAGTAGTAAAAGATAAAATTAGAAAAGTACGTTCAGATAAAAAAAGAGATGTTAAACCAACAATATCTGCTGAATTGAAAAATTGTGTCTATCGACTTTCCTATATTACAAATACACCTGTTAAGGATGTAGTTGAAATAATTTGTGAAAAAGGATTGGAATCTAGAAAAGTATTAGAGTATCTTTCTCAATACTTCAGAAGAGATTATCAGTTTGTAAATACCATTTTTATTGGAGATCCAGGAAGGGAATCTCTTCAGAAGAAATCACAATCAGGAAGAAATGAGCGCATTACCACAAGATTTAACCAAGATACATATGAGAAAATAAAATACTTATCAGGTGCATTAGATGTCACCCCCTCGAAGGCAACGGCACTATTATTGGAAGCAAGTATAAGAAATACAGAACTATTAAATTCTTATATGAGAAACTTTTTACGTGGTACTTTAGATAAAATGAGAATGAAGGAATTAAAACAGGTGCAATTATTTGTTAAGAAGAGCAATCCATATAGTAAGGAAACTTCATGGTTTGATTTAATTGATACGATTGTAGAAGATGTTAAAGATAATACAGTTAACATAAAAGAGTCCATTACAACTTGGTTAGACAGGCTTAAATAAAGCACAAATAGCCCTAATAGTTATACTATAGGGCAACAATTTCCTTTAATGCTAAAGTTTTATATAAGAGTACCTATCTTACCAGCAACTTAAAGGCACACACTTTAGGTATTGTTTCTTTTGCCATTGTTCGAACAGGGCATCTGATATTTGTGTTTGGAGAAAACAATTTATTATTACTTTCAATATTCATCCTTTGTACTCGAAGGAGAGTAAGAATATCCGAGTTGCGCGCTAACTCATCCAGATAATAATATTTTGTTCCCATACACCTTTTATCATTATGGCCAAGTAAAAAAAATTTAAAACATTTATTAAAGGAAAATATGATATCAGCCCTTTTTCATAGCCTTTTCAATCACACTTTTTTCCACCGCAATTAAATTATCCTTATATTCTTTAAGTAAATTATAAAAGCACTCTTTGTCTACTTGATACACTTTTTTAAATCCTCTTTCCTTTCTAAAAATCTGAATAGCCTCTTTGCTTAATGTAGAAAGCATTCTTTCCCTTGAATCTGCTTCTACAACTCTACTGGTAGTTATAAGTTTATTTTCCTCGTTAATATCTGTTATGTCTTCAGAAAATGAGATTAAATCAAGAAACATGGTTTCATCTTCTATTAGAAAGCGAATCCTTGATATTGTATAGGTGTAAAGGGGAAATGTAGGGAACCCATCCGTATAAATTATATTTTTCATTTTTTTCTCTCCAGTAATTAAATTATCATTTAAATAAAAAAAACCGATTTAATGTTTCCATTAGAACGGCTTTTAGAGGATTTTATAAAGTCATATTGACTTATTCTCATGCGACGAAATATGAGAATAAATTAATTTTAACATAAAAAATTATTTATTAGGATTTAAACTCTATTATTTTAAAACTATAACTATTTATAATGTAAAAATGTTATAAAAGAATCAAAGTATTTAACTATTTATAATGTACTCATGTTATAATTGCATTAAGAAAGGAGTGGCAAAATGAATTTAGTTTTTCGATTGGCTATTGAAAAAAAGAAACTTAAAAGGCATCAACTAGTAGTAATTAAAACTCAAAAGAAAGAGTTTCGGTTTACGATTGGTGAGCTAATACAGTTAATTGATCGGAAGATCGGATATGAAAAAGAATTCATAAATCAAACCATAATGATTATGTTGTTATTAGATTACGACATATGGGAAATTTTGATTTTTTTAGCAAAAACTCATATTATGGAAAATAGTAATTATTGAGGTGATGGTCAATTGTTAAAGGATTTCACAATAGAAATTGAAAGAAAAAGAAAAGAAATGATAAGGATAGGAATGGAAAAGGGCTTAACACATAAACAAACAATTAAAATAAGTCAGGAAATAGATGAATTAATGAACTTATGGATTAATACTAAAAGACAAACTTAAAAGCCTTATTAAAGGGAAAAGGAAAATCCATTTAAATAATAGTTATAAAAAAATATATACAAATACTCATATTTACTAGTTTTCCTTTGCTTTTATAATGTATAAATGTTATAATTGTATTATAAAGGAGGTAAGGGAAACAACAAAAAAAGAGCAAATCTAATATATGCTCAACAAATTAAACAATCACTCAAAAGAAAAAGGAGAGCGAAGAATGGCAGAGCAAAAATTAGAAATGGTACAAGAAATCGTAAGAATTAAACAAGTAGTAACGGAAGGTGAAATTGCAAGAAAGGTAATTACATCTCCAGATGTAGCAGCTGCCATTGCAACAGAATACATAGGAGACGAAGACAGAGAAGTTTTCCTAGTTATGGTTTTAAATACTAAGAATGAAGTGAACGCTGTTCATAGATGTCATGTAGGAAGTATAAATGCAAGCATTGTACATCCACGAGAAGTATTTAAAGCAGCCATTCTAAATAACGGAACATCTATTGTGGTTGCACATAATCATCCTTCTTACAACCCAGAACCTTCACGAGAAGATATCCAAGTAACAGGAAGACTTCAAGAAGCTGGTTCATATTTAGGAATAGAAGTTCTTGATAGCTTGATAGTTACTCAAGACCCTAACGTATATATTTCTTTAAAAGATTTAGGATACCTATAAGAATTAGTTCACAGAAGAGAGAAACCAATTTCTCTCTCCTGTGTTATCAACTAATATAATGTATTTTGTTAAATAGAAATTAAGGAGATGAGTATTATGTATAAGGTTTTCGTTGAAAAATTAATATTAGTTGGTTATGAACGTGAAGAAGAATATAAGACTTTTAAATAAGGAAAATTTGAAACGAAATTATATAAATGCAGAAGGGCATTTTTTTAAGGGAGTAATATACGGAAGTATTCTAAGTTTAATACTATGGATGTCTTTCTTTGGCTGGATAAAGATTATTATACTTTATTTTTGTTAGTTACAGAGAATTATAAAAGGAGTAATTATAATGTCAAAGTTATATTTGTTACGAACAAAAAGCCTTAAAATCATTGTTCGTTCAGAATCAGTTGAGAAGGCACGCTTAATATATAGGCAGTATTATCCTAATACAAATTACAGCATTCAAAAATTGAAACTAACCGATTTATCTAAGAAAAGTGAACCACCTATAATGGTGTTACCGGATATTCAGTATTTATAATCAATTGGTTTTCTTTGTAATATTATTTATTTTTAATGGGTCGATAGTTGTGTTATAATCAGGGAGGAAACAAAAGGATATTTTTTCTTTTGATTGATTGTTTAAATGCTCCAACTTCATGGAGCCTTTTTTTTGAAGCGACTTAATGTATTGATGTTATAAATGTGTTTTGTAAAAAGAAAGATATTGATTTGATTATTTTAAAAAATTTAAAATTGGAGGGAATAAAAATGAATTTTGTAAGTGTAGAACAACAGAAACGGTTTTTGGAAATCAAAGAGCAAATGCCTTTTAATCTTAAGGGAAACGACAAATTGTTATCTATAGCTTATATTATGTCCAGTAGCAATGAACTACAAACAAAATTACAACCTTATATACAGTGGGATAAAGGTTACGACTATGAGAAAATGATCCGTGAAGTTCCTTTTTCTAAGGAAGAATTAGTTTTAGTAAAAGCTTCAGTAACTTTCTTTGATAATGGTGTAATCCTTCAATTCTCTGAGGTATTTACAGAACTAGAACAAACTGAAAGAGAAATAGTCCTGAATGCTGCTGATATCAGATATTCAAAAAGAGATATTTATGAGCCTGGAGAAGGCAATTTATATACTAAATAGAAAAGGTTGAATTTAATT
>NZ_JBIBVJ010000039.1:0-14284 GCF_043080305.1 Kitasatospora sp. NPDC015120 | reverse complement strand
GCGCTGCCGTTGCCCCAGGAGTCGGAGGACTTGGTGAAGACCTGGCCGGTGGCGTTGTCGGCGCAGCTGAGTCCGGGGCGGCCGGGGTCGCGCAGCGAGTAGGAGCTGCCGGAGCCGGTGGTGTTGATCGTCGGCGAGGGGCCGTTCCACTTGCTGTTCAGGGTGCCGGCCCGCACGTCGTCGTAGCTGTCGATGACCTCGCCGGTGGTGGCGTCGACGAAGACGTGCAGGGTGCTGGGGGTGTCGCCGTTGCGGCCGGTGAGCACGGTCTCCCAGGCGAGCCGGCCGCTGTCGCCGTCCTTGACGCGCACGACGAGGCGGCGGGAGGCGACGGAGTCGACGGCGGAGAGCTTGGTGCGCGCGGTCTTCTCGGCCTTCTGGGCGCTGATCCGGGCGGTGGTGGCGCCCTGGATCCGGCCGCTGGAGGCGGACTGCGAGCTGCGGACGTTGCCCTGGGCGTCGGCGAGGACGACGGCGTCGCCGCCGACCACCGGCAGGCCCTTGTAGGTGCGCTCGTAGGAGACCGAGTAGAGGCCGCCGACCCAGGGCGTGACGGACTGGCGCTGGTAGGACTCGTCCGGGCCCTTGGCCAGGGCGTCCAGACCGGCGGCGGCCGCGGCGTCGGCGGCGTTCACGGCGGCGGCCAGCGCGCTCGGCGGGGCCGGGGCGGCGGGCGCGGCGGTGGCCGGGCCCACGGTGGCGGCGAGCGTGCCGGCCAGCACGGTCAGGGTGGTTGCGGCGGTCAGCAACCGGCCTGTGGTGGCACTGCGTTTCATCGAGGCTCCTAGCGTGTGGGGGTCCTCGACCGCGGAAGGAACGGCTGGTGGCACACCGCAGGGCCGTGTGTGGGGACGGCCGTGCGGGCCGTCCGCGCTCGGGTGCTCGAACCCTCACATGACGTCATGCTCCGGTCAACGGCTGGTGCGCGTGATGCGTCGGGTTGGCAAGTTCCGTCAAGTCGCGGGCCCGGCGGGCCGGGTGGGCCGTGAATCTGCCCGAAGGTCCCCGGGACGGCGGATCCCGGACCGGCTGCCGGTAGCGTGAGCTGCGGGTTCGGCGGGATGCCGGGCCGGGACACGGGGAGCGGTGGAGCCGGAGTGGGTGTGGAGACCGACGAGCTATGGCACGCTCGCCACCCGGTTGCACGTCAGCACCTCCACCCTGCACCGCCACTGCAACGGCGCGGCGGTTCCCACGACCACGGCCGCCCCTTCCGCGCGGCGGGCATCCGCGACGTGCCGGCCTACTCCCACACCGGCAGGAACTGGTCCCCGACCGAGCCCGACCTCCGAGGACCGCCCCGCCCCTCGCCTCCCGCCCCTCATCGTCCCGCCCCGCGCCGTCCGTGCACCGTCGGCGGCCCGCCGCGATGTCCGTACGGAGGAGTAGAGTTCCACGTCCGCGGACCGAAGCGGCCGGCCACGTGCGCAGGCGTGCCGGGTGCGCGGGGCGGGAAGGGACGGAACGGGACACAGGCCCGGCCGGCCGGGGACCGGGCGGCGGGGCACGGGATGGGGGGCGTGTGACGAGTCGTGGTGCCCGTGCGGTGCGGCGCGGTGCGGTGGGGCTGGCCGTCTGGTGGCTGTGGATGCCGCTGGTCGCGTTCGTCGTGTGGCTGGTCAAGCACCTGGTGTTCGGCGGCTTCGGCCAGCAGGACCAGAGCTACCGGCTGCTGATCGGACGGCAGTTCTTCCCGCACGGCGGTCCGTTGGACGCGGCGCCGCTGTTCTGGTTCTGGGTCGCGGTGGGGCTGTGCGGCACGGTGTGGGCGGTGGTGGCCGTCGCGGAGGACGCCGGGGCGGACCTCGGCGGGTGGAGGATGCGCCTGACGGTCGCGGTGGTGGTGCTGGCGGTGGCCGGCTCGCTGGTGCGCGCGGGCACCGGGCTGTGGGACGACGACAAGGACGCGGGCCGCTTCTACGCGGCGGCCACCGTGCTCGACGTCCCGGCCACCGGCGCGGGCACGCCGCGTTCGGTGCTGCCGGTGACCGAGCACACCCGCCCCGGCGACGGCGTCCGCTGCGACCTGGTGGGCACCGCGGACGTACCGGCCTGCGTGAAGACCGCGCCGATGCCGGACTTCGACTTCGAGGCGCGCACCGCCTCCTACGCGGCGGCGACCAAGGCGCTCACCGACAGCGCCGGCCTGACCTCCGGCATCCACCTGCTGGGGCACAGCCTCCACTACCTGCCCGACGGCTCGGAGGGCGGCGGGGTGTGGACGGCCGTCCTGGACGGCTCCGGTGAGCAGCCGATGGAGGGCGTCGCGGAATGGGACGGCCGCTCCAACTCCGTCGTCACCTGCGCGTTCCGCGGCGACCACGCCTTCGACCGGGCCTTCGGCGGGACGGGCGCCGTCAGCCTGCGCAACCTGCTCGCCGAGCGGTTCCCGGACGTCGTCTACAACGACCAGGACATCTGGGGCTACTGCGACGGCAGCGACCCCCGCACCGCCCAGCCGGTGGTGGTGATCTCGGTGGCCCGGGAGGCCGGTTACCGGCAGCGCACGGTGCTGGAACCGGCCGGGGTGCTGGTGCTGCGCGGGTCGCCGGACGGCCGCCCGGACATGACGTACCGGGCCGAGGTGGCCCCGGGCGAACTGCCGGGGGCGGTGTACCCGGCTTCGGTGGTCCGCTCGCAGATCCACGAGGTGCAGTGGCTCGGCGGGCGCGGCGCCAAGGACGACCGGGGCTTCGGCTACGCCCACACCTCGGCGGCGGCCAACGCCACCAACCCGGGGGAGTTCCTGCTGCGCTCCAAGGCGGACGGTCACCTCTACTACGTGACGCCGCTGGTGCCGAGGGAGAGCTCCTCGCAACTGGTGGTGGCGTTCGCCGTCCTTCAGGCCGACCGCGCCGGCGGCGGTCTCAACGACCTGCACGTGTACGTGCGCGGCGACGACGAGCCGTCGGTGAACCTGGACGTGCTGGCCAGCCGGATGGTGTCGTACATGGCGCAGCAGACCTCGATCACCATCAGTGTCGGGCAAGGTGGTGCGCTGCAGGAGATCATCCCGTTCGGCCGGGACAGGTGGCGCGGCTTCGTGGACTTCAACGGGCAGACCCAGGACTACATCGACCTGTCGGGCGACGCGCGGGTGACGCCCAACCTGGTGTCGCTGAACGGCAGCATCACCGCCCCGGGCGGCCAGCCGTCCCCCACGCCGTCCCCGTCCGCACCCCCGTCCGCCTCCCCGTCCACGTCCGCTCCCTCGCCCGGGACCCCGGCCCCCTCCGCGACGCCCGGCGCACCGGCCGGCGGATGCGGCGGCGATCCGGCGCAGTTGACGACCGGACAGCTCGCCGCCTGCGTGGCGGAGCTCTCCAAGGCCCTGCAGGGCCGCGTCCAGGACCAGGCCTCCGCCCGGCCCTGACCCCGGCCCCGGCCCCGGCAGTGGCACTGGCCCGGGCCCGGGCGCGCGACCCCGGGTCCGCCCCGGCGGCGGGGCCGTCTCAGCGACGGCGCCGCCGCACCGGCGGGGCCTGGTCCAGCGGGAGCTGGTCGCCGGTGGCGCCGACCTCCAGCCGCCCGTAGTCCGGGTGGTCCAGCCGGTGGTGGACGTGGATCTGATCGGCCCACGGAGGGTCGAACGGCGTGAACGCCCGCAGGCCCAGGACCTGTCCGATCGGCCGGTCGGGGTGCGCGGCGTTGAAGTCGGCGATCGCGGCGGCCTCACCGATCTGTGCGATCGTCCCCGGCAGGTCGTCGAGGTAGCAGGTCACCCTCGGCAGCAGATGCCCGTGGGAGGGGCCCCGGAACAGGTCGAGGGCGGTCGCCGTCGAGGAGCAGTAGTCCAGGTCGAGGGAGACGAAGCCGACGGGGTGCTCGCGCAGCACCTCGGCGTGGGAGTCCAGATAGCCGGGCAGCGTCGCGGTGAGGTCGCCGATCACCAGCTCGGCCGCTCCCAGCCGGGCCCGCAGCCGGTCGTGGTCCATCGTGTAGAAACCGGGGGCGAACAGGTAGCGGAGGTCCCGGGGGTCCGTGCTGTCGGGCAGCCCCGCCCCGCTGTCGAAGCCGACGACCCGCACGGCGACCCCGGTGGCGGCGGCGTAGTAGCGGGCGTGCTCGGCGAGGGCCAGCAGCCCGTTGCCGCCGGCCACCCCGAACTCCACCACCGTCACTCCCCGGTGGCCCAGCCGTGCCGCCGACTCGGTGGCCCTGCGCACGCCGTAGGCGTAGTGCGGCCGCTCGACCAGCCCGAACCGGTACGCGGCCGCCGGTCCGACCCCGGGCAGCCTCCGCAGCAGCCGGTTGCGCGCCGCCGTCCGGGTGCCGGACTTCGACCAGTCCCACAGGACGTCGGCCAGCCCGCCGGTGGGCCTGCGGCCGTACGGATGCCCCTTCTGGGCCGTCGTCCTCGGTTCCCTGCGCACCCTGTCCTCCTCAGCACGACGACGCGGTCGGGGGCATCCTTCCCGTCCGCGCCCCGCCCCGAATCGGTTCGCCGGTCGGTCCCGGCGGTCCCGGGCCCCACGCTGTCCCCGGGACGCACGGCGCCGGTCCGGCGGCGTTCACGGGCACCCGGTATGTTGATCACCCGCCCGCGCCCGGCGCAGGGCCCCGGACGCGGATCCGGTGCGTCCCGGTGCGCCCGGAACCGGTCCGCCGTCGCCCGGCCGGCCGCCACCCCTCTCCGTCCCGCCCGAAGGATCCCGGATGACCGTTCCCGCCCCGTCCGACCGCCCGGGGCCCGCCGACGCCCCGGCCACCGACAACCCCTGGGCACCGCCGGGCCCCATCCGGACGGACGGCGCCGCCCCAGCCCCGGCAGCGGCCCCCGGCCCGTTCCCCGCCCCGGCTGCGGCCCCCGGTCCGTTCCCCTCGCCGGGCGTGCCCTCCTGGGCGCCGTACCCGTACCCGTACCCGATGCCGGCGCCGCAGCCCCGCAACGGCCTGGGCGTCGCGGCGATGGTCCTCGGGATCGTCGGGACCGTGCTGGGCCTGGCCGTCATCCTGTTCTGGCTGTCCTGGCTGCTCGCCCTGCTGGCCGTGATCCTCGGTGCCGTCGCCCTGGCCCAGGTGCGCAAGGGCGTCGCGACCAACCGGGGAACCGCGCTCGCGGGCGTGATCCTGGGCGTCGTCGGCCTGCTGGTCTCCACCGGCGCCGGGGTCCTGGTGGTGGCGGAGATCCGGGCGGTCAACGAGGAGCGCAAGGCGGACGAGGCAGCCGACCGGGCCCGCGCCGAGGAGGCCGCCCGGGCCGCCCAGGAGCGGGCGGCGAAGGAGCGGGAGCGGCTGGAGGCCGAGCGCAGGCGCATCGAGGCCGAGCGCGCGGCCGCGGCCGCGGACGAGAAGGCCCGGCACCCGCAGTTCGGGCAGTCCTACACCTTCCCGGACGGACTGAAGGTCACGATGGCCAGGCCGGAGCGCTACGTCCCGGACGAGACCGTCCTCAAGGCCCCGAAGAACGCCAGGATCATCCAGGTGAGGATCACCATCGTCAACACCGGCTCCGCGGAGGTCCCGCTCCGGGGCAGCGGCCTTCCCGTCGTCCGGGACGCCAACGGCGTCCTCGTCCTCACCCTGATCGACGGCAGCGGACGGCTCAAGGTCCCCACCGGCACCGTCGCCCCCGGGAAGGAGGTCACCAGCCTGACCGCCTACGGCCTGCCGGAGACCGCGGCCGACCCGTTCTCCGTGGAGTTCGTCCACCACGCGGGGCCTGGCGGCAGCGTCGTCTGGTCCGGCCCGCCGAGCTGACCCCGGCGGCCCCCGCCGCCCCCGTTGCGCCGGGCGGGCGCGTGCGCCCGCCCGGGCGGCCCGGTCCTGCGTAGCGTGGGTGGGGACGAACGAGGTGATGTCGTGGATTCCGACGCGGAGCCGTCCGGGGCACCGGGGGAGGGGAACCCGCCGGGGTTCCGGCTGGAGCAGGGCGGCGAACAGCTGGAAGGCGCCGCCCTCCAGCTGCTCGCCCTGGCGAAGGCCAAGAACCGGTTGCAGGGGCTGCTGTCGGCGGTGCTGGCGATCAGCGGCGACCTGGACCTGTCCGCGGTGCTGCACCGGATCGTCACGACGGCCATGGAGCTGGCCGACGCTCGCTACGGCGCGCTGGGCGTCCTCGCCCCCTCCGGTGACCACCTGGAACGGTTCGTCACCGCCGGTCTGACGGACGAGGAGCGGGCGGCGCTCGCCGGGGTCGACTTCCCGCACGGACGCGGAGTGCTCGGCCATCTGATCCGGCATCCCGCACCGCTGCGGGTCGACGACATCCCCGCCCACCCGGCCTCGGTGGGCTTCCCGCCCGGCCATCCGCCGATGCGCACGCTGCTGGGCGTGGCGATCACCGTCCGCGGCGAGATCTACGGCGACCTCTACCTCTCCGAGCGCGCCGACGGCCGGCCGTTCGACGAGGACGACGAGGAGATCGTCCGGGCCCTCGCGGGCGCGGCCGGCATCGCCATCGAGAACGCCCGTCTGTTCGGCTGCGTGCGCGACAGCGCGGAGCAGTTCCAGCGTCTGCTGCTGCCCACCCTGCCCGATCTGGTCCCGTTCTCCGGCGCCGCGGTCTACCGCACCGCCAGCGAACCGGCCCGCGTCGGCGGGGACTGGTACGACGCGGCCGTCCTGCCCGACCGGGCCTGCGTGGCCGTCATCGGCGACGTGGTCGGCCACGACCTGCAGGCCGCCGCCGCCATGGCCCAGGCCCGCAACATGCTCCGCGCGCTGCTCTACGACCGCAGGACCCCGCCCAGCTCGGTGCTGACCCAGCTGGACCACACCGTGGGCGCCATCACCGACCTGCCCGTCACCACCGCCTGCCTGGCCCGGATCGAACCCGCCGGCGACGGCTGGAACCTGCACTGGAGCACCGCCGGCCACCTGCCGCCCCTGGTGCTCGGCCCCGACGGGCACGCCCGGTACGTCCGGGGCGAACCCGGCATCCCGCTGGGCGTGGACCCCGCCGTCCCCCGCCCCGACCACACCCACCCGCTGCCCGCCGGCAGCACCGTGGTGCTGTTCACCGACGGCCTCGTCGAACACCCGGAGCGGGCCATCGACGAGGGCCTGGACGCCCTCGCCGCCCTCGCCACCGCCCACGTCGCCCTGCCCCTGGACGACCTCGTCCGCGTCCTGGCCGATCACCACCCCAGCGACGGCCACGACGACATCGCGATCCTCGCCATCCGGGTCCCCGCCGCCGAAGGCCCCCTTCCGCAGCGCCCCCTTCCGTAGCACTGCCCGCGGTGGGGCCACCGCCGCGCGGCCGGCCGCTCCGCCCGCCGATGTCACAATCACCGCCCCCGCGCAGTCATAGAGAGGAGACCGGCAGGGAGGAACGGCATGAACTGGCGTCAGTCGGCCCGGTGCCGCGGCACGGACCCCGAACTCTTCTTCCCCATCGGGAGCAGCACCAGCTTCGCGACCCTCGTGCAGAGCGACGAGGCGAAGGCCGTGTGCGGCGGCTGCCCCGTTTCCCGCCAGTGCCTGGAATGGGCACTGGACCGGCCCGTGGAGGGCGTCTGGGGCGGCACGACGGAGACGGAACGCCGGGCGATGCGACGACGCCGGGCCTGACGCCCCGGAAGCGCTGCCGACGGCGACGGCCGTTCGCGGAACGGCGGCTGCCGGGACCCCCGCGGGAGTCCCGGCAGCCCCGCCCGCCTCACCCGCAACAGGGCTTGCACTCCTGCACCTGCACGTTGTCGATGACCGGGCCGTACGCCCCGGCGACGGTGCTGGTGAAGCTCAGCGTCGTGGACGCGCCCTGCGCGACGAAGGTGAACTGGCGGCCCACGTAGCCCATCGCGTTCCTCGTCCTGCCGGTGACGTCGAAGGAGAAGTCCTGGAAGTTCTGGCCGTCGATCAGCGCCCGCCCGGTCCGCAGGGCCGGCCCCCCGCCCGGGTTGCCGGCCAGCGCGTAGCTGACCGAGTAGGTGGTGCCCGGAACGGTGGTGAAGCTCTGGGCGACGGTGCCGCTGCCGGAGCCGTTGAGGTCCAGCGACTGGTCGCCCTCGGCGGCCTGCCAGAAGCCGACGCCGATCAGGTCGACGCTGCCGGCGGTGACGGCCCACGGCCCGATGCCCTGACCGGCGGTCAGGGGGGTGAACGCGTTCGCCGGGGCCTTGGGCGTCTCGAAGCTGCCGTCGTCGAAGCGGCTCAGGGCGCGGTGGCCGTCGGCGGCCTGGGCGGGGCCGGCCAGGGCGGTGGCACCGGCGACGAGCAGGGCGGCGACGGCGACGTGGACGCGCGAGAACGACATGGATGGCCCTCCCGGGGCTGATGGGCGGAAGCAGCCGGTGACCGACTGCTCACCGAGCGTCTGCCGTTCGGGTGATCCCTGCCAAGACCCGACGCTCGGCGCCCGGTGTCTCGCCGGGCCCGCGCGCGGGCTCCCGCACGCCGGTTTCGCCGGGCGCGGCCCCGCCGTTCCGGGCCTCGCGGGGTGCCCCCGTCGTCACGCCGCAGCGGAACGCGACCAGGTGCGCGGGCAGCCCGGGGGAGTGCACCACCTCGCGCACCCCCCTCCTCGCGCCGTTCACCCCGTCCCCGCTCACCCCCCTGCTCGCCGTTCGGCCTCAGTGGACGGGAACGCAGATCTCGCACAGGTGCCGGGCGAGCAGGCTCGGGCGGTAGCGTTCGAGAACGGGACGGGCGCCGTCGAAGGCGAACCCATGGGCGGCGAGGTTCGCGAAGAGGCCGGCCCAGGCCTGCCCGAGGGCCTCACCGGTGTGCGCGACGGCGAGAACGGCGTGCCGCCCGCCCGCGAGGCGGCCTTCCCGGATCTCCGGACCCCGGATCTCGGCGCCGTCGGCCACCAGGAGGCAGGTGTCGTAGCGGCAGGCGTCCGGCGGCGTCCGGGCGGGGTCGTCCCGGGCGATGCCCAGGACGGCCGTGTCGGCCCGCAGCAGATCGTGCGCCGCAGCCCAGGACTTGAGCCTTTCCATGAGGATCCGGTTCGCCGCTCCATAAGGTCCGGTGTGCCTCAGATAGGCGATGCGGGATTCCGGAATTTCTTCCAGCGTGAACATGGTCCATTCTCCGTCCGAGTGGCGTGGGGAAAACGGTAGCAAGGTATAAAAGCCGCCCGACGGCCCTTTTTCATTGCCCGGCCCGAGGCCGCCGACTGGTAGGCGCAGTGCCGGCCCGCCTAGGGTGGGCTCGTGGTCCCGGACACCACACTCCTTGAGCACACATATGCGACCCGGTGGAGGGAACGCCGTGAGGATCAATCTGACCAGCGTCTTCGTCGACGACCAGGAGAAGGCCCTGCGCTTCTACACCGGGGTGCTCGGTTTCGTGCTCAAGCACGACGTCCCGCTCGGCGGTCCCCGGTGGCTGACCGTCGTCTCGCCCGAACAGCCCGACGGCACGGAACTCCTGCTGGAGCCCGACAGCCACCCCGCCGTCGGCCCGTACAAGAAGGCATTGGCCGGCGATGGGATCCCGGCCGCCTCCTTCGCCGTGGACGACGTGCACGCCGAGTTCGAGCGCCTGCGCGCCCTCGGCGTGCACTTCACCCAGGAGCCGACCGAGATGGGCCCGGTCACCACGGCCGTCCTGGACGACACCTGCGGCAACCTCGTCCAACTCGCCCACCGGCACTGAGCGCTGTCCTACCAGTAGGTGGCCGGTCCCGTGAGGGTCCAGCCGGTCCCGGTGGGTTTGATCCAGAACCCGAGGGCGACATCGAGGGTGCGGGCCCCGTGGGCGATCTCGATGCTGACGTGGCTGGTGGTGCGGCCCCACTGGAAGGCGGCGATGCGGAGCTCGCCGAGCCAGGACAGGTCCTGGTCCCGCCGGTCGGTGGTGGGGCTGTCGTCGGTGTGGAGGGCGGTCCACAGCGAGGTGAGGACGTGCCGGGTCGGGTGGCCGTCGACGAGGTGTTCGACGTCGGGGATCCTGCCGGTGCGGAGCAGGTGGAAGTAGTGGCGGACGACCGCTTCGATGTCGCCCGGGGCGGGGTGTTCCGTCCAGGTGGTCACCCCGGGATCCTAGGGAGTGTCACGCGGCCGTCGTGGGGGTGCTCCGGACGCGGTGCCCGCCTACCGAATGCGGGTGTGAGCCGCCGGCTCCGCGCCGGGACCCGCCACGGCGGCCGTCCCGGTGAGGTCCTGTCCGCCGGACGCCCGACTGGGGAGAGGGAAGTCCCGGGTGGCGGTACCGCCGTGGCGGTCGCGGGGATCCGGTCAAGGGGTTCTGCCGGCGCCTGTCGGCAGGGGGGCGGGGTCAGGCGCGGCGGCGGTCGCTGTCGTCGCGCAGCCGGGTGGTGTGGTGGGTGAGAGCGTCGAGGCGCGTGGCGAGATCGCTCTGGTCGGTGTCGAGGTGGGGGCGGATGGCGCTCAGGGGCTCTATGAGGTCGGCGGGGTCGGTGGCGCCGAGGGCGGCGGTCAGGGCGGCTTGGGCGGGGAGGGCGCCGGGGCCGAGTGCGGCCGTGGTGATCCGGGCGGCGAGGACCCGCAGCTCGGCGGCGTTGTCGCGGGCCCAGGCGGTGACCGTCCGGTCGGCGGCGCGCCGGTCGCGGACGGCCTTGACGCGCTCCGCACCGGTACCGGCCCGCGTCGTGCCGCCGGCGGGCTTGAGGCGCAGGTAGCGGTTCTCGGCGGCCTGGCGGCTGGCCACGCCCATGGGCCGGGCGAGGTCGGCCCAGGTGGCGCCGGCCTCCCGGGCGCTCTTCACCAGACCGGCCTCCCAGCCGGCGAGCTGGGTGCGCAGCTCGCGCAGCAGCATCACGGCGGCCAGCGCCTGCTCGGGCCCCTCCTGCCCGACGGGCGCGGTCGGGGGCTGGGACGCGGGGTTCTGAGCGGCGCGGACGGCGTCGTCGATGGCGGCCAGGGCCGCTGCGGCCGCCAGGAAGGAGGCGGGCTCGACCGGCCGGGGGCCGCCGGGGGCGGCTTTGCTGGGCTTCTCACTCATGAAGTCACTCTACAAGCGACACGAGGACTTGTCATCGGATGGATGACGCGCTAGAAAGGTGTCAGGTGAAGCGCACTGGCACCCGTTCGATCAGTGGAGGTGTTTCGCGATGCTGCTGCGCACTGACCCGTTCCGCGAGCTGGACCGCCTGACCCAGCAGTTCCTGGGCGGCACGGGGACCTGGTCGCGTCCCGCGCCGATGCCGCTGGACGCCTACCGGACCGGCGACGAGTACGTGATCTGCTTCGACCTGCCCGGGGTGGACCCGGAGGCGATCGACATCGACGTCGAGCGGAACATGGTGACGGTCAAGGCCGAACGCCGCCCGCGCCAGGAGGGCGAGGGCGTGAAGTGGGAGCTGTCGGAGCGCCCGCTCGGCGTGTTCTCCCGCCAGGTCATGCTGTCCGACACCCTCGACCCCGCCGGGATCACCGCCGACTACGACGCCGGCGTGCTGACCCTGAAGATCCCGGTCGCCGAGAAGGCCAAGCCCCGCAAGGTCGCCATCAGCCACAGCGGCGACCGCAAGCAGATCCAGGCCTGACCGGCCGCCGATGCCGTTCCGGCCGCCCCTGATCTCTCCCCCCTGATCGAAGGGGCGGCCGGAACCGACCGCAGCGGCGGGCGCCCGCTTCCGTGCGGGCGGGGCACGGCCTCGTCCGGCTGCCGAAGCCCACCGGTCCGCACCGGCGCCCGTCCCCGGGAGCGGAGGGAGGAGGACGGTGACTCTTCGACGGGAGGCGTTCCCGGAAGAGGTCCGGGAGCGCGGTGAGTACGACACCCCGCAGGAGGCCGAGCGCGCGGCCCGGGTCGTCCTGGCCCTGCTCGGCGCCCACCTGACCGGCGACGTGCGCGAGGAACTGGCCGCCCGCCTGCCGGAGACCATGGCCCTGGTCCTGCTCAACCCCTTGCACGCCGCGGAACCGCTCAGCCCGGAACGGTTCGTGCGCGCCACCGCGGCCTGGATCGAGGGCGCCACCGAAGCCACCGCCCTGTGGGACATCGGCGCCGTCCTGTCCACGGTGGCCGACGCCGCCGGCGACGACCTCACCGGGCGCGTCCTGCTTCAGCTGCCGCCCGGCTACGACCTCCTGTTCGGCCGCCCCACCGCAGGCCAACGACCCTGACCACCCCGCACGCCGCCGGTCCGCCGGCGGCCAGCCCCTGGAGGCCCCACGGTCATGACCCGTTACCGCCACCTCCTCCAGCAGGTCCGCACCCTGGGCCGCTACCCCACCGACGAGGAGGCCGAGCGCGTCCTCACGGCCGTTCTGGCCCTCCTCGGCTCCCAGCTCACCGGCGACGAACGCTGCGACCTCGCGGTAGCCCTGCCCGAACGCGCCCGCGCCGTCTTCGCCGCCCAGCTTCCGCTCCCGGCACCGGTCACCGCACCCGCCTTCGTCGAGAGCCTCGCCCACACCCTGGGCACCAGCCTCACCGCGGCCCGCTGGGATGCCTCCTCCGTCCTGGCCGCCCTCACCACCCTCACCGGCGACCACCTCACCGACCGCCTCCTCGCCCACCTGCCCCGCGGCTACGCTCTGCTGTTCGGCCGCGCGGACCTGGCTGCCGTCGCCTGAAGCGGCGGCTTCGACCGCCGGCGCGGCGCGGGAGCGCTTCCCGGCGGGCCGTGACGGGTCGTCATGGCCGGGGCGCGTCGCACTCCGAGGGAGGTGTCCGCGTCGCCCGGCCCGGCACCGCGGAGCCCGCGGGCGATCCCTCCGTCATGTGAGCGGGAGCGGGGGGCGGAGGGCGGGGAGGGCGTCCTGGAGGGTGGTGGCGATGTGGACGAGGGCGGCTTCGTGGTGGTGGGGGGTGATGAACTGGAGGCCGATGGGCAGACCGGTGGGGTCGAGGGCGACGGGGAGGGTGAGGGCGGGCTGGCCGGTGAGGTTGGCGGGCGCGGTGAGGCGCAGGTAGGCGTTGGTGACGGTCTCGGTGGCGGTGTCGGGCCACTGGACGTGGGGCTGGGTGCGCGGGGTGGCGGTGAGGGGGACGGTGGGGGTGGCGAGGACGTCGATGCGGGTGAAGAGCTCGCACCAGGTGCGGTGGACGAGGGTGCGGGCGCGTTGGGCGAGGAGGTGGTCGCCGGCGGGGAGGAGACGGCCGGCTTCCAGGAGGATGCGGACGTCGTCGCCGTAGAGGTGGGGGGTGTGACGGAGGCGGTGCTCGTGGGCGGCGGCGGCTTCGGGGCCCATGAGGCCCCACAGGGTGGGCAGGAGGTGGTCGGCGAGGGGGGTGTCGATCTCGACGGTGCTGGCGCCGAGGGTGGTGAGGTGGTCGATGGCGGTGCGGACGGCCTTGTCGACGTCGGGGGTGACGCGGTCGAAGAAATAGGTGCGGGGGATGCCGATCCGCAGGCCGCGTAGGTCCTGGGGGCGGGTGGCCGGGTCGTGGGAGTCGTCGCCGGTGAGGGCGTTGAGGACGAGGGCGGCGTCGTGGGCGGTGCGGGTGATGGGGCCGGGGTGGTCGAGGGACCACGACAGCGGGGCGATGCCGTGGCAGGAGAGAAGGCCGTAGGTGGGTTTGAGGCCGACGACGCCGTTGAGGGCGGCCGGTACCCGGACGGAGCCCGCGGTGTCGGTGCCCAGGGCGAAGAGGGCGGATCCGGTGGCGACGGCGACGGCGGAGCCGCCGCTGGATCCGCCGGCGACACGGTCGGGGTGCCAGGGGTTGGCGGTCTGGGGGGTGGTGAGGCCGTACGCGAACTCGTGGGTGTGGGTCTTGCCGACGAGGACGGCACCGGCGGCGGTGAGACGGGCGGCGAGGGTGGCGTCACGGGTGGGCACGCGGTCGGCCCACTGGCGGGAGCTGGCCGTGGTGGGGATGCCCGCGGTGTCGATGTTGTCCTTGAGCGCGTAGGGGATGCCGTGCAGGGGGCCCCGGTGGTGGCCGGCGAGCAGCTCGCGTTCGGCGCGTGCGGCTGCGGTGCGGGCGGTGTCGGCCGTGACGGTGACGTAGGCGTTGAGGCGGGGCTCGGTGGCTTCGAGGCGTTCCAGGACCGATTCGGTCAGCTCGACGGGTGACAGCCGCCGGGCGGCGATGGCGGCGGCGGCGTCGGCGACGGTGAGGTCACAGGGCTGCATCGGCGCGTTCCGCGGGTGCGGCAGGGCCCTCGGGGCCGGCGGGCGGGACGGGCGTGGTGCGGAAGACCGCCGCGGGGGTGATGTCGGCGAGGTCGAGCTCGTGCAGGGTGGCGATCTCGGAATGCAGGTGATCGGCGAGGGCGACTGCGTCGGGTGGGGGTTGCTGGGTGGGGGGCATGGCGGTCTTCCTTTTCGCTTTGAAATGGGCCCGACGGTCCTGGAGTGGGACCGTCGGGTGTTCGCGCTCATGCTGGTTGGTGTGGGGTGGTGTTAGTTGTCGATGGTGATGTTGTAGGTGTGGAGCCAGGCGTTGAGGGCGAGGGGGACTTCGAGGTCGATGCGGG
>NZ_JBIBVJ010000038.1:0-15339 GCF_043080305.1 Kitasatospora sp. NPDC015120 | reverse complement strand
GGCCGCCGCCCGGGCGGCCTCGGCCCCGGCCCGGTTAACCCCCTCCCGGCCCCCGCCCGGGGGGGCGCGCCCCCGGGGGGGCCGGGGCCCCCCCGCCCCTGCGCCGCGTCCGCCCCTACCGCCGGTAGAGCGGCTCGCCCGGCAGCCCGGCGCTCGCCGGCAGCACCGCCAGGTCGAGGCCGCGGTCCAGCCGCACCCGCAGCACCGGGTCACCGGCCACCGCCCGCCCGACCCGCTGCGCGGCCTCCTGCATCCCGGCCTGGTCCAGCGCCGGGTCCAGGACCACCGCGAGCACCCCGTCGGAGTCCTCGGCCGGGGCCAGCAGCCCGGCGGTCACCTGCGGCTCGGCCGCCAGCAGCGCCCGTACCGCCTCGCGCACCTCGGGGTCGGCGGCCGGCGGGAGGTAGGGCCGGTTCTCCGCCAGCGCCCGCAGCCGGGCCCCGGACAGCTGGAACGGCACCGGGCCGGCCGGGTCGAGCAGCAGGGTGTCCGCCCGCTCGGAGAAGGCGACCATCGCGGCCTGCGGGGCGGCGGTCGGCGCCGGACGGGCGTCCGCGCGCCAGCGGGCCAGCGACTCCAGCGAGGTGAAGGCCGGCAGCGCGCGCCGGCCGTCGGCGGCCTCCAGCACCGGGACGGCCATGTCGCTGGTCTTCTCGTGCCGGTGCCCGTGCGCGTCCACCTCGACCTCGCCGAGGATCGCCACGACCGGCACCATCAGCCGGGTGGGGGTCAGCGCCGCCAGCACCTCCGGTTCGGCCGCGCGGTCCTGCGCCCAGCGGGCGAGCGCGGCGGCCAGCGCCGGGTCGGCGGCGCCGTCGTCGCCGGAGAAGCCCGGGTCGGGGATGTTCTTGCCGACGAACGCCGGGTTGGAGAAGTCTTTGCGGTCCACCCGGCCGACCCTATGCCACCGGCCCCCCGCCCCCACACGGACCGAAGGTCCCCCGTCCGTCCCCTACCCGCGGGTAGGCCCGGTGTGGCAGTCTGCGCCCATGGCCACGCTCGAAGCCGCCGCCACCGGCGGCGCCCGCACCGCGTCCGCCCCCTCGCCGGCCGCCGACCGCGCCCGGTACGACCGGGCCACCGCCCATCTGGACGGCCCGGTGGCCGTCGTCGACCTGGCGGCCTTCGACGCCAACGCCGCCGACCTGGTGCGCCGGGCGGGCGGCAAACCGATCCGGGTGGCCAGCAAGTCGGTGCGCTGCCGCGCCCTGCTGGAGCGGGCGCTGGCCGTGGAGGGGTTCGCCGGGGTGATGAGCTTCACCCTCGCCGAGTCGCTCTGGCTGGCCCGCTCCGGCCTGCCCGACGTCCTGCTCGCCTACCCCTCCACCGACCGGGCGGGCTTCGCCGGGCTGACCGCCGATCCGCGACTGGCCGAGGCCGTCACCGTGGTGCTGGACGACCCCGCCCAGCTGGACCTGGTCGACGCGGCCCGGGCCGGCTCCGCCGAGGTGCGGGTCTGCCTGGAGCTGGACACCTCGCTGCACCTGCTCGGCGGGCGGATGCGGGTCGGGGGGCGCCCCCCCCCCCCCCCCCCCCCCCCCCCCCCCCCCCCCCCCCCCCCCGCGGGCGGGCCCCCCCCCGGGGGGCGGGGGGGGGGGGGGGTTGGGGGGGGGGCGCGCCCCGCCCCCGGCGGGGCGCCCCGGGGGCGGGGGCCGCCTTCGCCGAGCTGGTGCAGCGCCGCCGGGGCTTCCGGGTGGTCGGGCTGATGGCCTACGAGGGCCACGTCGCCGGGGTGGGCGACGCGGTGCCCGGGCGGCCGGTGCGCTCCGCGCTGGTGCGGGCGATGCAGAGCCGGGCGCGGGCCGAGCTGGCCGAGCGCCGGGCGGCCACGGTGCGGCTGCTGCGCCGGGTGGCCGAGCTGGAGTTCGTCAACGGCGGCGGGACCGGCAGCGTCGAGTCGACCGTGGCCGAGCGCGCCGTGACCGAGGTGGCCGCCGGGTCCGGGCTCTACCAACCGCAGCTGTTCGACCACTACCGGGCCTTCCGCGGCCGGCCGGCGGCGCTGTTCGGCCAGCCGGTGGTGCGCCGCCCCGGGGTGGGCGTGGTGACCGTGCTCGGCGGCGGCTACCCCGCGTCCGGCGCGCCCGGCGCGGACCGCTCCCCCGTGCCCTACCTGCCGCCGGGGCTGCGCTACGACCCGATGGAGGGGGCCGGCGAGGTGCAGACGCCGCTGCTCGGCGCGGCCGCCGACGACCTGCTGATCGGCGACCGGGTGTGGTTCCGGCACGCCAAGGCCGGGGAACTCTGCGAGCGGTTCGCCGCGTTGCACCTCGTGGAGGGGGACGCGGTGGTGCGCACCGTGCCGACCTACCGGGGCGAGGGACACACCTTCCTCTGACCTGCGCGGGGCCGTGGCTCCACTACCGCGGGCGGGGACACCGGACCGTACGGAGGGGGAGGCCGTGGAGGCCGAGATCGCGCAGCTGGTGACCACGGGGGCCACGACGGTGGTCGGACTGATGGCCACCGAGGCCTGGACGCAGCTGCGTTCACGGCTCGCGGGGCTGCTGGGGCGCGGCCGGGACGCCGAGGAGGTGTCCGCCGAGCTGGAGGAGATCCGGGTCGAGGTGGTCCGGGCGGACGGCGACGAGGAGCTGGTCGGCGACCAGACCGCCGAGCTGCGCAACCGGATCCGCCGGCTGCTCCGCCAGGACCCCCGGGCGGCGGGGGAACTCCGTGAGCTGCTGGCGGAGTTCGCGCCCCGGCAGCCGCAGTCCGTCGAGGTGAACCACATCGTCAACACGGTGAGCCACTCGACGGTGCAGGGCTCCGTCATCCAGACCGGGCTGCGCAAGTAGCCCGCCCGGGGTCGCGGAGAACCTTGCCCCCACCTTAAGCAGGCCCGAAGGGATGCCTAACCCGGGCGCCCCCTCGGGCCTTTGCGCTGCTCGGGGGGCTACATTCCGTCAAAAAGTGGCCCACAACGCACTATTGCCAGCTGGTCTAGTCCAATCATACGCTCAGCCCCAGGGGCCGCGCGCCGGGTCGACCGGTCCCTCGGGCAGACGTGCCCGGCAGTCCCCCACAGCTTCGACCCGGTTCACGGTCAAGGAGTCCCCACCCCATGTCCATCAAGCGAACCGCCATGTCCGTCGGCGTCGTCGGCGCCGCGTTCCTCTCCGTCTCGGCCGTCGGCATCGGCACCGCCGCCGCGCACGGCACCGTCACCAACCCGGTCAGCCGGGTCGCCGCGTGCTACGCCGAGGGTCCGGAGACCCCCAAGTCGCAGATCTGCAAGGACGTCGTCGCGCTCGGCGGCACCCAGCCGCTGTACGACTGGAACGAGGTCAACCTCCCCAGCGTCGCCGGCGCCCACCAGGCCCAGATCCCGGACGGCAAGCTCTGCTCCGCCGGCCGCGACAAGTACAAGGCACTGGACCTCGCGCGCACCGACTGGCCCGCCAGCCCGGTCACCGCCGGCAAGGTGGACTTCAAATTCCGCGTCACCGCCGCGCACCAGGGCAACCAGACCATCTACATCACCAAGCAGAGCTGGGACCCGACCCAGCCGCTGAAGTGGTCCGACCTCGACGCCGTGCCGGTCGCCCAGGTGCCCACCTCGCGTACCTCGGACAACGGCTACTACAACTACAGCGGCACCCTGCCGCAGCGCACCGGCCGTCAGCTGCTCTACATGGTGTGGCAGCGCACCGACAGCCCGGAGGCGTTCTACAGCTGCTCCGACGTCGACTTCGGCAAGGGCGGCACGGCCGCCGCCGTGTCGGCGCTCGCCGCGCAGGCCCCGGCCGCGCCCAGCGAGGAGCAGATCACCGCCGGCCAGTCCAAGTCCACCGTCGCCCACCACGGGCACGGCGGCAACGCCGAGGAGCCCGCCGGCCGGGTCGTCGCGGCCGACAGCGCGGCGGTGGGTGGCGGTTCCGCCACCGGCCCGCTGCTGCTCACCGGTGCCGCCGCGATCGGGGTCGGCTGGGCCGGCATGGTGCTCCGGCGCCGTCGGGTCGAGGCTGTGCGACACGACGGCTGACCGCCGGAAGCCGGGGCCGGGCCGCTCCATCCCCCGTTCGGCCCGCCCCGGCCGATCCCCCCTCGGACAGTGGTGAAGGCCCGCCCGGACGCGTTCCGGGCGGGCCTTCGCCGTGCGTGAGCCGAGCGGTGACCGGTCAGGTGCCGGCCCCGGTGCCCGGGCCGCCGGGGAAGCCGGGGATCGCCGGCAGCTTGCCGCTGAAGTCGCCGATGCCCTTGACGATGGTGTCCATCACCGCGACGTCCGGCGCCTTGGCGGCGATGTCGAAGCCCAGGTGCACCGAGACCAGCGACTTGCCGTCCGCCGACGGGAAGACCACCGTCTGCACGTAGCCGTCGTTGCCCTTGGCGGCGTCGACCTTCCAGCGGACCAGGTAGCCGTCCCGGCCGTCCACCTTGACCGGCTCGGACTTGAGCTCCTCGTGCGAGACGATCTCGTTGTAGGAGTCCTTGGCGGCCTTCTCGATGTCGGCCTTGGCCGCCGCCTGCACGTCGGTGCCGCCGTCGATCCGGCCGGTGTTGGCGCCGCCGAGCGAGCAGGTGCCGCCGCCCTCGCAGTCGTAGGGGCCGACGCTGAGCGCGGCGAAGCCGTCGCGGGTGGTGCCGCCCTCCCAGCCGGAGGGGACGGGCAGGACCAGCCGGTTCACGACGTCGACGGCCCGGTCGCTGCCGGTGTTCCGGCCGCCGTTGCCGTTGCCCTGGCCGTTGCCGTTGCCCTTGCCGCCGCCGCCCTTGCCGTTGCCCTGGCCGCCGTCGGGGTTGCCGTCGCCGCCGTCGCCCCCGGGGCCGCCGAAGTCCGGCAGCCCGCGCCACCCGCCCTCGCCCTCCTGCCCGGGCGGGCCGGCGGGACGCGCCACGTGGCGCCGCTCGCCGTGGTCGTCCGTCGCCAGGTAGGTGACGCCCGAGCCGACGCCCAGGCCGAGCACGGCCGCCACCGCCGCCGCGATCACCACCTTCGACGGCTTGCGCCGCCGCTTCGGGGGCGGCGGCACCGGCGAACCGTAGGCGGTGCCGAAGGGCGGCGGCTCCGGGTAGCGGACCGACGGCCCGCTGTCCAGCACCTCGCCCTCCAGCACCCGGGGCCCGGCGGCCTCGTCCGGCCCCGGAGCACCGGCCGCCGGAGCCTGCGGCGGCGGTGCGTCCGAGGGTGCGGGCCGGGTGTTGGCCGTCCACCCCTTGCCGTCCCACCAGCGCTGCGGTCTCGGGTCGCTGGTGATGTCCTTCGGGTCCGGGTACCACCCGGCGGGGATCTGCTCACTCACGACAAAGAATCTAAAGGCAGCCGGATAAGCGCGAAATCAGCTGGGCCCCGGATTCCGGCGTTTTCCATGAGATTACGGTGAGAAGGCGGGCCGCGGCCCCCGGAACCCCTACAGCGGGGTCACATAGGCGCCCGCGATGCCGCCGTCCACCAGGAACTCGCCCGCCGTGATGAAGGAGGAGTCGTCGCTGGCGAGGAAGGCCACGGCGGCGGCGATCTCCTCCGGACGGGCGAAGCGGCCCAGCGGGATGTGCACCAGCCGGCGGGCCGCGCGCTCCGGGTCCTTGGCGAACAGCTCGCGCAGCAGCGGGGTGTCCACCGGCCCCGGCGACAGCGCGTTGACCCGGATGCCCTCCCGGGCGAACTGCACGCCCAGCTCGCGGGACATCGCCAGGACCCCGCCCTTGGAGGCGGTGTAGGAGATCTGCGAGGTGGCGGCGCCCATCCGGGCCACGAAGCTCGCGGTGTTGATGATCGAACCGCGCCCGTGGCGGCGCATGTACGGCAGCGCCGCCCGGCAGCAGAGGTAGACCGAGGTCAGGTTGACCTCCTGGACCCTGCGCCAGGCGTCGAGTTCGGTGGTGAGGATGGAGTCGTCCTCCGGCGGCGAGATGCCGGCGTTGTTGAAGGCGACGTCCACGCTGCCGAAGGTCTCGTAGGCCTCGTCGAAGAGCGCCTCGACCATCGCCGGGTCGGTGACGTCGGTGTGCACGAAGAGGCCGCCGACCTCCTCGGCCGCCGCCTTGCCGGTGGTCTCGTCGACGTCGGCGCAGACCACCTTGGCGCCCTCGGCGGCGAGCCGGCGGGCCGAGGCCAGGCCGATCCCGCTGCCCGCGCCGGTGATCACGGCCGTGCGGCCGACCAGCCGGCGGCAGACCGGCGCCGCGGGCTGCGCGGCCTTCTCCGACCTCTCGGAGGCGCGGGGGTGGTGGGACTGGTGGGTCACCGGGTGCTCCTACTCCTCGGTCCGGATGAAGACGTTCTTGGTCTCGGTGAAGTGCGCCAGTGCCTCCGGCCCCAGCTCGCGGCCCACCCCGGACTCGCCGAAGCCGCCGAACGGCGTCCAGTAGCGCACCGAGGCGTGCGAGTTGACCGACAGGTTGCCCGCCGCGACGCCCCGGGCCAGCCGCAGCGCCCGGCCGAGGTCGCGGGTCCAGATCGAGCCGGACAGGCCGTACCGGGTGGCGTTGGCGAGCCGCAGCGCGTCCGCCTCGTCGGTGAACGGCAGGACCACCGCCACCGGGCCGAAGATCTCCTCGGTGACGGCGGGGACGCCCGGGTCGGTGGGCGCCAGCACCGTCGGCGGGTACCAGCAGCCGGGCCCGTCCGGCACCGTTCCGCGGGCCAGCACCGGCAGGTCCGGCGTCACGTACGACGCCACCCGGCGGACGTGGGCGGCCGAGATCAGCGGGCCGAGGGCGGTGCGCGGATCGGCCGGGTCCCCGGTGCGGATCCGCTCGACGGCGGGCAGCAGCAGCGCCAGGAAGTCGTCGTAGGCCTCCCGCTGGACCAGGATCCGGCTGCGGGCGCAGCAGTCCTGGCCGCTGTTGTCCAGGAAGGACATCGGATCCGCGGCGCCTTCGAGGTCGGCGTCGGCGAAGACGAGGTTGGGGCTCTTGCCGCCGAGTTCCAGGGTGACCCGCTTGGCCCGGGCGGCGCAGCGGGCGGCGACCTCCTTGCCGACCGCGGCCGACCCGGTGAAGACGATCTTGCGCACCGCGGGGTGGTCGACCAGCGCCCGGCCGGTCACCGGCCCGGCCCCCGGCACCACCTGGAACAGGCCCTCCGGCAGCCCGGCGGCGAGGGCGAGTTCGGCCAGCCGCAGCGCGGTGAGCGGGGTCGCCTCGGCGGGCTTGAGGAGGACGGCGTTGCCGGCCGCCAGCGCGGGCGCGAAGCCCCAGGCGGCGATCGGCATCGGGAAGTTCCACGGCACGATGACGCCGACCACGCCGACCGGCTCGTGGAAGGTGACGTCCAGCCCGCCGGCCACCGGGATCTGGCGTCCGGTCAGCCGTTCCACTCCCCCCGCCGCGTACTCCAGCAGGTCGCGGACGTTGCCCGCCTCCCAGGTGGCGTTGCCGACCGGGTGCCCGGCCTCGGCGACCTCCAGGGCGGCGAGTTCGGGGACGTGCACCTCCACCTGGTCGGCGAAGCGGCGCAGCAGCCGGGCCCGTTCCCCGGGCGCGAGGGCGGCCCAGCCGCGCTGCGCCCCGACGGCGCGCCGCACGGCCGCGTCCAGCTGCCCGGGGGTGGTGTCGGGCACGGTGCCGAGGACCTCGCCGGTGGTGGGGTTGCGGACGGCGTGGGCGTCGGGCTCCGCCTCGGTGAGGGTGGTGGTGTCGATGGTGCTCACATCCGCTCGAAGGATCGGTAGCGCTCCCAGTCGGTGATCGCGCTGTCGTAGGCGGCCTGTTCGACCCTGGCCATGTGCAGGTAGTGCTCGACCACGTCGTCCCCGAAGGCGGCGCGGGCGAGTTCGCTCGCGCCCCACAGGTCGGCCGCCTCGCGCAGCGAGCCGGGCACCCGGGCGTAGTCGTCGACGGCGTAGGCGTTGCCCAGGCAGGGGGCGGGCAGTTCCAGCTTCCGCTGGATCCCGTGCAGTCCGGCGGCGAGCATGCCGGCCACCGCCAGGTACGGGTTGACGTCGCCGCCGGGCACCCGGTTCTCCATCCGCAGCCCGACGCCGTGCCCGACGACCCGGTAGGCGCAGGTCCGGTTGTCGCGGCCCCAGGCGACGGCCGTCGGGGCGAAGGAGCCCGGGCGGTAGCGCTTGTAGGAGTTGATGTTCGGCGCGTAGAGCAGGGTGAACTCGCGCAGAGCGGCCAGCTGTCCGGCCAGGAAGTGGCGCATGGTGTCGGTCATCCGGCCGTCCGCGGCGGCGAAGGCGGGCGCGCCGACGGCGTCGCGCAGCGACAGGTGGATGTGGCAGCTGTTGCCCTCGCGCTGGTCGTACTTGGCCATGAAGGTGAGCGCGCAGCCGAGTTGGGCGGCGATCTCCTTGGCGCCGGTCTTGTAGACGCTGTGCTGGTCGCAGGTGGTGAGCGCGTCGGCGTAGCGGAAGGCGATCTCGTGCTGGCCGAGGTTGCACTCGCCCTTGGCGGACTCCACCACCAGGCCGGCGCCGGCCATCTCGGTGCGGATCCGGGAGAGCAGCGGCTCGACCCGGGCGGTGCCGAGCAGCGAGTAGTCGGCGTTGTAGAGGTTGGCCGGGGTGAGGCCGCGGTAGCCGCCCTGCCAGGCCTGCTCGTAGGTGTCGCGGAAGACCAGGAACTCCAGCTCGGTGCCGATGTCGGCGGCCAGGCCGTGCTCGGCGAGCCGGGCGATCTGGCGCCGCAGCAGCTGCCGGGGCGCGGCGGCCACCGGGTGGCCGCCGTGGGCGGCCAGGTCGGCGGTGACCTGGGCGGTGCCCGGCTGCCAGGGGGTCAGGCGCAGGGTGGAGAGGTCGGGGCGCATGGCGAAGTCGCCGTAGCCGGTCTCCCAGGAGGAGAGCGCGTAGCCGTCGACGGTGTTGAGCTCGACGTCGACGGCCAGCAGGTACTCGCAGGCGTCGGCGCCGTGCTCGGCGACCTCGTCCAGGAAGAAGCGGGCGGCGAAGCGCTTGCCCTGGAGGCGGCCCTGCATGTCGGTGAAGCCGAGGGCGACGGTGTGGACCACGCCGGCGTCGACCAGGGCGCGCAGCTCGTCCAGGGTCAGCGGGGCGCGGCGCGGCGGGGTGCCGGGGGCGGCGCCGGGCCCGGTGCCGGGCGCGGTGCCGGTGGTGCCGGGGCCGCCGGGCGCGGCGGTGCCGGTGGTGCCGGGTGCGGTGGTGCGGTCGGACATGGCGGACGCCCTCCTCGTCGATCACGCAGCGAGACCAAGCGGTCACAGCGAACCGTACGGCCTGTCGCTCGGGGCGCGGAAGAGGGCGGGCGGGTGTGGCGCGCCGAGGTGCGAGGTTGACGAGGGATCAGGCGGGACGGGAGGAGAATGCGCGCCATGGATCGCAGGCCTTTTGTCGGCGTCAGCACCTATCTGGTGGACGCGAGTTGGAGCGACTGGCGGGAGCGCAGGGTGGCCCTGCTGCCGCAGCGGTACACCGCCTACGTACAGGACTCGGGCGGGATCGCGGTGCTGCTGCCGCCGGACGCCCCCGAGCGCGCGCCGGAGGTCCTCGCCCGGCTCGACGCGCTCGTCATCGCGGGCGGCCCGGACATCGATCCCGCCTACTACGGGCAGCCTCCGCATCCGCTGAGCGACATCGACGCGGTGGAGCGGGACGCCTGGGAGAGCGCGCTGCTGCGGGCGGCCCTGGCGGCGGGGATGCCGTTGCTGGGGATCTGCCGGGGCATGCAGGTGCTGAACGTGGTGTGCGGGGGCACGCTCGTCCAGCACCTGCCGGACGTCCTGGAGGCGGACGTGCACGGCGGAACGCCCGGCCGCTACGGCACCCACCTGGTGCGGCCGGTGCCGGGCACGCTGCTCGGCGGGCTGCTGCCGGAGCCGGAGCTGACGGTGCCGACCTTCCACCACCAGGCGGTGGACCGGCTGGGGACGGGGCTGCGGGTGAGCGCGCATGCGCCGGACGGAACGGTGGAGGCGGTGGAGGGGCCGGGGTTCACGCTCGGGGTGCAGTGGCATCCGGAGCAGGGGGACGACCTTCGGGTGATGCAGGCGCTGGTGCGGGCGGCGACGGCGGCGCGGCCGGTACAGCTGGAGCCGGTGGAGGTGTAACCGGCGGAGGCGGGACCGGTGCGGGCGCGGCCGGTGCCGGTGCCGGTGCGGCCGGTGCCGGTGCGGGCGCAGGGGCGCTCCGGCCCCTACGCCAGGGGCAGTCCGGCCGCCGCCGCGATCGCCCCGGCCACGCCGGCGGCCAGCAGAGCGGGCACCACCCCGCGCCGGGCGCCGACCAGCCAGAGCAGCGCGAGGGCCAGCACGGCCCACTGCCAGCCGTGGGTGAGCGCGGCGGCCAGCGGCAGCGCCGAGCCGGCGATGGCGCCGATGACGGCCGGGCCGGCGCCGGTGAGGAAGTCCTGCACCCGCCGGTCGGCGCGCAGCCGGTCGAAGTGCCGGCCGCCGATGATCACGAAGAGGAAGGACGGCGCGAAGGCGACCGCCGCGGCGAGCAGTCCGCCGGCGATCCCGGCGGCCGCGTAGCCGACCACGGCGACGGTCTGCACCACCGGCCCGGGGGTGACCTGGCCGAGGGCGACGGCGTTGAGGAACTGTGCGTCGGTCATCCAGTGGTAGCGGTTGACGGCGTCGTCCTGCATCAGCGGGATGATCACGAACCCTCCGCCGTAGGAGAGCGCGCCCACCTTGAACGCCACCCAGGCCACCGCGCCCAGCCCGCCGAGCGCGGGCAGTGCGGTGGCGAGCGGCAGCAGGCCGCCGGCGGTGCGGCGCCGGCGTTCGCGGCCGCCCCGCTCCTCGCGCCGCCGGACGGCGACCTCGGCCAGCCCGGAGGTGATCAGCACCAGGACCAGCCAGGGGCCGGTCAGCACGGCGGCCACCGCCCCGGCGAGCGCGTACCCGGCCCAGCGGGCGCGGGCGGCCCGGCCCCGGCCGGCCCGGCCGAAGCTGGCGGGGACCAGCGAGGTGGCGGCCTGCACGGCGACCGCCGGGACGGCCGCGCCCGCGCCGGCCGCCGCGCCGAGTACCCACGCCGGAGGGTCGCCCGCCAGGAACAGCACCGCGAGGGCGAGGATCAGCGCGAGGCCGGGCGCGATGAAGCAGGCCCCGCCGACCAGCGCGCCCGGGGTGCCGCGCAGCCGCCAGGCGGTGAGGATCGCGAGCTGGGTGGAGGCCGGGCCGGGCAGCAGGTTGGTCGCCGCGATGCCGTCCTCGAACTCTTCCGGGGAGAGCCATGTGCGGCGCTCCACGCAGAGCCGGCGCAGCAGCAGGATGTGGGCGGGCGGCCCCCCGAAGCCGGTGATGCCGATTCGGCCCCATTCGCGGGCGATCATGGCCAGATTCACCCGTCCGGTCGTTTCCATGCGCGTCTCCCCTGTTCAGCGGCGGCGCGACGATACCCGACGGGGGTTACCGCACGGCAATGACAACGGTCTCCAGTGCAGCCTTTGGATCTTCGTACGATCTGCGGTTCACTTCGAGTGCGGGGTGCTCGCACACCCCGCCCCTTACCCCCGCGCGTTCATGAGTTCCAGGAGAGGACTTCGATGGCCGGCCACGAGCACTCCCACCATGATCATGGGCATGACCAGAGGCGGCAGTCCCCCGGCGGAACCGGAGGTCACGAAGGCCACGGACACGGCGGATCCGGCGGTCACGGCCACGGCGGCCACTCGCACGGCGTCGCCGCCGATGCCGACCGCCGCTGGCTGGTGAGCGCGCTCGCCCTGATCGTGGTGTTCATGGCCGGCGAGGTGGTGGTCGGCTTCGCGGCCGAGTCGCTGGCACTGATCTCGGACGCCGCGCACATGCTCACCGACGCCGCCTCCATCGTCCTCGCGCTCATCGCCATGCGGCTCTCCGCCCGCCCGGCGCGCGGCGGCTACACCTACGGCCTCAAGCGCGCCGAGATCCTCTCCGCCCAGGCCAACGGCGTGACCCTGCTGGTGCTGTCCGCCTGGCTCGGCTATGAGGCGGTCCGCCGGCTGTTCGAGCCGCCGGAGGTGACCGGTTCGCTGGTGCTGATCACCGCACTGGCCGGGATCGTGGTGAACCTGGCCGCCACCTGGTGCATGTCCAGGGCCAACCGCAGCTCGCTGAACGTCGAGGGTGCCTTCCAGCACGTCCTCACCGACCTGTACGCGTTCATCGCCACCGCCGCGGCCGGTGTGATCATGGTGACCACCGGCTTCGCCCGGGCCGACTCGATCGCCTCGCTGATCGTCGTCGCGCTGATGCTGAAGGCGGGCATCGGCCTGGTCCGCGACTCCGGGCGGATCTTCCTGGAGGCCGCCCCCGCCGGCGTCGACCCGGACGCGGTGGCCGACCGGCTGGTCGCCCAGCCGCTCGTCGAGGAGATCCACGACCTGCACATCTGGGAGATCACCTCCGGCCAGCCCGCGCTCTCCGCGCACATCCTGGTCACCCCGGGCGGCGACTGCCACGCGGTGCGGCGCGAGCTGCAGCGCCGGCTCGCCGGCGAGTACGGCATCACCCACAGCACCCTCCAGGTCGACCACGTCGGCGAGGACGAGGCGGGCGCGCTGCTGCAGATCACCCACCCCGGCGACCTCACCCCCGAGCACTGCGCCGACGCCCACGGCCCCGTCCACCGCGCCGGGCCGCACGAGCACTAGGAGGCCGTCCGTGTCGCCCCGGTACGGCATGATCGGAGGCGTGACCGCACCCCGTCTGATGCTGCTCGACTCCGCCAGCCTGTACTTCCGGGCCTACTACGGCGTACCGGACACCCTGCGCTCGCCGCAGGGTGAGCCGGTCAACGCCGTCCGGGGCCTGCTGGACTTCATCGCCCGGCTGGTCCACGACCACCGGCCCGACCAGCTGGTCGCCTGCATGGACGCCGACTGGCGCCCCCAATGGCGGGTGGACCTCATCCCCTCGTACAAGACCCACCGGGTCGCCGAGGCCGCCACGGACGGGGAGGAGGAGGTGCCGGACACCCTCGCCCCGCAGGTCCCGGTGATCGAGCAGGTGCTGGACGCGCTCGGCATCGCCCGGATCGGCTCCCCCGGCTACGAGGCGGACGACGTGATCGGCACGCTGACCGCGCGCGCCACCGGGCCGGTGCAGATCGTCACCGGCGACCGCGACCTCTTCCAGCTGGTCGACGACGCCCGCGCGATCACCGTGCTCTACCCGGTCAAGGGCATGGGCAACCTCCAGGTCACCGATGACGCGCTGCTGCTGGAGAAGTACGGCGTGCGCGGCGCCCAGTACGCCGACCTGGCCGCCCTGCGCGGCGACCCGAGCGACGGCCTGCCCGGCGTCAAGGGCATCGGCGAGAAGACGGCGGCCCAGCTGATCCACGAGTACGGCGACCTGTCCGGCATCCGCACCGCCGCCCAGGACATCGGCTCGGGCCTCACCCCGGCGCGGCGCCGCAACATCCTGGAGGCCTCGGCCTACCTCGACGTGGCCCCGACCGTCGTCCGGGTGGCCACCGACGCCCCGGTGCCCGACGTCGACCCCGCCCTGCCGGGCGAACCGCTCGACCCGATGACCTTGGAGGCGCTCGCCGCCCGCTGGGGCCTCGGCACCTCCCTGGACCGCGTCCTGGAGGCCCTGGCCGCCTGATCCCCCGCTCTTCGGGGCCCGTCGCATCCGTGCGGCGGGCCCTTCGCTTTGCCCTGCCGTGAACTCTTGACCGCAATGTGCTTTGCAATGCAAAGTTGGCGCACCGACACGTCGTCACCAGGGGGGACCATGGACACACTGCACCGGGACGGGACGGCCGGGGGCCCGGCCGAACTGCTCGCCGCGACGGAGGGCCTGCGCGCCCGGGCCCGCACCCGCCTGCGCGGCTCGGGCGTCCCGCTGCTCGGCTTCGGACTGCTGGCGGCGGCGGCCGTGCCGATCGCCGGACAGGCCTACAACTTCGCCGCCAACGGGCGCAGCGTCACTTCGTACCCCTACTTCGCGTACTCGGAGTACATCGGCCTCTGCGTCCCGCACTCGCCCGACGGGCCCTGCCTGGAGGGCGAGTTCGACGGTGCCATCCTGCGCTTCGTCGGCTGGGGCCTCTGGTACGCCCTCCTCCCGCTGGCCTGGTTCGCCCTCGCCCGCTGGTACCGGCGGCGCGGCGAGACCCGCGGCATCGTGCCGCACCGGGGCGCCTGGCTCGGCACGGCGGCCGCCGCCGGCGTCCTGGTCGCCGCCGTCCCGGTGATCCTGGTCTTCGCCCACCGGGTGCCGTTCAGCCTCTCGCTCCTCGGCAACTCCTACGCCTCCCCCTGGTACGTGGTCGGCCTCGGCCTGCTCGCCCTCGGCCTCACCGAGCACGACCGGCTGGTCGCCGGCACCGGGCTCGTCCACACCGCGCTGCTCACCGCCTACCTCTCGGGCGTTTGGGGCAACGGCTGGCTGCCGTGGCTCGACCACGTCGGCACCGCCTGGGCGAACGCCCCCCAGCCGAAGGCCCTGCTGCTCGCCGCGGTCCTGCTCGCCCCCGGCCTGGTCCAGTGGACCGCCGGACGCCGCACGCCCGCCGCATCCCGTACGGTCACCTCATGAGCGTTGCGGACGACACCGAGGAGCGGCATCCGACCCTGGCCCTGGACGACACCGTCCACCAGCGGGTCCGGCTCGGCATCCTGGCGATCGCCCGCGAGGCCGAGAGCGTCGAGTTCGCCTTCCTCAAGCAGGAGTTGGGGCTCACCGACGGCAACCTCTCGCGCCACCTGAAGGTCCTGGAGGACTCCGCCCTGGTCGCCGTCAACAAGGGCTACGCGGGCCGCCGCCCCCGCACCTGGATCACCCTCACCCCCGCCGGCGCCCAGGCCCTCGACCGCGAACTCCGCGCCCTCCGCGCCCTCGTCCACCGCCTGGAAGCCGCCGGCCCCCCACCGAGCTGAGCCCGCCGGAGTGGGAAGTCGGCCTCATCGACTTCCCACTCCGGGGCCCGCCGGCTCCCCACCAAGCCGGGCCATCCGGTGACACGGGAGCGGAAGGTCGGATCGGCCGACTTCCCGCTCCACACACACCCGACCCAACGCCCACCACGCCGCCCCCGCACGACCCGAACCAGGACAACCGGCGACCGGACGAAACAGCTGCGGGAGCGGGAAGTCGGCCCCACCGACTTCCCACTCCAGAGCCTGCCAGCCCCCCACCAAGCCGGGCCATCCCGCGACACGGGAGCGGAACGTCGGATCAGCCGACTTCCCGCTCCACACACACCCGCCCCAACGCCAACCACGCCGCCCCCGCACGACCCGAACCAAGACAACCGGCGACCGGACGGAACAACCCACCGACTTCCCACTCCAAGGCCCGCCCGCTCCCCACCAAGCCGGGCCATCCCGCGACACGGGAGCGGAACGTCGGATCAGCCGACTTCCCGCTCCACACACACCCGACCCAACGCCCACCACACCGCCCCCGCACGACCCGAACCAAGACAACCGGCGACCGGACGGAACAACCCACCGACTTCCCACTCCAAGGCCCGCCCGCTCCCCACCAAGCCG
>NZ_JBIBVJ010000037.1:0-19972 GCF_043080305.1 Kitasatospora sp. NPDC015120 | reverse complement strand
GGCGTCAGAGAATCCTGCCGAATTCCCGGTGCGGCCCCCGGCCGGGCACGCGAAAAGGGGGCCCCGAATTCGTGGGTGAATTCGGGGCCCCTTTTCCTTTTCGGGGGTGCGGCTCAGGCCGCCGGGCGGTACCCGCCGGCGAGCAGCGCGGCGGCCTCGGTGCGGTACGCGCTCGCGGTGCTGGAGGAGACGTCGAAGGCGCTCTGGACGGCCTGGAGAGGGAGGCTGGCGGGGTCGGGCTCGTCGTCGGCGGGGGTGGCGTCGAGGATCATGCGGGCGACCTTGCGGGCGGCGCGTTCGCGGGGCGTGAGCTTGGCGAGGTCCTCGGCTTCACGGGCGCGCAGCTCGGCTTGGGCGGCGCGTTCCCTGGTCTCGGCGGCGGCCAGATCGGCCTGCGGGTTGGCCGGCCCGGGGCTGCCCGGGGTGGCGGCGAGACGGGCGTACAGGCGGGCCACGGCGGCGAGTGCGTCGGCCAGGTCGGTGTGGCCTTCGTCGAGGGCGGCCTCGGCCTGGCGGGCGAGGGTGCGGGCGGTGTCGGTGTGGGTGGCGTCCATGCCAGGCACAACGCGGGCCGCCTGGGCCGGTCACCGAGCCGGGTGGGGTGTCGGACACCGGAAGGGCCCCGGCTCATGGGAACCGGGGCCCTTCGGGCGGGGCGTTGCTAGGCCGCGGGGTGGTAGCCGGCGGCGAGGAGGTCGGCGGCTTCGCGGCGGCGGTCGCTGGCGGTGGTCTGGGAGACGGCCAGGGTGTCCATGATGGTCTGGAGGTCGATCAGTTCCGGGTCGGGGCGGGTGCCGCGCTGCTCGGCCTCGGCGAGGATCATGCGGGCCACCTTGCGGGCGGCGCGTTCGCGGGGCGTGAGGCGGGCGGTGTCCTCCGCGTCGAGGGCACGCAGCTCGGCTTCGGCCGCGAGGGCGCGGGCTACGGCCGCGCGCTTGGCGGCTTCGGCGGCGGCCTCCTCCTCGTCGGCCACCTTGCGGGTGTCGGCGGCGGCGGCGGCCAGGGCCGCGCGCTGGCGGGCCTCGGCCTGGGCCTTGGCCGCGTCCTCTTCGGCGGCGCGGCGCTGTGCGGCGGCGGCGCGGGTGAGCGCTTCGGCCTTGGCCTGCTCGGCTTCGGCTTTGGCCTGCTCGGCTTCGGCCGCACGCTGGCGGGCTTCGGCGGCGGCCGCCGTGTCGAGCGCCCGGGTTTCCGCTGCGGCGGTGCGGGCGGCGGCGGTCGCGGCCGCCTCGGCGGTCGCGGCGGCGGCCTCGGCCTCCGCCTGGGCGGTGGCGGTGGCCGCCTGGGCGCGGGCCTGGGCGGTGCCGGCCGCGGCCGCGGCCTCGGCTTCGGCGGCCTGCACGGTGGTGTCGGCCTGGAGCTGGGCGATGCGGGTGCGGGCGGCCCGCTCGGCGGCGCGGGCCTGGGCCTGGGCCTGGCGCTCGGCGGCACGCTCGGCGGCCTGGGCCTCCCACTCGGCGGCCTGCTCGGCGCGCAGCCGCTCGGCCTCGGCCGCGCGCTGGGGCTCGGCGAGGGCCTGGGCGACGCTGAGGCCGTAGGGGGCCATGGTGAGGGGCAGGCGGGCGTCGGCCGGCGCCAGCTTCCAGTTGCCGTCGTGGGCGCGGGCGAGCATCTCCCGGTAGACGACGAGTTCCTGCTCGATGGCCAGGGCCTCGGTGTAGGAGGGGATCGCCCACAGCCGCATCCGCCGGTAGAGCCGCCAGGACTGCCGGGGGGCGAGCAGCCAGCGGTGGACCGGCACGGAGCCGCCGTGGCCGGTCTCCAGGCGCACCGCCCGGATCACCAGGCGCCGGGCCGCCTCCACCGCGAGCACGAAACCCACAGGAATGACGGCGTGGGCGGCGGCTGCGGTCGGGTGCTCCCACAGCCTCCCGCTACCGCCGGAGGCGGCGTTGAACCAGATCGTGGCCGCCGTCATGCCGTGGGCGGCCAGGCGCAGCAGGGGCCAGGGGGTGCCCTTGCGGATGAGGTGGAGGTCGAGGGCGAGGAGGACGACGATGGCGGCGTCGATGCCGATGGGGAACACGGCGGCGAACCAGTCCAGGCCGACGCTCTCGCCGAGGTCGGCGAGAGCGCGGTAGGAGCCGACGAACCCGACGAGCGCGACGATCACGGCGCCGACGGCGGCCACGGCGGAGACGGCCGTCATGGCCCGCTCGCCGGAGTGGCCCGGCGTGTCCGAAGCGGGGGTCCCCGTCCCCGGAGCAGCGCCCGGCGTGGCCGGAGCGGCGGCCGGGGCCGGGCCGGGGCCGGGTCCGGCGGGGGCGTGCGGGCGGCGGCGGGGGCCGAGCAGGTGGTCCACCGCGGCCACCAACGGGGGCGCGGTCGGCGCGGTGCGGGCCGTGCCCGGAGCGGCCGGGTGCGCGGGCGGAGCGCCGCCCGGCGTTGCCGGAGCGGCGGGCGGCGGGGCCGCAGTGGGGCCGGGTCGCCAGTCGATCGTGGTCATGTGGTTCCTCCGGTTGGTGACGTCACGACGTCGCCGTGTCACGACGTCATGGGACCACAGCGCCGTGACGCCGTGATCATCGGGTTGGTGCGGTCAGGTGGTCAGGGGCGCCGGGGCGGGGGTGGACTGACGGGCCGCCTGCCGGGCGGCCTCGGCGCGGGCGGTGGCCTCGCGGGCCCGCCGCAGGTACTCGTCCATCTGCCGCTGCTCGGCGGCCTGGCGCTCGGCGGGGCTCAGCACGGCCGGCCCCCGGCGGCCTCGACGGCGCGGGCGGCGGCCTCGGCGGCGCGCTGCTGCTCCAGCCGGGCCTGCTGCTGCTCGATCTGGCGCTGCAACTCGGCAGCGGCCTGGTTCGCGTCCATCAGGTCTCCTCTCCTGGCAATGCGGTGTTATGGCAGGTGAGAGCGATGCAGTGACGTCACGACGTCATGAGGTCATGGCGTGGTGGCGGCACACGGGAGGTCAGCGGGTGGCGTCCCGGGCCCGGGTGAGGCGTTCGTCGGCCAGGACGAGCGCGGCGTCCCGCAGAAGGCGGGCGTCCCGGGCCTGGTCGGGGTCGTCGGTGTGGGCGGCGAGGGCGGCCCAGGCCTGGGCCTCGCCGTATGCCCTGGCCGCAGCGGCCAGCCACTGGCCCCGGTTCACCGGCCGTCCCGCGGCTGCTCGGCGCAGGCGGTGAGGCCGGAGCCGAACCGGCCCCGGGCCGGGCGCAGCAGCACGGCCGGCGGCTGGTCGGCCTTGGCCTCGTTGCACGGGGCGCAGGCCAGCACCAGGGCCGCGAGGGCCCAGGTAGGGACGGCGGAGCGGGGGACGAGGTGGTCGAGGGTCGCGCCGTCCAGGCCGGGACCGAACTCGGTGTGGCAGTACCAGCAGGCGGCGCCGTCGCGGTCCGCGAGCGCGGCGCGCAGGCGCCGGCGCTGCTTGGCCGACAGGTCGGCGCTCACGCGGCGAGGGCGGTGGTCAGGGCGGCGACGGCCTCGCGGTAGTGGCGCAACACGAGGCGCTGGGTCAGGCCGAGTCGGGCCTGGGTGTCCTTGATGGTCAGGCCCTCGCGGCGGCGCAGCAGGAACACGGCGGTCTGGTCGTCGGTGAGGACGTCCAGGGCGTTCTCCCAGCCGTCGGGGACGGGCAGGGTGCGGGCGTAGGTGGAGACGGGCCGTACGCCCTCGCCGGTGGCGGCCTGGGCGATCGCGACGGTGAGGCGGTCCAGCGCGGAGCGGTAGCACTTCTTGACGGCGCAGGCGCTGTTGCCCAGGCGCTCGGCGACCTGCGCGACCGTCAGGCCCTCGGCGCGGAGCTGGACGACGGCGCGCTGGCGGTCGGTCAGGACGTCCAGGTCCTCCCAGCCGGCCGGGGGCAGGGCCCGGCGGGTGCCGGGGTCGTCGGCGACCTGGGCGCCGATCTGGCGCAGCGTGGCGCGGTGGAGGGCTGCAGCGGCGCGCTGGCCGTGCCGCTTGGCGCGGGTCTCGGCGATGCCGATGCGGGCGGCGATCGCGCTGTAGGACAGGCCGTCGGCGCGCAGGCGCACGATCGCCCGTTGGTGGTCCGGCAGGGTGTCCACGTGGGCTTCCCAGCCGTCGGGCAGCTCGGCCTTGCGGGCCTGGACGGCCACGCCCTCGGGCACGGCCACCTCGCCGCCGGCCAGGACCGGGCGCAGGGCCTCGACGGCGGTGTCCAGCCAGCGGCGCACCGTCATGTCCGAGACGCCGAGGCGGGAGGCGATGGCGTCCCAGGTCATGCCGTCCTCGAACCGCAGCCGGGCGGCGGCCGCGAGGTTGTCGGGCAGCTGCGCGATGGCGGCCGCCCACGGCTCGGTGAACACGGTGTGCACCACCTGGGCGGGTTCGGCTCCGGCGGCGCGCACCAGGGCGTCATCCTCGGTCGGGGTCTCCGTCGCCCGCAGGGTCTTCCAGTGCTGCACGAGCTGCATGCGGGCCTGGTAGGCGAGCAGCGGGTAGAGGTCCGCAGCGGCCTCGGTCTCGAAGGGGTGCTCACCGGTCGCGGCGGACAGGCGCCGGCCGACCTGGACCCACAGGTCCTGGACCAGGTCCTCGGCCAGCGGCCAGTCCGGGCGGGCGTCCATCCGGCGCACCAGGTAGGACACCAGCCGGCGGTGATGCAGGACGGCGAGCTCCGCCAGGCGCTCGGCCTGGCCGGTGGTCAGCGGGACGTCCACGGCGGCGTTCGCCCGGACGCGGACCGGCTCGATGTAGCCGCCGGTCAGCATCCGCTCCGGCACACCCGCCGGCGCCTTGTCCTGGGGGCACAGCCGGGCGCCCTGCCCCGCCGTACCGATGACCGGGTCGACCTGTGTCTGAGCAGCACGTTCTGCGACGATCGACATGTTGCGTTCCTTTGGTAGAGGCGGCGCGACACGCCCGACCGGGGCTCCAACCCCAAGCCGGGCAACGGTGGGGGGCTCCAACCCCCATCACCAGGCCGTCTCGGAGCTCCAACTCCGAGACGGCCGCCGTACAGCGATGTGGGCCTGCGCTCCAACACAGACCAACCCAGGCGTTCCAACGCCTGGAGCCGGAACAACCCCAGCTCCAACCGGGACCGCCCTGACCACCACACGACTGAAGGTAGGGTCACGCGAGGCAAGTGTCAAGATGGTTGCAAACCTTCTTGACTAGTGTCAGGGTAGGAAGCCAGTCGCTTGACACGACTAGCCTGGACATCAGGACACAAGGGAGGAGACGACCGTGAACGCAAACCTGATCGTGGCTGAGATCCGGAAGGGCATCGCCACAGGTCGGTACCGCTACGGCACTCGGCTGCCCAGCGTTCGAGACCTGGCCGAGCAGTACGGGGTGAGCCAGCAGACCGCGGCCGCCGCATACGCCGTGCTCTCAGCCTTGGGTCTGGCCCGCACCGAACGCGGCAGCGGCACGACCGTGGCGGCCGGGCCGGCCGCCGACGCGCACCTCGGCACATTCACACCGCCGGACCTCTCGGCGGCAGTGGCGTGGAAGCCCGCCCAGGCCGGGGCCGAGGCAACCGAGGAGACGACTCTGGTCCGCCAGCTCGCCGCATCGGACGAGATGGCGGCCTGGGGAATCACGCCGGGAACCAACGTGGTGGAGCGCACCAGGGTCAGGTCCGTCGGCGGGGTGCCCGTCCAGCACAAGGTGACCGTGCTGCCCTACGAGATCGCGTCCAAGGTCCCCCACGGCTTCGAGGGCGTGCCGCCGATGCTGGCCCCTGTCGGCGCCCCGCCGATGAAGCCGCCCCACGGCGTGCGCGTCGCCGACTGGCTCGGCTGGGACGTGGACAGAACCGAGTGCGCGATCACCGCCGAACCGATGTCGCTGGACGCCTGCAATTCCCTCCGGATGCCGGAGGGATCTCCCGGGTTCCGGATCGTCAACGTCACTCGAAACTCGGATGGCGCCACGGTATACGTCACCGTAACCACCACTCCGCTACATCACCGGGTCACGATGGAAATCGTTGGGTAGCAAATCCGATATCGCAGCGAACTCCGAAGTTTGCCGAAAAGCTAATTAAGGAGAAGCGCATTCGCTGCGTTCGGAAAAGCGAGGAAACTCGTCCAAGAGACGAATAGAACGCTGCACAACACAACAGGCCCCGCCAACCGGCGGGGCCTGCGGGTCCTCCGGGGGCGCAACCCCGGCGGAGAAGCACTCTCTAGCGGCTAGCAAGGAGGCGCTCACCTTGAGCGTACGCAACACCCCGGACAACACGCCACAGGCTGTGGCGGCAACCACCCCGGATGTCCGAAACGCGGCGGGATCCGCCTGCGTGACCTGCGGGCACCCGGCGGGCCAGCACGACGGCGGCGCCTGCGGCGGACCGGCCGGGTGGGCCGCCTGGCTCCGTCCGACGTGCAGCTGCACGAGCTACTCGTTCCCGGTCGGCACCTGGGCGTGGCCGGCCGACGGGCACGCCGCTTGCACCGGATGCGGCCACCCGCACAGCGCCCATCCCGGCGGCGAGCACTGCCTCGTCGCTGCGGCCGACGAGTGGGACGACTGCCGCTGCGCCGGCTACCGGGCCGCCGTGGTGTCGCAGGGCGGTATCCGGTGATCCAGCACATGAACATGGTCTTCGCGGCTGACGGCCTGTCGACGGGGGAGGGCGCGTTCCTGCTCGCGTGCTGCAACCACACCGACGACCGCGGCTACGTGATCGCCTCCATGCGCCAGCTGGCGGACGAGGCGCACATGAAGATGACGGCCGCGAGGGACAACAAGCAGCGGCTGATCAAGCGCGGGCTGCTCGCGGCCGGCGAGCGGTACAGCCCGCGGAACGGCGCCCGGATCGCCGACCTGTACCGGGTGAACCTCACGCTGCTCGCCAGCATGGCGCGCGCCCCCAGGGACTACGGGCCGTCCCTCGTGGAGGAGCTGAGCTTCGCCGAGCCGCACGAAACGCCCAGCTCAGACCCCCCATCGGATTCCGTGGGGGGGTCGGGGCCCGCCGCCGCAGACCCCCCCTCGGATTCCGTGGGGGCCCCCTCGGATTCCGTGGGGGCCCCCACGGAATCCGAGGGGACACCCCCCACGGAATCCGACCCCCTTCTCCTTCCCTCTTCTGTTCCCTCTCCTCTCCCCGCACGCGCGGGCACCCGTACCACTGCCGCCACTCAGGCCCCGGACGAGAGAGAGAGTCAGGCTGCGCCCCAGAAGCGGGGTGGTCGGAAGGGTGGCCACCTCCGGGCTGCGGCCCTGGAGCAGCCGCAGGAGCCGGCTGTGGACCCGGCTGTGCTGGCCGAGGCGGAGTCGGTGGTCGACGTCTACGCCCAGGCGTCGGGTCGGCCGATGGTGAACGGCACCCGGACCGCGCTGCTGACGCAGGTGACGGAGCACCTGGCGGCCGGGTACCCGGCGGAATGGCTGGCGGACCGGGCCCGGGAGATGGCGGTTGAGGGCTGGCTGGACCTGGCCAAGCACGCGCTGAAGTCGAAGGTGCCGCTGCCGGGCCAGCGTCCGGAGCAGGCCCCGGCGCCGGCGCGGCCGGTGCGGGAGCTGTGTGACGAGTGCCGGGACGAAGACGGGCTGGTGTACACGCGGGACCCGCTGACCGGGGTGGAGCGGCCGCTGCGCTGCTCGCACGGCCGGGCCCGGGCGGTTGCGGCCGGACAGGAGGCGGGGGCGTGAGCGACAACCGGTTCGACGAGTACCTCCAGGAGGGCGAGCACGAGCCCGCCAAGGCCGCCGAGGCCGAGCTGCTGGGCACGGTGCTGATGCAGGACGGCGGCTGGGACGTGGCCGGGGAGGTCTCCCAGATCGTCACCACGGCCGACTTCTACCTGCCCGCGCACGGGCTGGTGTGGGACGCGGCGATGGCCGTCTACGCCCGGGGCCGGGTCCCGAACCCGGTCGCGGTGACGGCGGAGCTCACCGCCGGCGGCGACCTGCACCGCGTCGGCGGGCCCGGCTTCCTCCACGCCCTCGCCTCCAAGGCGACGGTGGCGGCCGCCGTCGGCACGACCGCCGAGGCGGTGCGCGGCTACGCCGTCAAGCGCCGCTGGCTGGAGGCGGCGATCCGGGCGGTGCACGGCGCCCGCAACTGCGACCCGCTCAACCCCGCGGAGGCGATGACCGCCCACCTGACCGAGCTGGAGGCCCTTCTCGGCCAGGGCCGGGAGCGGCAGGAGGACTACGAGCGGTTCGGCGACTACCTGCCCGACCACCTCGACGCCCTCCAGGACGCCCCGTCGGAACCGGACGCGGTGACCGGCTTCGCCGACCTGGACGCGCTGATGAAGCTGGTCGGCGGGCAGATGGTGATCGTGGCCGGGCGCCCGGGCATGGGCAAGAGCGCGTTCGCGCTCGGCGCGGCGGTGGCGAACGCCGGCGCCGGGAACCCGACCGTCATCTTCTCCCTGGAGATGGACCGCCCGGAGATCGCCAACCGGATCATCGCCTCCCGCTCGCGGGTGGCGTTCGACCACCTCAAGCGCGGCGGGGACCGGATCACCGACGGAGACTGGACCCGGATCGCCCGGCAGGTGCCCAACTTGTCCGAGCTGCCGTTGTGGATGGACTACAGCGTCGCCACCCCGGCCCGGGTCCGGGCCCGGATCAAGGGCCTGACCAAGCAGTACGGCAAGCCGCCGCTGTGCATCGTCGACCACATCGGCCTGATGCGCGCGGACGCCGGGATGCCCCAGAAGACCCTCTACGAGCGGCTGACCAGTATCAGCAACGAGCTGAAGCGCATCGCCCGGGAGACCGGCGCGGTCATCGTCGCCCTGTCCCAGCTCAACCGGGAGAACCTCAAGCGCGAGAGCAAGACGCCCGACCTCGGCGACCTGCGCAACTCCGGCGCCCTGGAGGAGGACGCCGACGCCGTGATCCTCATGCACCGCCCCGACTACTACGACGAGGCGGACCCCGAGGCCGGATCGGCGCAGCTCATCGTGGCCAAGCACCGCAACGGCGCCAAGGCCACGATCACGGTCGCCGCCCAGTTCCACTACTCCCGGCTGGTCGACATGGCCCGGGAGGACGAGGTCGGCCAGCGGGTCGACGACGCCTGGTCCCCCGGCGCCTACGCCTCGGACCTGAACCTCTGACACCCCGTAGAGCCCCGCAGGGGGGTCTCTGGCGGCCGGTCAGCGGCACCCGGCCCTCCGGTCGGGCGGTACGCTGAGCGCCCGTCAGAGACCCCCCTGCGGGCTTTTGGCGCGGACCCGAGAGGAATCCCATGACACTTCCCATGGCGGTGTGCGGCACGGCCCACCCCGACGACACGCTGTGCATGCTCTGCGTAGCTCACCAGGACGCGGACGTGGACCAGATGCTGACCCTTGCGATCGAGCGTCTGCGACAGGGGTGGGAGCTGATCCTGCGCTCGATCGAGACGGGCCCTGCCACTGGCGATCAGGTGGTGACGGACATGCGGTACGCCCCGCCGGTCTTCACCGTGGCAGGAGACGACGACCCGCAGGTTCAGGGCGGCGTACGGGTGGAAGCGGCTGCCCACGCCGTCCACGCGGCCATTCAGATGGTCGAGAGCGCCCTCGACGTCCCGAAGTCGGCAAGGGCCCACCCCGCGCTCGCGGTGGCGTTGCGCTCACTGGGCAGTGCCACGACGTGCGTTTCGGGCATCATCCTGGCCGAGCACCGCCGGACCACGCGTTATTGATCCCGCCCCGGGCGGCCGGCGGAGCGGCCGCGGCTGCGCCGGATCACCGTCTCGTCGTCGGGTCGGACCGTGGTGGCCGACAGGACGGCCGGTGACCGTGGGTGATGTTCATCTTCATAATCACAACCGCCGGGCTTGCGGATCCGGGGGTCCCAACCCGCGCGCGTGTCGTGCGCGCGCGAGGTTATGAATTTGGTGACGCTCTGTCAACCCCTGCGCCCGCCGGAGCGGCGGCAGAATAACCGCCGTCACGGCGTCACGCAGTCGTGACGTCATGACGTCACATGGCTGCTGATCGTTTCGGCGGCAAGGTGCTCTCGGGACAGAGGGGCGCACCCTGGGGGTGCGCCCCATCGCTGGTAGGTCAGGCGCCGGCGGCGCTTGGGGAGGTTGGGCCGTCAGGGCGTGGAGTCCGGGGGGCTGGAGGCCTGCCTGTGCCGGGTCCGCTCTCGGTGGTTCGCCTGCCGGCAGGCGTTGGAGCAGAAGCGGCGGGGCCGGCCCCCGGTACGGCCTGGCGGAGGGAAGGTGGCGAGCCCGCACCACGCGCAGGGGCGCCGTACGTCCTGTTCCTCCTTGTGTGCGGCCGCCTCTACGGCGTGCCTCACGCGGGGCGGCAGGCCATCGGCCAGCTCCGCGAGAACGGGCCGGGCCCATGAGCCCTGGCTGAGGGGCTGGTCGATCCCCGTAGCCGAGACCAGGTGGGACCGCCGCATGCCGGTCTGCCTGCTGATCTCGGCGTCGGGAAGGTCCAGAACGGCGAGCAGGTGGATGATCGTTTCAATCTGACCCCACCCTCCCGCACCGAGGGTCAGGGCGTTGGTGGTCGCGGTCCGCCCGGTGGGGTCGCGGGGAACCCGTCGGCGCGTCACTGGGGGCCGCCGGCGGGACTGGCGGCGGCCTCGATCGCGACGGTCTGGCCGGGGATGACCGCGGGCGCGGGGGCGGGGGTGTTCACCGGCTGGCCGGGCTGGAGGTTGCGGAGCGGGGCGACGAGTTCGCGCACCCCCTGGTAGCGGGGGGTGAACCTCTCCAGCGCGGCGATCAGCCAGACGAACCGCTGGACCATCTCGGGCATGTCCTCGGTCCGGGTCCGGGCGACGCACACCCGCACGATGAAGGCGATGAGCAGCGCCAGCAGGGCGATGGACCCCAGGACGAGCGCGACCATCAGGGCCGCGAGGATGAGGGCGGTGTCCACGTTCTACCTCCGGATACGACGAGAGGCCCCCGCCGTCGGCGGAGGCCTCGATGTGTACTGATGCGTTCGAAAAAGCGAAAAGCCCCGCCGCTCGGCGAGGCTCAGTGTGACTCAGGACGCAGATGTCCCGTCAACCGATATGGTCCTACGACGCCCGGCGCCCCGTCAAATAGCCTCCTGAGCTGCAGTTTTGGCTTTAGATACCGAGAACCGCGGTTTCGTAACACCGCCCATGAATATCCCTTTTGTAGGGTTCAGGCCGTCTGTGTCCAGGCGGGATGCCGCTGCGGTGTTACGACACTGCGGATCCGGGGGCCAACACGCGCGCACGACGTGCGCGCGCGAGGCCATGAAGGTTCTGGACGTCCTGGTGCTCGCCGTTGGCGCAGGCCTCGGCCGTCCGGGGGCGGCGGGCGGTTCGGCGTGCACGCGAGATCGGGAACGCCAGCGGGCCGCGCGGCGGGCACGGCAGCCGGGACAACCCGCCGGTTGTCCCGGCTGCCGGACGGGTTGTCCCCGGCCCGGCCGCCGACCCGCGGGCGGTTCCTCGACGGCCTGGTGCCCGCCGTCGCCACCCGGCCCCGGCCTCCCGGAGCCGGCGGGCGCAGGCCGGCCCCGGAGCCTCGGTACACACTCTCGGTCACACTCACCCCACACTCACCCAGCCCGGGAACGTCTACCCCTCACGGGCATGACCAGGTGTGATGGAATGTTTCTTGGGCTGGGTGAGTGTGGGGTGAGTGTCACTGCCCGTGACCGACGGCCTGGGCATGCGCCGGTCGGACCGTCCGGCGGGCGCGGCGCGCGCAGTCACCTGGGTGACCGCGGGCCGGGCCAGCTCGTTGTCGGGAGCGGACCGCTTGCCGCCACCGTGCCGGAGGACCCTGATGCCCGATCGGCTGCCGCCCGCCGCCGAGGCCGACGACGTCCAGGCCGCCCGCCTGCTCGCCGAGCAGGCGCTGAACGCACTGGAGAGCGGGCAGCGCGCCCTCGCCCGCGCGCTCGGCGCCCTCGCCCTGCTGCACGCCCGCCTGGCGGCCGACCCGGCCGACGACGCGGAACCGCGTTGGGTCCCGGCCCAGGTCACCCCACACAGCCGGGAGCCCACCGCGGAGGACAAGATCCTGCTGACGCTGGCCGAGGCGCCGGACGCCGGCTTCCGGCACATCGACCAGATCACCGAGGCGACCGGGACGTCCCGCAAGACGGTCGAGAACGCGCTCACCCGCCTGGTCAAGGCGGGCCGGGTCCTCCGCAACCCGGCCACGCCCGGGGAGTACAGCGTCCCGTCGGCCGGGCCGGCGGGCCGTGCGGTGGACCCGCCCGGGATCGGGGCGTCACGACGTCACGACGTCATGACGTCGTTCGTCCGACGCCGCCGGGCGCGGCGACCAGGACAACCGGCGGGGTTGTCCCGGTCGCCGGGCGGGTTGTCCCCGGCCGCGCCCTCCCGTTCCCGGGCGGGCTGTCGGTGCCGGGTCGGTGTCCGGCCCGGGCTGTCGTACGTGGGTCCTGACACAGGTCCTGACGTAGCTCCTCGCCCAGGTCCTGACGCGGCTCCTGACGCGGGCCTCCCCCCGCTGGCGCCCCTACCGCGTTTCCGCAGGTCAGATGCCGTTCACCAAGGGTCGGGATTTCCGACGTCCCTCTCCTGAGCCCTCTTTGCCTGGTGGTGGGTGGGTTGGTGGGCGGTCGTCGCGGGCCCGGGCGCCTGGGGCGGGCTGGCTCCGGAGGCGGCGTCCGGCGGTGCCGGCCGCGCCGTGGCGACACGTGTGCGGTGAGCCGCTTGCCGGCAGGCGTTCGAGCAGAAGCGCCGCGGCCGACCACCGCGCCGGCTCTGCAGAGGCACCTTCGGCTGCTGACACCGCTCGCAGGGGCGGAACAACGTCTGCTCGACCATCTGCACGGCTAACTTCAGATCGGGTGGGAGGCCGTCGGCCAGCTCCATGAACACAGGCCGTTCTGACTCCCACCACTCCCAGACTATGTCGGACCACTCATGGCGTAGGGCAGACCAGGACTTGCCGACCTGCCGCCTGACCTCGGCATCCGAGAGGTCCCTGGTGGCGACGAGGGAGATGAGGACACCGATGACTCTCTTCTCCCCTGGGCTGATGACGAGCGCGTTGGTGGTGGCGGTGCGGGCGGTGGGGTCGCTGGGGACCGAACGGCGCGTCACTGGGTGGCGCCGGTGGGTGCCGTGGAGTGTGAGGGCTCGACGATCTGGCCGGGGATGACCGGGGCGGTTTGTGGGCCGGGCATCGGTGCGGTGGCGCTGTTCTGCTGGCCGGGCCGAAGGCCGCGCAGCGGCGCGGCGAGCTCGCGCACCCCCTGGTGGCGGGGCGTGAACCGTTCCACCGCGCCGATCAGTACGGTGAACCGCCCGACCATGTCGGGCATGTCCTGGGCCCGCGTCCGGGCCACGCACACCCGCACGATGTACGCGATCAGGACCGCCAGCAGGGCGATCGAGCCCAGAACAAGCACCACCAGCAGGCGTGCGATGACGACGGCAGCATCCAAGGTTTCCCCTCCGGAGACGACGAAAGGCCCCCGCGCCGGCGGAGGCCTTGAGTGTGTTGCTGTGGGCTGGAACGCAAAAAGCCCCGCACGTGGCAGGGCTTCAGGGAGGGCACAAATGTCCCGTCCGCAACCATTGGACCAGGAACCGGACGCAGAGTCAAAAACAGGCCCTGACCTGCGGTGGAACAAGCCGTAAAAACGCAAGTCGGATTTCGTAACACGCGGCCCGGCGCCTGCGGCGGGCTGGGTTTGGTGGCGGCCTCTGGCGGTGCCGGCCGCGCCGGGCCGGGGCCGACCGGCCGCCGTCGGGCCCGCCCCGGGTCGGGTGGCGAGGAGCACGAGCCCGACGTCCTGGTCGACGTCGTCGCCCGCCCGGTCGGACCGAAGCCCCCTCCGCAGGGTCGGGCCCGGTGCGACGGCCGGTGACTCTTCGCGCTCACGAAACCGCCGCGCGGCGTGGTTTCCCGCTCCCGAGGTGCGCGCACACGTGCGCGCACGCGAGGAGGCGCACCCTGCGTAGCCGCGGCCCCGGGTCAGCCTCCCGGCCCTGGGGCCAGCGGTTGCTCCGGGGGTTGCCCCGGGCGTTGCTCCGGAGGTGGTCCCGGGGGTTGCGCCGGGCGTTGCCTCGGAGGTTGCGCCGGGACAGTGCCGGTTGTCCCGCATCCGCGCTGCTCAGCGCGCGGGACAACCCGCCGTCAGGATGCCGACTACTTCTCCACGGACCGGTGCGGGTCCTGGTGATGTGCACCCCGGGTGTCCCGTACGGCCCGTGGAGATCAGCCGCGCGGCGGCGCGGGCCGGGCGCGGGCCGCCGCGGGCCCGGCCGGAGCGGCGCGGCCCTCGGCGGCCGCCGCCAGGAGGAGGAGCCCGCAGTCCTGGGGGGACGTCCGGCCCGTCGGCCGGGCATCGTCGCCCGGTGACGCTACGCGCTCACCGAATCCCCCGGACCGGCCCTCGCGGGCACGTAACGTGCGCGCACGGTGCGCGCACGCGAGAGACCCCCGATTCGGTGACGCCCGGTCACCGGGCCGGGGCGGTGACCGGCGGCGAGGGCGACGCCGGCGGACCGGCGAGCGGGCCGTTCCCGATCGGCCGCGGATCGGCTTCCCAACGGCCGGCGATCGGCCGCGGATCGGATTCCGATCGGCCCGCCATCGGCTGGCCCGCCGATCGCCCACCGATCCGCAGCCGATCGGGAAACCGATCCCGACCTGCGAAAACCAATCCAGCCGATCAGATCCGCCGACCCCCTCCCCAGCCCCGGAACGCGCACCGAAACAGACCGGCACGCCGCAGGCGCGAACCGCGAACGACCAACAGATCAACTGCCCAAAGACCGGAGAAGGAGAGGTTGTCGGAATTTCCGGGCGGCCCCGCACGGTGTCTGAGCTGCTGTGATGCCGTGGCGGGCCGAATCTGCGGGTGCCCACAAGGCACCTCACAAGGTGCGGGCCCCGGCCCCGGCGGCACCGCCACCGCCGCCCGGTGGCCTGGCGGATTTTCCATGGAAAATCCCGGCGACGCCCTGCTGGCCGCCCCGCCGGGGCGCTGTGGATCCCGCAGCGCCCTGCGGGCCCGTCCGGCGAAGCCGCCCGGTGGACCACCGCCCGCCCGGCCCGTGTTCCCCGAGGCGCGGCGTCGTTGGACCGGGCCCCCTCGTGGCGGCGTTCCGGCGTCATGACGTCACGACACCACCCGCCCGCGCCATCCCCGCCCGTACGGGCCTCTGAACGCCTCTCAGGCGGCCTCCCGCGCCGTCCCCGGGCCCTCGGTCCATCCCGCCCCGGAACGGCCGCCAGCGCAGCCCTGGAGCCGTCCTCCGCCCGGTGGTGGATCATGGGCCGGTGACCACGCCCCCCGCCGACCGCCGGCCGCTGTACCGCCGCCCCGACATCACCGACCCCGACCCCGCGCCCGCCCGCCCCGGGCTGCGCCGCCTGGCCGCCGAACTCATCGAGGCCGGCCCCGGCGCCGACGCGCCCCCGGCCCCGCCCGCCACCCCCGGCCGCCGACTCCTGGCGGACCCCGGCGGCCGATAGGCCGCCACCGACACCCCGGGGTTTCGCCCCGGGGCGAAACCCGCCAGGCGGAGGCCGCCGGGCCCGGCCCGGGTTGTGCCCCGAGGCGAAACGGCCCGCCCGCCGATCCGTCGCTGATCTGTTTTTGATCTGTAGCTGATCCGTGGAGCGGGCCGGCTGATCCGTCACCGCCACAGATCAGGGACAGATCAGAAACGGATCAGACACAGATCACGCACCGCGCTGACCTGCGGATACAGATCAAACAGATCAGATCCGCCCACCCCCCTCCCCGGACGGCTTTGAGGCCCTGGGAGGCAGGCCGGAGTCTGTCGCGGCCGTGACCGGCCGACGCCGGGCCGCGTTGGGCCGCACGTGACGCAGACCCACGCCGACCGGGCCCGCGACCTCGCCCGCCGGGCACGGGCCGCGCTCGACCACGGCCGCCGCGAGAGCGCCGTCGCCCTCGCCGACGTCGCGGCCGTCTACGCCCTGCTCGCCGACACCACCGCCGACGGCGCCCGCCCGGCCGCCCGGACACCCGCACCCCGCCCCGCCCCGGACACCCCGGACGCCGACGACCAGGCGCCCGCCCTCCTCGTGCGCGCCCACCACGCCGTGCAGGCCGCCGGCGGACGGATGCTTGCCGCCGACCTCGCCGCCGCCCTCGGAACCGACAGCCGACGCCTGGGCATCGACCTCGGCACCCTGCTGCGCGCCGTCGGCGTCGACCGGCCCGGCCAAGGAACCATGCGCTTCGGCCCCGGCCCGGCCCGGGCCGGCTACCTCGCCGAGACCCTCGCCGACGCCCTCGACCGCCACCGGGCCCAACCCACCCCGACACCCCCGACACGGCCCTGAACCGACCGGACCCGCCCCGCCGCCCCGGTGGCCGGGACCGCGCGCGGCTGTCCCACGCGTGGGACAGCCGCGGCTTCTACCCAGCGGTCCAGGCGGCGCGCCCGCGGGCAATGGGGTGCGGGCGCACCGCCCACCCGATCCTCCCAGGCCCCCCAGACGCCCCCGCACCCGGCCGCCGTACCTGCCCGGCGTCACGACTCCATGACGCCACGACGCCACTCCGGCATGCGCCCCGATTCCGTGCCACATGTGACACACAACGGCCGCCGCCCCGACCCGCTGCGCCCCGGCCGGATGCGAATACCGGATGCGAATTCCTGCGAAATTCGCATCCGGCCGGCTCCTGTCCCCGGCCACCCAGAGATCGGACTGGAAGGGGTGAGAGGGCCGTGTGTGCCCTCCGGCTGGAGGTTGTGATGGCGGAGATGAAGCTCTACGGCGGCCCGCTCGCCGGCAAGGAACTGGTGGGCCCCCCGCCCCCGCTCGGCGCGCTGCCGCTGATCACCGGCCCCGGCACCCGCATGCTCTACCGGGTGCTCGGCCAGGACGAGGCCGGCGTCTGGGTCGCCGAGTTCGTCCGGATGCTGCCCAGCGGCCCCACCAAGGCCTGACCCACCAAGGTTGGTGGACGGGCCATCAAGGCGGTCACCAACGTTGGTGGCCGCCCCCGGGGCGGCCACCAAGGTGACGCTGGTCCCGCCCGGCGGCCCGGCTGTCGCGCTGTCGCACCGGTGGCGGCTGTGATCAGGGGGCGGGGGCGGGATGGCTGCCGGGCGCGACAGCGCGACAGCCACCCCGGCCAGTGCTCAGCATGACGGGAGGGCGGCGTCGCCGGGCCGGGAACGGTCCGCCGTGGTGGTGTCGTGGCGTCACCGCACCACGGCGCCACGCCTAGGGTGACCGCATGGACATTTTCGCCATCGCCAACCAGAAGGGCGGCGTCGGGAAGACCGCGACGACCGTCAACCTCGGAGCGGCCCTCGCCGAAGAGGGCCGCCGCGTCCTGCTGGTCGACTTCGACCCCCAGGGCCACCTCTCCGAGGCCCTCGGCATCCCCGAGACCCCCGACGACCGCACCCTGTGCGGCTGGCTCCTGGGCGAGTGGACCGGCGACCCCCGCGAGATGGTCGCCCACCACCGCGACCGCCTCGACGTCCTGCCCACCCACCTCGACATGGCCCTGCTGGAGCGCGGCCTCTACATGAAGAACAACCGCGAACGCCGCCTGTCCAAGGTGCTGGAGCAGCTGGAGGACGACTACGACGTCGCCCTCCTCGACTGCGCCCCCTCCCTCGGCGTCATCACCGACTGCGCCCTCATGGCCGCCCGCCGCCGCCCCGGCCGCCGCGGCGGCGTCGTCGTCCCCGTCGAAGCCGAGGACTCCAGCATCCGCGCGCTGCGCCTGCTGCTGCGCCAGATCGCCGTCCTGTCGAACGAGATGGACATCGACCTCGACATCCTCGGCCTGGTCCCCTCCCGCTACGACCTGCGCGACGGCCGGATCGTCACCAGCACCCTCCAGGCGTTCCGCGACCTGGGCACCCCGCCCGTGCTCGCCGAGATCCGCAAGCGCACCCCCGTGCGCGAGGCCTGGCGCGCCCGCGTCTCCGTCCTGGAGCACGCGCCCACCTCCGACGTCGCCGGCTGGTACCGCGACCTCGCGAAGGCGGTCTACGCGTGAGCGCCGCCCGCACCCCGCTCCCCGGCCCCGACATGGGCGGACTCCAAGACGACTGGAACCGCCTCGCCAACGCCCGCAAGAAGGCCGAGACCACCACGCCCGCCCCGGCAGAGCCCCAGGCCAGCGAACCGGCCGCAGGCGACCACGACGCCGTGACGCCACGGCCCCACGACGCCACCCCCGAAACGACCTCCGCCTCCGCCCCGACCGCCCGCTCCAGGCGCTCGCGCGGCGGCCGCCGGCCCGCCCCCGCCGCGGCCGACGCCGTCGCCCTCACCGTCCGCGTCGACCCCGACGAAGCCACCGAGATCGACCTCTGGCTGCTCGGCCTGCGCGACGACGCCCGCCGCACCCGCCTCGACAAATCCGAGGCCCTGCGCGAACTGCTGCGCCTGGCCCGCGAGGACGACCGGACCCGCCGCGCTCTCCTCAAGCGCCTCACCTGAAGCCCGCCGGCGGGCGGTGTCGCCCACCGCCCGCCACCCCACCCCGAATTCCCCTAGAATCCGTCCGCCTCGCGCCGCCGAACTCCGCCTCCGGCGACACCGTCCTGCGCCGACTGGTTCCGCCCCAGGCCGTCCGCAGGGACGCCAGCAGCGGCCCGGAGCCTGCGCCCGCCCCATCGAGCCCAGCAGGTTCGCCGCGGGTCCCCCGACGGCTTGCCCAGCGGTCCACCGCAGGTCTGACCCCCTCCCCGCCGCTGCCCGGACAGCGCCCCGCCCCGGCCACATCCCCCGCGGAACAGCCGAGCACCGACCGAACGCCCCGCGCGCAGCACCGGGGCCGACGACCAACGCAACCCACCGGACGGCCGCCCCGAACACCGCTGCACATGACCAACCCAGAATTTTCGTTTTCTGACTTCCTTTCTGGTTGCGCATCCAGTTTCGTAACTGGTTCCCTTTCTGGTTTCGACTAGAGAGCCAGACAAAATCAAACTGGGAGAAAACCCGCAGACCAGACCCGGTTAGATCGCCGCTCCCGTGCCGACTTACTACTGCGCGCCCCCGCCCTTATCAACAGAATGGGGAAGGGTGCATACATCGGACGCGAGACGCTACGCTGCGCTTTTCATCCTGCCCCTACCGGGCCGGGGGCCGACCGGGCCACGGCCATGAGGGCGAGGCGAGGGCGGGGAGGAGAGCGGGCCGGCCCGCTCCCCCTCCCCGCCTGGCCGGACCGGGCCCGGGCCTGCCTCCAAGGTCCTGACGTGACTCCTGACGCCGACACCCCCGCCCCCAGCGATGACAGGCATCTCCGCAGGTCAATAGACCTTTCAAGGTGCCCGGAAATTCTGACAACCCTTTCTCCGCGCCCCTTCTCCTCTCTGTGGTGGTGGGGGGTGGCCGGTTGCGTCGTGCGGGCCGGGCAGGCCTGCGGCGCCCGGTCGTCGGCGGCCTGGCGGCCGGGGCCCTGGCGGGCCGGGCGGGGCCCGCCCGGCCCGCCCGTTTGGGTGCGCGTTCGGGTAAGGGCTCGGCCGGGCCTACGGCTACGCGTACGGCTACGCGTACAGCGGTCAGCCGGTTCCGGCCGGTCCGGGCATCGCTCCTGGTCAGAGCGCTGCCCGGCGATTCTCACCGGCCCGACATACCTCCTGGGCCTGGCCTGTGAAAGGGGAGTGGCTGGGCTGGTCGGTCTCGGACGGGTCGCTGCGCTGTGCCTCTTCCATCGCGTCCGGCTGGTGCCGGCCGCCGTCGTAGTGGCGGGCGCTACGGCGCCGCTACAGACGCTCTACAGCGCCCGAGGCCCGGCCACACCGTAGAGCGGCCGTAGAGGCGCTGTAGCGCCCGAGCAGCGCTCCTACCAGGGACGTAGAGCGGTAGAGCCCGTAGAGCGGGAGAGGCCCTGACCCCTTCCCGCGAGCCGAAACCGCTCCCGGAGGCACCCGCGGCTACAACCCCAGGTCTCCGCCACCGGCGATGTCCCCTGACCTGCGACGGTGAGTTTTCCGGCCCACCGGTGAGTTTGACGCCCGTCAAACTCACCGGTGCCGTGCCTAGGCACCTGGACGCCCGCGGCGTCTCCTCAGCACGACCAGCGCCCGAATTTCAGTCGGAATCTTGACCCCTTTCCAATATGACCACCTGGTCCTAGGCTGGGGCCGCACAGGTAATTCGGCAGGATTCTCTGACGCT
>NZ_JBIBVJ010000036.1:0-26816 GCF_043080305.1 Kitasatospora sp. NPDC015120 | reverse complement strand
CGGAATTCTAAAGCGGTCGGATACCCCGCTTCGCGGGGTATCCGGGATTCCCGCAAGCGGGAATCCGATGGCTGGCTGAGAGGGGCGGGTGCATCGCGTGCGGCACTGTGTAGGCCCAGGAATTCCGAGCTATCCCCGGTCTATCACGCCCCGTGACCTCACGCCCGGTCAAGGCCGGCGCCCCTCGTCGAGCCCGGTGGACTCCGCTTCGCTCCGCCCACCCTGAACGCCCGACACCATCCACTCCGAAACCGACACCATGAGAGAAGCATACCACCGGAAGTGCGGGTTCATGCCCGAATAGCATTGCGCATCACTCCGGAGTGGGAACCTTGGACAAGCCTAGTGCATCGTGATGATGCACTGTGTAGATTCAGGACTGGTAAGCCGCCTCCATTTGAGGATAGGGATTGGGGCGGTTTGCTCCAGACAGCGAATCCGGGTGGTGGTAGGCGGGGAGGTGGAGAAAATGGCTGGTGGAACGACGTCTGGATTCAATGGGTCACCGTCGAAATGTTGGGCCGGTGCGCCGGGCTGCACTTCCGTCGGCGTGTGCGTGGCGGCCAGCGCCCGTGCCGGATCCGGCGGGGGCGGGGGTCCGGAGGAGCCCCTGCCGGGGCTTCCGCGCGGCTGGAAGCCAGGCACGTCCGGCGGCAGGGCATTCCTCCCGCAGTCCGGCCGGGCGCAGCGAAGCGGGCGCGGCACTGCCGGATCGGCCCGGAGGGCCGATGTTGTGGCAAGTGCCGCAGCCCCGTCGCGCTGGCCCGCGACACCTTAGAGGGGGGAGATGCTGCATTTGCCCTGGTCAGCATAGGTGTCGGTTCAATGGTCTGTCCCCTGAGTCGGGACAGATCGCCTTCGGTGTGTCTCGACTGGGGGTGCAGATCGCCCGGAAAATGTCGGTGTGACTGACAGTAATTGCGTCAAAAGGTCGGCCTGGCTGACATTTTGACGCAGGGTGCGGTGCTTCAGCGGTGATCGGGCGGGTGCCGGGCCGGGCATACAGCGAGGCCCGCCGACCGGTGGATCCGGTGGGCGGGCCTCGGGCTGGGCTGCTAGCCGACGGCGTGAAGGGTGCCGCGACGCTTGGCCGCGGCGGCCTTCTTGGCGGCCGCCTGGGCCGCGCGCTTCTTGCGCTGCTGGGCGAGCTGGTCTTGGTAGTTGGCAACGGCGCGGTGGTAGGAGGCGACGAAGTCCGGGGCGTCCAACCGGTCCTCCTTCGGCATCGCCGCGACGGCCGCGACGGCGTCCTCCAGGGCGTTGTACCCGGCCAGCATGGCATTGATCTGGTAGATGCCGTTGCGGACCTTCTTGACGAGCTTGGCCAGCTCCAAGGTGCGCAGCGCGGCGTTGGCGCTGGGCCGGCTGAGGCCGAGGAGTTCGCCGACGCTGGCTTGGTCGATGTCGATGCGGCCGCCGGCCTCGCTGAGGGCGCGGAGCTTGAGGAGGGCGCGGTAGGCGGCCGGGGGGAGGTCGAGGTCGGCCAGGAGGCCGTCGGCGTTGACTGCGGCGAATCGGAGTTGGCTCACTGCAGCATTCCTTCCTCTTGGCGGGCCTCGCGTTCGAGGCGGCGCTTGGCGCGCTGCTCCGAGCGCTTCTTGCGCAGGTCCTCGATGGCCTTGCGCATGTGCTCGAGCGACGGGTACCGCACCAGCTCCGGCAGGGTCGCGTCCTTGCGGATGGTGGTGAGGGTCTCGTGCTGCTCCACGCGAATGTACTCGGGCTTGCCGCCGGCGGTCTCGGTTCCTGGGATGAACTCGGCCGCCCGGTAGGAGAAGGGTGGGTTGAACTGGTAGACGCCACGCTTCACCTTGAAGGCGATGCCATGGCCCATGATCTCCTGCAAGGCCTCGGTGGCCTTCGTGCGGGAGACGTCGAGGACGGTGGCCATCTCCTCCTGGGTGAGGTGGATGCGGCCGCCGGCGCGTTGGCAGGCGATCAGCAGCAGGATCAGGCGCAGCGGCAGGGCTTCGCGGAAGTACTGCGCGATCAGGAAGAAGAACTCCAGCGAGTCCATGGCGAAGGCGTTGGGGCGGTCCGGGGTGCCGTAGAACTCCAACTGGTTGCGCTCGCCGTCGAGGGTGAGCTTCCGGCCGGGGTAGCGGCGGGCGACTTCGTCCAGGTCCTTCACGGGGGCCAGGGGCCTGCTCCACGCCTGGATGGCGTCGTCGGCCGGTGGCAGCGGTCGCGTTGCGCGCTTGGCGATCGGCGGCCGGCCCTCCTTGGGCTCGGGGGCCACGTGCTGCTCCTCTCCTGGTTGATCTCGTGCGGCAGCAGTATGTCAGTCGGGCTGACAGATACGTCGGTATGGCCGACGTTTCGCGCGTGTTGTGTCCCCCCTGGGGGACACAACATCTCGTTGTCGTCCGGCCCGTGGGTGGGTGCGGCCCGTGTACATCGTTCCCCTGGAGGGGAAAGCCGCAGGTCAGGGCGGTAGGCACTGGCACGCGGGTAGCACTGGGGGGTACCGGTTCGTTCTGCTCCGGCAGAACGAACCGCAGGTCGCGTACATCGTTCCCCATGAGGGGAAAGCCACAGGTCAGCGTGGATGTGCCGCCCACGTCGCTATCACCGGGTTGATCGTTCTCCGCAGCGGAGAACGAACCGAGTGCGCGGATGGCGGGTTCGGCATGGCGCCCGACGCCGTCCACGAGGTCCTCGTCGGCCTGGCCGGAGTGAGGTCGTAGAGCCGGCCTTCGCCGATCAGGCGGAGCACCTGGTCGCGGTGCTCGGTTCCGGGCGCGATGGCGTCGTTGTTCATGGGCGGTCAGCCCCTGGCCTGGCAGTAGGAGTCCCAGCGGTCGCGTTCGAGGAGCAGCGAGAGGTCGAAGGCGGCCTGGGCGCGGTGGTCGGCGCCGACGCAGGGTTGCGGGCAGTCCGGGAGGCCGTCGGCGATGGGGCAGGGGTAGAGCCAGGCGGCCCGTTCGCGGACCATGGTGGGCAGTTCGGAGAGCACGTGGGTGTGGGGGTTGGCGTAGCAGCCGCGGCGGTCGGTGTAGGCAGCGGCGAGCCAGGCCTCGATCGCCAGGTAGTCCTCGGTGGTCCGGACGCCCGGGATGCGGTCGGCGAGGCGGTCGAGGACCATCTCGTCGGCCTGGGTCGGGTCCAGGGTGGCGTCCAGGGCGCCGTGGCGGTGGTGGTGCTGGAGGTGATGGAAACGCTGGTGCAGTTGCTCGTCCAAGTCGTGGTCGTGGTGGCTGTGCCCGCAGTGGTGGTGCTGGGTCATGGCGTGGTCCTCGGTGTCGGTGCTGGTCGCGGGCGGGGTCAGAAGGACATGTCGATGTACTCGATGTCCCGGAGGCGGACCTTGAGGTTGGCGGTGCGGTTGCCTTCGTTGCGGAAGTAGGCGTCGGCGAGGGCTTCGCCGACCATGTCGGTGAGCTGGTCGTCGGTGGCGCCGGCTTCGCGGGCTGCGATGATGGCGGCCGCGTGGGTGCCGGAGATGCGCTGGGTGAGCAGGCGTGGGCGCGGTGAGTCGCTGGTGCCGGCCCCGGCGTCGAAGCCGAACACCGCGCGGGTGCTGATCGTGAACCCGGTGCCGGCCGCGCGCTGCCGGGCCTCGGCCCGCACGTCCTGCTGCCAGTGCTCGCAGGTCTCGTCCTCCAGCGCCTCCTGGGCGGCCGCACGCGGCCGGGTGACGGTTCCGGCGCGGTAGCGCTGCACGGTGCGCTGGGAGACGCCCAGGCGGGCCGCCAGGGCCTTCGTGCCGCCCGTCAGCTTCCCGAGCAGGAACCCGACCCGCCCCTGGGTGGAGGCCGGGATCGGCTCGGTGAACTGGGCGCGCTCGGCGCGCTCCAGGCCGTCCGCGATCGTTCCGCGCTTCTCTCGCCCGCCTGCGGTTTCGGCGCTTATGCCGTCTATGTCTTCGTTTATGTCGTCTAGCACCCGAGCAGCGTGAAGCGGTTCGCCTGTGGACAGAGTTCCGCGATTCCGAGAACAAACTGTCATTAAACAGGGCAACTTGGAATGTTCCGGCGCAGCGGGGCGAGGTCCGGGGAGAATCCCGGTGCGACCGCTATCGCGCTGTACGCGCCGGAGAACCAGGACGTCGTCGAGCCGGGCCGGTGCGCCGTGCCCAGAGCTGGCCGCCCACACCGTCCGGGCCGACGACGGCTCCACCGCCTGCGGGCCCGGGATCCACAAAGCCATCGCACGGGTGATCGAGGCGGAGGATGATGTCTGCCAGTTAGAGCGCGAGAGGACGCCCGTGATCATCCTGTTCGACACGAACGCCATCAACCAGGTTGACCTGCGCAATCCCCGGACGGACATCGTGCGTGCCCTGCGCCGCTCGGGCCAAAGGGTCGGCGTCCCCGGGATGGTGCTGGAGGAGTTGGTTGCGCACCAGGCGAAGCAGTACATGGCGCAACGGGTGAAGACGGTCTCCGAACTCAACAAGTTGCGGCGGGGTATGCCGTGGAGCCCGGCTGTCGGCCTCGAGGAGCCAGAGTTGGAGCTGGAGGAGTGCCAGGTCTACTGGCGCGAAGCGTACTCGGAGCTGTTCGAGGTAGTGCCCACGTCGGGGGAGGCCGCGCTGAAGGCGCTCGCTCGGGAAGCGCTCGCGCTGCCGCCGGCCAAGAGGGATGCCGAACCGCCGGAGGGTGGTCGGGATGCCGCTATCTGGTTCACCATCATCGATTACCTTCAGCAGAACCCGGGTGACGATGTCTACTTCGTCACCGCCAACACCAAGGACTTCGGGGACGGCGTGACCCTGCGCTACCCGATGGATCAGGACATTGGCGAGAACGCCGGGCGATTGAAGCGGCTGAAGGACTTCGACGCAGTGGTGACGGCCTTCACCGAGCCGGTCGACAACGGCTCCGCCGCAGCCGAGGTGCAGCGGTACCTGGCCTCGGAGGCTGTGCCTCCGGAGATCGGCAAGCTCGCGCTCGCCCACCGTGCCGTACTGGGCTTTCCCGGCATCGATTCGGCAGGCGGCACCTTGGACTGGACGGGTTGGATCGCTCCGCCGAGCGCCGCGTTGCTGAACGTGGAGAAGGCCGTGGGCCACCGCATCGGGGACCAGGTCTGGTGCACCGCCGAGCCGACCTGGCTGTTGAACGGTCTGGCCACGACTGTTGGCGGCAGGATCAAGGGTGTCTCATGTGTGTGGAAGATCAAGCTCTTGTTCCCTGTCCACGGCGAAGCGGAGGAAGAGGAGCCGACACTGCTGCTCGCCAGCGACCCGACCGCTCCCGACATGCGGGACAAGTCCACCGTCGAGGCCCTCGCGGCCCTTCGTGTGAAGGTCCTTGCGGAGTTCGCCGCCTCCCAGACAGCGCGCGGCGGGACGGCTCTCGAAACCTCTGAGGCTGTGGACCGGCTGGACGTCGCCGCCTCAGTCCGTCTGGGCAACGCCCTCGCGGGTCTCAAGGAGGTTGCAGAAGCTCAGGCTTCGCTTGCAGCCCACATGTCCCCGTTGCGTGAAGCCATGCATGCCAACTTGCTACCCGACTTCAGTGGGGTGGTCGAAGCCATGCACGCTGTCTTGGTACCCGACGTTAGCGGGCTGATCGAGGGCATGAACGCCCCTTGGCGGCAACTGGCCGACCACCTGCGGCCCCGGATTGACATCGCCTCCACCCTGCCCACCTACACGCTGGCCACAGGCTTCCCTGCTCTCCACGGCCGGACGCACGATGAGGATATGGACCAGGTCGAGGACGAGTCGGACGGCATCGAAGCCTCCACCGACGAGGTAGAGGCCGAAGATTGATCAACCCACGGTGAACGGGGTGGGCCCGTTCCCGGCAGCTCCAATGCCGGGAACGGGCCCGCGTGCTTCTCCTACCGGCCGCGCGGTTCCATGCCGTCGGCCATGTCGTGCAGGTGGTGGACCGCGTCGTCCCAGCCCTGGCCGTACCAGTACGGGCCGGTCAGCGCGGTCGGCTGGTGCGGGACGGCCGCCAGCTGTACGGCGGCCTGCCTCCACGACGCGGCGACCACCGCCCGCATCCGGTCGAACTCGGCGACCAGGGCGGCCAGCTCCTCGGCGGGTGGCAGGGCGACCTCGCCGCCGGCGGCCAGGGCGCGGCGCAGTCCGTGCGCGGCGAGGCCGGCCAGGCGCTTGGTGTCCCCGTCGGCGTCGGCCGGGACGGCCGGCGATCCGGCGGCGTCGGCCCGGACTTCGTCGGCGTAGGCGTCCAGGGCCTCGCAAAGTTCCTGCGGGGACCAGACGGTCATGTTGCCGCGGTCGGTGCGGACCATCGCTTCGAGGCGCTCTCGGGCGTTCACCACGGCCCCGTTCAGGCCGTCGGGGCGGCGGCCCACGGGTCCGGGACGGGCGTGGCGGTGATCCACCCGGTGGGCGTCTCGTACGCCATCTGCGAGGTGACGCGGCAGACGCTCGGCATCTGGTCGCCGTCGAGCAGCACCTTCAGCCGCTGCCCGGCGGTGTCCACGATGGTGCCCGCACGGCCGTCGTGGCGGATGCGGCCGCCGAGGTCGACGCGGATGCCGAGGCGGCTCTCCAGCGCGTAGTAGGTGCGGATGTGCTCGAGGTCGGCGGCCTGGCGCTCGTCGGGCCGCTGGCGGGCGGTCGCGAGGTGCACGCTGTTGATGTCGGTGCCGGTGACGGTGTGGTGCATGGTGGCTTTCTCCATCCTGGTCAGTAGGAAACGTCGATCGCCTGGATTCCGGTGAATTCGACTTCCAGGTTTTCGGCGCGTGATCCGCCGTTCTGAAAATAGATTTCCTGGAACCCTTCGGCCATGATGTCGCGCATCCGTTGGTCGCTGGCGCCTTCGTCCTGGGCGGCGAAGAGGCGGTCGGCGTACTCCGGGGGGAGGTGGACGGTCAGGTGCCGAAGCCTCGGCTCGTCGGTGGTGCCGACAGGGGCGGTGTAGCCGAAGTACGCCCACACCTCCACCGTGATGCCGGTGCTGGTGGCGGCCTTCTTGCGGGCCTGGCGGCGGATGCCGGGCTGCCAGACCTTCTTCAGCTCGCGTAGCAGGGCCTCGCGCAGCGCGGCGCGCGGGTGCTTGCGCTCGCCCTTGAGGTAGCGGCGCACGGTGTTCGGGTCGACGCCCAGGCGCTCCGCGACGGCCTTCTTGTCGCCCTTGGCGGCCTTGACCAGGGCCCGCATCTGGGCCTGCGCGGACTTCGGCAGAGCCTGGGTGAAGTGCTCGGGCGCGGCCCGGTCGATGGCGTCGGTGATCTCCTCCACGGCCTTCCCCTACTTCCCGTCGACGGCGTTGGCGTCGTAGCCCTTGATGTGGCGGGCCGGGTTGACGGGCTGGTCACGCTCGAGCCAGTCGACGACGGTCAGCATCTGCTGCACGCCCTCGACCTTGGACAGGCCCGGGGTGGCACCGAGGCGGAACGTGCCGGGCAGCACCCGGCCGGCGCCGGTGAGCGGCAGGAAGTCCAGCGGCGAGGCACCGGGGGAGGCGTAGACGACGCAGTCGTTGTTCACACCGAGCGGGTAGCGGCCGTTCGCCTTCGCCACGTTGGCCATCTTGCGGTGCATGTTCACCCTCGCCTTGGCGATGACCGCCGCCCGGATGTCCGGACGCCAGGTCGGCCGCTCCAGCGCCGACCACGGCTCACCGGACCTGTAGGTCAGGCCCTGCGGGCGCTCGCGCAGCTTGCCGATCCCGAACTTCACCGTCGACTTCACCGCGGACAGCACCATGGCGATCTGGTGGTGACGCCACGCGGCCGAGGCGAGCTGGTCGTCGCCCAGCTCCGCCAGGTGCCCCAGACCCTCGGCGGCCAGCGCGGTGCGCAGCGCGTCCAGGTCGGTGCCCGCGCTTTTGAGGAGGCGGTGGGCGGTCATCGCGGCGAGGAACTGGCGCTCGTCGGCGTCCTTGTCGACGGGGATGCCAGCCTCGGCCATGGTGGTCACGTAGGCCTCGCGCAGCCGGTCGTGCCACGGGTCCAGGTAGGCGCCGGCCTTCGCGCGCAGGTAGGCCTCGACCGGCTGGACGTCGTAGCCGAGCTCGACCGCGTAGGCGACCGTGGCGGTGGTGTACCAGGCCGGGCCCTCGGGGGGCTTGCCGGTCGGGGTGAACGGGGAGGGCAGGCGCGGGTCGGTCGGGATGTGGGACAGGTCGACGAACCAGGAGCCCGGGACCTTCTTGTCGAAGGCCGGCCGCTGGACGTGGACGGGGCCGGACAGGCCGACCGACAGGCGGGCGGCGGCCGCGAGGTAGGCGGTGTTGATGTCGATTCCAACCGCGAACGGCTCCACCATCTCCGCCTCGGAGAGCGTCTCAACCGGGCGGATCCACTGGTACGACTCCTCGTCCAGGAACCCGCCCTCCCAGCCCTGCGCGGCCGGGTGCTCCGTCAGGACCTCCGGCGGCGCCGCCTCGTAGACCTCGGTCAGCGCGCCCGGGTTCGGCGCGGACACCCACCCGCCCGTCGCCTCGTCGCGCACCGCCCTCGTGGGCGGGCGCAGCGCGGTCATCAGCTCCAGGCCGCAGGTGGCGGTGGAGCCGCGCGGGGTGATGACCCTCTGGGCGTAGATCCCGAGGACGCGGGCCAGGTCCGGCGCCGGGAGCTGGTCGGCGTTGCCCCAGGCCCGGGTGTCCAGGGCCCGCCACGGCAGGATGGCGAGCTGCACGCACTGCCGGCGCCCGTCCTTGACCGGCTTGTAGATCCGCGCCCACGGGCCGAAGCCCCGGCGGGTGAGCTGCCACTTCGAGCGGGCCAGCGCCTTGACCACCTTGTGGTCCTCCGGCAGCCGCTGCGAGCGCCGGGTCGCCGGGTCGTCGTCCAGCGTGGCCGGCAGACCGAACTTCTCGGCCGCCTCGGCGGTCAGCACGATCAGCGGGTCGCCGTCCCGGCCGTTGCGGTGCAACCGCGCCGTGCCCAGCCCGGACTCGGCCAGCGCCCAGGTCACGAGCTGCGCCAGCGTGGTCGCCGGGCACTCCAGCAGCAGCCCGCCGACCCCGTAAGCGGTGCCGTCCCCGTCCAGCACCACCAACGGCCCGTTCGGGAACTGACCGTCGAAGTACGGCGCCGGCCGCGCCGCACGGCGCAGCACCGGCCCGCCCGCACGCGCCGCGGCAGGCCGGGCCGCTGGGACGGACGGCGCCTGCGGGGCCGCCTGGGCGGTCTCCACCAGCGCGTCGGCCGCGTCGGCAGCCGGCTCCGGCGCGCTCTCCACCGGCGCCGGAGCGAACGCGGCCGGCACCTGGTCGACCGTCGAGGCGGCCGGGACGCTCTCCGGGGCCGGGTACTTCGCCGCCCAGCCCTCCAACAGCCTGACGTACGCCTCCAGGCGCGGCGGCTTCGGGGTCGAGCGGCCGTTCTCGTAGTTCTTCACCGTCTGCACGGTCGACTGCAGCACCTTCGCCAGCTGCGCCTGGGTCACCCCGGCGGCCTCCCGAAGGCGCGCACGCTCAGCGGGCTCCGGCAGCTGCGGCCCGGGCTCCTCCCCGGCCAGCAGCGCGTCCACCGCTGCGAACAACTCGTCCTGCGTGGGCATGAAGCCTCACCTCCAGGACCAACCTAACACATCATTAGCCATCTCAATTACCCAATTAAGTTGACCCACTAATTTAACCCTTGCTGAATATGATTTTCAGATGGGTGCTCGCTGATCCCGCCAGTGCGCGAACAGCTCCAGCCAGTGCCACCGCGCCCGGCTCGGAACCGCCCACGCCGCAGACGGCAGTGCCCCCGCGAGGTCTTCCAGCACGATCCGTACCGCCAGGTCGAGCCAGCCGGCCATGTAGCCGTAGCGCAGCAAAAGCTCTCGCAGCTCTTTCTCCGTCGTCGGCAGCTCCTCGCGCTCGAGCCAGTGCGCGCCGCGGAACTGCTCCGCTGTCAGCGGCCGGCTCAGCAGCACCGGGACCACCAACTCGGCGAAGGCACGGTCCCTGGCCTCATGGCGGCTCATGTCGACGGGGCCGCGCAGCTGCTGGTGGAGCTCCCGGGCGCCCTCGGTGGAATCGGCGACCACGACCAGGGCGCGGGGCACGGGGCTGTTGCCCCCGTCGTCGGGCTCGCGCGTCACCCACACCCACCGCGGCGCGGGGCCGGCCACCAGCCGCGTCCGGTGCCGCTCGGCCTCCTCGTCGTCGCACAGCGGCCCGATCTTCGTCCACTCCCGCGTGCGGATCGTCGCCTCCCGCGTCACCGGCGCCCAGTACACGTACGGCAGCACCAGCCGCTCGTGCACCGCCCGCAGCCGCCGCTCGTAATCCTCGGCCGTCAGCCCGAGATAGGCGAAGTCCTCGGCGTACTTCTCCAGCTCCACGGCCCCGGCGCGCCACAGCGCCCGGTGCAGGTCCCCCGCCAGGCTCTGGAACGTCCCCGACGGCAGGCGCAGCGCCGCCTCCAGCGAGCCGAGCCGGGAGTTGCAGCGCCGGCACAGCGCGCCGCGCACCTCGTGCGAGACGTGGTCGTGGTCGATCTGCACTGACGGCCTGGCGCACAACCCGCACCGCGGGTGCTTCGCCAGGAACGTGGCCTTCGCCTCGGCTGACATCTTCTGGTAGTCCACGCTGCCTCCAGGACGGGATCCACTCCCCCTCCGCCACGGTCGCAGGCGCCTCGGACAGGCCTCACCCGTTCGGTGTACAGGGCGAGGGTGGGCCGATCTAATCCATTTCCTGCCAACCTGTCAGAAATGGCATTCTGTGGACATGCCAGAGGTAGTCCCTCCCCCGCGTGACCCGTCCGCCGCCGGAGACCCGGCGGCCTTCCACTTCGATGCCGATCGCGTGGCCGCCGACTTCCTGCGGCGCATCGCCGAGCTGAAGGCCATCGCCGCCAACCCCGTCCACCGGCAGCACATGGTCGCCCGGGTGCTCCTGGACGGCTGGGCCGTCCAGGAGCCGAGGGGCACTCGGCGCTCCCTCCAGCCGTACCGGATCGGCGAGGACGGATCCGTCCACCAGCTCAGCCTGCAAGGTGCCCGCAACGTGGGTTTCAGGACCGACTGGGTGGTATTCGGCTCGGGCTCCCTGGAACAGCTGTGGGAAAGGACCGAGCGAAGGATCCCCAAAATTCGGGCGGCGATCGCGGCCGGGATCGTGTTCCACCACCCCGACCTGGTGGAGGCCGTCGCCGACCTGGTGGCGCTGCACCACGTCCGGACCAACCGCCAGCACCGCCACTTCCGGCACTGGCTCGAGCAGCACCGCCCCGAGCTGGACCTGGCGTTCGCCCGTCTCGGGCACACCGGCGACCTGCCCGACGACGACCAGCTGTTCCGCGTGGCTGCGGAGCAGCTGTTCGCGTTCACCCGCAGCTGGGTGTCCACCGGGTCGGTGCAGATCATCACCCCGCAGCGGCCGCAGGACGAGTTCCTGATCAGCGACGCGGCCACCCTCACCGTGCGGCACCTCCACCGCGGGGACGTGCCCGACGAGTCCGGGGTCCCGCTGGCGCAGGCCAACTGCCTGTTCCTGCCGATCGGGCCCAGGCACGTCGCCGCGATCGGCAGCGAGTCCGGGTACCTCCAAGCCCCCGCGCGGATGGTCCGCGGGCTGAACAACCGCCAGTTCGCCCATTGCGACGAGGTGGTCTTCACCCGCCCCGGCAGCCCCCTCCAGCGGTCCCTGAGCGATCAGCGCCGCCCCGCTGGCCCCTACCGGCGCGAGCAGGCCCCGGCGTCCGGATAGACGGGCGCCTGCCGTCCCCGTCCCGCCCGCCGGCAGGATCTGGGCAACGACCCAGTGCGAGGCCACCATCCCCGCTCCGGCACACCCCCACGGCAACTGACCGGCCCACCACGGTGGGGCCCGGAGATCCTTCCCGGTCGCCGGGCCCCACCTTCGCGCGCCGCGCCTACTCGGCGTCGGCCTTCGGCGGAACCGGGTCCGAACCGCGGCGGGGCCCGCCCTTCCGGGTCCCGCGGTCGCGCAGCGCGCGGACGGCGAGGACGGTGTTCGCCGCGCCGGTGGCGGTGAGGCCGAGGTTGCGGGCGAGGGCGGCGAGGTAGTCGGCCTGGGGGCCGGCGGGGTCGGTGAGGGCTTCGGTGAGGAACTGGAGTACGGGCGTCATCGCGCCCTCCTTCGGGAGAGGAGTCGTCCTTCACCCCTTCGAGGCGCGCGGAGTCCACTGGACAGGACCCGGGCGCGAGAAACGTGTACGGCCTGGGGCTTCCCTCAGGATCAGGCGCCGAAAATCGGTCCTGATAATGGGCGGCTCCGTCGCTGGTCCGGCGCGGGGGCGTGCCGGACCAGCGGGGTTGTCAGCTCAGGCCGGCGTACTCCTCGAGGCGGTCGGCCAGGCGGCGGTCGGGGCAGGAGACCAGGCCGTCGGTGTCGTCGCCGGTGTGCATCACCAGCCGGTCGACCTCGCGGGCGAGCGCGCCGACGGGGGCGGCGGCCGCGGCGGTGCGGGTGTCCATGGCGATGGGGGCGGTGCGGAAGTAGTCGGGCATGTCGGGGACCGCGGGGGCGGGGACGCCGGGGGCGAGGCCTTCGGCGGCCTGGACGGACTGCTCGAACCACAACCGGGCCTCGCCGATCTCCCCGCGGCCGAGGTGGTGGAGGTACAGGCACCAGGCGGAGGTGCGGTCGCGGGCGCCGGCGCCGATCTTCCACCAGAACTCCGCGCTGACTGGGTGCCCGGCCAGGTAGAGGACGCAGCCGAAGAGGCGGAAGCCCTCGATCTCCTGGGTGATGTCCTCGACCCGGCCCCGGTGGCGCGGGCGCCGGCGACCGGAGCCCGTTGCGGCCGGCTGCTCGACCAGGTCCGCGAGGTCGGCGAGCGCGGCCAGGTCGGCGATCCGGGCGAGGGGCGTGGTGCTGAGCTCGGTGGCGACCACCGCCTCCAGGCACTGGCGGGCCTGCTGCTGCTCGGCCCACCAGCCCGGCGGCGGCTGCTGGCCGCGGCGGATCCGGGCGACGTCGGCGGAGATGCGGCGCAGCTCGGCGGGGACGTCGAAGGTGTCGTCCGGCTCGGTGGTGCCGGCGGGTGCGGTGGGGGTGGGGATGAGGTCGTGGAGGAGGTGTTCGGGGTTCATCGGTCGGCTCCTTCGCGGCGGGGGCCGGGGACGGCGGCGGTGCGGCGCAGGACGTGGCGGTCGGTCAGCAGGCGTTCGAGGCCGGTGAGCGCGCGGCGGTGGTGGTAGTCGACGGTGCGGGGGTGGATGCCGAGGATCTGGGCGGTGTACTCGGCGGTGTAGCCCATGGTGGTGCGCAGGATGAAGGTGTCGCACTGGCGGGCGGGCAGGTCGGCGAGGGCGGCGTAGAGGCCGGCGCCGCCTTCGACGCGGGCGAGGGCCTGGTGCATCTGGTCGAGCTTGCGGCGGGCCTGGCGCAGGCGGGCGGCGAGCTCGTTCTCCCGCCGCAGGCGGTGTACCCGGTACATGACGGCGCCGGTGAGGACGTCCCAGGTGTGGGCTTCGAAGTCGGGGCCGGCGAGGACCTGGTCCCAGTGCAGGGCGAGGTGGGTGAAGACCTCGCGCACCACCTCGTCGCCGACCGCCTGGTCGCCGAGCATCTCGGCGGCGTAGCGGCGGAAGCCCTTGTTCTTGACGAGGAAGTAGGCCTCGAAGTCGAGCGGGAGGTCGACGGGCTCGTGCACGGCGGGGCCTATCCCGTTGCCGGTGAAGGTGTCGTCGTTCATCGGGCCGCTCCCGCTCGGGACAGCGCTGCGGCGTCCGCGGCGCCGGGTGCCGGTCGTCGGCGGTCGCGGGTGCGGACAGGCCGCCCGAGGGCGGCGGCCGTGTCATGGTGGACGTCCATCTGACTCTTTCGGTCGGATACGGCGTCAGGTCCTGCACGCCGAGGCAACGTTGTGGTCTACCTCCACACAACCAAATGACCCTGCCCGTTCACGCATACGGCCCACAGCAATCTCACCCTAAGATCACAAATAGAAACCCACAGTGATGGGCGATTCGGGTGGGTGCATCAACTCCAGCCCTGGGCGGGCCAGTCGGACATTCCTTTCCGCATTCAACTAAGCACGAAGCGTAGCGAATGTGAGCGGCATCACTTCTCCGTGCTCCGACTTCCTGACCGAGTCGATCGCCGGCCGACAGCTCGTCCCCGCCGCGCACGGGACCCTGATCACCCACCGCCGCCCCGGCCACCTCCCCGGCCGGCGGACGGACCCGGCCCCGCGGCAGCCGCTCATCCGAGCCGAAAATCTGCTCGTCAACCTTCAGACTGCGGCACGCCGCCCGCCGGGCGACGGACCACCACCGCCCCTCAGCCGACTGCTAGCCGTAGACCATGATCACCACGAACTGGCGGCGCCGCTGCGCCACCGCGCTGACCGCCACCGCCCTCGCCCTGCTCACCGTCCCGGCCCAGGCCGCCCCCGCCCCCACCGCCGCACACCGCGCCGGCGAGACGCTGACCGTGCCCCTACTGGAGGCGATCGAGGCGCTGCCCGTCGCCGACGAGGACCGCACCGGCTACGTCCGGACCGCCTTCAGGCACTGGATCGACGCCGACAAGGACGGCTGCAACGCCAGGAAGGAGGTCATCCTGCGCGAAGCCGTCGAGGCGCCGCAGATCAGCCCCGGCTGCTCGCTGACCGGCGGGGCCTGGTACTCGATCTACGACGGCGTGGTGGTCACCGACGCCTCCGCCCTCGATGTCGACCACGTGGTGCCGCTCGCCGAGGCCTGGGACAGCGGGGCCTCGGCCTGGAGCGCGGCCGAGCGCCAGGCCTACGCCAACGACCTGGACGAGCCCCGCGACCTGGTCGCCGTCACCGCCCGCTCGAACCGCAGCAAGAGCGACAAGGACATCGCCGAGTGGCGCCCGATCGAGGAGGAGACGTGCGACTACCTCACCCGCTGGACCGTCTCCAAGACCCGCTGGCGCCAGAGCGTCGACACCAAGGAGAAGACCGTCCTGCGCGACCTGGGCGCCACCTGCCCCAACGATCCCCTGACCATCACCCTCGCCCGCTGACCCCCCAACCCGACACCCACACCCAGTAGGCCGTAGACCGGCACCACCGACACCGAACCGGGGCGGCCGCCGCACCCCCCAGGGCGGCGGCCGCCAGCCGTGCGGCAGGTCCCCCCTACCGCTACCCGAAGGCGACAACGACGTCCGGCTTCTCCCCGCCGACGACGGTCCCGGGCGCGGCGGTGGTGACGGTGCCGTCCCCGGCGGGCAGCCACAGCTCGGCGGCGCGGGGGCGGTGCGCGCCGCCGCGCCCGGTCGCGCGGACCTCGGCCCGACGACCGGTGAGCTGACCGAACCCGTCCCCGAGGCCGGACCACCGGGACGCGGTGACCTCCAGGCGCAGGTGGGCGCCGGGCCAGGGGCCGGGGGTGAGCAGAACGGTGCCAGTGCGCCGCAGGTGCGCGACGAGGCGGTCCAGGGCGCGCGGCGGCACGCCGGTGGGGGTGGCGGCGAGGACGACGGGGCAGGCGGCGGCGAGCGCGGTGATGACCTCGGCGGCGTGCTCGCCAGGGTGATCGGCGACGACCAGGCGGCGCAGGTCGATGCCATAGCCGGCCGCCGCGGCCAGCCCGAGGTCGGGCAGGCCGACGGCTGCGGTCCAGGCATGCGGGCCGGCGGTCGCCGGACCGGCGGCGAGCGCGAGCAGCAGGCTCATGTCGGTGGCCTCGGTGATGGTGCCCTTCGCCAGGCCGCCGTGCGGCAGCAGGCCGGCGAGCGGGGCAAGCACCGGCAGCGTCGCGGCCTGGGCCTCGCGGGCGCGGGTCGCCGGTGATGTCGCCTCCAGCAGACTGGCGAGCCGTGCCTGGCGGTCGACGCCGTGCCGGATGCCGGCGGCGGCCGGGGTCGTCACGCGCCGCCCGCCCGCTCCGCTGTTGCCTGCGCACCGGTCGGGTGCCCGGCCGGCGCCGGGTCGGTGGCCTCGGGCAGAGGATGGAGGACGACAGGGTCGGCGATCACCCAGGCCGCATGCTTGTCCTCGCCCCAGCGGGCGTGCGCGATCCACGGCAGGCCTGGGCCCGGGCGGCGACGGGCCGTCACCAGGGTCGAGCGCCACATCCCTCCGGCGCGTAGCCAGGCCAGGCGCCAGCACCCGTCGATGCCGTCCGGATCGGGTGCGCCCGCCAGTTCGCCCGGCACGGCGACCGCGTCCCGCCACCGGCCGAAGTACGGGGGTGTGGCCGGCGGCGCGGCGGTCGGCTCGGGCAGCGGGCGGATCCGCTCGGAGTCGAACAGGAACCAGCCCCAGCCCTGCCCGCCGGCCGCCGGGCCGTCTTCGGCCCAGCGCACGTGGACCACCCACATGGCGGCGCCGGGCGGGCGCCGCCACACCGTAAGCATCCCCGGCAGCCATGCGCCGCCGATCCGGATCCCCACCAGCCTCCACCGGCGCACATCGCGGAAGTAGCCGGGCAGGGTCATCAGCTCCCGCGGCGCACGCTCGGCATCGCCCGGTGCTGGCTCGGAGCGCATGGGGCGGGAGAAGGGAACGGCTGCGGTCACACCTCCAGATTATCGCTCGAATGTTCGATTGCTTCCTCGGGAGGCCGCTCCGTCGCAGGTCGCACCCTCGTGTGCCGAAGCACGATAGGCGTCACTTTTGCACTCGACCTGTCACCAAGATCGTTGCGGCAGGTATCTCACTGGGCTGCCGGTTGGCAGGTTGGCCGCCGTTGACGCGTCGCACTGCACGGCCGTCGGCCAGTCGGCCCAGTGGGCAGGGCGGGGTTCTGGGGTTCTTTCGAGACTGAGTGCGGGTCGGACCCGCGACCAGCGGCCGACGGCCTCTGCATCCCCTTCGAGGTCGTCCTCGACGCCGGCCACGGTGCGCAGCACACCGCCGGGCACCTTGGTGGTCGCCGCGCCGACGATGATCTGGCCTGCCTGCAGGCCGCGTACCTGCTCGGTGGGGTCGTCGAAGGTCACGGTGTCCTCGGTCGGACGTGACCGTGGACCGGAAGACGGTCGTGCTGTCCCCGCAGTCCCTCGCCGGAATGTCGAACGCCACGGGCCGGAGGCCAAGTCGGGCGGCTTCGCGCTGTTCACGGAACCAGGGGACCAGATCTTCACCGTCCCGACCGGTGCCACGAAGCTCACCATCTCGGTCTGGGGCCCCGGCGGCCCCGGCGGCGCCGGTGGTGGGGGCGGCGGCGGAGCAGGTGGTGGCGGCGGCGAGGCCGAGAGCAGCGGCGACACGGGCGGTGCAGGCGGCGGTGGCGGCGGTGCCGGCGGAGGCGGGGGCGGAGGCCAGGGCGGCCAGGCCGGCTCCTTCGCCACCTGCACCGTGGACCTCACCGCCCTGCTGCCCTTCGGCGGCGTCCAGCTGCTGAACGTCACCGTTGGCCGGGCGCAGCCGGTGACCGCGGGCGGTGCGGGTGGTGCGGGCGGTGCGGGCGGTGCGGGCAACGACGCCAACGGCGGGAGCGGCGGTGGCGGCACCAGTGGCCGGGAGAACCTCCCCGTCCCGTCTGGTAACAGCGGCAGTACCAGCGATGTTCTGGCCCTGGGCACGGGCGCGCTCCTGAACGTGAGCGCGCCCGCCGGTGGCGGAGGGCATTCCGGCTCGTACGGTCGCGGCGGCAGCGGTGGCGACGGAGCGGGCGCCCCCTTCGAGACCGTCGGCGACGGCGGGCCCGGCGGCAGCGGCGGCAGCGGGGGCTCCGGGGCGCCTGCCTCACCCGGTACGAACCAGCCGGGCTGCATCAGTCTGGTGGTCGAGGGGGAGCAGGTCGTCAACGGGGCGGCCGGTGGCGAGGGCGGCTCGGGGGGTTCCGGTGGAAGCGGTGAGGACGGGGACGCTGCCATTTCCGGCTACCCCGGCCGGTTCGGCGGCAAGGGCGGCTCACCCGGCCGGCTGGGATCGTCCGGTGAGGGCGGGGCGGCCACCTCCTTCGGCGGGTACGCGTTCGGGGCCGGCGGCCGGGGCGGGGGCGGCGGGTTCGGCGGCCGGGGTGGTGACGGTGGCCGGGGCGGCACCCCCAACATCAACGGCGGCGCCCCGGACAACGGCGCACCGGGCTCCGGCGGCGACAAGGGCACGGACGGGTCCTCCGGCGGGAACGGCGCCGTCCTCATCCAGTGGTGACCCGACCACCTGCCTGACAACACCCCCCTCGGCCTGCGGTGGCTGCTCAGGCCGGAGGCGGGGCCGCGCGCGGTGTGCCAGATCGCGGTACCGGTCACTTGAGCGCGATATCAGCCCTCGGACGAAGCTGCGCCGGGCCTGGTGGCGGCCCCTCCGTGAAGGTGCCGGGCCTGCTGTTGGAGGGCATTCGCAACGCCGCCGCGTCCGGCGGGGTGGACAGCAGGCGACAGAACGTGCCGAAGCGGTGACAGCCATCGAGCTTCACCGCACAGCTTCGCCCAGGTCGCACAGTGCGCTCAGTGGCAACCAGCACGCTTCGGCACAATGGATGTGGATAGGTGTCACCTGAGCACGACGCTGGTCACCGCTCTTTGGGGCCGTGTGCGATGTCTCCCTCGGCGTGGGGGGGGGGGCGGGCGGCCCCCCCCCCCCCCCCCCCCCCCCGCGGGGGCCCCGGCGCGGGGGCCGGGGGCCCCCCGCCCCCGGGGGGGGGGGGGGGGCGCCGCGGGCGGGGGGGGGGGGGGGGGGGGGGGGGGGGGGGGGGGGGGGGGGGGGGGGGGGCCCCGCGCCGCCCCCCCCCCACGCTTCCCGGCAGCGGGCGGGACCGCGGCCGGCTTCGTTCGCTACGCCGGGTCCGGGACGGTCACGGGCGGGCAGAGGGGACCGGCGCCGTAGGAGTTGATCGGTACCACCTGGAAGGTGGTGTTGCCGAAGGCGTACAACGAGGCCTTGTCGAAGGTCACCTCGGTGGTGTCCACGACGCGCGTCACGAACTCGTGGTGGCCCAGGAAGTCGCCGCGGTAGACGACGGCGTAGCGCGGGGTCTGGCCACCGTCGTCCGTGGGCGGGTCCCAGTGCAGGGTGAACAGGTCGCCGTCCCGGGTGGCCGAGGCGTTCCGTACGCCGCCGGGCTTGCGCGGGCCGACGTGGAGTTCCGCGCTCGCCTGCTTCTCGGGGCAGGTGGCCGTCGCCGCCTGGACGGCGATGACCGTGTCGGTGACCGGGGCCCGGTCGGGGGCGGTGTAGACCCCGTCGGTGCTGATGGTGCCCTGCGATCCGGGAGCCATCGACCAGGTGAGCGGGCCGTCGCTGGTGCAGCCCTCGCGGTGGGCGGACAGCCGGGTGCGGCTGCCGACCTGGACCAGTTTCACCGCCGGTTCCAGGGACAGGCCGTCGTAGGGTCCGCCGCTGTCCCAGAGTCGGTGGGAGAGGGAGGTCAGGGTGGTGGACCAGTAGAGGTCCAGCGCCTTGACGTGGAAGCCCAGCTCGATGCGGCCGCCGAGGTCGACAGTCGCCCAGGGGTTCTCGGCCGGGGCGGCGCGGAAGGTGACGCTCGGCACGGCGGCCACGCTGGGGCCCGCCGCACCGTAGAAGTAGAGGGTGATCCGGGCCGGCAGTTCCACCGCGACCGAGACGGAGGGGGAGAAGGAGGTGTGGAAGTCGCTCTCCGCGGGGCCGGTGAGGTTCTCGGAGTGGAAGCCCGCGTTGTAGCGGACGGCGCCGCCGACGACCTGGTGGTAGTGGCCGGTGAAGGCGACCTCCAGGCCTCCGCTGCCGTTGAGCTGGAGCGAGAGGGACAGCTCGGGGGTGATCACCACGGGCACGGGGCCGAGGTGGAAGGTGATCGGGTCCATCTCCACCGTGGCGAGCTGCTCGTTGACGAACGACGTGGTGAAGTAGGCCGACAGTTTCGCGTCGAGGCTGGCGCGGATGTCCGCGGTGGCCCGGAACTCCGCCGTGACTCCCTTGGACAGCGAGAAGTCCAGCGACGCCGACCAGTGCGGTTCCAGGGAGATCTCGCCGCGCAGCGCGGAGGCGACCGTGAGGGTGCGGGTGGGGTCCTCGGGGTTGGGCGTCATGGTGATGCCGAAGTCCCAGTCCGCCCCGCCGCCGATCGCCCGCGGGCGCCGGCCGCGACCGTCGAGGGTGACCCGGGCACCGGAGTGCAGCGAGCGCACGGAACGGACCCGGTCGCGCTCCAGGGCGCCCGCGAACGAGGCCTCGCCGTCGTCGATCGCCTGCTCCAGGGTGGCGTCAGTGGTGCGGACCACGAAGGAGCTGCCGTCGTCCTCGACGCCGGCCACGGTGCGCAGCACACCGCCGGGCACCTTGGTGGTCGCCGCGCCGACGATGATCTGGCCTGCCTGCAGGCCGCGTACCTGCTCGGTGGGGTCGTCGAAGGTCACGGTGTCCTCGGTGGCGTTCGACATTCCGGCGAGGGACTGCGGGGACAGCACGACCGTCTTCCGGTCCACGGTCACGTCCGGTTCGACGGGTGCGGCGGCCTTCGCCGCGGGGCCGGCGCCGGCGGCGTTGTGCGCGGTCACCGTGACGGCGTAGGCGTGGCCGGGGGTGAGGGTGCCCACGTGCAGCGAGGTGTCCGAGGTTTCCAGGGCGCGGTCGTCGACGGTGACCGTGTAGCCGGTGAGCGCCGATCCGCCGTCGTCCAGCGGCGGGGTCCAGGTGATGTCGAGCCCGGGGCCGCCGGTTGCGGAGGGAGCGACGCTGACGTCCGCCGGCGCGCCGGGCGCCCGGGCCGGGCCGGGGGTGACCTTCCCGGTCGCCGCCTCGCCGGCGCCGGCCTTGTTCTCGGCGCGGACCGAGACCGTGTACTCCTGGCCGTCGCTCAGCCCGGTCAACGTGGCTTCCCCGGTGTCCGCGCCGGCCTCCACGCGGTGGCCGCCCGGCTCCGCGGTCACGACATAGCGGGTGAGCGGGGAACCCCCGTCGTCGGCGGGCCCCCAGAGCACCTCGGCCGAGCCCTGACGGCCCAGCACGTGCTCCAGCACGGGCGCCGTCGGCGCCACCGCCGGACCGGGCTGCACCGGGTCGGAGGCGGCGGACGTGGAATCACCACCGGAGGTGTTCTGCTGACGGACGGTCAGGCGGTAGATCGTGCCGTTGGCCAAGCCCGTCAGCCTGGCCGTGCGGGCATCGGCCGCAACAGTGGTACTGCTCCCGCCGGGAGCCGCGGTGACGACGTAGCCCTTCGGGGAGCCCCTGCCGCCGACGAAGTCGACGTCCACCGCCCCGTCGCGCGCCACCACGTCCGTGATCAGGGGCGGCGTGGAGGCGGGAGGCGGAACGGGCGTCGGCCCCGGCGCGGCACCGGCACCACCCGCAGTACCGACCAGCACCGCACCCGCCAGGAAGACAGCGAGGCTTCTCCGCACAGTGACGACCTCCAGAACGGGGATGTGACTTACGTGTCACATCAACGAGCCGAGAGCTGTCAAAGCAACTCGGTTGCCTCACAGAGGACACGTCCCAGGCAGTGCGCGTGGACGGGTCGGCGACGGCCGACCCGTCCACGCCGGAGGCTCCGAATACGTCGACCTCACCTGGTAGGCGGCACCATCGCGCAGTCGGCCACCACCGACCCGGTGCCGATCGCCAATGACCAGCAGGTGACAGAAAGGCCGAGCACTGCCCGCAGATGACAACTACCGCGCGCAGATGGTGACAACCATCGTGCTCCGTCCTTCCTGTTCTACCCAGGCCATCCGGTGCCTCCGATGACAGCTATCACGCCTCGGCACACAGGGGGACGTCCCGATCCCAGAAAGGCAGGCGCAGCATGGAAGGGGAGGAGGCGTGCGATGCCGAAGGCGATCGCCAAGATGACCGTCAGCTTCTCGATGGTGTCGATCCCCGTGACCGTCTACGCGGCGACCGGGCGGCACACAGTGCCGCTGCACCAGGTCCACGCCGTCGACGGCGGCCGGATCCGGCAGAAGCGCGTCTGCGAGCTGGACGGGGCGGAGGTGCCGTTCGAGGAGGTGGCTCGCGGATACGAGACCCCGGACGGGCGCATGCGGTGGCGGCGCCGGTGCCGGCGAGGGTGACGGCGTAGGGGAGGGGGCTGGTGGTGACGGCGCCGGCCGCGGGTCCTGCCCGGCGCACCGGCGGCTGGCTGTGCGACGGAGTGGTCCAAGATCGGGCCGCTGCACGAAGATGAGCGGCACGAAGGCCCTGGCGGCCCGTCTGGGCGTCTCCCAGCGCACCGGCTCGCCCTGCTCGCCGTTCCGGCCCAGGCCGCCCCCGTGCCGACCACCGCGCACCGCGCCGGCGAGACAGTCACCACCACGTTCTTCGCCGCCATCGACGCGCTCGACGTCGCGGACGAGCACCGCGACGGCTACGTCCGCACCGCCTACCGGCACTGGACCGACGCCGACCGCAACGGCTGCAACGCCCGCAAGGACATCATCATCGCCGAGGCCGCCCGGGCGCCGGAGGTCGGCCCCGGCTGCACCCTCACCGGCGGCGAGTGGTTCTCCCCCTACGACGACGAGGGGCCGGGGGTGATCAGGATGGTGCCGGTGCGGCGCAGGTGGGCGGCGAGCCGGTCCAGGGCGCGCGGCGGCACGCCGACCGGGGCGGCGGCGAGGACGACGGGGCAGGCGGCGGCGAGCGCGGTGATGACCTCGGCGGTGTGCTCGCAGGGGTGGTCGGCGACGATCAGGCGGCGCAGGTCTATGCCGTAGCCGGCGGCCGCGGCGAGGCCGAGGTCGGGCAGGCCGATGGCGGCGGTCCAGGCGTGCGGGTCGGCGCTCGCCGGGCCAGCGGCGAGCGCGAGCAGCAGGCTCGTGTCGGTGGCCTCGGTGATGGTGCCCTTCGCCAGGCCGCCGTGCGGCAGGAGGTCGGCGAGCGGGGCGAGCACCGGCAGCATCGCGGCCTGGGCCTCCCGGGCCCGGGCGGCCGGCGACGTCACCTCGAGCAGGTCGGCGAGCCGGGACCGACCGGTCGGAGGTGCGGCTTGCGCCGCCGCGGTGCTCACCTCGACTCCGAGGCGTCGGTGTTCTCGGAGGTCGGCGCGCCATCCACCGGGGCGGCACCACCGGTCGGCAGCGGCTGGACTGCGGTGCCGTCGGCGATCAGCCAGGCGGCCGCCTTGTCCTCGCCCCAGCGGGCGTGGGTGATCCACGGCCCGGGGCCGAGCCTGCGCCGGACCGTGAGCAGCGCCGAGCGCCACCCGCCCTCGGAACGCACCCACGCCAGGCGCCAGCACTGCTCGACCGGATCCGTGGCGGCCGGGCCCGCGAGTTCGGGCGGCACGACGACCGCGTCCCGCCAGCTGCCGTAGAACGGCGCTCCGGCAGGCGGCCGGTCGGAGGGCTCGGGCAGGGGGCGGATGCGGTCCTCGTCGAACAGGAACCAGCCCCACCCCTCCGGTTCCTGGCCGTCGGGTGCCCACCGGACATGGACCACCCACAGCGCGCTGCCCGGCGGGCGCCGCCACACCGTGAGCATCCCCAGGCGCCACCGGCCGCCGTGACGGGTCTCCACCAGCCGCCACCGGCGCACATCCCGGTAGTAGCCGGGCAGCGACATCAGCTCCCGCGGCGCCCGCTCGGCATCACCCGGCGCGGGCTCGGGGCGCACGGGGCGAGAGAACGGGACAGCCGACGTCATAGAACTATTGTTCGATAACTTCTTGGAGTGATCAAACGTCAGCTCCGGCCACCTGTGACTGGAACCGATAGGTGGCGGCTCCAGGCTCCCGCCACACTGAGTGACTGTGACTGGTCCAGATAGATGTCACCTGGTCGCAATGTCTATCACCGCACTTGCTGACCCACTTCCCCGAAGCGAGCCGGGATGCGGTACCTGGTCACAGCCACAGGTCTTTTCGGCTGGCGCTATCGGTGCTCCGTAGTGCATCTTCCGGTGGTGAGTGAATCATTGTTGGCCGAGCACGAGGACCGTTGGATCATGAACCTTCGCGGCCAGGCCGTCACCAGGATCAGCATCGACTACAAGCTGACTCTCCTGCTTGACTCGGATGCCCGCGTAGTTCTGGGATGCCCGTTCGAGCTCACCCAGAGTGCCAAGGGAACCCGTGAGCCCGTCGTCCTCGACCCGGGGCGACAGGATGTGGTAGCTGCACTGGGGCTGTTCGGAGCGAAGGTCCTGTCTGCGGTGGCCTTCAAGACAGGCTCGATGCGGCTGGTCTTCGACAACGGCTGCCACCTCAACAGCCGCGCACACCCTGACTTTGAGGCATGGGAAGTGCTCGGACCTGGAGGCTGGCGGATCATCGCCAGGCCGGGTGGGGGGCTCGCGGTCTGGTCCGGCCAGGGGCTAGCCCAAAATGATCAGACGCCAGCCGCCGGGTCCTGGTAGAACCTGGTCCGGTGGCACTTGGGCCACGAGGCTCTGGGGCCAGCGTGTCGGGAGCATCGCCTCACCCTCCGTAGTCACTGGCTGCAAAGACCGCCAACTACCGTTTCCAGAAACCGCCAACTGCTCCTTCCAACTCACACCACCACCTGCACGAACCGCAGACTCACCCGCCAACTACGACTTCCAGTCACACCACCGCCGAGCCGGACCGCCGTGTAAAGGCGCAGCATCGGCAGGGGGATGCGATCGCGCAGCTTGGAACGGGTCTTCGCCCCTCAGACCGACCAGTGGCTGCAGTACACCGCGGAGGGCTGCTGGTCGCCACCGGCTGGACCCTGCCTTCTGCGCACCGGCGGCGTCCGAGCCGTCCAGGCACGCCGGGCAGGCCTGGGGGCGGTGGCCGGTCAGGGAGTGTCGCCGGCCCAGTCCCAGCGGAGCGGGTCGGCGGCCCTCGGCTCGTAGTGGGCCCGGCCGCCGGCGCCGTATCGGCCGATCTCCGTTAGCAGCGCGGCGCCGTCGGCGAGCTGCTCGGCGCTCCAGCCGGTCACGTCCAGCAGCAGGCCGTCCAGGGGTCCTCCGCACAGCTCCCGGTACGCGCGCCCGGGCCGCGGGCCGCAGTCCTCGTCGTGGTCCGCCCCGTACACCCGGCCCCGCATCAGCACCTCGTCGTCGTCCATGCCCGGCAGCATCCCAACCACCACCGACACACCAGCGGCCACCGCCTGCCCGCGCGGCCCGCCCGCCGTAGAGTCCGAGACGATGACCGACCAGAGCGACTTCGACCGGATCGCCGACGAGCTCTACGCCCTCGCCCCCGGCGACTTCACCGCCGCCCGCAACCGGCACGCCGACCGGTTGAAGAAGACCGACCGGCCCCTCGCCGCACGTATCCGCGCGCTGCACCGCCCCACCCGGGCCGCATGGGCCGTCAACCAGCTCGCCCACCACCACGAAGATCTTGTCGCTGACCTCCTCGGCCTCGGGCAGGAGCTGCGCGACGCCCAGGAGCAGCTCGCCGGCGACCGGCTCCGCGCGCTCGGCGAGCGGCGCCGGCAGCTGGTGCGGGAGCTGCTCGTCCGGGCGCGGCGGGCAGCGGAGGACGCCGGGTACCCGCTGGGCCCGGAGGCCGCAGACGAGGTCGAGCAGACAGTGAACGCGGCGCTCGCTGATCCGGACGCCGCCGAGGCCTTCGCCGCGGGCCGCCTCGCTGCCTCCTTGGAGCCGGTGGTCTGGCCCGGCACCGCAGACGGCGGGCCGGGTACCGACGTGGCAGAGGCAGCGCCCGGGCCGGCTTCCCCGCGGCGACGGCCGGCGCCCGCGCGCGGCCCCCGGCCGTCGCCGGATGCCAGGCCGACGCCGGCGCGCCAGGCCGCCGATGGAGCGGACGGCGCGGGGAAGCGGGCCGAGGCAGCGCAGCGCGAGCGTGTGCTGCAGCAGGCGCGCGAAGAGGCAGAGGCGGCGGAGCAGGCCGGACGGGAAGCAGCCGGCCTGCGCGATGCCGCCGAGCGAGTGCTCGCCCAAGCCGAGGCCGCGCGGCAGACGGCGCGCAACGAGGCCGAGCAGGCCCGGGAGGCGCTCGCCGCCGCCGAGCGGCGCGACGAGCGCGCCCGGGAGAATCTCGCCCGGGCCGAGGAGCGCGTGCTGGCCGCTCACGCGGAGGCCGGGCAGGCCCGGGACCTGGCGAGGCGGGCGGACGAGGCCGCCCTGGTCGCGGCCGCGAAGCTGCGCGAGCTGGAATCCGGCGGCCGGCGGGAGCGGTAGGAGTCGGTCGGGGGCCGGGACCCGGGGGTGCGGTTGGTTTGGTGGCCGGCTGGTGGTGCAGGCGCCCGGTAGGGCGTCGTCGTTGCCTCCGAGCGGGGCCCAGCAGGGCGGCGGCGCCCGTCGGCCCAATCCCGCGTGCGCGCCGCCGGGCGTGCGGTGACGCTGGCGGTGAGTCGTCTGCCTCCGCCGGGCGCAGGCGCGCGGTGAGGTGCGGTGCGAGGAAGGGAGGCTGTGATGGCCCGACCCGTGTGGACCGGGGTGCTGAGCTTCGGGCTGGTGAGCGTGCCGGTCGCCCTCTACACCGCGACGTCCTCGCACGACGTGCGCTTCCACCAGCTGCAGCGCGGCACCTCCGACCGGGTCCGCAACAAGCGCGTCAACGAGCGCACGAACGAAGAGGTCGAGTTCTCGGAGATCGTGAAGGGTTACGAGGTCGCCGAGGGCGAGTACGTGATCGTCGAACCGGACGAGCTGGAGCAGATCTCCCCCGGGCGCTCGCGCACCATCGACATCGCCGGCTTCGTCGATCTCAGCGCGGTCGACCCGATCTTCTTCGACAAGACCTACTACCTCGGCCCTCGCGGCAAGGAGTACCAGAAGGTGTACGCGCTGCTCGTCGAAGCCCTCGAGCACGCGGGCAAGGCCGGGCTGGCGATGTTCGCGATGCGCGGCAAGGAGTACCTGACCGCCGTGCGGTCCGAGAACGGCCTGCTGGAGTTGCACACCATGCACTTCGCCGACGAGGTCCGCGACGCGCGCACCGAGGTCGGCGACCTGCCGGAGAAGGTCAAGCTCTCCGCCCAGGAAATCAAGACCGCCGAGCAGCTGATCGGCATGCTCGCGATCGACTGGAAGCCGGAGGAGTGGCACGACACCTACGAGGAGCAGGTGAAGAAGCTGGTCGAGGACAAGCTCGCCGGCCGCGAGATCGCCGTCTCCACCGGCCCAGCGCCGGAGGCCACCAACGTCATCGACCTCATGGACGCCCTGCGCCGCAGCCTCGACAGCGCCCG
>NZ_JBIBVJ010000035.1:0-27845 GCF_043080305.1 Kitasatospora sp. NPDC015120 | reverse complement strand
ACCCCCATCCCCACCCACTGCGACCCCTGACCCGGGAACACCAGCACCACCCCACCCGGCGACGACGCCAACCGCCCCGACACCACCGCAGGATGGGACTTCTGCTCCGCCAACGCCCGCAATCCGGCGATGAGTTCGTCGCGGTCCGGGGAGACCACGGCGCCACCGTGCCGGTGCCGGGCACCCCGGGTCAGCGTCCAGGCCGCCACTTCCGCCGGTCCGGCCTGGGCGCCCGCGCCCTCCAGCCAGTCCGCCAGCCGCTCCGCCGCCGCCCCCAGCGCCGCCTCCGAGCGGCCCGAGAGCAGCACCGGGGCCGTCACGGGTGCCGGTTCGTCCGCCGGGGCCCCGGACTCCTCCGCGACGGCCGGGGCCTCCTCCAGGATCACGTGCGCGTTGGTGCCGCTGATCCCGAAGGCGGAGACGCCCGCACGGCGCGGCCGCTCACCCGGCGCCCAGTCGACCGGCGTCCGCAGCAGCTCCACCCCGCGCGAGGACCAGTCCACCTCGCCGGTCGGCTCGTCGACGTGCAGGGTGGCCGGCAGCACCCCGTGCCGCAGCGCCTGCACCATCTTGATCACACCCGCCACCCCGGCCGCCGCCTGGGCATGCCCGATGTTGGACTTCACCGACCCCAGCCACAACGGCCGGCCCTCCGGACGCTCCCGGCCGTAGGTCGCCAGCAGCGCCTGGGCCTCGATCGGGTCGCCGAGGCGGGTGCCCGTCCCGTGCGCCTCCACCGCGTCCACGTCCGCCGCACCCAGGCCCGCCGCCGCCAGCGCCGCCCGGATCACCCGCTCCTGCGAAGGACCGTTCGGCGCGGAGAGCTGGCTGCTGGTGCCGTCCTGGTTGACGGCCGAGCCGCGCACCACCGCGTACACCGGGTGGCCGTTGGCCCGGGCGTCGGAGAGCCGCTCCAGGAGCAGCAGGGCCGCGCCCTCGCCCCAGCCGGTGCCGTCGGCGGTGGCCGAGAAGGCCTTGCAGCGGCCGTCCGGCGACAGACCGCGCTGGCGGCTGAACTCGACGAAGGTGTTGGGGGTGGCCATCACCGTGGCCCCGCCCGCGAGCGCCAGCGTGCACTCGCCCGACCGCAGCGCCTGGGCGGCCAGGTGCAGGGCGACCAGCGAGGAGGAGCAGGCGGTGTCCACCGTCACCGCCGGGCCCTCGAACCCGTAGGTGTAGGCGATCCGGCCCGACGCCACGCTGGGCGCGCTGCCGATGCCGACCTGGCCCTCGACCGCCGCGGGCACCGGGTTGAGCCGTGAGCCGTAGTCGCTGTACATGATCCCGGTGAAGACGCCGACCGGGGTGGCGCGCAGCGCGGCCGGGTCCAGGCCCGCGCTCTCCAGCGCCTCCCAGGTGGTCTCCAGCAGCAGCCGCTGCTGGGGATCGATGGTGCCGCTCTCCCGGGGGCTGATGCCGAAGAAGTCGGCGTCGAAGCCGGCCGCGCCGGCCAGGAAGCCGCCGTGCCGGGTGTACGCGGTGCCGGTGCGCTCCGGGTCCGGGTCGTACAGCGCCTCCAGGTCCCAGCCGCGGTCCGCCGGGAACTCCGAGATCGCGTCCCGGCCCTCGGCCACCAGCCGCCACAGGTCCTCCGGCGACCCCACCCCGCCCGGGTAGCGGCACGCCATCCCGACGATGGCGATCGGCTCCGTGTACCTGGCCTCGGCCTCGTGCAGCCGCAGGCGGGTGTCCTGGAGGCTGGCGCTGACCCGCTTGAGGTAGTCGCGGAGCTTCTCGTCGTTCGACATGCGTGCTCTGCCCTTCGATGCTTCGAGGTGGGACGGGGCCGGACGGGGTGGAGCGGGGCGGAGGGGTCAGACCTGTTCCAGGGCGAACCCGGACTTGATCCACTTGCTGGACTCCACCGCGAGGACGGCGGCGCGGTCGCCCGCGGCCAGCTTCGGCAGCACCTGTTCGAGCTGGAAGAAGACCAGCGCGTTGCCGGTGTTGGCGGTCTCGCCGACGCAGCTGATCTCCTCGGCGCCGGGAAGCCCGAGCCGCTGGACGATCCGGGTGGTCATCTGGGTGGACAGCTGCGGCGGCAGCAGGTGCGTCAGCTCGTCCGGCTGCCAGCCGGCCTCGTCGAGCAGCCGGCGCAGGATCTGCTCGGCGAACAGCGGGACGGTCTCCTCGATCGCCTTGTAGTCCTCCCGGGCCGCCGGCCGCCCGCTGTGCCGGTCGACCGGCCCGAACCACTCCAGGACCTGGCCCGGGGCCCGTCCCCGTCCGGCGAGCTGGACGAAGGAGGCGCGGACGGCGGTCGGGCCCGCGGCCGGATCGGCGCTCAGCACGGCGGCCCCGGCGGCGTCGCCGAACAGCACGTAGTTGACCAGTTCGGCCGGCGGGACCGCGCGCAGGTCGGCGGTCAGGTCGTAGTGCTTGGCGATGACGTCGCCGCCGAGCACCAGGGCGGTGCGGTGGCGGCCGGTGGAGAGCAGCTGCCGGGCGACGTCGATCGCCTGGACCGCGCCGGAGCAGCCGGACTGCAGCTGGTAGGTGGCCACACCGTCGATGCCGAGGCGGTCGGCGATCTGGTTGACGGTGGCCGGCATCAGACTGTCGGGGGTGGCGGTGCCGAGCACCACGAGGTCGATGTCGGCGGGGTCGGTGCCGGCCGCGGCGAGCGCGCGCTCACCGGCGGTGGTGCCGAGGTCGGCCAGGGTGTCGCGCTGCTCGCCGGTCTCCAGGTCGAGGGCGAGGTGGCGGGTCCGGGTGCCGATGAAGGTGTCCACCCACTGTTCCCAGAGGGCGTCCATGCCGAAGCGGCGGCCCAGGGCGGCGTTGTCGATGGGCGGGCCCGGCAGCGCGGTGCCGGCCGCCAGGAGGCGGATCTCTGCGGGGTCCATCTGCGGTCTGCTCCCAGGGGCGTCGGTACGCTCCGGCCGGCCGGACGGCGGTCCGGCGGGCGGGCGTGCGGCGGGCGTGCGGCGGGCGTGCGGCGGACGGGTGTCGGGCGGACGTGCGGCGGTTCGGCGGGCGGGCGTTCAGCGGCGGTAGAGGACGATCGCCGAGGCGTAGGACTTGTGGGTCTCCACCGGCCGGAACTGGCGGAACCCGATCGCCCCGCGCAGCGGGCCGGCCACCGCGACCGCCTTGATGGTCTGCTGCTCGCCGAGGGTCAGCCGGGCGTCGTCGACGACGCCGCCGGTGCGGATGACATGACCGTCGATCAGCCGGATCTCCTCCGAGAAGTAGCCCAGGAAGTTGCCGTCCGGGCCCTTGCGCAGCATCCGCCCGATCCCCTTGGTCGTGCCGACCAGCGCGCCCTGCTGGTCACGGAGCTCGTACCGGACGTGGGCGAGGTCGTCCAGCGTCGGGGTGCCCCCGCTGAAGTCCGCGTTGGTGGAGTCGTAGCTGATCAGGGTCTCGTTGAGGTCGGTCAGGTGGAGCAGGTTCTCCGGTTCGCCGACCGGCGGGTTCGGCCCGGTGGGGCCGAGCGGCGGCACCGCCAGCCTGGCGAGCAGCCAGCCCCGCAGGGCGTCGGCGGCGGAGCCCAGCGGGCCGGGAAGGGGGATCGGTGCCATGCTCGGCTCCATTCGGTACGGGAACGGGAAGCGCCGGGGGAAACGGCGTGCCGATCACGCTAGGCAACGGTGCTAAACCGGCCCGGCGGCCCCCGCTGAACCGGCCGCCGCCACCCGTCGAATGCGCGGCTAAATCCGCGACAAACGGCCATTGAATTCCCGTTGATTCCCGCCGGAACTCCCGTGGCCCGCCCCCGGGCGGCGCAACTAGCATGCGCCGGAGTAACCAGAATTCCCCCCCGGGCACCATTCCGGGAAATCCGACTGGGAGGCCGCGTTGTCCGCCAGTTCCGCCGAAGCACCGTCGTTCCCGGTGCGCCGCACCTGCCCCTACCAGCCGCCGGACGTCTACCGGGAGATCAGCACACGGGGCCCGATCAACCAGGTCACCCTCTGGGACGACCGCCGGGTCTGGCTGATCACCGGCTACGCGGAGGCCCGCCGGCTGCTCGCCGACGAGCGGCTGTCCTCCGACCGCAGCTACGACGCCTACCCGACCATGGCCCCGCACCTGGGCGCGCCGGCCGCCCGCAAGCTGGTGCTCGTGGGCGAGGACCCGCCGATCCACCACCACCACCGACGGCTGCTCAACCCGGAGTTCAGCCTCAAGCACGCCCGGGCGCTGCGCCCCGACATCGAGCGGATCGTCAACGGACTGATCGACCGGATCGAGGAACTCGGCTCCCCCGCCGACCTGGTGGAGCATTTCGCCGCGCCGATCCCGTCGCTCGTGATGTCGGCGCTGCTGGGCATCCCGTACGAGGACCACGCCTTCTTCCAGTCCGCCACCGCGGGCGTCATGCAGGGCCGGGACCCGGCCCACACCGAGGCCTCCGCCGCCGAACTGGTCCGCTACCTGGACCGGTTGGTGACGGCCCAGGAGCAGAGCCCCGACGAGAACCTGGTGGGCCGGCTGGTGGCCCACGTGGAGAGCGGCGAGCTGAGCCACGACGAGGTGGTCCAGCTGACCATGGTGCTGCTGATCGCCGGTCTGGAGACCACCTCCTCGATGATCCCGATCAGCGTGCTGGCCCTGCTGGAGAACCCGGAGCAGCTGGAGGCCCTGCGCTCGGGCGAGGTGCCCGCCGCCACCGCGATCGAGGAGCTGCTGCGGATCACGGCGGTGACCGACTTCGCCGGGGTGCGCTGGATCACCGACGACATCGAGATCGACGGCCGGGTGCTGAAGGCCGGGGACGGCCTGGTGGTCTCCTCCACCATGACCAACCGGGACGAGCGGGTGCACGCCGAGCCCTACGAGCTCGACCTCTCCCGGGCCAGCCGGCAGCACCTGACCTTCGGCTACGGCATCCACCAGTGCCTGGGGCAGAACCTGGCCCGGCTGCAACTGGAGATCGCCTTCGAGACGCTGGTGCGCCGGCTGCCCGGGCTGCGGCTGGCGGTGCCGGCCGAGGAGCTGGTGATGCGCCGGACCGGCACCATGCAGAGCGTCGAGCGCCTGCCGGTGGCCTGGTGAGCGGCGGCGGGCTGCGGGTCGCCACCGACCGGGACCGCTGCATCGGCGCGGGCCTGTGCGTGCTGACCGCGCCGGACGTCTTCGAGCACGACGACGACGGGCTGGTGACCCTGCTGACGCCCGAACCCCCGGCCGGCCTGGTGCCGGACGTCCGGCTCGCCCACCAGCTCTGCCCGGCCCAGGCCCTGCTGCTGACGGACCCCCGACCGGACACGACCTAAAGGCCCCGGGAACCTTCCCCGCCCCGGACCGACGGGACGAATCCGCAGGTCACCGATGCCCGGCCGGCGGAAACCCACCCCGTCGAAGGCCGTCGACCCGAATTCCGGGTCGGCGGCCTTAACGGTGTCTAAGGGACGATGGCCGCCGCCCCGTACTTGTTTATACGCTCTTTCAGTACGCCGGGCGCCCAGCGCCGGGCTTTCGGCAAGGCGGTCCTCTGGCGCGGCGCCCCTCCGGTACTCCGCCGCGCCGTCCCGCCGCAATCCGCGGCCGCGGGGCATCGCGTGATCCGCACCCGCCTCCTCACCCGCCTTCTTCTCCCCTGCTATCCCTAAGGACTGAAATGACGCAATCAGCATCAGCCGAGGACCGGCTGGACGGTCCGCTGGTCAAGCTGATCATTGTCATGGCGCTCGCGTCGGTGACCGCGACGCTGAACGCGACCATCGTCGGCGTCGGGCTGAGCCCGCTGGCCGACAACTTCGACACCACGCTCACCACCGCCGAGTGGGTCATCACCGGCTACCTGCTGGCGGTCGCCGCGACCATCCCGGTGACCGGCTGGGCGGTGGACCACTTCGGCGGCAAGAAGGTCTGGCTGTTCGGCCTGGTGCTCTACACCGTGACGGCCGTCGCCTCGGCGCTGTCCTGGAACATCGGCGCGCTGGTGACCTTCCGCATCCTCCAGGGTGTGGCGGCCGGCATCATCGAGCCGGTCATGATGACGCTCACCGCCCGCGCCGCCGGCCCGTCCCGGCTGGGCAAGGTGATGGGCCTGCTGGCCCTGCCGATGACGCTCGGCCCGGTGATCGGCCCGATCCTCGGCGGTGTCATCGCGGACAACCTGCACTGGAGCTGGCTGTTCCTGGTGAACGTGCCGATCGTGCTGATCGCGCTGGTGTTCTCGTTCAAGGTGGTGCCGGCCGACGCTCCCGCCGAGGGGCAGCGGGCGACCTTCGACGTCCTCGGCACCCTGCTGCTGAGCCCCGGCTTCGCCGTCCTGGTGTACGGGCTGTCGCAGACCGCCCACGAGGGCTTCGGCTCGACCACGGTGGTGGTGTCGCTGGTCATCGGCGCCCTGCTGGTGGCCGGCTTCGTGGCGCACGCGCTCACCACCCGCCGCACCCCGCTGATCGACGTGCGGCTGCTCGCCAACAGGGGCTTCACGGCCGCCGTGGTCGCGATGGCGCTCACCGGCGCGGCGGTCTTCTCGCTGTACGTGCTGCTGCCGCTCTACCAGCAGCAGGTGCACGGCCAGAGCCTGATGGCCAGTGGACTGCTGCTGGCTCCGTTCGGGGTCGGCACCTTCCTCGGAATGCCGCTGGCCGGGCGGCTCAGCGACAAGCTGGGCGCCAATCTGCTGGTGCCGGTCGGCGCCGCGCTGGTGGTGCTCGGAACGCTCGGCAACGCGCTGTCCTCGGCGGCCACCAGCCAGCTGGTGCTCGGCCTCTACGCCCTGGTCTCGGGCATCGGCCTCGGCTGCGTCGGCGCGCCGACGCTCGCCTCGCTCTACCGGACCGTCCCGCTGGAGAAGACCTCGGGGGCGACCAGCACCATGCTGTCGCTCAACCAGGTCGGCGGCTCCTTCGGGGTGGCGCTGGTGGCGCTGCTGGTCCAGCGGGGGGTCGCGAACGGCGACTCGGTCCGCAACGCCTACTCCACCACCTTCTGGTGGGAGCTGGCGATGACCGCGGTCATCGTGGTGGTCGGCCTGCTCCTGCCCGGCCGCCCGAAGGCCTTCGCGGCCGGCCCGGTGGTGGAGGAGGTCTCGCCGCGGGACACCGGCGAGCCGGTGGCCTCCTGACCCGGCGGCCTCCTGACCCGGCGGCCCCGGCCCCACGGGCCGGGCGGACGGGCCCCGTCAGGGGAGCCCGCCGCCCGGCCCGGGCCGTACGGAGTCCGCTCGGCCGGTACGGCCCGCGCCGCCCCGTACGGCCCGCGGTCACCCCGTGCGGCCGCCCGTCAGTGCCGGCTCCGGCCGCTCCCCGCGAGCGGCCGGGCGGCTCCATCGGCGCATCGCCGGGACCTCCACGAGCCGGAAACTGAGCCAGGACACCCCGATGGTCACGGCCAGCAGCACCAGGCCGAGGCCGGCCACCTCGGGCACCGACCAGACCTTCGTCTCGCCGAGGGCCAGCCGGACGTAGTGCAGCACCAGGTGGTGCGTCATGTAGAAGGCGAAGGAGATCTCGCCCAGACGCACCGCCAGCCGGCCGCGGAACGGCGAGCGGGTGCCCGTGATGTCCGCGCGTGCCGCCGCGGCGACCAGCAGGGCCAGCGGCAGCGCCAGCGTGGCGGTGAAGCCGTACGCCGTCGGCACCAGGGCCAGCTGGGCCGCCGCCCCGGCCGCGACCAGCAGCGCCGCGCCGGGCAGACCGAGCCGGATCCACCGGCCGGTGAGCATGATCCGGGCCAGCAGGATGCCGAGCACGAAGTCCAGGGCGCGGACCGCCGGGAACGCGACCAGGAACCAGTTCTGCGTCAGCGAGACCTTCAGGCCCGGCAGCTGGGGGCTGCCCGGCAGGGCGGTCTCGGCGACGAACGGGAGCAGCGCGATCGTCGCCGTCACGCCCCACACCCAGCCCCACAGCCGCTCCGGCCGGATCCGCCGGACCAGCGCGTGCAGCCAGGGGAAGGCCAGGTAGAACGCCAGCTCGACGCTGAGCGACCAGCTGGGCAGATTGACCGCCCGCATCACGTCCAGCTCCGGGACCCAGGCGTTCAGCAGGAAGAAGCTGGGCAACAGCCGGGCGGTGGTGAGCAGTTCACCCGCCGCGAGGGCCAGCAGCAGCGCCGCCAGCCAGGTCAGCAGATGGGTCGGGAAGATCTTCACCAGCCGGCGGCGCCAGAACCCCGTCCGGCTCTCGCCGATCCGGGCCGACCAGGTCAGGACGAACCCGCTCAGGATGAAGAAGAACTCCACCCCCAGCCAGCCCAGGCCGAAGGCGTAGCGGAACACCGCCGCGGCCGGGCCGGGGGCGAGGTAGCCCTCGACCGAGAGGTGGGTGAAGTAGACGATCAGGGCGGCGGCGAAGCGCAGCCCGGTGAGGGACGGAAGGTGCGAGAACGCGGCCTGTCTGCCGCGGAGTTCGGTCATCGCGGGTCCTTTGCGCAAGGCGGACGGAAGGGACGGCGACCGCTCGGTGCGGTCGGGCGGCCAGCCTCCATCGGGCTCCTAAACCACCTCCGCGCACGCGGCTAAACCCCCTGCGGCCACGCCCTTGCCATGTCCCCGACGGGCCGCTCGCACCCGCCCCGGCGCCCGCCACGGCGGCCGGCGCAGGGGCCGCGCCCGGGGCGGCGGCGGACAGCCGTCAGCACCGGACGGGCCCGGGGCCCGTCCGGTGCGCACCGCACGCCGGTCAGCGGTCGACGAACTGCAGACTGAAGTCGGTGAGCCGGGCGCCGGCGACCTGCTCGGCGGGCACCGCGGCCTCGATCGCGGCCAGCTCCTCGGGGCCGAGGGCGAGCGTCGCGGCGGCGAGGTTCTCCTCCAGGTGGTCGATCCGCCGGGTGCCGGGGATCGGCACGACGTCCTCGCCCCGGTGGTGCACCCAGGCCAGCGCCAACTGGCCCACCGACACGCCGAGTTCGATGGACAGCGGCTCCAGCCGGTCGACCAGGGCGAGGTTGACCGGGAAGTTCTCCGGGGTGAACCGCGGCTGGGCGACGGTCCGGAAGTCCTCCGGCCCGAACACCTCCGCGGCCCGGTAGCGGCCGGTGAGCAGACCGCGGCCGAGCGGGGCGTTGGGCACGATGCCGATGCCCAGCTCACGCGCGAGCGGCACGACCTCGCGCTCCAGGCCGCGGGAGAACAGCGACCACTCGGTCTGCACGGCGGCCAGCGGGTGCACGGCGTGGGCCCGGCGGATGGTCTCCGGGGCGGCCTCGGAGAGCCCGATGTGGCGCACCTTCCCGGCCTGCACCAGCTCGGCCAGCGCGCCGACCGTCTCCTCGATCGGCACCGAGGGGTCGATCCGGGCCGGGTAGAAGAGGTCGATGTGGTCCAGCCCGAGGCGCTTGAGCGAGGCGTCGGCGGACTCCTTCACATAGGCGGCGTCGCCGCGCACCGCCTGCCCGATCCCGTCGCCGGTGCGCACCACCCCGAACTTGGTGGCCACCACCGCCTCGTCGCGCCGGCCGGCCACCGCCCGGCCGACCAGTTCCTCGCTCAGGCCGTGCCCGTAGACGTCGGCGGTGTCGATCAGGGTGACGCCCAGGTCGAGCGCCCGGCGGATGGTGGCGACCGCCTGGTCCGGATCGGTCGGGCCGTAGAACTCGCTCAGGCCGAGGGCGCCGAGCCCCTGGGCACCGACTTCCAGGCCGCCCAGGTGGCGGGTGGGGACATCGTTCACTCGAATCGCTCCGTCATCGCTCGGGGATCGGTTCTGCCTCCTCCAGCGTGCCGAAGGCGACTAAACCGCACCCAAACGGGAACGGGGCGGACGTCAGGCCCGCACCGGGGCGGGCCTGCGCCGGGCGGGGGCGTCCGCGCCGACCTCCAGGATGGTGCGCTGGAGGTTGCGCAGCCAGCAGCCCGGCTCCAGGCCCAGCTCCCGGTTGAGGGTGTCGCGCGCGGAGTGGTAGACGGTGAGCGCGTCGGCCTGCCGGCCCGAGCGCCACAGGGCCAGCATCAGCTGGGCGTAGAAGCTCTCCTGCAGCGGGTGTTCGCGGATCAGGCAGCGCAGCTGGGAGACCACCTCGCGGTCCCGGGAGAGCATCAGCTTGGACTCCACCAGCAGTTCGCTGCACTCCAGCTGGAGCTCCTGCAGCCAGGCCGCGAAGGTGTTGACCACCGGCCCGGCCTGCAGGCCGGCCAGCACCGGGCCGCGCCACAGGGCGACGGTCTTCTCCAGCAGGTCGCAGGCCTCGTCGTAACGCCGTTCGCGCATCATCGCCCGGGCGGCGGGCAGTTGCTCCTGGAGGGTGTGGAAGTCGACGGCCTGCGGCGGCGTCCACAGGACGTAGCCGGGCGCCCGGGTGATGACCGGCTCGGGCTCGCCGGGGCGGGTGAGCAGCTTGCGCAGCTGCGAGACGTAGACGTAGACGGCGTCCCGGGCGCGCTGGGGCGGCGTGGCGGGCCACAGCTCGCGCACCAGGTCGTCCACCGAGACCACCTGGCCCATCCGGGCGAGCAGGACGGCCAGCACCGCCTCGGTCTTGCGGGAGGTGATCACGACCTGGCCGTCCGCGTCACTGACCCTGAGCGGGCCGAGTACCTCGTACCTCACCGGTGCTCCTCCTCCGCGCCCGCCCCTTCCGCCGTCCCGCCGCGCACGTCCGCGCGGCCGTCGCGGGGGCCTTGCAGCGCGTCAACAAATCCTGGACGGCGGCTATTCCCGCGGCCCGGCGGGATCCGGTCCGCGGGCGGGCAGGCCGAGGTTGTCGCGCAGGGTGGCGCCCTCGCGGTACTCGGCGCGCAGCACACCGCGTTCCTGCAAGTGGGGGACGACCAGGTCGGTGAACTCGTCGAAGCCGACCGGGTTGAGGTGCCCGGCCAGGATGTAGCCGTCCGCGACGCCGCTCTGGACGTCGGCGTCGATCCGGGCGGCCACCGCGGCGGGGGTGCCGGTGAAGGTGTGCCGCAGCAGCGTGCGGATCGCCAGCTCGCGCACCGACAGGCCCTCGGCGAGCGCCCGGGCGTACAGCGTCGCGGCGGGCGAGCCGGGCGGCGCCGCGGGCGGGGGCGGCGGGTCGTCCGGGTCGCGGCCGGACAGGTCCGCCGCCCACAGCTGCCCGATCCGGGTGAGCGCGATCGCCGGGGTGATCTGCCGTGAGGCTACCTCGCGGGAGCGCTCCTCGGCCTCCGCCGGGGTGTCGCCGAGGATGAACCCGGCGCCCGGCATCACCTTGAGCGCGTCCGGGTCCCGGCCCAGCGCCCGGGCCCGCGCCCGGAGGTCGGCCCGGAACCGCCGGCCGGGCCCGGGGCGGTCGTGCAGGCCGAAGACGATGTCGGCGTGGCGGGCCGCGAAGTCGCGCCCCTGCCCGGAGTCCCCGGCCTGCACCAGGACCGGGCGGCCCTGCCGTCCCGGCGGCAGGGTGAAGCGGCCCTCCAGGTCGAAGTGGACGCCCCGGTGGCGGTAGGGGGCGAGGCCGCCGCGCCAGAGGGTGTCGGCGGCCCGGACGAACTCCTCGGCGCGGGCGTAGCGGTCGGCGGGCGCGAGGTGGGCGCCCCGGCGGAAGTTGACCCCGGCCTCGGGGTCGGCGGTGGTGACCATGTTCCAGCCCGCGCGGCCGCCCGAGAGGTGGTCCAGGGAGGCGATCTGCCGGGCGAGTTCGTACGGTTCGTTGTAGGTGGTGCTCATCGTCGGGACGAGCCCGATGTGCCGGGTGACGGCGGCCAGCGCGGACATCACCGTCGGACTGTGCGGACGGCCGGCCACCTCCAGGTCGTCCAGCCGCCCGGCGTGTTCGCGCAGCCGCAGGGTCTCGGCGATCAGGAAGAAGTCGAACCGGCCGCGTTCGGCGGTGCGGACGGCGTGCCGGAACGAGGCGAAGTCGATCTGGCTGCCGGAGCGGGGATCGTCCCAGACCACCCAGACGCTGTGCGGGAAGGTGGCGGCGAGCAGGACCTGTCGGCGCGGTCGCACGGGCACGGTTCCTCCTGGTTCCTCGTCAGACGCTGCGGCCGGAGAGCCGGTTGTCCGGGGCGGGCAGGCCGAGGCGGGCGCGCAGCGTGGCGCCCTCGTACGACCGGCGGAAGGCACCGCGCAGCTGGAGCTCGGGCACCAGGCCCCGGACGATGCCCGGCAGGTCCCGCCCGGGCGAGGCGGGCAGCAGCCGCACGCCGTCCAGACCGGTGCGCTGCCAGGCGAGCAGCGATCCGGCGAGCGCCTCCGGGGTGCCGGCGAACGCGCCGGGGCCGGCCGTGCGGCGGGCCGCGGCGCGGCGCGGGTCGGTGTCCAGGGCCACCGGGCGGTCGGCGAACACCAGCAGCGGCCCGGTCCGGGCCCCTGCGGCCTCGGCCTCGGCGGCCCGCAGGGCGGCGAGCTGCGCCCGGGCGTCGTCCGGGTCGGCGGCGGTCAGCAGGGCGAGGTCGGCGGCGCGGGCGGCGAGCCGGCGGCTGCCCTCGTCGCGCACCGCGACCAGGACCGGCGGCTGCCCCTGCGGCGGGCGCGGGGTGACGGACGGTCCCCGGACGGTGAAGTGGCGGCCCCGGTGACCGACGGGCCGCACCCGCGCGCGGTCCAGGAAGCGGCCGCTCGCGGCGTCGCGGATCTCCGCGCCGTCCTCCCAGCTGTCCCACAGGGCGCGGATCACCTCGACGGCCTCCTCGGTCTCCGCCAGCCGCTCCTGCGGGGTGCCCGGGGCGCGCCCGGCGTTGCGGTCCTCGGCCGGGTCCAGCCCGGGCCGCACCAGGGCGGCCGCCCGGCCGCCGGTCACGAAGTCCAGGGTGGCGAGGGCGGTCGACAGGTGGAAGGGCTCGCCGTGGGTCGGGGTGACCGTCGGCGCGATGCCGATCCACCGGGTCGACGCGCCCAGGGCGGCGGCGAGTTGCAGCGCCTCCGGCCGGGCCGTGCCGTCCGGCGCCGGGCGGTGGGCGTCGTCCAGGGTGATCAGGTCCAGCAGCCCGCGCTCGGCCTCGGCCACCCGCTCGGCCCACCGCTCCGGCGGCAGGGGCGTCTCGCGCTCCGGTACACCGCCCGGGTCGCCGTCCAGGGCCACGGCCAACCGCAGTACCGCGCTCGCCGCCATCAGGCACCACCGCACTCTCCCCGTGCCCCGCAGGGCCGGACGACCTCCACCGTCCGTCCCCGGCGGGGACGGCAGGCACGGCACGCTAGCCACGCCCCGCCGCGGGCGGCAATCGCGGTTCGGCGCGGCTTCAGCCCGGGTTCAGCACGCCGGGCGGGCCGGGCCCGGAGGCGCCCCGCACGACGCACGACGACGCGCTACGACGCCCGGCGGTGCTCCTCGACCACCAGACGGACCAGCGCCGCACGGGACCCGATGCCCAACTTGCGGTAGGTGCGGGCGATGTGGACCTCGACCGTACGGGCGCTCAGGCCGAGCCGGTCGGCGATCTCCCGGCTGCGCAGGCCGGTGCCGGCCAGTTCGGCGATCTCCCGTTCCCGCTCGGTGAGCAGTTCGAAGGCCGGACCGGCGGACGATCCGGTTGCGGCCGGCTCGGCGGGTGCGGCGGGCAGGGACGAGCGGGGCGGCCGGGCGGAGGCCGGCCGCCGGGGCGGGGCCGCGCCACGGCGGCCCGGCCGCTCCTCGGCCTGCGGCCGACCGGGCCCGGAGGCGTCGGGGCGGTTCCCCCGGCCCAGGCGCGCGGTGGCCTCGGCGAGCAGGCCGCGCGAGCCGGTGCGGGCCGCCACCTCGCCCGCCGCGGCCAGCAGTTGGCCGGCCACCCGGTCGTCGGCCCGGTCCTGGTGGCCGAGGGCCGTGAGCGCGGTGCCGAGCCAGTGCCCGGCCAGGTCGGTGTCCCCGCTGCGCAGCGCGGACCGGGCGGCCTCGGCGAGGACGGCCGCGTCCTGCGGGTCCCGCCCCGGGGTGGCCCGTTCGATGTGCGGGGCGAGCCGTTCGGCGGGGGCGCCGCGGCCCGCGAGGACGCCGACGGCCCGGCGGTGGGCGTCGGAGCGCCAGCAGAAGTCGGTGCCGTCGTGGACCAGCCAGCGCACCAGCGGGTGCCGGAAGGTGCTCCGGGGGCCGCCGGCCAGCGGGCGCAGCAGGTCGAGCCGGCGCAGTTCGTCGATGGTGCGGCAGGCCTCGTCCTCGCTCGTCCCGGCGACCGCGGCGACCGCCTGGGCGTCCAGCTCGGTGCCGAGCACCGAGGCCGCGTCGAGGACGAGCCGCTGCTCCGGGCCGAGGACGGCGAGTTCGGTCACCAGGTGCCGGGACAGCCGGTCGGGCAGGGCGGCGTCCGGCGGCAGGCCGCGCAGGTCGGCCAGCGAACCCTCCGGGCGGCCGGACAGCCGGCCGGGGCAGACCCCGGCGAGCGCCAGCAGGTAGAGCGGGTTCCCGTGCGCGTCCCGGTGCAGGGCGCGCAGCCGGGGGCTGGTGGCGGGCAGGTCGAGCAGTTCGGCGGCCTGGGCGAGGCCGAGCCGGCCGAGCTCGATCCGCCGGGTGGTGCCGAGCTGGCTGCCCCGGGCGAGGGTGGCGCGCAGCGTCTGCGGGGCCTGCCGGGGCCGGTGGGAGACCACCAGCGCGAGCGGCGCGCGCACCGGCCAGCGGATCAGCCGGTCGAGCAGCGCGAGCGAGCCGGGATCGGCCGCGTGGACGTCGTCCAGCACGATCAACAGGCCCCGGCAGGTGTGCTGTTCGAGCAGCGCGCGCAGCCGCTCCGGGTTCGGGCAGCCGCCCGCCGAGGCCTCCACGGAGGCGGAGATCCGCCGGAGCAGGGCGAGCAGTTCGTCGCGCAGCCCGGCGCGGTCGGCGAGGCCGATCCAGTCGCGCAGGATCTGCGCGAACAGGCCGCCCGTCAGGTGCTGTTCGGCGGGGTCGGCCAGTGCCCGCAGGACGGTGAAGCCGCGGGCCGAAGCGTCCTCGGCGAGTGCGGTGAGCAGCCGGGACTTTCCGCTGCCCGGGTCCCCGGCGAGCTCCACCACCGTCTGCCGACCCGGTGTCACCTCGTCGAGGACGTCGCGCAGTTGCTCCAGTTCGATGCGCCGGACGGTGTCCGTGCGGAGGCGGATGCGGTCGCGGGCCACGATGCCGGCGTCCCGGAGTTCTCGGTGCCCTCGGGTCTCTCGGACTGCGATCACGGTTGCTGCCCCTTCCCCCGGTGGCGGGCGGAACGGCGGATCCCCCCGACCGCTGTCGATCATAGCTTCGAACACGGGACAACCGGCCGGACGAAACAAGGATTTCACGAACCCCGTGACCGGTCCGGACCTCCCGCTTCAGGTCTCGTTTGGCCTCGTCCGCCAGGCTCGGCACCTCTGCCGGTCCGACCCGAGAGGCCCGTGATGACCAATCCGACCGGAGCCGGTCTCCGTCTCGCACCACCGCCGCGCGAGCGGCGGCACACCCTGTACTTCCTGGAGGCGATCCGGGACTTCTCGCCCGTCTTCCTGGACACCGAGGTGGACGCCACCCGTCTGCTGGAGGACCGCGCCCGGGCCAGGGCCGCCGGACAGCGCCGCTCGGTGGTCGGCTACCTGCTGGTGGCCGCGGGCGGGGTGCTGGCCCGTCACCCGGAGGCCAACTCCGCCTACCGGGGCGGCCCGCGCCCCCGGGTGGCCGCCTTCCCGACGGTGTCCGGCAAGGTCACCCTGGACCGCACCCTCGGCGGCACCCGGGTGGTGCTGTCCACCGTCGTGCCCGAGCCGCACACCGCCGGCCTCGCCGAGGTGCAGCGCCGGCTGGACCGCGTGCTGGACGGCGACCCGGCCGAGCTGCCCGAGTTCGCCGGCATCCGGGCCCTGCACCGGCTGTCCTGGCTGCGCGGCCGGCTGCGGTTCGCCCGGGCCGCCCGCGATCTGCGGCTGCGCCCGCTGATCACCGGGACCTTCGCGGTCACCTCGCTCGGGCACCGGCCGGTGGACGGCTTCCACTCGGTCGGCGGGACCACCGTGACGCTCGGCGTCGGCCGGATCGTCGAGCGCCCGGTGGTCCGGGACGGCGCGATCGTCGCCGCACCGGTGTTCCGGCTCAGCCTGGCCTTCGACCACCGGGTCATCGACGGCGCGGAGGCGGCGGACGTCCTGGCCGAGATCCGCACCGCGCTGGAGGAGTGGCCCGGCCCCGGGGACGCCGGACCGGACGCCGAACCGGACGCTCAACCGGCCACCGCCCCGGTCGCCGGTCCCGCCGTGCGGTCGGAGGCGGGCGCATGAGCGGCCGGGCCCCGGCGAACGACCTCGCCGAACTCAAGCAGTTCGTGGTGGCGCAGGCCACCTCCCAGGGCATCACCCCCGCCGAGTACGGCGCCGTCCTGGACGGCGTCGTGGACGACGGCGACGGCGGCCCCGGTTCCTGGGTGCGCCGCTGGACCGAGGCGGGCGACCGGCTGGAACGCGACGGCCGGCTGCTGGAGGCCGGCCGCTACTACACGATGGCCCGCTTCCCCTACCCCTCCGGTTCGGCCCGCCGGGAGGCCGAGGACCGCGCCCGCGCGGTGTTCGCCCGCTGGGCCGCCGGCTTCCCCGGCATCGAACGGATCGAGGTCCCGACCGCGGCCGGCCCGGTGGCCGCCTGGGCGGGCGGGCTCTCCGCGCAGGAGCCCCGGCCGCTGCTGCTGATGTCGGGCGGGATCATCAGCCTCAAGGAGCAGTGGGCCCCCGTCCTGCTGCAACTGGCCGAGTTCGGCCTGGCCGGGGTGGTCACCGAGATGCCCGGCGTCGGCGAGAACCCGCTGCCGTACGACCTGACGGCGCCCGCGCTGCTGCCGGCCGTCCTGGACGCCGTCGCCGACCGCGCCGACACCTCGCGGACCTACGCACTGGCGCTCAGCTTCAGCGGCAACCTGGCGCTGCACGCCGCGCTCGCCGATCCCCGCATCCGCGGCGTCGTCGGCGCGGGCCTGCCCGTGCACGACTTCTTCACCGACCGGGTGTGGCACGCCACCGTCCCCCGGGTCACCGTGGACACCCTCGCCCACCTGGCCCGCACCGACGCCGGATCCGTGTTCGACGCCCTCGCCCCGCTCGCCCTGGGCCCGGAGCGGCTCGGGGCCGTCGACGTCCCGGTGGCCCTGGTCACCAGCGCCCGCGACGAGATCATCCCGCCCTCCGACACCGACCGGCTGCTGCGCTCGCTGCGCAGCCTGCGCCTGCGGGTGCACGACGACGTGCACGGCTCGCCCCGGTTCTTCCCGCAGACCCGGCTGTGGACGCTGCTGACGGTCCTGCGGATGAGCGGCGGCCCGCTGGAGAAGCGGCTCGCGCTGGCCGCCGAACTGCGCGCGCTGGACCGGAAGTGAACCGGCGGTAAGCAGTGCACGAGGGCCGGGGGCGCCCGTACGTAGTTCCGCTGATGTGCGGACGCCCCCCGGTGGGACAACCTGGGCCGGACGACATCCCCCCCCCAGGAGGCCGCTGTGAAGTACAAGTTGCTCGGGAGCCTGCGCGTCACCACGGAGCACGGCACCTCGGCCGTCAAGGCCCGGAACATGGAGGTGCTGCTGGCGACCCTGCTGATCCGGGCCAATGAGGTGGTGTCCGTCCCGCAGCTCGGTTTCGAGATCTGGGGCGACGCCCCGCCACGGCGTCACCTGGCCGCGATCCACGTCTACATCTCCCGGCTGCGCAAACTGCTCGCCGACGGCCGGCCGGAGAGCGTGATCGCCACCCAGTCCCCCGGGTACGTCCTGCGGCTCGGCCCGCAGGACCGGCTGGACTCCGACGAGTTCCAGCAGCTGATGCAGACCGGCCGCACCGCCGCCCGCGAGGGCCGTACCGAACAGGCCGCCGCCGCCTTCGAGGAGGCCCTCGCCCTGTGGCACGGCCCCGCGCTCGGCGACCTGCGCTCCGGACCGATCCTGGAGGGCTTCGCCACCTGGGCCGAGGAGGCCCGGCTGGAGTGCCTCGGCATGCACGTCGAGACCGGCCTGGCCACCGGACGCCACCGCGAACTGATCGGCAGACTCTACTCGCTGGTCGCCGAGCACCCACTGCACGAGGCCTTCCACCGGCAGCTGATGATCGCCCTGTACCGCTCGGAGCGGCAGGCCGACGCGCTGCGCGTCTACCGCGCGGCCCACCGCACCATCACCGCCGAACTCGGCATCGAGCCCGGCCGGGCACTGCGCGAGGTGCAGCGGGCGATCCTGCTGTCCGACCGGAGGCTCGACCTGCTCCGCCCGCAGCGGGGCGAGTCCGGCGAAGCCGCCGAGTCCGCCGAGCGGGCCGGCCGTGCGGAGCGGCAGGCCGCCGCATGAGCGCCGTCGGCACCCCGTCCGTCGACAGCGCCCTGTGGGTGCGCCGCTTCGGCGGCGGCCCCGCCGCCCCCGGAGCCCCCGGCGCCCCCGGCGCCCCCGGCGGGCGGGGCCGCGAGCCGCTGCGGCTGCTCTGCCTGCCGCACGCGGGCGGCTCGGCCTCGGTCTTCCGGCCCTGGTCCGCGGCGGCCGGCCCCGACATCGACGTGCTGGCCCTGCAGTACCCGGGCCGTCAGGACCGCTACCGGGAACCGGCCGTCGCGAACCTCCCGCGGCTGGCGGACCTGGCCGCGCCCGCCGTCCTGGCCGGGGTCGGCGACGGCCGCTACGCCCTGTTCGGCCACAGCATGGGCGCCCTGCTCGCCTTCGAACTCACCCTCCGCCTCGAACGCGCCGGCCGCGCCCCGGAGCTGCTCGTCGTCTCCGGCCGGCGCGCGCCCTCCACCCGGCGCGACGGCGAGTACGACCACCTCACCGACGACCGGGCCCTCACCGCCCACCTGCGGGAGCTCAGCGGGACCGACCCGCGGCTGCTGACGGACGAGGACGCGCTGCAGATGATCCTCCCGGCCGTCCGCGCCGACCTGACGGCCGTGGGCGGCTACCACGCCGGACCGGAGGTCACCGTGCGCACGCCCGTCCTCGCCCTCACCGGCGACGCCGACCCCTGGGTCACCCCCGCCGAGGCCGCCGCCTGGCAGCGGCACACCACCGCCGGCTTCGAACTCCGGATCCACCCCGGCGGCCACTTCTACCTCGACGGGCGCGAGCAGGAGCTGCTCGCCCTGCTGGGCGACCGCCTCGGCCTCGCACCCCTCCCTCGCTGACCGCTGCACCGCACCGCACTCCGCCGGAGTGGGAAGTCGGACCCGCCGACTTCCCGCTCCGGCTTTTTGGCGGTGCTTCGGCTCCTTGCCGCCGCTCCGGCCCCGGCCCCGCGTGGTGGCGCGGGCTGCGGGGCGTGGGTCGTGGGACGGCGGCCCTCGGGCGCAGGCCACGCGGCGGTGGGCCTCGCGGCGCGGGCCAGGGGGCGCAGGCCATGCAGCGGTGGACCTCGCAGCACAGGCCCTGGGGGCGCGGACCTCGCGGCGCGGACCTCGCGGCACAGGCCCCGGGGCACGGGTCGGACATGGCAAGGCCCGGTGCCGTCCGGTCGACTGCCGGACGGCACCGGGCCTTCCGCCGGCCGCTACAGGCCGAGCTGCCGGTCGATCAGGTCGAACAGCTCGTCGCCGTCGGCCTCCTCCAGCCGGTCGGCGAAGCCGTCGCCCTGCCCCGCCGCGCGGGCGGCGCGGACCTGGTCCAGGGCCGCCTGGAGACGGGCCGCCAGTTGGTCCAGCTCCGCCGCCCCGGCGTCCCCGGCGGTGAGCCCGGCCAGCGCCGACTCCATCGCCGCGAGCCCGGCGAGCGGCGAGGCCGCCGCGGCCCGGTCGGCGCCGGCGTCGCCGGCGTGACCGTTCTGGTCGGCCGGGGTCACCAGTCCGGTCAGGTGCCGGGCCAGCGCGGCGGCGGTGGGGTGGTCGAACAGCAGCGTGCTGGGCAGCCGCAGCCCGAGCAGGGTGCCCAGGCGGCCGCGCAGTTCCACCGCCGTCAGCGAGTCCAGTCCCAGGTCCAGCAGTCCCCGGTCCACCGGCAGGGCACCCGGATCGGCGTGTCCCAGCACCTCGCCGACCGAACGGCGCACCAGGTCCAGGACGGCGCGGCCGCGTTCCTGCGGCGCGAGTGCGGCCAGCGTGCCGCGGCGGTCCGGCTCGGCGGCGACGGCCGCGCGTTGCGGCGTCGGGCGCCCCAGCAGCTCGCGCAGTGCGGCCGCCGGCCCTCCGCCGGGCCCACCGGCCCCGGGCGCCGCCAGCCGTGCGGCGACCGCGACCGGCCGACCGGCCGTCAGCGCCTCGTCCAGCAGCGCCAGCGCGTTCGCGGCGGGCAGCGGGGCGATCCCGGTCCTGGCGATCCGCGCCCGGTCGGCGGTGCTCAGCTTCTCCCCCATGCCGTCGCCCTCCCACAGGCCCCACGGGAGGGAGAGCGCGGGCAGCCCGGCCTCGTGCCGGTACCCGGCGAGTGCGTCGAGGAAGGAGTTCGCGGCCGCGTACGAGCCCTGCCCGGCTGTCCCGAGCACCCCGGCGACCGAGGAGAACAGCACGAAGGCCCGCAGCGGCAGCTCCCGGGTCGCCTCGTGCAGCGCCCACGCACCGGCCACCTTCGGCCGCAGCACGGCGGCCACCCGCTCGTCCGTCAGCCCCTCGACCAGCCCGTCGTCCAGGACGCCGGCGGCGTGCACCACCCCGGTGACCGGACGGCCTTCCGGCGCCTGCGCCAGCGCGGCCCGGACCGCCGCCGGATCGGCGACGTCACCCGTGACCGGCACCACCGCGACCCCCCGGCCCGCCAGTTCCTCGGCCAGGCCGGGCGCCACGCGCCCGCTGCGGCTCAGCAGCACCAGCCCGCGCACCCCGTGAGCCTCCACCAGGTGCCGCACCAGCACCCCCGCCAGCGCCCCGGACGCACCGGTCACCAGCACGCTGCCGCCGCCGAACGCCCCGCCGCCGGCGGAGCCGCCCGTCGGGGCCCCGGGCTCGGCGGCCGCCTCGGCACTCCCGTCGCCCGACGCCCCGGCACTGCCCGAGTCATCCGTCGGCGCCGCCGACGGCGCACCGGCCACCGCAACGCTCCCGGCACCGCCGGGACCGTCCGCCGAGGCCACCGCCAGCCGTGGTGCCAGGACCTGCCCGGCGCGCAGCAGCAGGTGGGGCTCGTCCTCGGGCCAGGCGAGGGCGGGGAGCGACGGCCGGGTGCCGGGCGGCAGGTCGGTGTCGAGCAGCAGGATCCGGCCGGGGTGTTCGGCGGCGGCGGAGCGGATCAGGCCGCCGGCCGCCGCCGCGGCGAGCGCCTCGGCGCTGCCCTCGGCCGCCGCCGGCAGCAGGACGACCAGGCGGGAGGCCTCGTGGCGGGGGTCGGCCAGCCAGGTCCGCAGGGTGCTCAGGGCCCAGCCGGTGGCATGGGCGACCTGGTCGGGGACGGGGAGGTCCGCCGGACGGGGCGGCAGGGTCAGCCCGACGACCGCCGGTACGGGGTCGGCGAGCTCGGACAGGCTCTCGACCAGGACGGCCGGGTGCGGGTCCGCCGCGAGGGCCAGCCGGCGGGTGCCGGGGACGAGCAGCGGGTCGTTCCGGCGGGCGGCGGCGAAGCGCTCGGCGGGCACCTCGGCGAGTTCGAGGGCACCGGCGTGCAGCAGCGGGGCGCCGTCCGCGTCGTAGAGGGTGACGGCGCCACGGTGCTCGCCGTCCGGGACGATCCGGGCCCGCAGCGGTCCGGTCGGGACCGCCGCGTACGGGCGGACCTCGCGCCAGGCGGCGGGCAGCCGCAGCGTGGTGCGGTCGTCGGACGGCAGTCCGGCGTGCGCCCAGGGGTGCAGCGCGGCGTCCAGGGCGGCGGGCGGCACCACGAAGCGCCGGTCGGCGTCCCGGGCGCCCTCGGCGGGGCCGGCGAGTTCGGCCCACAGCGTGCCGTCGGGGTGCTGCCAGGCGGCGGTCACGGTGCGGAAGGCACCGCCGTAGCCGAGGCCGTGGGCGTCGAGGGCGGCGTACAGCTCCTCGGCGGCCACCGGCCGGGCGCCGGGCGGCGGCCAGCTGCCCAGCGGCGGGGCCGGCTCGGCCGGGGCGGGCGCGAGCACGCCTCCGGCGTACCGGGTCCAGGGTTCCTCGTCGGCGGTGTCGGGGCGGGCGTGGATGCGAACGGCCCGCTCCCCGTCGGCGTCCGCCGGGTCCAGCCCGACCTGGAGCCGCAGCGCCGGGCCGTCCGGGAGCAGCAGCGGGGCGTGCAGGTCGAGGGCGGCGACGACCGGCAGGCCGGCGGCGCGGCCCGCGTGCAGCGCGAGGTCGAGCAGGGCGGTCGCGGGCAGCACGGTCGCACCGGCCACGGTGTGCCCGGCGAGCCAGGGGTGCTCGCGCGGGTCGAGGCGGCCGGTCAGCACCGTCCCGGCGCCGTCGGCGAGTTCGACGGCGGCTCCGAGGAAGGGGTGGCCGGCGGTGGTGAGCCCGGCGGCTCCGAGGTCGCCGGCGACGGCCGGGGCGTCGAGCCAGTGCCGGGTGCGCTGGAAGGGGTAGGTCGGCAGGCCGGGGGCCGACCGGCCGGCGGCGCCCAGGACGGCGGGCCAGTCGACGGCGGCCCCGGCGGCGTGCACCGTGGCGACGGCCCGCAGCAGGGTGTCGGCCTCGCCGCGTTCGCGCCGCAGCACCGCCGCGGTGACGGCCGGCAGGTCCTGCGGGTCCTGCTGGTCCTGCGGCTCACCGGCCAGCACGTCCTCGACCAGGGTGGTGAGCAGCGTGTCGGGGCCGATCTCCAGGTAGCGCACGGTGCCGAGGTCCCGCAGGGCCCGCACGCCGTCGGCGAAACGGACGGTCCCGCGCACCTGGCGCACCCAGTGGTCGGGCCAGTCGGTGTCCGCCGGATCGGCCGGGCGGCCGGTGAGGTCGGAGACGAAGGGGATCGCCGGACGGCCGAAGGCGAGGCCGTCGAGGGCGGCGCGGAAGTCGTCCAGCATCGGGTCCATCAGCGGGGAGTGGAAGGCGTGGCTGACGGTCAGCCGCCGGGCCTTGACCCCCGTGGCGGCGAGCCGGGCGGCGACCGCGAGCACGGCGTCCTCCGCGCCGGAGACGACCGTGGCCCGCGGGCCGTTGACGGCGGCCACCGAGGCCCGGTCGGTGTGCCCGTCGAGGGCGGCGAGCACGTCCGGCTCGGCGGCCCGGAAGGAGAGCATGATCCCCTCGGCGGGCAGCGCGTCCATCAGCCGGCTGCGTGCGGCCACCAGGGCGACGGCGTCGTCCAGGGTGAGCACCCCGGCGGTGTGGGCGGCCGCGACGGCGCCGATCGAGTGCCCGAGGACGGCGTCCGGCCGCACTCCCCAGTGGTCGAGCAGCCGCACGAGGGCGAACTCCACGGCGAACAGGGCGGGCTGGGTGTAGCCGGTGCGGTCCAGCAGGCCGGTCTCCTCGAACATGACCTCCCGCAACGGCCGCTCCAGGTGGGGCGCGAAGGCCTCGCACACCTCGTCGAGCGCGGCCGCGAAGCGCGGGTACCTCTCGTACAGCTCCCGGGCCATGCCGACGCGCTGGCTGCCCTGGCCGGTGAAGACGAAGGCGGTCCGGCCGCTCCGGGCGGTGCCGCGCAGCAGCTCCGGGGAGTCCGCTCCGGCGGCCAGCGCCCGCAGCCCGTCGGCCAGTTCGGCGGGCGAGGAGCCCAGCACCACCGCGCGCTGCTCGAAGGCCGTCCGGGTGACGGCCAACGCGGCGCCGGCTTCGGCCAGTTGTTCCCCGGGCAGGTCGGCGGCGAAGGCGAGCAGCCGGTCCGCCTGGTCCCGCAGCGCGGGCGCGGTGCGCGCCGACACCGGCCAGGCCACCGGCCCGGCCGCGCCCGGCCGCTCCGGGACCCCGGGCGCCCCGGGCGTCGAAAGCGCCTCGGCCGAAGCAGGTGCGTCGGCCGTCGAAGGCGCACCGGACGGCGAAGGTGCGTCGGACGTCGCGGGCGCGTCCGCCGGCGGCGCCTGTTCGAGGATCACATGGGCGTTGGTGCCGCTGATCCCGAACGAGGACACCCCGGCCCGGCGCGGCCGGCCGGCCTGCGGCCACTCCCGCGCCTCGGCCAGCAGCTCCACCGCCCCGGCCGTCCAGTCCACGTGCGGCGAGGGCGCGTCCAGGTGCAGGGTCGCGGGCAGCCGGCCCCGCCGGATCGCCTCGACCATCTTGATCACGCCCGCCACCCCGGCCGCCGCCTGGGTGTGGCCGATGTTCGACTTGATCGAGCCGAGCCACAGCGGCCGTCCCTCCGGCCGGCCCTGCCCGTACGTGGCCAGCAGGGCCTGGGCCTCGATCGGGTCGCCGAGGCGGGTGCCCGTCCCGTGCGCCTCGACCGCGTCCACACCGTCCGCCGTCACCCGGGCGGAGGCCAGCGCGGCCCGGATGACCCGCTGCTGGGCGGGCCCGTTCGGCGCCGTCAGCCCGTTCGACGCACCGTCCTGGTTGACGGCCGTGCCGCGCAGCAGGGCCAGCACGGGGTGCCCGTTGCGCCGGGCGTCGGAGAGGCGTTCCAGGACGAGCACGCCCGCGCCCTCGGCCCAGCCGGTGCCGTCGGCGCCAGCCGCGAAGGGCTTGCAGCGCCCGTCGGGGGCCAGGCCGCGCTGGCGGCTGAACTCGACGAAGGTGGCGGGGGTCGCCATCACGGTGACGCCGCCGGCCAGGGCGAGCGTCGCCTCGCCGCTGCGCAGGGCCTGGGCGGCCAGGTGCAGCGCGACCAGCGAGGAGGAGCACGCCGTGTCCACGGTGACCGCCGGGCCCTCCAGGCCGAGCGCGTAGGAGACCCGCCCGGAGGCGACGCTGCCGGCGCTGCCGCTGACCAGGTAGCCCTCGTAGCCGTCGGGCGCCTCGGGGGCCTGGCTGAGGCGGGAGCCGTAGTCGTCGTACATCACGCCGACGAAGACGCCGGTCCGGCTGCCGCGCAGCGTCCCCGGGTCGATGCCGGCCCGCTCGACGGCCTCCCAGGCGGTCTCCAGCAGGAGCCGCTGCTGCGGGTCGGTGGCCAGCGCCTCGCGCGGGCTCATGCCGAAGAACGCGGGGTCGAAGTCGGCGGCGTCGTAGAGGAATCCGCCCTCGCGGGCGGCGGAGGTGCCGGGCCGCTCCGGGTCGGGGTGGAAGAGCCGGTCCAGGCGCCAGCCGCGGTCCTCGGGGAACGGGCCGACCGCGTCGACGCCGTCGGCGACCAGCTGCCACAGCTCCTCGGCGGAGCTCACCCCGCCGGGGTAGCGGCAGCCGATGCCGACGATCGCGACCGCATCGTCGGTCACCGGGACCGGCGGATCGAGTGGCCGGTCCTCACCGGTGCCGGGCCGCGAGGGCAGCAGGGTGTCGCCCAGGTGGGCGGCCAGGGCCGCCGGGCTCGGGTGGTCGAAGACCAGGGTGCTGGGCAGCGTCAGGCCGGTCGTCGCGTTGAGCCGGTTGCGCAGGTCGACGGCGGCCAGGGAGTCGAAGCCCTGCTCGGTGAAGGAGCGGTCCTCCTCGACGGCCTGCGGCCCGCTGTGCCCGAGCACCGCGGCGGTGGCGCCGCGGACCAGCTCGCGCAGCAGCGCCCCGCGCTCGGCCTCCGGCAGTGCGGCGAGCCGGTCCGCGAGCGGCGTCGCGCCGGACCCCGCCGCCGGTGCGGCGTGCGCCGTGCGACGCGGGGCCGGGCCGGCCTGCGCGCGCAGGGGCGCGGGCAGCGGCGCCCCGGTGGCGGCGGGCGTCGCGAGGTCCAGCCGGACCGGGGCGAGCAGCGGCCGCGCCGTTCCGAGCGCGTCGTCGAGCAGGGCGAGCGCCTCGGCCGGGGGCAGCGGGGCGATGCCGGTCCGGGCCAGCCGTGCGAGGTCGGCGGCGGAGAGCCGGCTGCCCATGCCGTCGCCGTCCCACAGGCCCCAGGCCAACGACAGCCCGGGCAGGCCTTGTGCGTGCCGGTGGGCGGCGAGTGCGTCGAGGAAGGAGTTCGCGGCGGCGTACGGGCCCTGGCCCGCGGTGCCGAGCAGACCGGCGACCGAGGAGAACAGCACGAAGGCCTTCAGCGACAGGTCGGCGGTCGCCCGGTGCAGCGCCCAGGCGCCGTCGGCCTTGGGCCGCAGCACGGCGGCGACGCGTTCGGGGCTGAGGCCCTCGGTCACGCCGTCGTCGACCACGCCGGCCGCGTGCAGCACGGCGGTGACCGGCAGCCCGGCGGGCGCCTGGGCCAGCGCGTCCCGCACGGCCCCCGGGTCGGCGACGTCGGCGGCGACGGTCGCCACAGCGGCCCCGGCCGCCGTCAGCTCCTCCACCAGGCCCGGTTCGACGGTGCCCCGGCGGCTGAGCAGGAGCAGGCCGCGGACTCCGTGGGCGTGCACCAGATGGCGGGCGACCAGCGCGCCGAGCGCCCCGGAGGCGCCGGTGAGCAGAACGGTTCCGTCGCCGACGTCGGCGCGGCCGTCCGGGAGTTCGGCGCGGGTCAGCCTCGGCCGCAGGAGCGTGCCGTGACGGAGCGTCAGCTCATCCTCCTGGTCGAACTGCCGGGCGTCCACCGTCACCCGCTCGCCCGGACCGGCGTCCAGCAGGGCCACCCGGCCCGGGTGTTCGGCGGCGGCGGAGCGGAAGAGACCGCGGACGGCCGCCGCGGCGAGGTCCTGGACCGGGTCGTCGCCGCCGGTCGCGACGGCGCCCCGGGTGAGCAGCACCAGCCGGGAGGCGGCGAAGCGCGGATCGGCCAGCCACGCCTGGAGCACCGGCAGCAGCTGCCGGACGGCCGCGCGGGCGGCCTCCGCCGGGTCGGCGGCACCGTCCGGGGCGTCCGCACCGTCCGCGCCGACCGGGGTCGCGTACGGGAGCAGGACGAGCGGCGGCACCGCCTCCGGGAGGCCGTCCAGGGCGGTCACCGCGCCGCCGGGCGGCAGCAGGTCCGGCTCCGGGCGCTGCCCGTCGAGGACGAGCACGGCGGCCTCCCCCGCGTCGGCCGGAGCGGAGGGCCCGGCCGGCGCCGGCTCCCAGGCGAGCGCGTACAGCGAGCGCTCGGCGCTGCTCCGCAGGGCGCGGGCCAGCGCCTCCGGGGCGACCGGGCGCAGATCCAGCCGCGCGACGTCGGCCAGCGGCTCGCCCCGGCCGTCGGCGAGCGTGAGCCGGTAGCCGCCGTCGACGGGCCGCAGCGCCACCCGGGCGGCGACGGCGCCCACGGCGTGCACGGCGACACCGTTCCAGGCGAAGGGCAGCAGCAGGCCGGGCCCCGCGTCCGCCGAGCGGCCGTGCCCGGCGAGCAGGTGGAGGGCGGCGTCCAGCAGGGCCGGGTGCAGCCCGTACGCCCCGGCGTCGGCGGCGGGGCCCTCGGGCAGCTCGACCTCGGCCCAGAGCGTGCCGTCCGTGGCGCGCCAGGCGGAGCGCAGGCCCTGGAAGGCGGGGCCGTAGCGGTAGCCTTCGGCGGCGAGTCGCGGGTACAGCGCGGCCACGTCCAGCGGTTCGGCGCCGGCCGGGGGCCAGACCCGCAGGGAGTCCGGCGCGACGGCGGCCGGTCCGGCGGCTTCGGCCGGTCCGGCGGCGAGCGTGCCGGTGGCGTGCCGGGTCCAGGGCGCTTCCTCGTCCCCGGCCGGGCGGGCGTGCACGGCCAGCGCCCGCCGGCCCTCCGCGTCCGACGGCCCCACGGAGAGCTGGAGCTGCACGGCCGCGTCGGCGGCCAGCGGCAGCGGGGACTCCAGGGTCAGCTCGGCCAGGTACGGGGTCCCGGCACGCTCCCCCGCCCGGAGCGCCAGTTCGACCAGGGCGGCGCCGGGCAGCAGCGGGGTGCCGAGGATCTCGTGGTCCGCCAGCCAGGGCAGGGCGGCCGGGGAGAGCCGGCCGGTCAGCACCAGGCCGTCGCTGCCGGGCAGCCGCAGTTCGGCGCCGAGCAGCGGATGGCCGGCGCGGTCGAGGCCCACCTCGCGCGGGTCGGCGGGGGTGGGGTCGGCGTCGAGCCAGAAGCGCCGGTGCTCGAAGGGGTAGGTGGGCAGTTGGGGGGCGTCGGCGATGCTGCCGCTCACCCCGGTCAGGGCCGGCCAGTCGACAGCGGTCCCGGTGACGGCCAACCGGGCCAGGGCGGTCGCCAGGGCCGGCGCCTCGGGGCGCTCCCGGCGCAGGGCGGCCGCGGCCGCGGTGGGCGCGTCCGCGCCGAGGGCGGCCTCGACCAGCGGGGTGAGAACGGCGTCGGGTCCGAGTTCGAGGTAGCGGGTGACACCCTGCTCCCGGAGGGTGCGGACCACGTCGTGGAACCGCACGGCCGAGCGGATGTGCCG
>NZ_JBIBVJ010000034.1:0-54005 GCF_043080305.1 Kitasatospora sp. NPDC015120 | reverse complement strand
TGGCACGCTGTTGAGTTCTCAAGGAACGGACGCTTCCATCGGGCGGCTTTCACACCGGCCCTCCGGGCGCTTCGTTCTTTCGTGTTTCCAGCTTACCAGATGTTTTCCGCTCCGTTTTCCGGAGTTTCATTCATCCGATTCCCGCCGGGGGGATTTCCTTCGACTTCGCTCCGAAGCTTATCAAAGCTTCCGGTGTGCTCAGTCCCGGGATTCACCTTGTCGGAGAGGGCGTGCATTCGATGAAGCACACTCACCTCGACTCGGCGGTGTCGTAGACAGTAACGCCCGAGTCTGACTGTTGTCCAGTCGGTCCCAACCGTTCAAACCTACTCGCCCATCCTGACCACGTCAATGGTTTGGCTGGGGTTCGAGAAGAGTAGCAGGTCGGAGGCCTGTTGATCACCGCGGCTCAGGCCGCGACCGGCTGCAGGTCCGCCCGGTCGGCCGCGTCCAGGTCGCCGGTTTCCCCGGCTGCGGCGGCCTTTCGGCCCAACACCAGCGCATAGAGCAGGAAGGCGGCCTCGGCGAGCGCGCCGATGGCGATCCGGGCCCAGGTCGGCAGGCCGGAGGGAGTCACGAACGCCTCCAGGACGCCGGACACGGCCAGGACCGTCGCCAGGCCGATGCCCATGCCGATGATCGAGCGGCCCTGTTCGGCGAGTGCGGTGGCGCGGGTGCGCGGGCCGGGGTCGACGATCGTCCAGCCGAGGCGCAGTCCCAGGCCTCCGGCGACGAAGACGGCGGTCAGTTCCAGCAGGCCGTGCGGGATGAGCAGGCCGAGGAAGGTGTCCAGCCGGCCGGCGGAGGCCATCAGCCCGACGCCGAGGCCGAGGTTGAGGACGTTGCTCGCCAGCACCCACAGCACCGGGAGGCCGAGCACCACGCCGTAGAGCAGGCACTGCACGGCGATCCAGGCGTTGTTCGTCCAGACCTGGGCGGCGAAGGAGCTCGCAGGGCGGTCGGAGTAGTAGGTCTCGTAGGCGCCGCCGGGCCTGGTCATCTCCCGGAGCTCGTCCGGTGCGGCCAGGCTGTTGCGGACCTCGGGGTGACCGGCCACCCACCAGGCGACCAGCGCGGTGGCGAGCAGCGAGAGCACCGCGACCGGGATCCACCACCGGCGCGAGCGGTAGAGGGCGGCCGGGAAGCTCACCGTGTAGTAGCGCGCGACGTCCCGCCAGCCGCTGGTCCGGCTGCCGGTGACCGCGTCCCGGGACCGCGAGACCAGGCTGGTGAGCCGGCCTTCGAGGGTCGGGTCGGGCGCGGCGGCCTGCACCTTGGCCAGGTGCCCGGTGACGCGCTGGTAGAGGGCGACGAGTTCGTCGGCCTCCTCCCCGGTCGGCCGCCGCTTCCTGGCGAGCTCGTCCAGCCGGGCCCACTCCCCCTGGTGGGTGGCGACGAAGACGTCCAGGTCCATGCGGCGGCTCCATGATCGGCGCGGGGCGCGAGGTCGGGCGGTGCGGACAGGTGGGCCCAGCATGCCAGGACCGGGGGGTGCGGCGACCGCCGGGACCTCACTTCCCGGCGGGCTCGGCGGCCCCGTATGTTGACGGCAGCAGATCTCGGGATCGTGGGGGCCGATCCGCCGGATTCCCCGCCCACGGACCGCGTACCACCGACGGGAACGGACGGGTGTCTTGAGCGACCTGGTGACGGGCGAGGCGGTCGTCCTCGGCCTGCGCGCGGCGAAGCTTCCGAGCCGGGGGCTGGCGATCGCACTGGACCTCACCGTGCAGATCGCGGGACTGGTGGCGACGACCCTGCTGCTGAGCCTGATCCTGGTCGACCTGGACGGCGCGGCGGTCGCCGCCGTGACGATCGGGCTGACCGTCTTCTTCCTGGTGGCGCTCCCGGTCATGATCGAGACACTGACCCGCGGCCGTTCGCTGGGGAAGGCCGCGCTGGGGCTGCGGGTGGTGCGCAGCGACGGCGGACCGGTGCGGTTCCGGCACACGCTGGTGCGCGGGCTGGTCGGCTTCCTGGAGATCATCGTGCTGTTCGGGGTGCCGGCGGTGGTCTGCTCGGTGGTGTCCTCGGAGGGCAAGCGGCTGGGCGACGTCTTCGCGGGGACACTGGTGGTCCGCGAGCGGGTGCCCGGCGGGAGCGGGGCGGCGATCGCGCTGCCGCCGGTGAACCCCCAGTTGCTGCAGGCGATCGGCGGCGAGCTGGTGGCGCTGGACCTCTCCGCCGTGCCGGAGCCGCTCTGGCTGGCCGTCCGGCAGTTCCTCGGGCGGATCGGCGAGCTGGACCAGACCGTCGCCCACCGGATGTCGGCCCGGCTCGCGGACGATCTGGTGGCCCGCACCGGTCACCCGGTGCCGTACGGGGTGCACCCGGCGGCATACCTGGGCGCCGTGCTGACCGAGCGCCAGCGGCGCGAGTGGAGCCGGGCGCAGGGGTACGCCTTCCAGCAGGCCCACCAGGCTCACCAGCAGGCCCACCAGCAGGCCCAGGCCCAGCAGCAGGCCTGGGCGCCGGCCCCGCCGAGCACCCCGTCCGCTCCGCCGGCCCCGCCCGCCGCGCCGACGCCCCCGGCCTCCGGCACCGGCTTCGCCCCGCCCGCCTAGCCCGGCTCCCCGCCGGGCCCGTCCCCGAACGCGGCCGGCCAGGCGTTCGGCGGCGACTCCAGTTCCTCCAGCTCGATCCCGGCGGCCGCCAGCACCACGTCCCCCGCCAGGTGCACCACCTGCTGCTCGCCCGTCTCCAGGTCCGCCACCTGGTACCGCTCGACGAGCAGCGGCCCCGAGTCCGTGGCGTGCGTGTCGACGCCCTCCAGCAGCCAGCCCTGGTCGAGGGTGCGCGGTGCCAGCACCGGTTCGGTGAACGCGACCAGCCGCACCCGCGCGCTCGCGCCCTCCCGCAGCCGCAGCATCCGCGCGGTGGCGACCAGGAACCCGGGCGAGCGCCCGGTGAAGCCGTGGGCCCGGTCGTGGCCCTCGGCCGCCTGCTCGCCGGCCGGGTCGGAGGCGTCGGCCCGCACCCAGGCGACCCCGTCGACGGCGCCGCCGCGCACCTGCCAGCCGCCCGCGCGCAGTTCCATCCGCAGCGGCCGGGCGCGCGAGTCCAGGGTGAGGTCCACCGTGCCGAGGACGCGGCCGTCCGGCGCGTACGTCTTGGAGACGTACCGCCAGCCGGCCGGGCCGGGCGCGCAGCTGAACCGCTCCTCGCCGAGCAGGACGTGGTCATGGGTGTCGTGGAGCGAGTACCGGCCGTTGGGCATGCCCGAAAGCCTACGGCCGCGGTCTTCCGGCAACGGCATGCAACCTCCTCCCGACGGCCCGCATCAGGGAGGTGGGCGCTGCGAACCGAGGCATCGCCGGAAGGGAGACCCCATCGATGGCGAAGCAGACCCGCGACGCCGAGTTCACCGAGTACGCCACGGCAAGGAGCCCCTGGCTCCGCAAGGTGGCCTACCTGCTGTGCGGCGACTGGCACCGCGCGGACGACCTCGCCCAGGAGACGGTGACCAAGCTCTACGTGCGCTGGGCCCGTGTCTCCAAGGCGGACAACATCGACGGCTACGTGCGGACGGTCCTCGTCAACACGTTCCTCGCCGAGCAGCGCTCGCCCTGGGGCCGGTGGTCGGCCCGGCGCCGCGAGGAGGCGTTCCCGGAACGGGCGGCGGCCGTCGCGGACCTGGACGCCTCGGTCGACCTCCGCGCCGCGCTGGCCGCCCTGCCGCCCCGTCAGCGCGCGACGGTGGTGCTGCGCTACTACTGCGACCTCACCGTCGAGCAGACCGCCGCCGCCATGGGGTGCTCCACCGGCAACGTCAAGAGCCAGTCCTCCCGGGGCCTGGACGCACTGCGCCGGCTCCTCGACCGCGAGACCGCCGCGACCGCGGCCGGTCCTTCCGAAAGGATCCCCTCGTGAACGACCTGTACGACGGTTCGTCCCCGCTCTCCGCGACCGAGCGGCGGCTGGCCGCCGAGCTCACCGCACTGGCCGACTCGCCGGCGCCGACGGCCGTGCCCGACACCTCGTGGGCCATCCGGTCCGGCCGCTCCCGGCTGCGGCGCCGGCGCCTGGCCGCGCTCGGCGCGGTGACGGCGGTCGCGGTCGGCGCCGCCGCCCTGAGCACCGCCTGGCCGGAGGGCCGCTCGGGCTCCGCCGTCACGGCGGCGGGCTCCGGCTCCACTTCCACCGGCCCCGTCGGGCCACGGGTCGGCCCGGACACCGGCCACGACCCGCTCGTGCTGCAGGCCACCTTCGACTGGCTGCCCGCCGGCTTCGGCGACCTCGTCTACACCAAGGGCTTCACCGGGCGGCCGGAGGCGGGGCAGGCCAAGGCCATCGGCCCCAAGCAGACGAACGCCACCGCCGACTTCAACCGCCAGTTGCTCTTCCTGACCGTCTACGGAGCCGGGGTGGAGCCCTCGCTCGACCTCGGCCCCGGAGGCGGCCAGCGGTACCGGGTGGACGCCGCCCCGGTGAACGGCCGGCCCGCGTACTGGGTCGGTGCCGCGCCGGACGACCCGGCCGGCCCGGGGCTGGACCGGACGCTGCGGTTCAAGCTCGCCGACGGCCGCTGGGCCGAGCTGCACGCCTCGTACATGAGGGAAGCGGACGACGTCGCGACCGTGATGGCGCAGGTCGCGGCCGGGGTCCGGGCCCAGCCCCAGGCGGTGGCCCTGCCCTTCACGATCACCGATCTGCCGCCCGGCCTGACCCCGTCGGGATCGAGTCTGGACTACGGCCCCACGGCCGCCTGGGGCCGCCCGTGGACGGCATCGGTCGGGTTCACGCTGAACGGCAAGCCGATCGGGGTCACCGCCTATCCCGACACCGCCGCGACCCCGAGCACGCCCCCCGCTCCGGCCCTGCCCGGAGCCGTGGAGGTGCCGAAGACCTGCCGGAGCTCCAACGGCCTCAAGCTCTGCGTCTCGGCGATGGAGGACGGGGAGGCGCCGTTCGCCTCGATCGGCGGTTTCGACGGTCTGCTCGACCGGGTCACCTCGCTCGGCACCGACGAGAACGCCTGGACGACAGAGGTCCTCCACTGAACCCGGTCCGCGCACGCCGGTGGCCGGCACTCCCCGCGGGGAGTGCCGGCCACCGGCGTGCGTCGGCGCGGGGCCGATCGGCGGGTCCGCTCAGTAGCGGTACTGCTCGGGCTTGTACGGGCCCTCGACCGGGACGCCGATGTAGTCGGCCTGCTCCTGGGTGAGGGTGGTCAGCTTCACGCCCAGCGCGTCGAGGTGCAGGCGGGCGACCTTCTCGTCCAGGTGCTTCGGCAGGACGTAGACGCCGATCGGGTACTGCTCGGTCTTCGTGAACAGCTCGATCTGGGCGATCGTCTGGTTGGCGAAGGAGTTGGACATCACGAAGGACGGGTGGCCGGTCGCGTTGCCCAGGTTCAGCAGGCGGCCCTCGGAGAGCACGATGATGGTGCGGCCGTCGGCCTTGCGCCACTCGTGGACCTGCGGCTTGACCTCGGTCTTCACGACGCCCGGGAGCTTCGCGAGGCCGGCCATGTCGATCTCGTTGTCGAAGTGGCCGATGTTGCCGACAATGGCCTGGTGCTTCATCCGCGCCATGTGGGAGGCGAGGATGATGTCCTTGTTGCCGGTGGTGGTGATGAAGATGTCGGCGGTCTCGACGACGTCCTCCAGGGTGGCGACCTGGTAGCCGTCCATCGCGGCCTGCAGCGCGCAGATCGGGTCGATCTCGGTGACGATGACCCGGGCGCCCTGGCCGCGCAGCGACTCGGCGCAGCCCTTGCCGACGTCGCCGTAGCCGCAGACGACCGCGACCTTGCCGCCGATCAGGACGTCGGTGGCGCGGTTGATGCCGTCGATCAGCGAGTGGCGGCAGCCGTACTTGTTGTCGAACTTCGACTTGGTGACCGAGTCGTTGACGTTGATCGCCGGGAACAGCAGCTTGCCGTCACGGTGCATCTCGTACAGGCGGTGGACACCGGTGGTGGTCTCCTCGGTGACGCCCTTGATGGTGGCGGCGACCTCGGTCCACTTGTTCGGGGTCTCGACGAGCGTGCGGTTGAGCAGTTCCAGGATGATGCGGAACTCGTCGTTGTCGGCGGTGGACGGGTCCGGCGCGGCACCGGCCTTCTCGAACTCGACGCCCTTGTGGATCAGCAGGGTCGCGTCGCCGCCGTCGTCCAGGATCATGTTCGGGGTGCGGCCGTCCGGCCAGGTCAGCGCCTGCTCGGTGCACCACCAGTACTCGTCCAGGGTCTCGCCCTTCCAGGCGAAGACCGGCACGCCCTGCGGGTTCTCCGGGGTGCCCTCCGGGCCCACGGCGATGGCCGCGGCGGCGTGGTCCTGGGTGGAGAAGATGTTGCAGGAACACCAGCGGACCTCGGCACCGAGGGCGGTGAGGGTCTCGATGAGGACGGCGGTCTGCACGGTCATGTGCAGCGAGCCGGTGATCCGGGCGCCGGCCAGCGGCTGCGACTCCGCGTACTCGGCGCGGATCGCCATCAGGCCGGGCATCTCGTGCTCGGCGAGCTGGATCTCCTTGCGGCCGAACGGGGCCAGGGAAAGGTCGGCGACCTTGAAGTCACCGGTGATGTCGGTCGACATGCGTCTGCTCCTCGTGTGACGGGGGTGGGGCGTGGCCGAGGTCCTGGAGTGCGTCACAACACGGCGGGCCGCACGGGCGTGCGACGACGCCGGGGCGCCCGGCCCGCGGCACGGTCGAACCGGCGCGGCACGCAGCCCCGTTGCTCGGCACAAACCGTCGGAGGACCTCTCTCCCTCGACCGGCGCGCACCCCCTCGGGGGCGGGCCGCCGATCGACCGCCATCAGCAGCGACGTTCTGGCTCTGGGGACGAATCTACACCGACGGCCCCGGACGGCGGCCCGCTACGGCCGTTTTCGGCCTTCCGCCCGGGGCCCGGGCCGGTGGCTCAGTGCGCGCCGCCGGGGACCGGCCCGCCGGGCGTGGCGTACGGGTCGTCGCCCGCCGCCTCCTTCTCGGCGCTGTAGATGTCCGGCTCCAGGTAGATCACCCGGGCGATCGGCACCGCCCGCCGCACCCGCACCTCGGCGGCGTCGATGGCCTCGGCGACCTCGGCGGCCGTCGAGTCGGCCGGGACGGCGATCTTCGCGGCGACCAGCAGCTCCTCCGGGCCGAGGTGCAGGGTGCGCATGTGGATGACCCGCTCGACGGAGTCGTGGTCCACCAGCGCGTCGCGGATCCGGCCCACCGTCTCCGGGTGGGCCGACTCGCCGAGCAGCAGCGACCGGGTCTCGACCGCCAGCACGAACGCGATGGCGATCAGCAGCAGACCGATGCAGAGCGTGCCGATGCCGTCCCAGATCCCGTCACCGGTGATCACCGTCAGCCCCACGCCGAACAGCGCCAGCACCAGGCCGATCAGCGCGCCGGAGTCCTCCAGCAGCACGACCGGCAGCTCGGGCGCCTTGGCCCGGCGGATGTACGCGGGCCAGCCGTGCGTCCCCTTGTCCTTGCGGGCCTCGCGGAACGCGGTCAGGAAGGACCAGCCCTCCAGCGCGATCGCGAACACCAGCACGCCCACCGGCCAGTACCAGTGGTCCAGCTCGTGCGGGTGGACGATCTTCTCGTAGCCCTCGTAGACCGCGAACATGCCGCCGACGCTGAACAGCACGATCGACACCAGGAACGCGTAGATGTACCGCTCGCGCCCGTAGCCGAACGGGTGCTCGGGGGTGGCCGCGCGCTGCGCCCGCTTGCCGCCGACCAGCAGCAGCACCTGGTTGCCGGAGTCGGCCAGCGAGTGGACGCCCTCGGCGAGCATCGAGGAGGAGCCGGAGAACGCGAAGGCCACGAACTTGCTCGCCGCGATGCCCAGGTTCGCGGTCAGCGCCGCGACCAGCGCCTTGGTACCGCCTTCGGTGCTCATGCTCGGAAGGTCCCTCCGTCGGGGGCCGTCCGCGCGGCCCGTGCCCGGACGCCCGGTGCCCCGGTCGCCGTCGACCGCATACGGTACCCGGCCGACCGCCGCCGGCTCAGGAGTGCGCGGCGGCGAGGCCCAGGTAGACAGCGGCGAAGTCGGTGAGCGCCACCAGGTCGGCCAGTGCGTGCAGCGGGTCGGAGCGGCGGCTGGCGTACTCGGTGAGCCGGACGTCGTGGGCGGCGGCGAGCCGGTGCGCCCGGCCGGCGCCGAAGCTGCGCGGGCCCGCGTCGTCGGCCGGCACCTCGACCGGACCGTCGTCCCCCTCCCCCGCCGGGCCGGCCCCGGACGGCCCGGCGTCGCCCTCGCCGGGGACCTGCCGCAGCAGCAGCACCTGGAGGTGCAGCGGGTCCGGCTCCTCGACCCGGTCGCGGAAGAAGTCGTCGGGGTCGGCGCCCGCGCCGAGCTGCCCGGTGAACATGCCGCGGTGCGCGGTGAGCGCCTGCGGCAGCAGACCCGCCAGGGCGGGGCGGCCGGCCCGGTCGGCGAGCTGGGCGGCGAAGCGGACGGCCGCCGCGCCCGCCACCGGGCCCTCGGCCCACAGCAGCGGGACGGTCCCGGCCAGCCGGGCGGCCAGCCCCTTGGCCGGGTTGGTGTACGCGGCGGCGTCCGGCCGGCAGCGGACGGCGGTGGCGTCCAGCAGGTCCGCGGTGCGCGGCAGCGCGTCGTAGGCCAGCTGGGTGACGCCGAGCTTCTGGGTGAGCGCGAGCAACGGCGCGAGGTGGGCCCAGAGCGCCGACGGGTCCTCGGCGGGCAGGTCCGGCTCGGCGGCGTACCCGGGGCCGCCGGGCGCACCGGGTTCGGCCGGCTCGACGGCGGACGGCACGAAGGGCAGCGGCAGCGCGCGGACCTGCAGCGCGGCCTCGGCGAGCGCACTGCCCGCGGGCGCGGTGACGACGATCGCGCAGCCCCGCGCGTAGGCCTGCTCGGCCAGCGCGACCAGGCCCCGTTCGCCGCCGCCGGCGGAGCTGACCACCAGCAGGTCGAGCGGGCCCGCCCAGCCGGGGAGCTGCCAGGCCAGGCCGGCGGTGAACGCGGCCGGGGCGGTGGCCCGGTCCGGGCGCGGGACGGGCGCGGCGTCGGTGGGCGGCAGCGGGACGACCAGGCCGGCGGTGCCGGCCAGCGCGGCCAGCATCTCGCCGGCGGTCAGCGCACTGCCGTGCCCGGCGACCAGGACGGCGCGCGGGCGGCCGTCGGGGCGCAGCCGGTCCAGGCCCGCGGTGTCGGCGAGCCGCAGGGCGGTGCGCACCCGGGCGCCGGAGCCGGCGAGGGCGAGCAGCGCGCGGTCGTGGTCGGCGCGCTGGAGGGCGGCCGGGTCGTCGAGCAGGGTGTCGTCGAGCATGCGGCGGGCCTCCGGCTGGTGGCTGGGCGCTGAGGACGGCGGGAGCGGGGCGGGGCGGGGCGGGGCCGCCCCGTCCAGGATCAGGCCGGGCGGCGGGCCTCGTCCACCAGCAGGACCGGGATGCCGTCGCGCACCGGGTAGACCAGGCCGCAGTCCGCGCCGGTGCAGACCAGCTCGGGCTGCTCCTCGGTGCCGCCCTCGGTGAGCGCGGCCCGGCACTGCGGGCAGACCAGGATCTCCAGCAGGAAGGATTCGAGCTTCATGGCGTTCGGTCTCCGGTCTCGGTGCGGGGGTGGCGGCGGACGGCACGGCGGTGCCCCGGCCGAGAGGAAACCCTACCGGCCGGGGCACCGGGGCCGTACGTCAGGCGCGGACCACGGCGAGCACGCCGTCGCGCAGCTCGGCCATCCTCGCCGGGTCCTTCGCCTCGACGTTCAGGCGCAGCAGCGGCTCGGTGTTGGAGGCCCGCAGGTTGAACCACCAGTCCGGCCCGGCCACGGTGAGGCCGTCCAGCTCGTCGACGGTGGTGCCCTCGACGGCGAAGGCCGCGCGGACGGCGGCGGTGCGGCCGGCCTGGTCGGCGACGGTGCTGTTGATCTCGCCGGAGGCGGCGTAGCGGTCGTACTCGGCGGTGAGCTCGGAGAGGGTGCCCGGCTGCCCGCCGAGGGCGGCCAGCACGTGCAGCGCGGCGAGCATGCCGGTGTCGGCGCGCCAGAAGTCGCGGAAGTAGTAGTGCGCGGAGTGCTCGCCGCCGAAGACGGCGTCGGTGACGGCCATCTCCTGCTTGATGAAGGAGTGGCCGACCCGGGTGCGCACGGGCGTGCCGCCGAGCTCGCGGACCACCTCGGGGACGGTCCAGGAGGTGATCAGGTTGTGGATGATGGTCGGCTCGGCCTCGCCGGCGGCCTTGGCGCGGGCGATCTCGCGGGCGGCGACCAGCGCGGTGATGGCCGACGGGGAGACCGGCTCGCCGCGCTCGTCGACGACGAAGCAGCGGTCGGCGTCGCCGTCGAAGGCGAGGCCGAGGTCGGCGCCGACCTCGCGGACCTTCGCCTGGAGGTCGACCAGGTTCTTCGGGTCGAGCGGGTTGGCCTCGTGGTTGGGGAAGGTGCCGTCCAGCTCGAAGTACATCGGGACGAGCTCGATCGGCAGGCCGTCGAAGACGGTGGGCACGGTGTGGCCGCCCATGCCGTTGCCGGCGTCGACGGCGACCTTCAGCGGGCGGACGGCGGTGAGGTCGACCAGGCCGAGCAGGTGGTCGGCGTAGCCGCGCAGGGTCTCGCGCTCGGAGAGGGTGCCCGGGCGGACGTCGCGCGCCGGGACGGTGACGGTGTCGTCCTCGCCGGTCCAGGACTCCACCAGCTCGCGGATCTCGGCGAGGCCGGTGTCCTGGCCGACCGGGGCGGCGCCGGCCCGGCAGAGCTTGATGCCGTTGTACTCGGCCGGGTTGTGGCTGGCGGTGAACATCGCGCCCGGCAGGTCGAACGCGCCGCTGGCGTAGTACAGCTGGTCGGTCGAGCAGAGGCCGATCTGCACGACGTCGGCGCCGTAGCCGGCCGCGCCCTCGGCGAAGGCCCGGGTCAGCGACGGGGAGGAGGGGCGCATGTCGTGGCCGACCACGATCGCGTTCGCGCCGGTGACCTGCACGAACGCGGCGCCGAAGGCGCGGGAGAGGTTCTCGTCCCACTGGTCCGGGACGACGCCCCGTACGTCGTACGCCTTCACGAGCTGCTTGAGGTCGCGCACTGCGGCTCCACCCTGGTTCTGTGTCTGATCGGCGAACGCGCGCGGCCTGGCCGGCGGGCTGATCGCCCCGTGGTCACGGATACGTCCGGGCACGGCGGCGGCCGCCACCCGGTAGGGGGGAGCGTACCCGGGCGGGCGCGGCGGTCGGCGCGGGGGCGGGAGCGGGGCGGGTGCCGGGCGACTGGTCAGTTGTCGGGCGAGCGGAGCACCCGGAGGTGGCCGCGGCGGCTTCCCTCGGTGGACTCGCCCACGGGGGCGCGGCCCTGACGGGGGGTCTGCGGGCGGGCGGCCTCGCGGACGGCGTTGGCGAGCGCCTCCAGGTCGTCGCTGCTGCGGCGCAGCGGCCCGGCCTCGGCGGCGAGCCGGACCACCTCCCAGCCGCGCGGGGCGGTGAGGCGCTCGGCGTGCTCGGCGCACAGGTCGTAGCAGTGCGGCTCGGCGTAGGTGGCGAGCGGTCCGAGGACGGCGGTGGAGTCCGCGTAGACGTACGTCAGCGTCGCGACGGCCGGACGGCCGCACGCGGTCCGCGAACAACGACGTACAGAGCTCACGAGGGTGGACGGTACAGCACTCCCTGCCGGGGAGCGAAGACCGCCTGTCCGGAGGGTGTGCCGTGTCGCCGCCCGCGCGCCGCCCGGGTGCTCCGCTCGCCCCGGGCGAACCGTTGCGGAGGTGGTCCACTTCCGGGCGTCCAAGGACTACGCTCGGCAGTGATATGGACAGCTCCGCACCGCAGTCATCGACGGGTCCCTCGCGCCGCCCGCGGCACCGCGACCGGCACGGCCGGGGTCTGCGCGGCCCGCTGGCGCCGCCGCAGGTCCCGATCTCGCTCACCCGCTCCGAGTTGTTCGACGACTACGTGCGCGAGTCGGTGGAACGGCTGGAGCGGCGGTGGCCCCAGCTGATCGAGGTGGAGTTCGCCGTCCAGGAGGTGCCGCTGCACGAGCCGGACGGCACCGATCCCGACGGCGGGGTGCCGCTGGGCCGGGTCTCGCCGGGCCGGCAGGGGCGCAAGAGCCAGATCGTGGTGTACCGGCGGCCGGTGGAGATCCGGGCGAAGTCGCGGGAGGACCGCGCCGCGCTGGTGCACGAGATCCTGATCGAGCAGGTGGCGGAGCTGCTGGGGCTCTCCCCCGACGCGATCGACCCGCGGTACGACGAGGACTGAGCCCGGCGAACACGGCAGGGGCCGCACCCGTGACCAGGTGCGGCCCCTGCCGCGTTGCGGGGGTGCTCAGCGCAGGACCACGCCCGGGTCCTGGGCGGCCCGCGGGACCTTGACGCTGGAGCGGTCGTCGCGCAGCGCCTGGATGGTGAACATCGGCACGTCCTTGACGGGGATCGCGAGCATCCGGGCGGCGGCGACCGGACCGCCGGAGACGGTCTCCACGGTGAGCGCGAAACTGCCGTTCAGTCCGGCGGGCTCGGGCGCCGGGAGGGCGACGGTGCCGCCGGCGGGCAGCTGGACCTCCTGGGTGGCGGGCGTGCCGCCGCCGGTGCCGGCCGAGGCGGTGACCCGGACGGTGGCGGCCTCGCCGGTGGAGGTGAGGAAGAGCGTGGACGCCCCGCCGCCCCGGTTGTCGGCGACGGTGGCGCGGGCGCCGACCGGCACGGTGCCGGCCAGCCAGGCGGCGTCGGACTTGCCGCCGGCTCCGGCGCGGTCGATCCGCAGGCCGGCCACCACGGGGGTGGGGTGCTTGTCGTCGCTGGGCGACACCCGCAGGCCGGCGACCTCGTCGCGGGTGACCTTGCCGAGGTCGACGGCGGCCACCATGCCGGCCTTGACGTGGATGGACTCGTTGCCGGCCGGGGTGAACCAGCCGTTCTTGCCGGAGAGCTCGATCTTCAGGTCGGCGTCGTCCTCCGGCGGGGCCCAGACGACCAGGCGGGCGGCCGAGGTGTCGGCGGGCAGGCCGGGCATGACCTGGACGGGCGCCGGGTCGGCGGAGGCGGGCACCCAGTCGGCGCCCTTGCCGGCGTCGGCGGCGTGCAGGGCGGCGCCGACCCGGCCGGTGCGGGCGACCACCTGCACGGCGAGGTCGGCGACCTGGCCCTTGCTCAGGGTGGACAGCAGCACCGACTGCGAGCTGCCGGGGGCGACGGTGATGCCGTGGGCGGCGTCGTTCTCGATCAGGCCCTTGTCGCCGTAGAGCTTGAGGTCGACCACGGCGGCACTGGATTCGGTGTTGACCAGGCTGACGTAGTCGGTGCGGCCCTCGGCGGTGGAGCCGCCGGCGAACCAGAAGCCGGTGCCGGACGGCGTGCAGGTGACCCCGGACAGGCCGAGGCCGCGCTGCTCGGTGACGGTGGTGGTCTGGGTGACGGTGAAGCCGGGGGCGAGCGCGCCGGTGGCGACCGCGCCGGTGCCGGGGGCCGTGTCGCCGTTGGCGGCGGGAGCGGTCACCGGGGTGCCGGGCTTGGCCAGGGTGAGCCGGGCGTCGGAGGGCGCGGCGTCCTTGTCGGCGGCCGGCGCGGCGGTGGGGGCCGCGGGCGCGCCGGTGGCGGCCGGGGTCGCGGGCGCGGCACCCGGCGCGGGCGCGGGCGGCGCGGCAGCGGGGGCGGCCGCGTCGACGAGCCAGCCGGCCCCGCCGGCGGCCTCGCCCGCGCCGGGCGGGGTGTACGCGGTGAGGGTGGTGGAGCCGGTGAGGCCCTGGAGCGGCTGCGGGCAGACCGCGGTGCTCCGCTCGACCTGCGCCGAGGTGGCGGTGGCCCGGTCGGTGCGGGCCGGCGCGGCCGGCGGGCGCAGCTCGGCGATGCCGAACACCGCCGCGAGCACCACGCCCGCGGCCAGCAGCGAGCGGGTGGTGCGCGCCACCGAGGAGCCCTTCGGGGCGGGGGCGCCGCCGGAGGTCCCGGCGGGGGCGGAGCCCTGCGCGGCGGGCTTCTTCCTGAAGGCGGGCTTCTTCATCGCGGGTCAGCTCCCGGATCCGTGGTGCGGGTACCGGCCCGGGCCGTGCGGGCCGTTCGGGTCGTGGGGCTCGTTCGGGTCCGGCTGGTCGTAGTAGGGCTCGGCCTGCTGCTGTCCGGGCACCCAGGGCTGCTGGCCCGGCTGCTGGTACTGGTCGTAGCCGTACTGCTGGTCCGCCGGGTACGGCTGGTAGCCCTGCTGCTGGTAGCCGTCCTGGCCGCCGTACCCCTGGCCACCGCCGTACGGCGCGCCCACCGGCTGCTGCGCGGCGTACGGGTCGTAGCTGTACGGGTCGGCCTGCTGGTACGTCTGGTACGGGTCGGCGTACGGCTCGGCCTCCTGGGCGGCGGCGGCCGCCTGGACCGGCCCGACCGCCGGCTCGCCCGCGGGCTGCGCCGGGATCGTGCCCGGCCGGCCCTCGTACACCCCGGCGTCCGGCTCGTCGGTGTCCGGGGCCTCGCCCTCGGTGGCGTCGCCGCGTTCGGCCATCCGGCGGGCCCGGCGGCTGCCGGGGGCCGGGGCCTGCGCCTGGGCGGCGGCGGCCAGCGCGGCGGCCTCGACCACGCCCTCGGGCAGGTCGTCGTCCTTGTGGTTGCGCCGGCCGGGCAGGGCCAGCACCAGGACGGTCAGGCCGAGCAGCAGCTGCGCCCAGATCCAGCCGGTGTGCGCCAGGCTGCCCTCCCGGGTGACCAGCAGCTTGCCGCCGCCGGCCGGGAGCTTGAAGCCCTGCGCCCAGCCGTCCACGGTGACCGGCTCCAGGGCGGTGCCGTCCAGGGTGGCCTTCCACTGCGGGGCGGCCGACTCGGCGAGGCGCAGCACCCGGCCCTCGGGGCCGGCCGGCAGGGTGGTGTCGAGGTCGCGCTCCCCGGCCGGGACGACCAGGGGGACGGCGCCCGGGGCGGTGATCAGGGCGCGGGTGGCGGGGGTGCCGTCGACCTGCCAGAGCGCGGCGCCGCCGTCCTGGTTGGCCTTGACCAGGCCGGGGGTGGTGTCCAGGACGTCCTTGAAGGCGCCGATCAGCGGCTGGTCGACCAGCACGTAGGCGATGCCGTAGCGGGAGAGCGCGCCCGCCTGGTCGGCGCCGGAGCCGGCCAGCAGGCTGCCGACCGTGCGGTCGAGGCCGGCCGTGGTGCCGGTGGCCGGGTCGACGGTGGACTCGGCCTGGCCGAGCGTCAGACCGGCGCCGCGGACCACGGTGTAGTCGACCGAGCCGCCCTTCGGGTCGCCGGTGACGACCAGGGTGCGGGAGCGGTCGGTGGTGCCGGCCTGCTCGGCGATGAACGCGGGCACCTGGGCGCCGCGGCCGCGGTGCAGCGGGCCGTCGGCGCCGGTGACGGCCCACCAGAGGCCGGTGCCCAGCGGGGCGAGCAGGGCGGCGGCGACCACCAGGGCGGCGACCGGCTGGCGCCAGCCGAAGGCGATGCCGGCCACGCGGGCGTTGGCGCCGTCGGCGCCGATCGCGGCGGCGGCGAGCAGGGCGACGCCGGCCAGCAGGGTGGCGGGGCCGGACCAGGCGGGCACGGCCGGGCCGCCGGAGGCCGGGGTGACGGAGGTGCCGGCGACCGCGACGGCGAACAGCAGTCCGGCGCCGGCGGCGCCCCAGGCGGCGAGCACCGCGCGGCGGCGGTCGGCGCGCAGCAGGGCGGCCAGCGCGGCGAGCACCACGCCGGCGGAGAGCCAGACCGGCGGCACCCCGGCACCGCCCGGGTTGACCAGGAGCAGCCCGGTGGCGGTCGGCCCGGCGCCGTGCAGGCCGGGCAGGCCCGCTTCGAGCAGCAGCCGCTGCGGGTGCGCGAGCACCTGGAGCGACCAGGGCGCCAGGACGGCGACCGGTACCGCGAGGACGACCAGGACGCGCAGCCCGAGCAGGCGCAGCGCGGTGACGCCGGAGCCGAAGGCGCCGCCGCGGACCACCGCGGTGAGCAGCATGGCCAGGCAGAGCGGCACGGCCAGCGCCCAGACCAGCGGGACGAACGCGGTGGCCAGGGTGAGCAGCAGGACGGTCATCCAGGCGGAGCGCCAGCCGGGCCGGGCGCCCTTGGCGGCGCTCTCGTCCCGGATGCCGAGGCCGGCGGTGATCGCGGCGGCGCGGGCCAGCGGCGGGAGCAGCACGGCCAGCACGGCGGTGCCGATCCGGCCCTGGGCGAGCGCGCCGGTGGCGGCGGGCAGCAGGGCGTAGGTGGCACTGGCCCAGGCGCGGACCAGCTTGGAGTCGATCAGCGGCCGGGAGACCAGGTAGGCGCTGACGGCGGAGAGCGGGACGGCGAGGACGACCAGCAGGGTGACCGCGAGGTCGGCGTGGTCGAACAGCATCCAGGAGAGGATGGACAGCACCGCGAGGTAGGGCGGCGCGGCGGCGGTGGAGCCGGTGCCGACGGGGTGCCAGGCGTCGGCGTACATCGACCAGAGTCCGGCCGCGCCGTCGGTGGCGGGCAGCAGGGCGCCGCCGAACAGGGCGTCGCCGCCGAGCAGGCTGCGGCAGGCGGCCAGGGCGAACACCAGCAGGGCGGCGAACAGCACCGGGGCGGGGCGCCGGACGAGCTTCTTGACCAGCGCGAACTGCTCGACGACGAGGTCCTCGGCGTCCTCGTCGCCGCCGGCCTCGGCGGTGCCGTGCCGGCCGGAGCCGGCGTCGTCGCCGCCCCCTATGCCGAGCGAGCCGATGACGCCCTCGACGGCGAGCCGGGCGGTGGCGCCGGGGGCGGGGAAGAGCGTGCGGTCGTCCAGGGCGTCGGCGGCCCGGGCGCGGGCGCGGCGTTTGCGGGCGGCCAGCAGCCGGGGCAGCCGGACGAGTTCGTGGCCGAGGCCGGCGAGTTCGTCGAAGGCCTGCTTGGGGTCCTTGCCGAGCAGGTTGGCGACCACCCGCAGCAGGGTGCCGAGCACCAGCCGCAGCAGGACGTAGGGGAAGAGCACGCCCCTGGAGTTGGCGAGCAGGGTGTAGACGGCGCCGGCCTTGTCCACCCGGTGCGGGTGGGCGGGGCCGCAGTCGATGGCGCGGCGTTCGCGGCTGGCGGCCTCGGCGTGCCGGAGCACGGCGTCCGGGGCGACCACGACGCGGTGGCCGGCGGCGTTGACCCGCCAGCAGAAGTCGGTGTCGTCGCGCATCAGCGGCAGCGCCCGGTCGAAGCCGCCGAGCTGCTCGAAGACGTCGCGGCGCACCAGCATGCCGGCGGTGGAGACGGCGAGCACCGGGCGGACCTGGTCGTGCTGGCCCTGGTCCTGCTCGCGCCGGTCGAGCCCGGTCCAGCGGCGGCCGGAGCGCGCGATGGTGACGCCGACCTCCAGCAGCTGGCGGCGGTCGTACCAGCTGCGCAGCTTGGGGCCGACGACGGCGGCGCTGGGGGTGGAGTCGGCGACCTGGAGCAGCCGGCGCAGCGCGTCGGTCTGCGGTTCGCAGTCGTCGTGCAGCAGCCAGAGCCACTCGACGGGCTGGGTCTCCCGGGGGCCGCCGCGGCCGAGGCCGTCCTCCTCGCCGAGCGGGTCGCCGAAGTCGTCCCAGCCGCCGGTGACCGGGTCGTAGCCGGAGGGGTCGAGCCGGTAGGGCAGGTCCTCGGGGCGCAGCGGGGGGCTGTTGAAGACGGCCTCGCCGACGGCGGTGCCGAAGCCGGCCCGGCGGCCGAGGACGGTCGGGCCGCTCTCCGGGAGCCAGTCGGCGAGGGTTTCGGCGAGCAGGCGCGGGGAGTCGTCGGTGGAGCCGGTGTCGACGGCGAGGACGCGCTGGACCTGGCGGTCCTGGCCGAGCAGGCCGGCGAGGGCCTGGGGCAGCCAGCGGGCGCCGTCGTGCGAGACGATCACGGCGGTGACCAGGTGGCGCGGGTAGGCGGGCGGCCTGCTGGAGGAGAAGCCGCTCTGGTGGCTGTAGACGGTCATCGCGTGCGAGGGCCCCAGTTCTCGGTGGACACAGCCGGTGAACGGCAACCGGATGGCGCACCACACTAACGGCTCCCGGTGGCGGCTCCGTCCACGGTGTCCGCCCCGGGTGCCCGTCCGGGAACGCGAAAGCGCCTCACCACCGGTGGTGAGGCGCTTCGTCGCAGGTCGTCCGTGCGGGCCGGTCGTTCGAGGATCCGGGGTCCAGGGGTCCGGGGGACGCGTCCACCCCGTTCAGACGGCGCTCTTCTTGAGCCGGCGGCGCTCGCGCTCGGAGAGGCCGCCCCAGATGCCGAATCGCTCGTCATTGGCGAGGGCGTACTCCAGGCACTCGGAGCGGACCTCGCAGGCGAGGCAGACCTTCTTGGCCTCGCGCGTGGAGCCGCCCTTCTCGGGGAAGAAGGATTCCGGGTCGGTCTGGGCGCACAGCGCGCGCTCCTGCCAGCCGAGTTCCTCTTCCTCCTCGATGCCGTCACCGATCAACAGCTCAAAGAGCTCGCTCATGTGGCGCGCCTCCTCTGCCCCTATTGGCGTCCCCGTGGTTGCCGTTGCCTCGTGCGGCCGACGACACGAGTGAAATTACAGTTGCGTCACTCTGGCTCAGTCAAGCCGAGCTCTGGTATTGGGGCCAGGATTCACTCCCCGGCACCAAGCCGTTACGAATAGTGTACATAACCGGACACATCGGACCCCATGCCCGATGACCCTCGAAGGCCGGTGAACCCTGCGCGACCGGGGGCCGGGTGACGCGCAGTCACCGCCACAGGCCGGTCATCGCCCTCTCTTCCCGGCGATCTTCCCATCGAAACATAGAGGGTGATTTATCACCCCATCGGGTACTTCATGACCGATCTCACCCGAATGTCCACTCTCCCCGAGTTGACACCGCCCCCGCTGATGCGATGTCCTTTCCTCCATGTCAGAGTTCGCCAGCCCCCGGAGCGGTTCCGCCCTCCGCCGTGCCGTGAACTCCTGTTGTCGCCTCTGTTCCTGCCGCTGTATCTAGGCGCCCGCCGTCCCGCCGCGCGCCGCCCAGGAAGCACAGAGGCCGCCCGCGATTCCCGCCCCAGGACATCCCGGATCCGGCTGATCCCCTGACGACCCAGCCCTTCCGAGGACGACTCCCGTGCGAATGATCCGCATCCGCAAGCGGAACCGCGACCGCAGCAAGCTCGCCCGCCGCCTCCAGGCCGCCCGCCCCGCCGGCCGCCCGTGGGCCGACGGCCTCAGCGACGTCTCCATCGCCGGCGACCCGCTGGCCTTCCCGCACCTCGCCCGCACCGACCTGCCCGGGCACCCCGTCACCGTCGCCGACCACTCCCGGCTGGTCCGCGAGATCGCCGCCGACCGCGCCCGCTGGGAGCCGCTCGTCCGCTACGACGCGCTCACCCGCTGGTACGCCCGGCTGGAGACCGGCCCCGGCTACGAGGTCTGGCTGCTCAGCTGGCTGCCCGGCCAGAGCAGCGGCCTGCACGACCACGGCGCCTCCGCCGGCGTGATGGCCGTCGTACGGGGTGAACTCGTCGAGCGCTCCCTCACCCATGCGGGCGACGGCGCCCGGACGCTGCGCCCCGGCGGGCAGCGGGTGTTCTCCGCCGGCTACCTGCACGAGGTGGTCAACGGCTCGCTGGAGCCGGCCGTCTCCATCCACCTCTACAGCCCCGGCCTGACCGAGATGAACCAGTACGGCGGCGCGGCCGTCCCCGAGCAGCACCCGCAGACGTCCGCCGAGGTCGGCTGAGGCCCGCCGGGCCCCGGCGGCAGGTGACGAGGGCCGGGCTGACGACCCGTCGACGCGTGGCAGGATGGGCGCATGCGCATCGTGGCACTGGCAGGCGGGATCGGCGGAGCGCGTTTCCTGCGCGGACTCCGGGAGGCCGTCGGCCCCGAGGACGAGATCACCGTCATCGGCAACACCGGTGACGACATCCACCTCTTCGGGCTGAAGGTCTGCCCCGACCTCGACACCGTCATGTACACCCTCGGCGGCGGCATCCACGAGGAGCAGGGCTGGGGCCGGACCGACGAGACCTGGTCCATCAAGGCCGAGATGAAGGAGTACGGCGTCGGGCCCGAGTGGTTCGGGCTCGGCGACCGCGACTTCGCCACCCACCTCGTGCGCAGCCAGATGCTCACCGCCGGCTACACCCTCAGCCAGGTCACCGAGGCGCTCTGCGTGCGCTGGCGGCCCGGGGTGCGGCTGCTGCCGATGAGCGACGACCGGGTCGAGACCCATGTGCGGATCACCGACGACCAGGGCACCCGGGCGATCCACTTCCAGGAGTACTGGGTCAAGCTGCACGCCGCCGTCGACGCCGAGGCGATCGTGCCGATCGGCGCGGACACCGCCGAGCCGGCGCCCGGCGTGCTGGAGGCCATCGCCGACGCCGACGTCATCCTCTTCCCGCCGTCCAACCCGGTCGTCTCGATCGGCACCATCCTCGCCGTGCCGGGCATCCGGGCCGCCGTCGCCGCCGCGTCCGCCCCGGTGGTCGGGCTCTCCCCGATCATCGGCGGGGCGCCGGTGCGCGGCATGGCCGACAAGGTGCTCGCCGCCGTCGGCGTCGAGGCCGCCGCGGACGCGGTCGCGCTGAACTACGGCTCCGACCTCATCGACGGGTGGCTGGTGGACACCGCGGACGAGGGCGTCGTCGCCGCCGTCGAGGCCGGCGGGATCGCCTGCCGGGCCGTGCCGCTGCTGATGACCGACGTGCCCGCCACCGCCGCGATGGCCCGGGCCGCGCTCGCGCTGGCCGAGCAGGTGCGCGGATGACGCTCCGGATCGTCCCGGTCGGCGGACTGCCCGAGATCGACGCCGGCTCCGACCTCGCCGGGCTGATCGCCAAGGCCGCCGAGTACCAGGACGGCGACATCCTGCTGGTCACCTCCAAGGTGGTCAGCAAGGCCGAGGGCCGGGTGCTGGAGGCCGCCGACCGCGAGGCCGCGATCGACGCCGAGACCGTCCGGGTGGTCGCCCGGCGCGGCAGCACCCGGATCGTCGAGAACCGCAACGGCCTGGTGATGGCCGCCGCCGGCGTCGACGCCTCGAACACCGCCCCCGGCACCGTCCTGCTGCTGCCGAAGGACCCGGACGCCTCGGCCCGCGCGCTGCGGGCCCGGATCCAGCAGCTCACCGGGCGCCGGCTCGCCGTCGTGGTCACCGACACCTTCGGCCGGCCCTGGCGCAATGGGCTCACCGACGTCGCCATCGGCGCCGCCGGGCTGCCCGTCGTCGAGGACCACCGGGGCCGCACCGACTCGCACGGCAACGAGCTGGCCATGACGGTGACCGCCACGGCCGACGAGCTCGCCGCCGCCGCCGACCTGGTGAAGGGCAAGGCCACCGGCACCCCGGTCGCCGTGGTGCGCGGCCTCGGCCACCTGGTCACCGCCGAGCACGGCGAGGGCGCCCGGGCGCTGGTCCGGCCCGCCGCCGAGGACATGTTCCGGCTCGGCACCTCCGAGGCGATCCGGCAGGCCGTCACCCAGCGGCGCACCATCCGCGCGTTCACCGCCGAACCGGTCGACCCGCAGGCCGTGCGGCGCGCCGTCGCCGCCGCGGTCACCGCGCCCGCGCCGCACCACACCACGCCGTGGCGGTTCGTGCTGCTGGAGACCCCCGGGGTCCGGACCCGGCTGCTGGACGCGATGCTCGCCGCCTGGCGCCGCGACCTCGCCGAGCTGGACGGCTGGGACGAGGAGCGGATCGCCCGCCGCACCGCCCGCGGCGACGTCCTGCGGGCCGCCCCGTACCTGGTGGTGCCCTGCCTGGTGACGGACGGCTCGCACGACTACCCCGACGAGCGCCGCGCCGGCGCCGAGCGGGAGATGTTCACCGTCGCGATCGGCGCGGCCGTGCAGAACCTCCTGGTCACCCTGGCCGCCGAGGGCTACGGCTCGGCCTGGGTCTCCTCCACCATGTTCTGCCGCGACACCGTCCGCGCCGCCCTCGGCCTCCCCGGCCACTGGGACCCGATGGGCGCCGTCGCCGTCGGCCGCCCCGCCGAACCCCCGCGCACCCGCCCGGAACGGACGGCGGACGCCTTCATCGAGGTCCGCTGACCGACCCGACGGCGGGTGTCAGTCGCCGAGGTCGTCCGGCAGCAGGCGGAAGGCCTGGTGGTTGGTCAGCGGCCGGATCGCGCGGAAGTGCCTGCGATCGATCGTCAGCACGGCGTCGGTGCGGAACTCGGCGGCCAGCGCGACGTTGATGGCGTCGGTCAGGCCCATGCTCAGCTCCGGGTAGCGGCGCATGACGATTCGCGCGGCACCCAGGTGCGAAGCGACCTCCGGGACCTCGAACCGGCCGATCGTGCAACGGTCGATGATGTCCTCCAGGATGCCCATCGCCGCGCCGGCGCCGAGCGTCCGGTGGGCCAGGTAGTCCAGTTCGGCGAGCACCAGCGGCGAAATGACCAGGTGGCCCACGGTGTCCAACGCCTTCCGGCAGGCGATGTGGTCAGGCTCGTCCCGCGCGTAGGCCGCGAGCAGCGCGCCGGTGTCGCCGACCACCGCGACCGCCGTCACCGCCCGAACCCTTCCATGTGCTTGTCGAGATCGGCCACGATGCGACCGCCTCCGCCTCCGAAACTCGGCATGTCGTCGAGGTCGTCGCCCATCGGATCGGTACGGAACGGGTAGACCGGCTCGGCGAGGTCCGGCGGCACGATCGTGGCGACATGGCGGCCGTCCTTGGTGACGGTCACGGTCTCACCGCGCTCGACGGCTCCTATCACCTTGGCCGTCTGCTGGTTCAGTTCCCGCATCGTTGCTTCCATGAGGCAAGCCTAAGCCTGGTACTACGGTGTAGTACATCATGCGGGGGTGCAATTCACCCGAGCGTGTGGGTTTAGCGCCGGCGGTGGTCGTCGGGGGTGAGGCGGGGGCCGAAGCGGGGGGCGTGGGTGCCGGTGGCGAGGACGATCCGGCACAGGCGGTGGCGGTGCGGGCGGTAGGGCTCCAGGAGCGCCAGCATCTGCGCGTCGTCGCTGCGGACCCGGCCGGCCAGCGCCCAGCCGACGGTGTTGGGCAGGTGGAAGTCGCCGACCGAGACGGCGTCCGCGTCGCCGTTGCTGCGCTGGAGGGTCTCGGCGGCCGTCCAGACACCGATGCCCGGAACGGCGGTGAGCCGGGCGAAGGACGCCTCGTGGTCCATCGCGGAGGCCTCCTCCAGGCGGGGCGCCAGGCGCACCGCGCGCTGCACCGTCGCCGAGCGCTTCGGGTCCACGCCCGCCCGGTGCCAGTCCCAGCTCGGCACCTGCGACCACTCGCGGGCCGACGGCGCCACCCGCATCTCCCCGGCCGGCCCGGGCGCCGGGGTGCCGAAGGCGCGCAGCAGGCTGCGCCAGGCGCGGTACGCCTCGCCGGTGGTGACCTTCTGCTCCAGGATCGCCGGCACCAGGGACTCCAGCACCAGCCCGGTCCTGGCCAGCCGCACGCCGGCCGCCGCGCGCTGGGCCTCGCGCAGCGGGCCGGGCGGCAGGACCAGGCCCGCCGGGTCGTCGCCGTCGCCGAGCAGGGCGGGCAGCCGGTCGAGCAGCCACGGCGCGCCCGGGCCCCAGGCGTCCGCCTCGACCACGCCCTCGGAGGGGCGGGCGAGCACCCGCAGGGTGCCCACGCCGGCCGGGGTGCGGGAGGCCCGCCAGACGGCGCCGTCGGCGGTGGTCCGGTAGGCCGGGTCGGCCGGGCCGCGGCGCAGCGGGAGCAGGGTGCGGGCGACGTCCAGCGGGAAGCCGGGCCGCCAGCGGCGCACCGCCGCGGCGCCCGCACCGGGGCCGCTGCCGGTGGCCCTCGGGGCGGGCACGCTCCTCCCGTTCACCGCCGTGCACCTCCTGCGCTGTCCGTCGACCATGGGGATATGAACGATACGCGGGTGACGGAATTGTCCCCAGGTGACGAGAGTGCCGTGCGGGCCCTCTACCACCGGGTACTGGAGGGCTGGAACCTGCGGGACGGCGCCGCCTTCGCCGGGCCGTTCGCGCCGGACGGCGAGGTGATCGGCTTCGACGGGACCCGCCACCGCGGCCGCTCGGTGATGGCCGCCGAGCTCGGGCGGGTGTTCGCCGACCACGCCACGCCCGAGTACGTCGCCAAGGTGCGGCGGGTGCGGGCGCTGGCCCCCGGGGTGGCGCAGCTGGACGCGGTTGCCGGCCTGGTGCCGGACGACGCGGAGGACGTGGACCCCGCGCTGAACGCGGTGCAGACGGTGATCGCGGTCGACGCGGGGGCGGGCTGGCGGATCGCGCTGTGGCAGACCACCCCGGCCCGGTACGACCTGCGGCCGGACCTCGCGCAGGCGCTGACGGCGGAACTGCGGGAGCTGGCCGGCCGCGGGCCGGGGCCGCGGTGATCGTGCGGTGATCCGGCGGGCGGTACCGCGCGGGAACCGGATGTTCACGGGATTGCGGCCTGCCCGCCACGCCGCCCGGCGCCGCCCCCGCCACCCCTCCCGGACGTCCGCCCCAAGGCCGTAGGCTGGGGCGCACCATGACTTCGCCTTTCGCTGCCGATGCCCGCACCCCCGTCGAGCTGCTGCACGCTTTCCTGCGAGGTGGCACTCCCTCAGTCGACCCCGCGGCCCCGCTGGTCACCTTCTACGACGACGCCAGCGGCGAACGCGTCGAGCTCTCCGCCCGGACCTTCGACAACTGGGTGGCCAAGACCGCGAACCTGCTCCAGGACGAGCTCAACGCCGGGCCGGGCGACCGCGCCGCGCTGCTCCTCCCGGCCCACTGGCAGAGCGCCGTCTGGCTGCTCGCCTGCTGGTCGGTGGGGGTGACGGCGGTGCCGGCCGGCGACCCGGCCGGCACCGACCTGGTGGTCAGCGGCCCGGACGGCCTGGAGGCCGCCCAGGCGTGCGAGGGCGAGCGGGTGGCGCTCGCGCTGCGCCCGCTCGGCGGGCGCTTCCCGCAGCGCCCGGACGGCTTCCTCGACTACGCGGCCGAGGTGCCCGGCCAGGGCGACCGGTTCGCCCCCTACTCCCCCGTCACCCCGGACGCCCCGGCGCTGGAGACCTCGGTCGACGGCCTGCCGCTGAAGCTGACCGGGGAACAGACCGTCCAGCTGGCCCGCGAGGGCGCCGCCCGGCTCGGGGTGGGACCGGGCGACCGGGTGCTGTCCACCCTCTCCTACGACGACTGGGCGGGCCTGGAGGCCGGTCTGCTGGCGCCGCTGGCGGCCGGCGCCTCGGTGGTGCTGTGCCGCAACTCGGACGGCCTGGACGACGGCCAGTGGGAGAAGCGGGTGGAATCCGAACGGGTGACACTGCGCCTCGGGTAACCCCCGGCCCCGGCCCGGCGGGTAGGGATCCCTGCCATGGCCGAGGACGACACCGAGCACCCCCCGACCGAACGCCCGCCGACCGACCGACCCCCGGCCGAGGAGGCCGGCGCCGCGGAGCCGGAAGCCATTGCGGAGGCTTCCGGCCACCGCCGGCGCCGCCGCCGGTGGCTGGTCGTCACCGCCGGCGCCCTGGCGTTCCTGCTGGTGGCCTGCGGCACCGTGCTCTGGATCGCCTACCGCAAGCTCGACGGCAACATCCGCACCGACTCCACCACCGACCAGCTGCTCGCCCGGCTGGAGGCGGAGCGCCCCGCGCGGACCGCCGGGGCCCGCGGTGCGGAGAACCTGCTGCTGATCGGCAGCGACGACCGCACCGGCGCCAACGCCTCCTACGGCTCGGCGGGCGGCCAGCGCTCGGACACCACGATCCTGCTGCACCTGGCGGCCGACCGGCGGCGCGCGACCGCCGTCTCCATCCCGCGCGACGTCATGGTGAGCGTCCCCGCCTGCGAGAAGCCGGACGGCACCCGCAGCCGGCCCGCGCTGCTGCAGTTCAACACGGCCTTCGAGACCGGCGGCCCGGCCTGCTCGATCCGGACCGTCGAGCAGCTCAGCGGCATCCGGATCGACCACTACGTGATCATCGACTTCACCGGGTTCAAGCGGATGGTGGACGCCGTCGACGGGGTCGAGGTGTGCGTGCCCCAGCCGATCCACGACAAGGACGCCAAGCTGGACCTCCCGGCCGGGCGGCAGACCCTGCACGGCGAACAGGCGCTCGGCTACGTCCGGGCCCGGGAGACCCTCGGCGACGGCAGCGACACCCAGCGGATGGGGCGTCAGCAGCAGTTCCTGGCGGCGCTGATCCGCAAGGCGCAGTCGCAGGACGTGCTGCTCAACCCGACCAAGCTGTGGCCGGTGCTGGACGCGGCCACCTCGTCGGTGCGGGCCGACGGCGCGCTGTCCTCGCTGGGCGCGCTGTACGACCTGACCCAGGACCTGCGCGGGATCCCGTCCTCGGACGTGACCTTCCTGACGGCGCCGCGGCAGCCGTACCGGTTCGACTCGGACCGCGACGAGTTCGTGCAGCCGCAGACCGCGCAGCTGTTCGCGGCGCTGCGGGACGACCGGCCGGTGGAGGTGCGGCCCCCGGGGTCGGGCCCGTCGCCGACGGCCCGGGCGGCCTCGCCGTCGGCTCCTCCGCCGACCTCGCCGTCCCCCTTGCCGTCGGCCACGCCGTCGGCCTCGTCATCGGCCACGTCATCGGCCTCGCCGTCACCGAGCGTGAGCACTCCCCCCGCGTTCGAGGGGCGGACCGCCGACGTGGACGCGTGCGCGGTGCATTGACCCGTCGCGATGCGAATCAAGTGATCATCCGATCACAATTCCGTACACGGATCATGATCTTGAAAGGTTCTCTCCGGAAATTCCCAGCAACTGATTCACCTGCGGAAATCACCGGGCCGCATCATGGCGGAGATCACACCCGGAACAATTCCCCCACCCGGCTCGTCTAGGGTGTCCGAGTCGGTCGCGCAATTCGCGCACCGGCCCGAGAACCGGCCGGAGGGAGGGGAACACCCGTGCAGCAGGACATCCACGGCGCCACGCCGGACGCCGGGCGGAGCCCGTCCGACCCGGCCCGGGGCATCCCCGTCCAGCGCCGGCGCGCCTCCGGGACCGCGGCCGAGGCCGCGACCGACACCGCCCCCGGGAGGGCGGCCGACGGGGGGCGGGCCGCCCGGCGGAGGGCGCGCGGCGCGGCCCGGCGCAACCGCCGGCGGCGGCTGCTGAAGTGGACCGGCGGCCTCGGCGCGTTCGTCCTGGTGGCCGGCTGCGGTGGCGCGTACTACGCCTACCAGCACTTCAACAACAACATCACCACCGTCAAGGTGCAGCTCGGCAACGAGGCGGAGCGGCCCAAGCCGGTCGGCGACGCCATGAACATCCTGGTGATCGGCACCGACAGCCGGGAGGGCCTGGGCCGCGCGTACGGCGACGAGGGCAGCGCCGGGCACGCCGACACCACCATGCTGTTCCACGTCGCCAAGGACCGCAGCAACGCGACGGTGCTCAGCATCCCGCGCGACCTCATGGTGCCGGTGCCGGACTGCCGGACGCCGGACGGGAAGACCATCCCCGGCACGGCGCGCACGATGTTCAACAACAGCCTGGGCCAGGAGGGCCGCGACCCGAGCTGCACCTGGAAGACCGTCGAGAAGATGACCGGGATCCGGATCGACCACTTCATGATGGTCAACTTCGACGCCGTGAAGACGCTCTCCAGCGCCGTCGGCGGTGTCGAGGTGTGCGTGGCCAAGGACATCAACGACCCGGACTCGCACCTGAGGATGAGCAAGGGCCGGCACGTCGTCCAGGGCGACGAGGCGCTCGCCTTCGTTCGTACCCGGCACGCCGTCGGACAGGGCGGCGACCTCTCCCGGATCCCGCTGCAGCAGCAGTTCATCAGCTCGATGATCCGCTCGGCCAAGAGCAACGACACCCTGACCGACCCGGCCAAGCTGTGGAAGCTCGCGGACGCCGCCACCAAGGCGCTCACCGTCGACTCCGGGATCGGCAGCGTCGACAAGCTGACGAGCCTCGCGCTGGACGTCAGCAAGGTCGACACCAAGAACATCACCTTCGCCACGGTGCCGGTGCTGGACGACCCGGCGGACGAGAACCGGCTGGTGCTCAAGCAGCCGGATGCCGGTCAGCTGTTCTCGATGGTCGGCAACGACCGGTCGCTGACCGAGACGGCGCCCGCCGCTCCGGAGGTCCCGGCGGCCCCCTCGGCGCCTGCCACGTCGGCCGCCCCGGCCGCTCCGGCGGCTCCGACCACGGCGGCTCCGGTCGCCCCGGCGGCGGACGGGCAGCAGCTGCGGGTGACGGTGCGCAACGGCACCGGGACGCCCGGGCAGGCGCAGCAGGCCGTCGACCGGCTGCAGGCGAAGGGCTACACCCGGGCCGCGACCGCCGCCAACGCACCCGTCGCGGCCACCACCACGCTCTCCCACCCGGCCGGGAAGGCCGCCGAGGCGGCGGCGCTGGCCACCGCCCTCGGCCTGCCCGCCGACGCGGTCAGGGCGGACCCGAAGCTGGGCGCCAAGGACGGGCTGGTGCTGGTGCTCGGCAAGGACGCGGCCGCCGCCGCGGCGACCCCGAGCGCGCCGGCCACCGAGGCGCCCAAGGACCTCCAGCGGGTCCAGGCCGACGACACCGACGTCTGCGCCAAGTGACCTGACGTCAGGACGCCGCAGGGGCACGAGCGGCCGTCGCGCCGCGGGCAGGACGGCGCGGGCGCGGATCGGCCGACGGAGCGTCACCCCGCGGGTGTGCCGGCCGTTCCCGCCCTCGGCCGCCGGCCTCCACCGAGCACGGGTCGAGGTCGGCACGGCGGCCCGGCCCGGGCCGTGGTGCCCGCGCGAACGGCGGCGGACCCGCCCCCGGCCGCCCCCACGGCTGCGACGACAGCGCCGGGGGCGGGAGCGGGAGGGCGGGTCCGCGGGACGGGCGGGTGCCGGCGCCGGGGGCGCCGGGTGTCAGCCGCGCTCGGCCACCGCGCCGGTGGCGGTCGCGGCACTGCTGCCGATCACCTTGCGGGCCAGCGAGCGCGGCGAGGTGAGGAAGCCGAAGCCCCAGCTGAGGTGCATGGTCGCGAAGGCCAGCGGGAGCAGCGCCCGGGCCTTGAACGACAGACCGCGGCCCTCGACCAGCGCGCCGCCGTGGATGCCGAGCAGGTAGGCGCCGGGGAAGGCCAGGAAGACCGGGTGGACGGCCACGCCGAGCACCAGTCCGAGCGTCACGCCGACGAAGGCGGCCGGGGGCGCGAGGTAGCGCAGGTTGACCGAGCCCCGGTGGTACCGGGTGACCACCCGGCGCCAGCGGCCGTAGTCCTTGTACTGCTTGGCCAGCGCCTTGACGCTGGGCCGGGGGCGGTAGGTGACGCGCAGCTGCGGGGTGAACCAGACCAGGCCGCCGTCCTGGCGGATGCGGTAGTTGAGCTCCCAGTCCTGGGCGCGGACGAACTCCTCGTTGTAGCCGCCGAGGCGCTCCAGCACCTCGCGCCGGAACACCCCGAGGTAGACGGTGTCCGCCGGGCCGGCCAGGCCGCCGGTGTGGAAGGCCGCGTTGCCGACGCCTATCTTGGAGGTCATCGCGACGGCGACCGCGTTCTCCCACTCGGTCTCGCCCTCGGCGTGCATGATGCCGCCGACGTTGGCCGCCTCCATCTGGCCGAGCAGCCGGACCGCCGTGGTGATGTAGCCCGGGGTGAGCAGGCCGTGGCCGTCGACCCGGACCACTATCGGGTGACTGGAGCCGCGGATCGCGGCGTTCAACCCTGCGGGGGTGCGCCCGGTGGGGTTCTCCACGGTCCGGACCCGCGGGTCCTCGGCGACGAGTTCGGCGGCGATCTGCGCGGTGCGGTCGGTGGACGGACCGAGGGCGATCACCACCTCCATCGGCCCGGCGTAGTCCTGTTCCAGGATGTGCCGGACGGCCGTGCGCAGGTGTCGTTCCTCGTTGAGCACCGGCATGATCACGGAGACCGCCGGCAGCTCCTCAGCAGCCTTGGTGTTCATCGGGGCCAACCGTACCGGTGTGAACGGGGTGTCGTCTTGTCCCGGTCTGGGCCGCTGTGGGCGGCCCGGGAGCGACCGTGTGCGAAGGAATGTCGAGGAGACGTTCCCTCGTCACCGGAGGGCACGAGAAGGAACGTTTCACCGATCCAGGCCCACCGTACCTCCCGCCTCCGGCGCGCCCTCACCCGGCCCGACCGAGGGCGCCCCTACCATCCGAGAGATGCCCGTCTCCCCGCTCTCCGCCCCGTCCGGAGGCCCGGCCGGTGCCTCGCCCGGGCGCGCCGGATCCCCGCCCGGACGGCGGCGCCGCTGGCCCCGCCGGCTGGCCGCAGGTATCGCCCTCAGCATCCTCGCCACCTCCTGCGGCGGCTGGGCGGTGCTGCGCGGCGCCGGGTCGATCGACCGGGTCGACGCCTTCGGCGGCGCCCGGGCCCGCCCGGCCGACGACGCCTCCACCACCTTCCTGGTGGTCGGCACCGACGAGCGCGAGGGCATCCCGGAGAAGACCCTGAAGACCGTGCTGCACGCCGGCGGCGAGTCCTGCCACTGCACCGACACGATGATGATCGTCCAGCTCTCCGGGGACGGCTCCCGGGCCAGTGTGATCAGCATTCCGCGTGACTCCTATGTCGACATCCCCGCGCACTGGGACCCGGTGGCCCGCAAGGAGGTCCCGGCCGGCAAGGGGAAGATCAACGCCGCGTTCGGCCTGGGCGGGCCGCCACTGACCGTGGCCACCGTCGAGCAGAACACCGGGCTGCGGATCGACCACTACCTCCAGGTGAACTTCGCCGGGTTCGTCGCCGCCGTGGACGCCGTCGGCGGGGTCCGGGTCTGCACGGCCAAGCCGCTCAAGGACGAGTACTCGGGTCTGGACCTGCCGGCCGGGACCAGCACCCTGGACGGCGCGGGGGCGCTCAAGTACGTGCGCGCCCGGCACCTGGACGGCAGCTCCGACCTGGGGCGGATGCACCGGCAGCAGAAGTTCGTCGCCGAGCTGCTGCACGAGGTGACCAGCAGCGGCACCCTGCTCAACCCGGTCCGGCTGGCCCGGGTGACGGACAGCCTGCTCGGCTCGGTCAAGGCCGACCAGGGGCTCTCGGCCGACGACCTGGTCACCCTGGCCGCCCGGATGAAGGACCTGACGGCCGGGCGGGCCGACTTCGTGACCGTGCCGCTGGCCTCGGTGGACCATCCGGTCGCCGGATGGGGGTCGACGGTGCTGTGGGACAAGGAGCGGGCGGAGGAGCTGTTCGATGCCGTCCGGGAGGGGCGTCCGCTGACGGAGGGGGCGGGCGGGGGCGGAGGCGGGGAGGAGGCTTCCGAGCCGGCGGTACCGGCGGCACCGGCGGCTCCCCCTCCGGGGCCCTCGGCGTCCGCGGCTCCCACCGCCGTCGCCCCGGAGCAGGTGCACGTCCAGGTGTTCAACGCGGCGGGCGTGGCCGGGCTGGGCGCCCGGGTCGACGCCGAACTGCGGCGGGCCGGGTTCGCCACCACCGGGGCCCCCGCCAACGCCCCGATCGGCACCTCGCCCGGCCGGACGGTGATCCGCTACGACCCGCGCCGGGCCGACGCGGCGCGGACCCTGGCGCGCGCGGTGCCGCAGGCCGAGCGGACGCCGGTGCCGGGCCTGGGGACGGTCCTGCAGCTGTACGCGGGCGCGGACCACCCGGCGGCCGCGCCGACGGCGCTCCCCGCCCCGCTGCCCCCGGCGCCGGGTGCGGCGCCCTCCGGCCCGGCCGGAGAGGCCCACCCGGACGCGGGAGGCAACGAGGCGGGGGCGGAGACGGCCGGCGACATCGTCTGCCCGTGAGCGGCCGGGGCGCGGACCGGCGGACGGACGGACGACGAACGGAGAGGGGGCAGGGTGCGCACGGCACCCTGCCCCCTCTCCGTCCCCCTGCCCCGGTGCGACCCCCGATCCCCCGATCCGGGGGTCGCACCCGGGTCAGTCCGTCGCGATCGCCGCGAGGACGTTCATCCGCCCGGCCCGGAAGGCCGGGACGAGGGCGGCCAGCAGGCCGATGACCACCGAGGCGGCCAGGGTGACGACGATCGTGGTGACCGGGACGGCGAGCGCCTCCAGCCCCTGCGTGCGCAGCACCCGCTGGCCGGTGACGCCCCAGGCCAGGCCGAGCGCGGTGCCGAGGACGGCGCCGAACAGGGCGATCACCATCGACTCCAGGCGGATCATCCGGCGCAGCTGGCGGCGGGAGAGCCCGATCGCCCGCAGCAGGCCGACCTCGCGGGTCCGTTCGACCACCGAGAGCGCCAGGGTGTTGACCACGCCGAGCACCGCGACCACGATCGCCAGGAAGAGCAGGCCGTAGATCATGTAGAGCAGGGTGTTGACCTGCTCCTGGACGAGGTCCTTGTAGCCGGCCTGGTCGCGGACCGAGGCCTGCGGGTACTCCTTGAGCGCGTCCTCCAGGGCGGTGAGCGTCCTGGAGACGTCCGCCCCGTCCGCCGCCTTGCCGAAGACCACGGCGGCCACCGGCTGGTCGGCGGCCGGCACCGCCTTGGCGACGGTGTCGATCGCGGCGAAGGTGTTGCCGTCGAAGAGCGAGTTGCCCTTCGTCATCACGACGCCGACCGGCAGCGACTGGACCCGCCCCTGGCCGTAGTCGATCGTGACGGTGTCGCCGACCTTGAGGCCGTGGTCCTCGGCGAACTCCTCGCCGACCGCGAGCGAACCCTGTGTGAGGGAGTCGGCGCTGCCGGCCTTGACCGGCAGCCGGAAGTCGTCGGTGAACCGCGCGGAGACGGCGGAGACGCCCTCCTCCGAGGTCTTGCCGTCCGGGGTGGTGAAGTGCGCGGGCAGGTACCTCTGCTCGGTGACGTGGTCCACGCCCGGGGTCTTCCGCACGGCCTCGGCGATCTCCGCGGAGACGCCGTTCTGGCCGGCCGAGACGATGTAGTCGGCGCCCACCGAGCGGTCGATCTGCTGGTTGGTGGACTTGATCACCGAGGAGGTGAAGACCGAGGCGCCGATCACCAGCGCCAGTCCGATCATCAGTGCGGCCGCCGTGGCACCGGTGCGACGCGGGTTGCGCATCGCGTTGCGCTGGGCGAGCTTGCCGGAGGGCCCGAACAGGGCGGGCAGCAGGGCGCCGAGCACCCGCACCACCGTGGTCGCCAGCAGCGGGCCGAGGACGACGAAGCCGACCAGGGTGAACAGCACGCCCAGCCCGATGTACCGGCCGCCGGTGGCCGCCGTCTGCGCCCTGGCGGCCAGCACCAGCAGACCGCCGCCGCCGGCCGTCAGCACCAGGCCGATCACCGCCCGGACGACGTTGGAACGGGCCTCGGCCGGGGTGCCGTGGTCGCGCAGCGCGGCGATCGGCGCGATCCGGCCGGCCCGGCGGGCCGGTATCCAGGCCGCGAGCACGGTGATCACGACGCCCACCGCGTACCCGGCGACGAACACGTCCGCGCCGATCTTCAGGTCCCCGGCGGAGAGGTGCATGCCGGCCGCGTTCATCAGCTGGATCAGCCCGACCGCCAGGCCGAGGCCGGCGCCGATGCCGAACGTGGAACCGGCCGTGCCGAGGATCAGCGCCTCCACCAGCACCGAGCGGTTGACCTGCCGGCGGCTGCCGCCGACGGCGCGCAGCAGACCGATCTCCCGGGTGCGCTGGGCGACCAGCATCGAGAAGGTGTTGATGATCAGGAAGCCGCCGACCAGCAGCGAGATGCCGGCGAAGCCGAGCATCGCGTACTTCATGAAGTCGAGGAAGGAGCCGACGCTCTCGCTGCTCTCCTCCTTCTGCTCGGCGGCCGTCTTCGCCTGGAAGCCGGTGCCCAGCCCGGCCAGCGCGTCCGACTTGAGCTGCTCGTCGGAGCGGCTGCCGTCGCCGAACACCTCGACCGAGGTGTAGGCGGCCTGCCCGAGCAGCACGTTCTGGGCGGTGGCGGTGTCCAGGAAGGCCAGCGCCGCGCCCGGGTTGGTGGTCTTGAAGGTGGCGATGCCGACGACGGTGAAGTCGTGCTTGTCGCCGGTGATCACGCGCAGCCTGCCGCCGAGGCCGAGCTTGGCCTTCTTGGCGGTGTCCGCGTCGACGACGACCTGGCCGGGGCCCTGCGGAACGTGGCCGGAGGTGATCTCGACCGCGTTGCGCGGGGTGTCCACCCAGTTGCCGACGATGGTCGGGGCGCCGGTGGTCGGGCCCACCCGCTTGTTGGTCGCCGGGTCGGCGAGGGTGGCGCTCTGCACCTGCACCTCGCCGACCGCCGTCGTCACCCCGGGGACGGCGGCGACCTTGTCGACGCTGTCGGCGGGGACGGTCAGCGCCTTCCCGCGGGGATCGACGCCGAACTCCGGCTCGGCGGGCCGCACCGAGAGGTCGGAGGCGGTCGAGGCGAAGAGCTTGTCGAAGGTGCTGGTCGCGGTGTCGGAGAACACCAGCGTCCCGGACACGAACGCGACCGACAGCACGACCGCGATCAGGGAGAGCAGCATCCGGCCCTTGTGGGCGAAGAAGCTCCGCAATGACGTCTTGAGCAACATGGTCCTGTCCGCCCCTGCCCGCTCAGCTGGTGCGCTTGCCGTCGAAACGGCGCATGCGTTCGAGGACGGAGTCGGCCGTCGGGGCGTGCATCTCGTCGACGATCACGCCGTCGGCGAGGAACAGCACGCGGTCCGCGTAGCCGGCGGCGACCGGGTCGTGGGTGACCATCACGATGGTCTGGCCCAGCTCGTCGACGCTGCGGCGCAGGAAGGAGAGCACCTCGGCGCCGGAGCGGGAGTCGAGGTTCCCGGTGGGCTCGTCACCGAAGATGATCTCGGGACGGGCGGCCAGCGCCCGGGCCACCGCGACGCGCTGCTGCTGGCCGCCGGAGAGCTGCGTCGGGCGGTGCTTGAGCCGGCCCGAGAGGCCGACCGTCTCCACCACCCGGTCCAGCCAGGCCCGGTCCGGCTTGCGGCCGGCGATGTCCATCGGGAGCGTGATGTTCTCCAGCGCGTTCAGCGTCGGCAGGAGGTTGAACGCCTGGAAGATGAAGCCGATCTTGTCCCGGCGCAGCCGGGTGAGCTGCTTGTCCTTCAGGCCGGTGATCTCCGTGTCGCCGATCCAGATCCGCCCCTCGGTCACCGTGTCCAGACCGGCCAGGCAGTGCATCAGGGTCGACTTCCCGGAGCCCGAGGGGCCCATGATCGCGGTGAACCGGCCGCGCTGGATGTCGACGTCGACCGCGTCCAGGGCGGTGACCCTGGTCTCGCCGGACCCGTAGGACTTGGTCACCTGACGAGCCGAGGCGGCGACGGCGGAGGCACCGCCGGGAAGCTGGGGGTCGTACACGGCTGCTGCTGCCGTCGTCACTGTCGTCTCCTAAGAAATGGGTCCACCCGTCGCCCCCCAGCCTCGTCCGTGCCACCCGTCCGGCGACATCGCGCAGGAGAGAGTCTTCGACCGGGAGTTAGCCCCACCCTCCCGGTGAACCGGGGACCCGGACCCGATCGCACCGGGTCCGCCTCGGACGGGCGGGGATGTGAACCACGTTAGGAGCCGGGCCGCGGCCGCTCGTCATCCGACGGGAGGAAGCGGCCCAACCGGAGTTGTACGGGGTCCCAGAGCCCTCCCCCTAGGGGTCCGGGGACCCCCCGTCAGGGTCCGCGCACGACGAGGCCCCGCGCGGCGCGGGCCGGGCGGGGCCTGGAGGGGTCGCGACGGGCCGGCGCGCGGGGCGCCGGCCGCGGGTCAGGACGCCAGGGCGGGGGCGCCCCGGCGGTCCAGGGCGTCCGCGAAGGCGTCCACGACGGGCCGCAGCAGCACGTCGGTCTCGCGCTCTATCACGGTGGTGCCGTCCTCCCGGACGGTGATGTGACGGTCCAGCACGAACCAGCCCTGGGTGATGTGGTCGGCCCCCATCGAGCTGAGCACCGGCCGCAGCGCGTAGTCCACCGCCAGCACGTGCGCGGTGGAGCCGCCGGTGGCGAGCGGAAGGACGGCCTTGTCGCGCAGCGCGTACTGCGGCAGCACGTCCAGCAGCGCCTTCAGCAGGCCCGAGTAGGCGGCCTTGTAGACCGGGGTGCCGATCACCACGCCGTCGGCCTCGGCGAAGAGCTCCAGGGCGGCCGCCAGCGCGGGGTGCGACAGGTCGGCGGAGAGCAGCGCGTCCGCGGGCAGGCTGCGCACCTCGAAGGGGACGACGCGGTGGCCGCGCTCCGCCAGCCGCGCGTCGACCAGACGCAGCAGGCGGGTGGTGCGGGAGGTCGGGGACGGGGAGCCGGAGACGGACAGGACGGTGGCCATGGGTTCACCTCGGGGAGGAAGCGGGGCGGCGCTCGGGCAGCGCACGGCACTCACCCGGCAGGAAGGGCGCCGGCCGGGCGGACGGGGACCGGCCTACCGGCGGGCAGCGGTGAGTGCGCTGCGCGGGCAGCGTCGAGAAGGGGGGGAACAGGACGGTGGTGGGGTTCGACGAGCTCGCGTCAGCCACAACAGAGCGCACAGGACACACGCAGAAGGTCGACGTGCCGCCGACGCGTGAGGGTCCATCGCTGATCCATGGCAGTCATGCAAACACGCAGCGTTCCGGGAGGTCAAGGGATCGTCCCGGCAGGCGAACACCGGGTGAGACGGATGACGGGACGCCGGCGGCGGGCGGATCCGCCGGGAACGCGGCGGGCGCGGGGCGCACGCCCGCCGGGACCTTGCCGCGGAACGATCCGGCGCGTGCATCAAAACTGCTACAAGGGCCCTGGTGGGGGCCCCGGAGGGAGTCACCGGCCACGGCGTCGGGCATTCTCTCCCCCATGAACACGTGGCAGGAGGGCCGCCCGGGCGGCGGCGGGAACCCGTACGGCGGCGGCAACGGTGGCGGTGGCCAGGCGTACGGGCGTGGCGGCGGCGGCGCCGAGCCGCCGCTGCCCGACTCGCTGAACCCGCGCGGGCCGGGCGCCCCGGCGCCCCGGCAGCCCCAGCCGCAGGCGCAGCCGCCCCAGCAGGCACGGCAGCCGCAGGCGCCCGGGTACGGGCACGGGCCCGCGCAGGGCTACGGCGCCGGGCAGCCGGCGCGGCCCGGGGTGCCGGCCCAGGGCGCTCCGGGCGGGCCCGGCGGACCCGGTGGACCCGGGGGGCCGGGCGGACCGATATCCCCCGGCGGGCCGCAGACGCCCGCCCGCTCCTCGCGCTGGCCCCGGCGCCGGATCGTCAAGTGGTCCGTCTTCGGCGTGCTGATCGCCCTGATGGTCACCGCCGTCTCCACCTGGTTCTGGGCGGACTCCAAGCTCAACCACGAGAACGTGCTCACCGACTACCCCGGCCGGCCGGCCGCGGGCAAGGGCACCAACTGGCTGATCGTCGGCTCCGACAGCCGCAACGGCCTCTCCGACTCCCAGGAGGAGGACCTGCACACCGGCCACGCGGGCGGCAAGCGCAGCGACTCGATGATGGTCCTGCACGTCGGGGACAACGGGAACACCCTGATGAGCATCCCGCGCGACTCCTGGGTGCCGATCCCCGAGCACGTCGGCGAGAACGGAAAGACCGTCAAGTCAACCACCGCGAAGATCAATTCGGCCTTCGCCGCGGGCGGCGGCAAGCTGCTCGCGCAGACCGTCGAGACGAACACCGGCATCCGCATCGACCACTACGCGGAGATCGGCTTCGCCGGCTTCGTGGGCATCGTCGACTCGGTCGGCGGCGTCGACATGTGCATCGAGCAGGACGTCAAGGACAAGGACTCCGGGCTCGACCTCAAGGCCGGCTGCCAGAACCTCGACGGCACCCAGGCGCTGGCCTTCGTCCGCCAGCGCCACCAGATGGCCGACCAGGACCTCGGCCGGATGCGCAACCAGCAGAAGTTCCTCGGCGCGCTGGCCAAGCAGGCGGCCTCGCCCGCCACCGTGCTCAACCCCTTCACCTTCTACCCGCTGGTCTCCTCCGGCCTCGGCACGCTGATCGTCGACGACGACGCCGGGCTGACCGACCTGGGCTCGCTGTTCCTCGCCATGAAGGACGTCAACGGCGGCAGCGGCAGGAGCATCACCGTGCCGATCGCCAACCCGGACTTCAAGACCAACACCGGAGAGTCGGCGGTGAAGTGGGACACGGCGAAGGCCAAGCAGGTCTTCGACGCCTTCCGGAACGACACCGCCGTGCCGGACGTGAAGTAGCCGCCGCTGCGCGTGACTCGCCGTGACGCACCCGCCACAATGGGTGGATGCCGCTCGTCACCGCGCTGATCTACCGCCGCCGTCACCGCCTCCTGGGCCGCCTGGTCCAGGAGGCGCTCGCGTTGTACGGGATGGAGGTTCCGGCCGCCGCCGAGATCGGACCGGGGCTCGTCGTCTTCCACCGGGGCTTCGGCACCGTGCTGCACCCGTACACCACGCTCGGCGCCGGGGTGACGCTGTACAACGGCGTGACCGTCGGGCGGGCCGACCCGTGGGTGCCGCAGGAACGGAGCGCGATGCGGCGGGTGGTGGTGGAGGACGGCGCGGTGCTCTGCGCGGGGGCCAAGGTGATCTGCAAGGAGGGGGTGCTGACCGTCGGTGCGGGGACGGTCGTGGGCGCCAACGCCGTCCTGACCCGCTCGACCGGGCCGGGCGAGATCTGGGCCGGGGCCCCCGCCCGCAGGGTGGGCCTGCGGGCGGGGTGGCCGGCGGCGGGGGCCGACGCCGTCCACCGCCTCGCGCCCGGGGAGCGGTAGCGCCCCGCGCTCAGCGGACGGCCACGCCCGGGAGGTGGCCGGTGGCGCACTCCGCGTACCGGTGGACCGGCTCGCCCCGCCGGCCGCCGCCCTCCCCCGCGACGCCCTCGCGCTCGCCCGCGAAGCCGTGGTGGATCACCGGCCCGACGCGCCCGTCCGCCCAGCGGGCGCGCGTGAGGTGGACGACGAGGGTGGCCGGGTGCTGCGGCAGCGGGCGCTCCAGGACGAGTTCGCACAGCCGCTCCCCCGGCGGGAGGGTGACCACGGCCTCGCTGGTCCGCAGCCGCGCCCGGCGGGGCTCGGTCTCCACCGCCCAGTACGCGGACACCGTGACCTCCAGCCGCCCGTCGAGGCCGCCCTCGTCCGGCCGGACGTACTCCTCGTCGGGGACCCAGCGGGCGTGGTTGCGGATGTCGTCCGGGCCGAACCACTCGGCCCAGGTGATCCAGTAGCCCGCCACGTGCTTGATCGTCATGCCCTCGCGGGCGATCCGCACCGGGATGCGGGTGGGGCTGACGGGCTCGCTCAGCAGCAAGACGCGGCCGTCCCTGTCGACCCGGAGCTCGCCCTGCGGCTCGAAGGAGAGGACGGCGATCCGCTCGAAGGTCACCTCGCCGTCGTCCTTGCGCCGACTCTTCTGCCTCATGGGTGAACCACCTTGCCGGAAAGCGGAGTTGAACGGTCCGCGGCCACCCCGGAGGCGGGCCGGCCGCGCCTCGCGCAGCATACGGCGGACCCTCGGTCACGGCCCGTGGATCCGGCGAAACCCCCCGGAGGGGGGCGGCGCGCGGCTATCCTGCGCCTGCACAAGACGCCCCGCGCGCCCCGGGCGACACCCGCACGCCGGGAACGCGCCCCGTGGAAGGAACCCGGTCCGATGGTCGACGCACACTGGCGGGAGCTCCGCCGGGAGCCGGTCCACAGCGCGTACGGCCGCGGCACCGACCGGGTGACCTTCGCGATGCCGGACGGCCGGGAGGAGGTCTACCACCTGGCCGACGAGTACGCGGCCGCGGCCGTGGTGGCCCTGACGCCGGACCACCGCATCGTGCTGACCAGGCAGTTCCGGCCCGGCCCGCAGGCCGTGCTGTACGAACTGCCGGGCGGCGTGGTCGACGCCGGCGAGTCCCCCGAGGCCGCCGCCGCCCGCGAACTCGCCGAGGAGACCGGCTACCGGGGCGACGTCGAACTCGTCACCGCCACCTGGCACGACGCCTACTCCAACGGGGTGCGCCACGCCTGCGTCGCCACCGGCTGCACCCCCACCGCCCGGATCGCGCACGACCGCAACGAGTTCATCGAGGTGGTGCTCATGGAGCTCGCGGAGTTCCGGTCCACCGTGCTGCGCCGCGGCCTCCTGTCCGACGTCGGCCCCGCCTACCTGGGCCTGGACCACCTCGGGCTGCTCTAGGCCCTCTCTTTCGGATCACGCCAGGCGGTCGCCGCCGGAGCACGCACTCCCCCAGCCTTCGGCCGGGAGGTACCCCCACGCCGGCTTGTCGTCGGTCGCCGATGGCCCCCAGCCTCCGGCCGGGAGGTGCCCCCACCGCATGGACTCCCTCCTCCGCACCGCCGATGCACGCTCCCTCCTTGCCCGCCCACGGGCAGGAGGGGCCCATCAACGACGCCCGCTCGTCCGACGTGATCCGAAAGAGAGGGCCTAGGGCGGGACGGCCCCCGGCCGGCCCGCCCGGGCGCCGGGGTCAGGGGGCGGTGGGGAGGCGGTCCAGGGTGATGCCGAAGTGGGTGCGGTAGGCGGCGAGGGCGGCGTCCGGGGCGAGCAGTTCCTCGTTGCGGGAGCCGTCGGGGGCGGTGCGCAGGAGGCGGGTGGTGGCACTGGCGCGGGCGGCGGTGAGGGTGATCCGGCCGCCGTCCGGGGCGGGGCGCGAGCAGGTGGTCCCGCGGGCGAAGGGCGAGTCGGGGGACGTGGCCTGCCACCAGCAGGTCGGCACGAAGTCGGCCAGCGGGTGCGGGCGCCGCTCCAGCCGGTACTGCGGCTCGCCGTCGAGGGCGACGTCGAGGTCGTCGGCCGTGCCGCTCGGGAGGATGGTGAACACGCCCGCCGGGTCCCGCTGTTCACCGCGTTCGTCGAGCAGCAGCGGTCGGCGGGCGAACCGCCCGAAGCCCACGTCGACCAGCCAGGTGAGGCCGTCCGCCGCCACCCGCAGGGCCAGGTGGTCGAACGGCGGCCCGGGCTTCGCGCCGTCGAAGACCCGGGCGGCCAGCAGGTCGACCCGGTAGCCGAGGGTGCTCAGCAACGCGGCGAAGGCGCCGTTGAGTTCGTAGCAGAAACCGCCGCGCCGCCGGTCGACGATCTTCTCCAGCAGCGCGGCCGGTTCGAGCACCACGGGTTCGCCGAGGTGGATGCTCAGGTTCTCGAACGGCACGGCGTCCAGGTGGGCCTCCTGCAGCCGGGCCAGCTCGGCGGCGCCCGCCCGTCCGGGCCGCTCGGCCCCGATCCGGTCGAGGTACGCCGCCACCTGGGCGGCGGTGAGGGCTTCGGGGTTCTTCACGAGTTCGTCCACACCGCCATCCAAGCGGACCCCGGCCCCGGCGGCCCCCCGGTACCGGGACTCAGCTCCTCGCGCGGGCGCCCCGGGCGAGGGTCAGGACGAGCACCGCGGGGCACCTGGCGGCTCCGGCTCCGCTCCGGCTGTAGCCGGGTTTGCGCCGAGCGGACCTGCTGCCGGAGCGCTGGGCAGCAGGGCCGCCGGCCTCAGGCCCGGGGGGTTCCGAACTCGCGGAGGTGGGCGCCCGCGTAGGCGGCCGCCTCCTCGCGGCTCGTGCACGGGGCGGCGCCGGGAGCGGGGGTGCCGCGGGAGCCGTCGGCGGCCAGGGCGGCCCAGGTCCAGTGGCCGGTGGCCGGGTCCTGGGTCAGTTCGGCCTCGCCGCCGAACAGCTCGAAGGTGACGGGGGCCGGGGTGGCCGCCGACGGGCGCGGGACGGCGTCCGGCCACTTCTTGCGGGCGCCCTGGCGGGTGATGCCCCAGGCGGTGCCGAGCTGTTCGTAGCTCGCGCCGTACGAGCCGGCGGTGCGGGCCGCGCCCTCGGTCAGCCGCTTGACCTCGGCGTCGACCACCTTCCAGGTGGCGAGCACGGTGAGCGCCGCGTCGGCCGGGTCGCCGTCCCACATGCGGTTCTCGGGCTGTCCGGTCGCCCGGGCGCGGATGGCGGAGGCCAGCGGGTTCAGGGCGTCGAGGAGGGCTCGCACCAGCCCGGCCTGCTCGTCGGGAGTGATCCGATGCTTCGTCATGATGACAACCATGGTTGACGAATGCGGGTTTGACAACTGGAGTTGTCGACCCGGCCCCGGTGCAGGAAGTCGGACGGAGTGACTTCCTGCACGGCGGCGGGCGGGGCGTCAGGGAACGTACACGCTCCGCCCGGCGATCGGCGCGTAGACCTCGCCGGGGGCGATGACGTGCTCGGTCCCGCCCGTACAGCCCGACCCGGTCCGGACCTGGACGCCCGAGTCGGTCAGGTTGGTCACCACCGGGGGCGCGAAGTCGCCGAGCGCGAGGCAGCCGCTCGGCTCCGGGAACGCGGCCCCGTCGATGATCAGCACCCCGTGGGCCGCGTACGCGGTGCCCGGCACCGCGACGGCCTGCGCGGCCACCGCCAGCCAGGCCCCGACCACGGTTGCGGTGCGTCGCCTCATGCGCCCATCTCCCTCCGGTCGCGGCAGGGCCGCCCCGTTGCGGCCCCGCCGGTGCGGCCCAAGGTAGTGAGGACAGGCGGCCGAGCAGCGCAACGGCGGGCGCGGCGGCCCGGGCGCGGAGCAGGAAGTCGGACGGGCCGACTTCCCGTGCCGCCCGCTGTCACACGGGGCGGCCGGGATCCGTCAGGGAGGCAGCGGGACGACACCATCGAGGAAAGGGCAACACCGTGCTCACCAGGGTCATGTACGTCACGGTCTTCGTCACCGACCAGGACCGCGCGCTGCGGTTCTACACCGAGCAGCTGGGGCTGGAGAAGCGCATCGACCACCCGGGCCCCGACGGGCGCTTCCTGACCGTCGGCGCCCCGGGCCATCCGTTCGAGATCATCCTCTGGTCGCACGCCGCGGCGGCCGGCCAGCCCGCCGGGCGGGAGGGCGCGGCCGTGCCCGGCCCGGTCGTTCTGGAGTCGGACGACCTGCGCAAGGACTTCGAGACCTGGCGCGAGCGCGGGGTCGTCTTCGACGCGCCCGAGCCCGTGGAGTACGCGTTCGGCATCCGCATCGAGGCCACCGACCCGGACGGCAACCGGATCTCCCTGCGCCAGCAGAAGGCCGTCGGCTGACGGCGCGGCGGCAGGCGGAAAGGGCCCCGCGTGGTGCGATGCGGGGCCCTTCCCGTGCCGGGGCGGCGCACCGCCGGCCGGCCAGCCGTCACAGGACGCGGGCGGCGGTGCGCAGGCGGTGCCGGGTGCGGTCCGCCCGGGCCGGGGTCGCGGTGAACAGGACCCGGAGCGGGGCGGTGGCGGCGGCCGCGTCCAGGACGGCCAGGAGGATGGCGAGTTGGTCGGGGGGATCGTCCGCGAGCAGGGCGTCGGCGGAGGCGACGAGGACGAGGAGGCGGGTGGCGGCCTCGGTGCCGGGCGGGTGGAGGGCGTCGTGGAGGCACTCCTCGAAGGCGTCCCAGTTGTGGCCGAAGTAGTCCGGGAAGGCGAGGGATCCGGCCCACTCGGTGAACAGGGCGGCTCTGGTGCGGCAGCGGTCGCCGTGGACGAGGCGCAGCCGGTGGGTGCCGGCGGCGGACCCGGCCCAGGGGCGGCCCGGCAGCAGGTCCCACCGGGCCGGCCCGAGGGGCGGGCCGGGCACCTCAGCAGCCATCGGCGATTTCGCGGAAGTCGGCGTAGTGGTCGGCGGTGTACCAGGTGCGGTCGGTGGCCTCGTCGCGCACCAGGCGCTCGGCGTCGCGGTGGGTGGTGGGCGTCGGGCGCGGGTTGACGTCGTACTCGTGGTACGGGGCGCCGGCCGGGAGGTCGCCGCTGCGGTTGCCGTAGGGGTTGCCGCCACGGATGAACTCCGGGCCGGGGAGGCGGAAGTCGACCGGGCGGGGGTTGGTGGGCCAGCCGAGGTCGAGCCAGATGCGGCAGGCGCGCTCGACCTGGGGAGGGAAGTCCTCGACCGGGAGCGGGGGTTGGACGACCGACCGGGCCGCCGGGGTGGACGGCGTCGTCGGGGCGGACCAGGCGGGGCAGGCGAGGGCGAGGACCAAAGCGGCCTGCGCCAGGCGGCGGAGGGTCATGGGCATCCGTTTCGATGCGGGGGGTTGTGTGCATCGAAGGGGTACCGCACGGGGGTTGGGCGGGCGGGCGGGCACGCCGGAGAAGGCGGCGACGCCCACCCGCCCGGGCGATGCCGCCTCAGTCGAGACAGAACTCGTTGCCCTCGATGTCCTGCATCACGATGCACGACTCGTTCTCGCCGTCGGCCTCCATGACGCGCACGCAGACCGCGCCGAGGGCCGTCAGGCGGTCGCGCTCGGCCTTCAGCGTGGCCAGGCGCTCCTCCCCCACGAGTCCGAGGCCGGCCCGCACGCAGAGGTGCACCCGGTTCTTGACGACCTTGCCCTCGGGAACGAGCTGGAAGAGGACGCGCGAACCCTCACCCTCGGGATCGGTGCAGGCGAAGTACTGGGGCTCCTTGCCGGGCGCGTCCGAGCGGTCGAACTCGTCCCAAGTGGCGAAGCCCTCCGGCGGTGAGGCGGTGTATCCGAGCACCTCGCACCAGAAGCGGGCGAGGCGCGTGGGCTCCGCGCAATCGAAGGTGACCTGGAACTTCTTGACCGATGACATTCATGCAGCGTAGCAACCGGAACCCGGCTGTTCGAAAGGTTTTTCCCGGCGCCCGGCGCCCCCCTGGGCGCCGGGCCGCGGGCCCGCTCCGGTGCGCTCACGAGCGGGCGGACAGCGGGCCTCGTGACAGGATCGGACCGGTCCGACCGTCCCCCCGAAAGGTGCCTCCAGGCCATGGGCTCGCAGCACTACGCCGTCATCACGACCAACCGCGGCTCCATCACCGCCAAGCTCTTCCAGTTCCACACCCCCCGCACGGTGCGCAACTTCGTCGAACTCGCCGAGGGCTCGCGGGAGTGGACGGACCCCACGACCGGGGCCCCGACCACCGCTCCGCTCTACAACGGGACGACCTTCCACCGCGTCATCCCCGACTTCATGATCCAGGGCGGCGACCCCCTCGGTGACGGCACCGGCGGCCCCGGCTACGAGTTCGCCGACGAGTTCCACCCCGAGCTGTTCTTCACCAAGCCCTACCTCCTGGCCATGGCCAACGCGGGCCCGAACACCAACGGCTCCCAGTTCTTCATCACCACCCGCGCCACCCCGCACCTCAACCGCAAGCACACCATCTTCGGCGAGGTCACCGACCCCGACAGCCAGCAGGTCGTGGACGCCGTCTCCGCCACCCCGACCGGCCCGGGCGACCGCCCCCTGGAGCCGGTCGTCATCGAATCCGTGACCATCGAGGTCCGCTGACTCCCCGCGGAGTGGGAGGCCGGTCCCGCCGGCTTCCTACTCCGCTCCCCCGAACACCACGCCGAGCACCTCTCGCGCCAGTTCCTCCACCCCCGCCCCGCCCCGGCTCTCCGGCAGCGCCCCGTTGAGCCACAGGCTCGCGAATCCATGCGCCACCGACCACGCGGCGAGCGTGGTCGCCCGGTCGGCCGCCTCCCCCCGCGCGAGCTTGCGCCCGCTGGCCGCCAGCACCGCTCCCGCCCGGTCGCGGGCGGCGTTCAGCTCCGGGTCGTCCGCCCGGTACAGCTCCGGCCGGAACATCACCTCGAAGTACGCCCGGTGGTCCACCGCGAACCGCACGTACGCCACCCCCGCCCCGTACGGATCCCCCGCCGCCCGCTCCAGCGCGTCCGCGAACCGCTCGAAGCCCTCCGCCGCGACCGCCGTCAGCACCCCCGCCTTGTCCCCGAAGTGGTGCGCCGGCGCGGCGTGCGACACCACCGCCCGCCGCGCCAGCTCCCGCAGGCTCCAGCCCGACGGCCCCGACTCCTCGATCGCCGCCAGCGCGGCGTCCAGCACCGCCCGCCGCAGGTTCCCGTGGTGGTAGCTCTCGGCTCTTCCCATCCCGCTCCCTCTCCTCATCTAGGCATTGACAAGATTACCCCGGCCGAGTCAATCTTGCCAGTGACAAGATTGGAGTGGTCCCATGGCCCAGCTCATCGCCCTGTTCGGCGGCTTCGTCGTCCTCCGCCTGCTCGGGCTCAGCACCGCCGACCTCGACGGCTGGCAGCCGGCCGTCCGCGGTGCGCTCGCGCTGATGTTCATCACCACCGGCGTGCCGCACTTCCTGCCCGCCTTCCGCCGCGGCTTCGTCGCGATGGTCCCGCCCGCGCTGCCCCGCCCCGAGCTGCTCGTCACGCTCACCGGCGTCCTCGAACTGGCCGGAGCCGCCGGCCTGCTCCTCCCCTCGCTCGCCCCCTACGCCGCCACCGGGCTCGCGCTGCTGATGCTCGCGATGTTCCCCGCCAACGTGCACGCCGCCAGGAGCGGCCTCACCCTCGCCGGCAAGCCGGTCACCCCCCTGCCCACGCGCACCGCCATGCAGGTGCTGTTCGTCGCGGCGGCGGTGGCCGCGGCGGTCTGACCGCGCCCCGGCGGGCGGGGCCACCGGAAACGCGCGGACGCGGCCCGCGCAGGTGTGCGGGCCGCGTCCGAATGCGGATCGAAGGGGCTGGCCCTTACTCCACGACGCCGGACTTGGCGATGGTGACCTTGGCCTTGGGCGCGCCGCTCTGCGAGCCCAGGTCCTCGATCTTCTTCACGAGGTCCATGCCCTCGACGACCTCGCCGAAGACGACGTGCTTGCCGTCCAGCCAGTCGGTCACGATGGTGGTGATGAAGAACTGCGAGCCGTTGGTGTTCTTGCCCGCGTTGGCCATGGAGAGCTGGCCCGGCTTGGTGTGCTTGACCGTGAAGTTCTCGTCCGCGAACTTCTCGCCGTAGATGCTCTTGCCGCCGGTGCCGTTGCCGCGGGTGAAGTCGCCGCCCTGCAGCATGAACGCCGGGATGATGCGGTGGAAGGACGAGCCCTCGTAGCCGAAGCCGTGCTCGCCGGTGGCCAGCTCGCGGAAGTTGCGAGCGGTCTTCGGGACGATGTCGTCGAAGAGCGTGAAGACGATCCGGCCGGCCGGCTCGTCGTTGATGGTGATGTCGAAGAAAACGTTGGAACCCATGCAGGGATCATGGCATGCCGGGTGCCCCGGCGCGCGGCACCCCCCGGCGTCCGGTCACGCTCCGCCGATGGGTGATCAACGGATCCGGTCCCGCGCGAGGCGGTGCGCGGGCCGGGACGGCGGCGTGCGGGACGGGGAGGACGGGGCCCGCCGCACGATCAACGGCGGCGACGTGCGCAGCGCGCTCCGGGCCGGGGCCGTGGACGTGGCGCGCCGCCGGTCGGACCCGGTGGGAAGCGGCGGGGCGCGGCGAACCGGTCCCGGGCGGCTACTGCGCCCGGTGGGCGAGGAGGTAGGCCTGCGGAGTCCTCTCGTCGGGCTCCGGTTCGCGGACGAGGCGGGTGGTGACCTTCAGGCCGGCCTCGGTGGCCAACCGCTCCACCTCGGCGGGCCGTTGGCGGCGGAAGTCCAGGGTGGCCGGGTAGCCGAACGGGTCCTCGATGCGCAGGGCGCCCTCGCCGGCCTGGAAGGCCAGGACGACCGGGGCCCCCGGGGCCAGGACGCGGTGGAACTCGGCGAACGCCCTCGGGAGCTGCTCGGCGGGGGTGTGGATGATCGAGTACCAGGCCACGACGCCGGCCAACGCGCCGTCCTCGTAGGGAAGGTCCAGCAGCGAGCCGACCCGGAAGGGGATCTCCGGGTGAGCGGCGCGGGCCAGTTCGACCATGCGCGGGGAGAGGTCCAGGCCCGAGACGTCCAGGCCGAGGGCCGCCAGGTGGCCGGTGATCCGGCCCGGGCCGCAGCCGAGTTCGGCGACGGGGCCGCCGCCGGCCGCGGTGACGAGCTCGGCGAAGGCGGCGAGCACCGCCCGGTCCCAGGTCGCGGTGGCCAGCGCGCCGCCGTAGCGCTCGGCGTAGTCGACGGCGACGGCGTCGTAGAACGTGCGGGCGGCGGTGAGGAATCCGGGCTCGGTGGTGGTCACGGCGATCGACCCTACCGGGGTTAGGATCGGCCGATCCTGAGGGGCGGAAGGGGAAGTCGTGAAGATGCGGGTCGGGGTCTATCTGGCGCATCCGAGGCCGGGGAGCTTCAACCACGCGCTGTTCGAGGCCGTGGTGGACGAGCTCCGCGCGCAGGGCGCCGAGGTGCTCCCGCACGACCTGTACGCCGAGGGGTTCTCCCCGCTGCTCACCGCCGAGGAGACGGGGACGGTGGCGGCGAGCGGCACCGCGGGCGACGGGCGGCTCGCACTGCACCGGGCCGAGGTGGCGACGCTGGACGCGCTCGTCCTGGTGCACCCGAACTGGTGGGGCATGCCGCCGGCCGTGCTCACCGGGTGGGTGCAGCGGGTCGTGGTGCCCGGCGTCGCGTACAAGCTGGGGACGGCGGACGGGGAGCCCGTCGGGCTGCTGCGGGCCGGGCGGGCGCTGGTGCTGAACACCTCGGACACCCCCGCGGCCCGGGAGCGCGAGGAGTTCGGGGATCCGCTGGAGCGGATCTGGGCGGCGTGCGTGCTGCCCTACGTCGGGGTGGCGGACGTCCGCCGACGGGTGTTCCGCACCGTGACGGACTCCTCCGGCGCCGAGCGCGCACAGTGGCTGCGCCAGGCGCGGCAGGACGCGGCGGCGCTGATCGGCTGACGCGGACCGGAGGGATCGCGCGGGGCCGCGTAGACGGCGGGCGGCGGAACGATCAATCCGGGGCGGATCACCGGGCCGTCGGCCCGCCGTGCGTGCTAGAACCGTCGGCGGCAGTGAACGCTCACCCGCGATCGCCGCCGTCGGCACCGTGCATCCACCGGCCACTCCTCGACCGAAGGAGAACCATGTCCGTCGCCCGCACCGTCCGCACCGCCCTGCTCGCGACCCTGCTGCTCTCCGGCGCGGCCACCGCGACCACCGCCTCCGCCACCACCACGACGACCACCGGCCTGGACGGCACCTACGCCTGCTCCGTGCCGGCCGGCTACGTCTACGACGGGGTGTCCATGAACCGCGCGTGCAGCGGCGGCGGCAGCTGGAACTCGCCGCAGTTCCACCTGCGCACCCCCGTCGACGGGCTGACCGCCTGTACCGGCGCGCCGGGCTTCACCTACGACTCCATCGGCCACAGCACCACGTGCAGCCAGTCGTCGGGCACCCTCGCCAGCACCTTCCACCTGCGGATCCCGGTCAACGGCATGTGGGCGTGCAGCGTCCCGGCCGGCTGGACCTACAGCGCCACCGGCTCGGGCCTGGACTGCGCCGCCGTCCAGGGCGTGCCGGGCACCAGGTTCCTCCTGACCCACTGACCCGGCCCGCCCGCCGTCACCGCCGCCGGCACCCGGTGCCACCACCACGTTCCTCCTGGTCCACCGGGAGCGCGCACGGCCGGCGGGACGGACGGGCGGCCCCGGCAACGGCCGGGCCGCCCGTCCCCCGTTCACCCCCGCTGCAGCGCCAGCTCCGCGACGTCCTGGTCCCCGCTGACCTCGCCCGTCGGACGGAAGCCGAGGCGGGCGTAGAAGCCCGCCGGACCGCCCTCCCCCGGCACGTAGGTGACGCAGACCCGGGTGCCGCCCCGGCGGCGGACCTCGGCCGCGACCTGCTCGACGGCGAAGCGGCCGTAGCCCCGGCCCTGGAGGTCCGCGGCGATGTTGAGGCGCCAGAGGCCGGAACGCGGCGGCTCGCCGGGCGCGAAGACGACGTCGAAGAACGCCATCACGAAGCCGACCAGCCGCTCGCCGTCGTAGACCAGCCGCGGCCAGGCGGCCCCGCCGTACGCGTACGCCTCGGCCAGCGAGGTGGCCACCGGGGCGACCAGGTGCTCCTGGTCCGGACGGACCTTCAGCTCCAGGGCGGCGTCGATGTTCTCCGGGGTGACCGGCTCCAGCCGCAGGGCGGGGCCGTCGGACGATTCCGTCGGGGTGGACATGCCGGTCAGACTAATGAGCGCCCGCCCGCCGGTCCCCCGGTTTTTCACGGGGCCGGGGTGAACACCAGCGAGGCGTTGTGGCCGCCGAAGCCGAAGGCGTTGGTGAGCGCCGCCCCGAGCGGGCCCCGTCGCGCCGCGCCCGCGACCACGTCCAGCTTGACCGCCGGGTCCTGGCGCTCCAGGTTGCGGGTCGGCGGGACGGCGCCGTCGCGCAGCGCCAGGACGGCGGCGAGCGCGCCCACCGCGCCCGCCGCGCCGAAGAGGTGACCGGTCATCGACTTGGTGGCGGTGACCGCCGGGTGGGCCCCGATCGCCGTGGTGACCGACTCGGCCTCGACCAGGTCGCCGAGCGGGGTGGAGGTGGCGTGGGCCTGGACGAGCGCGATGTCCAGCGGCGACAGCCCGGCCTCGGCGACCGCCCGGCGCATCGCGCGGACCTGTCCCTCGGCGGCGGCCGCGGTGATGTGGTGGGCGTCGGAGGTGACCGCGGCGCCGGCCAGGGCGGCGTGGGCACGGGCCCGGCGGGCGGCGGCGAAGCCGGCCCGTTCCAGGACGACGACGGCCGCGCCCTCGCCGATCACGAAGCCGTCCCGGTCGGTGTCGAAGGGCCGGGAGGCGCGGCCGGGCTCGTCGTTGCGCAGCGAGTGGGCCCTGGCCTGGGCGAAGCCGGCCAGCGTCAGCGGGCAGATGCACGCCTCGGCGCCGCCGGCCACCACCACGTCGGCCCGGCCGAGGCGGATGAGGTCCAGGCCGAGCGCGATCGCCTCGGCGCCGGACGCACAGGCGCTCACCGGGGTGTGCGCGCCGGCCCGGGCGCCGAGTTCGATGGAGACCCAGGCCGCCGGGCCGTTGGCCATCAGCATCGGCACGGTGTGCGGGGAGACCTTCCGGACGCCGGAGGCCTCCAGGACGTCGTCCTGGCCGAGCATGGTGAGCGCGCCGCCGGTGCCGGTGCCGATCACCACGGCCAGCCGCTCGCCGTCGACCTCGGGGGCACCGGCGTCGGCCCAGGCCTCCCGGGCGGCGATCAGCGCGACCTGCTCGCAGCGGTCGAGCCGCCGGGCCCGGACCCGGTCGAGGACCTCGGACGGCTCGACCGCGAGCCGGCCTGCGATCCGGATCGGGAGCCCGGCGGCCCAGTCCGCCTCGATCGGCCGGATGCCGCTGTCCCCGGCCAGCATCCCGGCCCAGGTGGAGGCGACGTCGCCGCCGAGCGGCGTGGTCGCCCCGAGGCCGGTGACCAGCACCGGTTCGGCGGCGAGGGCTCGGGGGCGGTTGTTGTCAGTACCCATCGAAAACGGCTCCATGGCTCGGGAGAAAGTTGTGAGGTGAATACAACCCGCCGCACCCATGGATGCGGAGGGCCTTCGCCTCGAAACCCACCCTGCCACGGACATGAGGCTCGATCAGAGGCGTCAGCCAACCGATTCGACCGGCCAGCCCTTGGAGGAAACCTCCAAACGAAACCCGCTCCGGAACGCCGCGCGGCCCACCCCCGGCCGGACCGGCGTCGGACCGCCCTGTCATACTCGGCGCGATCTTCACCCAGGGAGGGGGCTCACGTGCGCCCGCGTCGCACCTTCGGGGCGGCACTCGCCGCGGCCGAGCCGGTCGGACACCCCGCCGCACGCCCGTCCCCGCGCTCCCCCGCCGCGTGAATTCAGCGGCGGGAGAATGCCCCTTTCGCCCGAATGTGCACGAACTCTCTGTGCAGACAAAGAGGAAACGGCACGTCACACCAGGGCATCGGCCGTAAATCCCTATCGCTCACGCACCACCCACCTGCCATACTCTGCCCGAACTTTACGTACCATCACATTCCAAAGGGGGGACTTCCTGTGCGCCTGCGTCACGCCCTCGGGCTGACCGTGGCGGCAGCCACCGCCGCGCTCGGACTGCCCGCACCCGCAACGGCCGCTCCGGCTGCCACCGCGACCACGCTCCACGTCAACAAGAACCTCTTCAACTGCTCGGACCAGGGCCCCGGCACCGTCGCCCAGCCGTTCTGCACCATCTCCGGCGCGGCCAACGTGGTCGAGCCCGGGCAGACCGTCCTGGTGTGGCCCGGCGACTACCCCGAGCAGGTCCTGATCAGGCGCTCCGGCACCCCGGAGAAGCCGATCACCTTCCTCGGCGGCCCCGTCGACACCGCGCCGTTCAGCGACAACATGCCGGTCGTCCGCGGCCCCGAGGGCCTCGGCGCCATCATCGTCGCCGATGCGCACGACGTCACGATCCGGGGCTTCCGCAGCTTCGCCACCCACGGCGTGCAGGTCCAGCGGTCCTCCCGGGTGGTCCTCGACCAGAACCGGTACGACTACTCCGGGTACCGCGAGTCCCTGCTCATCAGCGGCGGAAGCGACCACATCACGGTCAGCCGGAACTCGTTCAACCTCGTGAACGGCCTGGTCGTCGACGGCGGCGCCCACGATGTCCTGGTGACCGGCAACGACTTCAGCCGCCCCCAGAGCACCGGCATCACCGCGACCGGAGTCGCCGACCTCGCCGTCACCAACAACACCTTCGCGCTCAGCTGCTACGGCGGTGTCCGGGTGGACGGCGACTCGCCCCGGGCCCTGGTGAAGAACAACATCGCGGTCGACGGGACCCCGCGGAGCACGTCCTGCACCACTCCCCAGGACGGGATCAGCGTCTCGGCCCAGGCCGCCCCGACCGCGAACGCCGACTACAACGTCGTGCACGCCCCGACCGGAGCGCGGCCCTACGCCTGGGCCGGCGCCGGCTACGCGTCCCCGGCCGCGTTCACCACCGCCACCGGGCAGGGCGCGCACGACCTCGACCTGGCGATCGACTACTCCTCGTCGACCCCGGCGAACCCGTTCGACCGGCTGACCCTCGCCGCCGCCGGCGCGATCGACTCCGCCGACCCGGCCGCCCCCGGCGTCGGCACCGACCTGACCGGCCAGCCCGCCATCGACCACCCGCAGGTGGCCAACACCGGCGGCAGCACCCGCGACCGCGGCGCCCACGAGCTCAGCGGTATGTCCGGGCGGACCAATCTGCAGGTCAAGGGCACGGCCGGCCCCTCCCCGAGCGGTCCGACGCCGCTCACCGTGGAGGCCCGGATCGGCTTCCAGAACACCTGGGGCGCCGCCCCGGGCGCCTACCTGATCGACTTCGGCGACGGCAGCGAGCCGGTGCGCACGACCGACTCCACGGTGCAGCACACCTACACCCTGGCCGGCTACTCCAGCCAGTACTTCCGCATCACCGCCGCCGCCGTCGACGCCACGGGCGGGCGCGCCGAGCCGACGACCGCGTCGGCCATGGTGAACCCGGACTTCCCGCTCTCGGCGTCCTTCACCGCCACCAACGTGGGCTGGCCGTACACCTACCAGTTCAAGCTCAGCACCATGTCGCCCTACGTACGGACCGCGGGCACGTTCGACTTCGGCGACGGCACCGTGGAGACCGTGGCCCCGGACAAGGACTCCCTGACCCACAGCTACGCCGCGCCCGGCACCTACACCGTGCGCTACACCGCCCGGGACGAGGCCCGCGAGAAGACCGTCACCGAGAACCTCCAGGTCACCGTCACCCCCTCGCTCGCCGTGCTCAAGCCCGGTGAGCGGGTCCAGGCCCTCGCCGCCACCTCGGCCGGGCTGATGAACAGCGGAGCCCACTACGGCTACGGCGTCTGGGCGCCGTTCACCTCCGTGCCCGCCGCCGGCCGTCCGTTCTCCGAGTACGCCGTCACCTCGACGGCGATCGGCACCACCACCGACGGTGTGGCCCACAACGTGGTCGCCGCCGACGGCCGGGTCTTCATCGCCGACCGCCGCATGGCGGACGGCACCTGGAGCGGCTGGGGCGAGATCACCGCCAACGGTGCCGCCGGACCGCTGCCCGGCAGCCCCGCCCAGATCGCCACCGCCGTCATGGGCCGCAAGCTCCACGTCCTGGCCCTCGTCAACGGCCGGGTCCTCCAGGCCACCGGCGACTGGAACACCGGCACCTGGTCCCAGTGGGGCGACGTCACCGGCGCCTCCGGCCTGAGCCCGGCCTCGCGGATCGCGGCCACGGCCGTCGGCAACTCGCTGCACGTCGTGGCCCTGGGCAGCAACGGGCGGGTGTACGACGCCGACGGCAACTACGACCGCGGCACCTGGAACGTCGGGGACCCCACCTCGATCCTCAGCCAGCCCGGCGCCCCGATCACCGACGTGTCCGCCGCCGCCATCGGCAACACCCTGCACATCATCGCCGCCGCCGGCGAGCGCCTCCACCAGGCCAGCGCCGACTTCACCGCCGGCCGCTGGAACGGCTGGGGCGACATCACCGCCGTCACCGGCCCCGACGTCGGCGCCGCCAAGCGCGTCTCCGCCGTCACCACCGGCAACCGCCTCCACATCTACGCCCTCTCCGACGGCGGCCTGCTCTACAGCGCCACCGGCGACTACGACCGCGGCACCTGGTCCGGCTGGGGCAACGTCAGCGCCACCGTCGCCACCCCCATGCTCAACGAGATCGCGGTGACCGCCTCCTGACGCCATCGCGGACGAACGGAGGAGCCCCCGGCCGAATCGCTCGGCCGGGGGCTCCGGTGCGTTCCGTCCGGGGCTACGGGAGGTTGCGGGCCATGACGATGCGCTGGATCTGGTTGGTGCCCTCGTAGATCTGCGTGATCTTCGCGTCCCGCATCATCCGCTCCAACGGATAGTC
>NZ_JBIBVJ010000033.1:1838-55170 GCF_043080305.1 Kitasatospora sp. NPDC015120 | reverse complement strand
GGACAGGTTCCCCGCACGGTCCTTGGCCTGCACGCTGAGCACGCGCCGGCCCTCGGTGGTCGGGGTGATCGACGTGGTCAGCGCCGCGGTGGCGTTGACGGTGACCGGGGTGCCGCCGTCCAGCGTGTAGACGTAGGCGACCAGGTCACCGGTGCCCGAGGCCGGGGTGAAGGTGAACGAGCCGGCCTGGTTGGCCGCGCCGTGCCACAGCCCGTCCGACGGGTAGTCGGCGGAGGTGACGAACGGCGCACCCGGCTTGACGGTGTCGGCGATCAGGTGGGTCCCGACCCAGCCGGAGCGGGACTTGCCGTCGTCGAGCATCGCCCAGATCGAGTACTGCACGCCCTCGTCGAGCTTGGCGATGCCGTAGTCGGACGGGCGGACGGTGGCGATGGCGCCGTTCGGGGTGGGCCTGGCGATGCTGCCGATGAACGTGTCGCCGCGCCACAGGTCCAGGTAGACCGTGAGCGCGTCACCGTCGACGTCGGCGGCCTGCACCTGGAAACGCGGGTTGGCGTCCGGGGTGTAGACCGGGCTGCCCGGCTGCGACGGCAGCACCTGGACGGTGGCCGGGGTCGCCGGGACGGTGTTGTAGGTGACGGAGATGTACGGCGGGAAGTCGCCCTCGGCGGAGTCGAACTTCTTCCAGGAGAGGCTGCTGTTCTCGTCCGCCGCCTTCAGCAGGAAGCCGTAGTCGCGGTAGCCGAACTGGGCGAAGTGCCGGATCATCCCGGTGACGTCGGCCTTCGCCCACACCGAGCCGTCACCGGCGGTGCAGGTGTGGGTGTCGCCGCCGTCGTTGTCATAGGTGTCGTTGGACGTCGCCCAGAGGGTCTCGCCCTGCGGCATGTTGTTCCACCGCATCCACCCGGCCGCGCCCAGCGCGTTCCAGACCTCCCACTGCTTCGCGATGCAGGAGGAGGAGTGGAAGTTGTACAGGTTGAGCGTGGCGCTCTGGATCTGCTTGCCGTTGAAGTCGCCACCGGGGATCGTCAGGAACGAACGAGCCTTGGTCGAACCGTCGTAGCTGCCCAGCTTCAGGAGATCGGCCGACGAGTTGTCGGTGTTCTCGTTGTTCTGGATGTAGGTGTCGAAGGTGGTGACGACGTCGACGACCGGGTCGATGGTGACCGGGTAGCTGGTCCTCGCATCGGCCAGGAACGCCGCGTCCGGGGTGAACACCAGCTCGGTGTCCGCGCCCTGACCGCGCACCTCCATGGTCACCGGGGCCCGGTTGAGGTGCTCCTGCGAGGCCTGGTCGACCACCGCGTCCCACATCACGGGGGCGGGGATCTTCACGGTCTGCTTGCCGGAGACCTTCTCCAGCAGCTGGATCGAACCGTCCGGCTGGGGAGCGACGGTGAGGCCGGTGGTGTCGAGCGGGATCGTGATCGTGCCGGTCTGGGAGACGGCGGAACGGTCCTTCACGATCAGGAACTGCTCGAAGCCGGTCCGGGTCGCCTGGAGGACGAGGTCGACGCCGGGGCGGGCGTCGACGTAGGTCGCCTTCTTGCCCTCCAGCTTGGGTTTGGGCAGCTTGCCGAGCCAGCCGAAGGAGAGCTGCTGGTCACCGGAGCCGATCGTGACCAGCGGGCGCTCGGCCGGCTTGGCCGCGGGGGCCGCGGGGGCCGCGGGGGCGACCGTCGGGGTCGCCGTCGGGGTGGCGGCGGGCGCGGCCGGGGTGGCCGTCGGGGCCGCCGTCGGGGTGGCGGCGGGCGCGGCCGGGGTAGCGTCCGGCGTCGCCGTCGGAGCGGCCGTCGGGCCGGCGTCCGGGGTTGCCGTCGGACCGGCGTCCGGGCCGGCCGGGGCCGCGGTGCGGGCGGCGCTGCGGGAGGCGTGCTCGGTGGGCGTCGCGGTGGGCGTCGTGGCGCCCGGCAGGCTGTCACCCACCGTCACACCGGCGTCGCCGCCCTCGAAGACCAGGCCCTCCGGGTGCGCCTTGGGCGCGACCTTGCCGTCCGGCGTCTGCACCAGGGTGGTGTCGACCGGCACCCAGGCGTCGCCGACCTTCATCCGCAGCGGACCGGTGGAGCGCTCGGAGGTCAGCGTCCCGTCCGGGTTCGCCCACAGGGTGACGAACTCGGTGCGGGCCTTGGTGACCTCGATCCGGCGGCCCTGGAGGCGGGCCGCCAGCAGGGCCGACGCCTCGTCGGGCGCCTCCGTGGAGGGCGCGGCCGGGGCGGCCGGGGGCACCGGCACCTCGGCGGACTGATTGGACGCCAGGGCATCGGCGACGACACCGGTCTGCACCAGCAGACCGAGTGTCAATACCGTGGATATCCGGCGTATCCAGCGCATCGAAAAGGCCCCGCCGGTGGAACCGGGCGAGGCCAGGGAGCGTCGTGACATCAAGACTCTCTCGGAAAAATGGCACACATTCAGACGGTTCCGTTTCGGAACCGGAAGACAACCTCTCATCTTCAGCGAACGCCCAGGAACCAATCAGGATGACAATCGAGTAACGGATCACCCACGTCCCGTAATTAGGTGGCGATTCATCCGCATTCGCGCCGGTCGGACCATTTCCGCCGTTCGCCCCGAGATATCAGGAATCGCCCGCTCCCGCGCCGTAGACTGGCCGTTGTCCGGGGCTTCCCGGAGGGGGGCCCACGGGACGGGGATTCGCGGGAGGTCCTCATGCGCCGGCGGCACAGCTTCCACCTCGACCGGGGAGCACACTCCGTCACGGTGAACGTCAGGTCCGGCTGGATCACCGAGACCGAGCTGCTGGTGGACGGCAAGGAGGTGGCCTTCCACCGGGTGCACGGTCACGGGGTGTACCCGCTGACACTCGCCGCCCAGCTCCCCGGGGAGCCGCCGCAGCAGGTGGCCGTCCGGCTGGAGCGCACGGGCGTGCCCGAGCGGCCGCTCAGCTGCGCGCTGGAGTCCGGCGGGGCCGTGCACCCGATGCCGGAGCGCACGGAACGCTAGGCCCTCGACCCCCGCCCCGAACCTCCGCCCTGGACCTTCGCCGCGATCTCCTCGACGGCCGCGCGCGCCCGGTCGGCGTCCGCCGGGACGAGGCCGATCCTGGTGCGCCGGTGCAGCACGTCCTCGACGTCCAGCGCGCCCTCGTGGGTGAGCGCGTACGCGATCTCGGCCCGGCCGACGTCGATCCCCTCCGCGACCGGCGCGCCGTAGCCGGCGCCCAGCCGCTCCTCCCCCACCGCCAGCACCTCGCGCGCCGCGCCGCCGTGCCGGGCGAGCAGCGAGGCCGCCACCTCGCCCTCCGGCGCCGGGCGGCTGTCGCGGTGGCCGGGCGCGCCGACCAGCGGCAGCCGGGCCGTCCAGCAGGCGCGGGCGGGCAGTTCGCGCAGCCGGACGGCGGTGTCCACGGCGTCCTCGGCCATCCGGCGGTAGGTGGTCAGCTTGCCGCCGACCACGGTGATCACGCCGTCCGGGGACTCCAGTACGGCGTGCTGCCGGGAGAGGTCGGCGGTGGCGCCGTCGCCGGTGTCGATCAGCGGGCGCAGTCCGGCGTAGGCGCCGCGCACGTCGGCCCTGGTCAGCGCCGTCTCCAGGGCGGCGTTCACGGTGTCGAGCAGGAAGTCGAGCTCGGCCTCGGTGGGCTGCGGCTCGTCCGGGACGGGGCCGGGCGCGTCCTCGTCGGTGAGGCCGATCGCCACCCGGCCGAGCTGCTGCGGCAGCGCGAAGACGAAGCGGCTGGTGGAGCCGGGGACGGGCACGGTGAGCGCGGCGGAGGGCCGGCCGAGCGCGGCCGCGTCGACCAGCAGGTGGGTGCCCCGGCTGGGGCGCAGCCGGATGGAGGGGTCCACCTCGCCCGCCCACACGCCGGTGGCGTTGACCACCGCGCGGGCGCCGAGCAGGAACGATTCACCGGTCAGGGCGTCGGTGAGCCGGGCGCCCGACCCGGTCACCTGCTCGGCGCGCACCCGGGTCAGCACGGACACCCCGTACTGCGCCGCCGTCCGGGCCAGCGCCACCACCAGCCGGGCGTCGTCGACGAGTTGGCCGTCGTGCGCGACCAGGGCGCCGGACAGCCCGGCTCCGCGCAGGCCCGGCACCAGGGCGCGGGCCCGGTCCGCGCCCACCCTGCGCACGCGCGGCAGCAGCCGGCCCGGGGTGCCGGCGCTCAGCCGCAGCGCGTCGCCCGCGTGGAAGCCCGCCCGGACCAGCGCGGCCTGCCCGGGCCTCATCAACCCCTCCAGCAGCGGGACCAGTTGGGGCAGCGGGCGGACCAGGTGCGGGGCGGTGCGGGTCATCAGCACGCCGCGCTCGACGGCGCTCTCCCGGGCCACCCCGATCCGCCCGGAGGCGAGGTAGCGCAGACCGCCGTGGACGAGCTTGGAGCTCCACCGGCTGGTCCCGAACGCGAGGTCGCGCGCCTCGGCCAGCGCCACCGAGAGCCCGCGGGCGGCCGCGTCCAGCGCGACGCCCGCGCCGGTCACGCCGCCGCCGATCACCAGCAGGTCGACCGACGGCCCGGAGGCGAGCGCGTCCAGCTCCAGCTCCCGGCGGCGGGCGGTGAGTCGGGCGGTCCCGGCGAAGGGCCCGGCGGGGGTGGTCATCTGCGGCCTCCGTGGCGGCTCGGTGTCGGCGGGTTCACGGCGCGAGGTAGCCGTCCAGGGCCCGGGCGAGCTCGCGGCGCCAGGCCGCCTCGGGCAGCAGGGCCGCCACCATGCGGTGCGACTGGACGGTGGACTGGGCGATCAGCAGCACCATCGCGGCGAGCTCGACCGGCTCGCCGGCCCGGATCGAACCGTGGTGCTGCCCCTGGACGATGCCGGTCCGCAGCGCCTCCAGCAGCCCGCGCTGGCTGGTGCCGAGGCGCTCGACCACGTACTCGAAGAGGGTGTCGGAGTCGGCGGAGCGCAGCAGCGCGCCGAGCACCGGGTGGTCGCGCAGCCGGACCGCCACCTCGACGACGCCCTCGACGAACGCGGCCCGGTCGGCGCCGCCGAGCCGCACGGCGTCCCGGGTGGCGCCGATCTCGCGGGTGAGCAGCGCGCCGATCACCGCCCGGACGTCCGGCCAGCGCCGGTAGACGGTCGGCCGGCTCACCCCGGCGCGGCGCGCGATCTCGGCCAACTGGGTGCGCCCCACGCCGAGTTGCACGATCAGCTCGGCGGCGGCGTCGAGGATCGCGTCATCGGTTCCGCGCGGCGCGGCGGACGGCGGCACGGCGGGCCGTCCGGGGCTCTCGGGCCCCTCGGAGCCCTCGTTACTACTTGACATGATGTGTAAAACTGTAACGCATGACCCCCGAGAAGCAAGCGGCGCCGGCCGGTGCGGCCGCCCTGCCGCTCCCCCCGATGAAGTGGGACGCCTGGGGCGACCCGGCTCTCGCCAAGGAGCTGTCCGCCGACATCAAGGGCCTGCTCGCCGCCGCCCTCGGCGTCACCGGCGACGCCGCCCCCGGCCCGGACGCCTCGGAGGTCGTGCTGCGGCCCTGCGCCCTCTCCCCCGACGACCTCGCGGCACTCGCCGCCGTCGTCGGCGAGGCCCACGTCAGTACCGCCGACGCCGACCGCCTCCCCCGGGCCGGCGGCAAGTCCACCCCCGACCTGCTGCGCCGCCGCTCGCGCGAGCCGCAGGACGCGCCCGACGCCGTGGTGCTGCCCGGCGACGAGGACGAGATCGCCGCACTGCTCGCCGTCTGCGCCGAACGCCGCATCGCCGTCGTGCCGTTCGGCGGCGGGACGAGCGTCGTCGGCGGACTGGAGCCCGAGCGCGGCGCCTTCGCCGCCGTCGTCTCACTCGACCTGCGCCGCCTCGACCGGCTGCTCGACCTCGACGCGACCTCCGGCGAGGCGCTGCTCGGCGCCGGCCTCACCGGCCCGGCCGCCGAGGCGCTGCTCGCCGAGCACGGCTTCGAACTCGGCCACTACCCGCAGAGCTTCCGCTTCGCCACCATCGGCGGCTTCGCGGCCACCCGCTCCTCCGGGCAGAACTCGGCCGGCCACGGGCGGTTCGACGAGATGGTGCGCGGCCTGCGCGTGGTCACCCCGGCGGGCGTGCTGGACCTCGGCCGCGCCCCCGCCTCCGCCGCCGGGCCCGACCTGCGCGAGCTGTTCCTCGGCTCGGAGGGCACCCTCGGCGTGATCACCGCCGTGCGGGTGCGCATCCACCCCGTGCCCGCCGTCAAGGCGTACGAGGCCTGGTCGTTCCCCGACTTCACCACCGGCACCGCCGCGCTGCGCGCCGTCGAGCAGCAGGGCACCGGCCCGACCGTCATCCGGCTCTCCGACGAGGCCGAGACGATGATCAACCTCGCCATGACCGAGAAGATCGGCGGCGAGCCCGCGGTGACCGGCTGCCTGGCCGTCACCGTCTTCGAGGGCGGCGCCGAGCAGGTCGCCGCCCGCCACCGGCTCACCCGCGCCGTCCTGCTCGCCGCCGGCGGCAGCCCGCTCGGCGAGGCGCCCGCCCGGGCCTGGGAGCACGGCCGGTTCAACGCCCCCTACCTGCGCGACTCGCTGCTCGACGCGGGGGCGCTGTGCGAGACGCTGGAGACCGCCACCAGCTGGCAGCAGCTGCCGGCCCTGCGGTTCGCCGTCACCGCCGCGATCACCGAGGCGCTCCCCGGCTCCCTGGTGCTGTGCCACGTCTCGCACGTCTACCCGACCGGGGCGTCGCTCTACTTCACCGTGGTCGCCGCGCTCGGCGAGGAGCCGCTGGAGCGCTGGGCCGCCGCCAAGCGGGCCGCCTGCGACGCCATCGTCCGCTCCGGCGGCACCATCACCCACCACCACGCCGTCGGCACCGACCACCGCCCGTGGATGGCCGCCGAGATCGGCGACCTGGGCGTGCGCGTCCTGCGCGCCGTCAAGGCCGAGCTCGACCCGGCCGGCATCCTCAACCCGGGCAAGCTGATCCCATGACCGGCCGGAGAACCATCGCCCGCGTCGTTCTCCTCACCAACCCCGCGGCGGCCGGCCACGCCGAACCGGCGGCCCGCCGCGCCGCCGCCCGGCTGCGCGCCCTCGGCATCGCCGTGGACGCCCGGGCGGGCGACTCCGCCGCCGACTCGCTCGCCCTCGCCCGGGCCGCCGTCCACGGCGACGGCCCGGGCGCGTGCGACGCCCTGGTCGTGGTCGGCGGCGACGGCATGATCAACCTCGGCCTCCAGGCCGTCGCCGGCACCGCCGTCCCCCTCGGCGTCGTGCCGGCCGGCACCGGCAACGACCACGCCCGCGCCCACGGGCTGCCCCGCAACGCCCCGGAGGCCGCCGCCGACGTCATCGCCGCCGGCCACACCCGCACCGTCGACCTCGGCCGGATCACCGCCGCCGACGGCACCACCCGCTGGTTCGGCTCCGTCCTCGCCAGCGGCTTCGACTCCCTCGTCAGCGACCGCACCAACCGCCTGCGCCGGCCGCGCGGCCGGCTGCGCTACCACCTCGCCATCGCCGTCGAGTTCGCCAACCTCCGCCCGCTGCCGTTCCGGATCACCCTCGCCGACGGCACCGAGATCGACCGCGACCTCACCCTCGCCGCCGTCGGCAACACCAGCAGCTACGGCGGCGGCATGCTCATCTGCCCCGACGCCGACCCCGCCGACGGCCTCCTCGACGTCACCCTCGTCGACGCCATGCCCCGCCTCCGGGTCGCCCGGTTCTTCCCCACCCTGCTGAAGGGCACCCACGTCCACCACCCCGAGGTCACCACCCACCGCACCCCCGCGCTGCGGCTGTCCTCCCCCGGCATCACCGCCTACGCCGACGGCGAGTTCATGGGCCGCCTCCCGGTCGAGGTCACCGCCGTCCCGGCCGCCCTCCACCTCCTCGCCCCGGCCCCCTGACGGGGATCAGCACCGCGGTAGAATCCGCATCGGTAAACTGCCGCCCTCAACTCCGTGCGTTACCAGGGCTTGTGGGGGCATTCGTGGACGTGCACATTTCCGTGACCGGTGGGGAGACCGTCGCGGAGGCCGAGTCGCTGACCGACTGGCTCCGGGGGGAGCCCGGGCTGCGGGGCGTCGTCCTGACCGGGCGGGCGCCGCGGCCCGGGGAGATGGGGGCGGTGCTGGACACCGTCTCCGTCGCCCTCGGAGCCGGCGGCGGCCTCTCGGTGCTCGCCTCCTCGCTGCGGGCGTGGTTCGCGCAGCCCCGGCGCAGCGACGTCCGGCTGAGGATCCGCCGCCCGGGCGGCGCCACGGTGGAGCTCGACGCCAAGCGGGTGCACGCCGGGGAACTGGAGGCGCTCCTGCGCACGGCGCTGGCGGAGCCGGACGAGTCCGCCCCCGAGCAGGGCTGACGTGCCGCTCCCCGATCCCCAGCGTTCACGGATCGTGCTCGTCGGCGCGAGCGACTACACGGACCCGGACCTGCCGGCCCTCCCGGCGGTCCGGCGCACCGTGACCGACCTCGCCGCCCAGTTCACCGACCCCGTGCACGGCATCGTCCCCGAGGAGCACTGCAAGGTCCTGCTGAACGACACCGACCTGTCCCGGGTCGGCCGGACCCTGCGGGACGCCGCCAGCGCGGCCGAGGACCTGCTGCTGGTGTACTTCACCGGGCACGGGCTGGTCGGCGGGCGCCGGCACGACCTCTACCTCGCGCTGCCCTACAGCGAGTACGAGGCACCGGAGTTCAACTCCGTCGAGTACGACAAGCTGCGTGCGACCGTGCTCGACAGCCGCGCCGCCACCAAGATCATCGTGCTGGACTGCTGCTTCTCCGGCCGCGCCGTCAACGACACCATGGCCGGCGGCCGCGACACCGTCGACCGGCTCGAAGTCGCGGGCACCTACGTGCTCGCCTCCGCCCCGCGCGACCAGGTCGCCCTCGCCCCGCCCGGCGAGGAGTACACCGCGTTCTCCGGGCGGCTGCTGCGGCTGCTGCGCGAGGGCGTCCCCGGCGGCCCGGAGGAGCTGACCGTCGTGGAGCTCTACCGGCGGCTGGCCGCCGCCATGCGCGCCGAGCACCTGCCCGTCCCGCGCAACCGGGGCACCGAGAACGCCGACCAGACCGCACTCGCCCTGAACCGGGCCTTCGCCGCCACCGCCGCCCCCGACCTGCGCAACCGGCAGGCCGCGGCCGACCAGCAGGCCCTCCAGGGCGACTGGGCGGGCGCCGCCGAGGCCCTGCGCGCGGTCCTCGCGGAGCAGACCCGCATCCTCGGCCAGGACCATCCGGACACCCTGCGCTCGCTGCGCAACCTCGCCCACTGCCTCGGCGGCGCCGGCGACCCGGCGCAGGCCGTCCGCCTGCTGCGCCCCCTCCCCGAGGCCTACGCCCGGCTGCACGGCGGGGACCACCCGGACACCCTGCACACCCGCCAGTTCCTCGCCGTCAACCTCGGCGAGTCCGGCCGGCGCGCGGAGGCGGTCGCCCTGCTGCGGATCCTGCTCGCCGACCGCAGCCGCGTCATGGGCGGCGAACACGTGGACACCCTGCGGACGCGCCACATGCTCGCCCGCAACCTCGCCCTGACCGGCGCCGAGGCCGAGGCGGCGGCACTGCTGCGGCAGGTGATCGCGGAGCGGGAGAGGGTGCTGGGCGCGAAGCACCCGCACACGGTGCGGGCCCGGAAGGACCTGGCGGCACTGGAAGGAGGCGGACGAGGTGTTTGAGGACTTCGACGACCGCGTGCGCAGGGCCGTCCTCCTGGCGGGCGCCCAGGCGGCCGCTCGCGGTCACGGGCGGATCGACACCCCCCACCTCCTCCTGGGCCTCCTCGACGAGGAGGGAGACGCCTGCAGCGTCCTGATCGCGGGTGGTGTCGACCCCGGGGCCGTCCGCCAGGAGGTCGAGAACCGCATCGGCCGCGGTACGCACCACGGCCCCATCGTCGGGTACTCCCCGGGCGCCGAGTCGGTCTTCCAAGCGTGCCGCCGCAAGGCGGTCGAGCACCCCGACGGGCTGGTCCGCGTCACGGACCTGCTGCGGGAGCTCGCCGTCCGACGCCCCGTCGAGGGCGCCGCCGAGGTGCTGGCCCATTTCGGCCTCACCCGGCCGAGGATCGAATTCCTCGCCGCCCAGCCCGCGGCCCGTCCCACGGTGCTCGCCTCGCTCGGCCGGGACCTCACCGCCGCCGTCCGGGGCGAGACCGTCCACGGGCGGCGCCCGGAGATCGAGCAGGTGATGCGGGTGCTGCGCCGGCACACCCGCAACGTCGCGCTGCTGGTGGGCGAGCCGGGTGTCGGCAGGACGAGCGTGGTGATCGGGCTGGCCGAGGCCATCGCCCTGGGCCGGGCGCCCGCGGACTTCCTCGGGAGGACCGTCCGGCTCCTCGACGTGGGCGCCCTGTTCGCCGACCCGCAGCACCACGGCCGGTTCACCGAGCTGATGGCCGAGCTGGTGGGCAACCTCATGGAGGCGACGGACCTCGTCCTGTTCCTCGACAACGCCCTCGCGACGGTGCGGACGCGCGAGGGCGTCGTCGAGGCGCTGGCGTTCCTGCGGCCGGTCTTCGGCCGGGCGGGCGTCTCCGTCGTCGCCACCGCCACCAGCGAGGAATTCCGGCGCTGGGAGCGCGGCTCCGCGCTCGACCGCGCGATCCAGCTGGTGGCGGTGACCGAACCGGCGCCGGGCGAGGTGCTGGAGATCCTGCGCCACGCCCGGCACCGGCTGGTCGAGCACCACGGCGTGGAGATCACGGACGAGGCCCTGGAGACCGCCGCCCGGCTGGCCCGCGACTTCCTGCCCGGGCAGGCCCTTCCCGGCGCGGCCGTCGACCTGCTCGACGAGTCGGCCGCGAGCGTCCGCTCCGGGCCCGGGCAGTCGCAGGGCTCCCCCGCGGTCACCCGGACCGTGGTCGAGCACACCGCCCACGCGGCCGTCCCCCTCCACCTGCCCGTCCCCCACGACCCGTTCGTCTGGTCGATGAGCTGACCCCGCCGCTACCCCAGCTCCAGCGCCTCCCAGGCGAAACCCTCGCCCCACCCGGGCTCACGCCTCGCCCAGGCGGTCATCGCCGCGATCACCGGCTCGGGCTCGTCGAGGAGCACCTGGAAGTGCCGGTCCGGTCCGCCGTCCCGGTACTCCAGGGTGTACTCGCCGCCCTCCTCGTGCCACACCTGCACATAGACGCCCGGCTCGTCGGGCAGCCGCCCGACCACCAGGAAACGGTCCTTGCGCTCCCCGATCCGCCGGACCAGCCCCGCCAACGCCTCGGCGCCGGGCCGCGGGTGGGTCTCGTCGTTCTCCGTCCGCACCGTGATCTCCAACATGGCCCGATCCTGGCACGGGCCACTGACACTCCCGCCTCCGCTCCTGTTTCCGCCTCCGCTCCTGCTCCCGTCTCCGCTCCTGCTTCCGCTCCTGGCGGGCCGGGCCCGCAGCCTCGGCCGCGTCCGGCCCCGGACGGCCGCTTCGGTACGGTGGGCCGCATGGGTGTGACGCGGACGCCGCGGGGGCGGTGGGTGGAGGAGGGGCTGCGGGCGCTCGCCGAGGGCGGGCCGGAGGCGGTGCGGGTCGAGGTGCTGGCGCAGGCGCTCGGGGTGACCAAGGGCGGCTTCTACGGGCACTTCCGCAACCGCGAGGCGCTGCTCGCCGAGATGCTGGACACCTGGGAGCACACGGTCACCGACGACGTCATCGAACGGGTCGAGGGCGAGGGCGGGGACGCCCGGACGCGGCTGGGGCGGCTGTTCGCCATCGCCGCGACGCCCGGGCAGGGGCCGGGGACCGGGATGGCGGTCGACCTGGCGATCCGTGAGTGGGCACGCCGGGACGAGGCGGTGGCCGGGCGGCTGCGACGGGTCGACGACCGGCGGATGGCCTACCTGCGGTCGCTGTACGGGGCGTTCTGCCCGGACCCGGAGGACGTGGAGGTGCGCGCCTTCGTGTCGTTCACGCTGCGGATCGGGTACCACCTCGTCGACGTCGGCCACGAGGGGCGCAGCCGGGCCGAGGTGATGGAGCGGACCAGGGACTGGCTGCTGCGGTAGCCGGCGGCCGTCGGCCCGTCACGGCGTCGGGGAGCCATGGCCTCGGGGGCCCGGCGCCCTCAGACCCCCCGGCGGGCCTCCAGCAGGCCGTTGTCGATCGCCGCCACCAGCGCGGCGTGGTCGGCGAGGGTGCGGTCGGCGTACTGGACGGCGAAGTCGGCGACGGCCTCGGCGAAGGTGTCCGAGCGGCCGAGGTAGCCGGCGATGGCGATCCGGTCACCGGAGCGGGCGTGCGCACGGGCCAGGGCGCGTCCGCAGAGGTCCGCGTAGGCGCGCAGGTCACCGGGGGCCATGCCGGCGACGTCGGCGGAGCCCTTCATGTCGCGCAGCTGCCGGCCGTAGAAGTGCCGGCCGGCCGGGCCGGTGGTCCAGCCGAGGAAGATGTCGCTGGCGGCCTGGAGCAGGCGCTGGCCGGTGACCACGCGGTGCCCGCCGTGCACCACCGGCGCCTCGCCACCCGGCCGGCCGGCGGGCAGGTACGGCTCCAGGACGGACCGCCCAGCCTCCTTGAGCTGCAGGAACAGCGGATCGCGCTCGTCGCGGCCCTCCAGCAGGAGGACGAAGCAGCGGGTGCCGACGCTGCCGACGCCGACCACCGTGCGGGCGACGTCGGCCAGCCGGTAGCGGTCGAGCAGGACGCGGCGGTCCTCGGGGAGGGTGGCCCGGTAGTCGCCGAAGATCTTGCCGACCCGGCGCAGTTCGTCGCGCGGGAGAGGTTCGAGCAGCGGCGGGTCGCTGACGATCCGGCGCCGGCCGTCCTCGCCCCGCTCGGTGAGCTTGTCGAAGGCCTGGAGGCTGGTGCGGCGGCGGGCCTTGTCGAGACCGGCCTCGACGCGCCTGCGACGGCTGCGCTTGCGGACCAGCGGGAGGAGGTCGTCGGCGTCGATCCGGGCGTACCAGACGTCGAGTTCGCCCAGCGCGGCGAGGCGGCGCATGGCGGCGGCGTAGCCCCGGGCGGCGGTGAGGGCGGCCCGGCGGGCACGGTCGTCGCCGTGCCCGTTGTCGCGGGCGGCGACGGTGACGCTGGCGGCGAGCCGCTTGAGGTCCCACTCGAAGGGGCCGGGGTAGGTCTCGTCGAAGTCGTTGGCGTCGAAGAGCAGCGCCCGCTCCGGGGAGGCGTACACGCCGAAGTTCAACAGGTGGGCGTCGCCGCAGAGCTGGACGGTGAGGCCGGTCTCGGGGACGGCCGCGAGGTCGGCGGCCATCACGGCGGCGGCCCCGCGCAGATAGGCGAACGGCGATTCGGCCATCCGCCCGTAGCGGATCGGGACGAGGTCGGGAAGCCTGTGCTGGGACTGCCCGGCCAGGACGGTGAGCGGATCGGGCCGGTCGGCGGCGGCGATCCAGCGGCCGTGGGCGGAACGCGGGATGAGCTCGCGGGCGGCCCGGCCGAGCCGGCGGCGTTCGGTCGGACTGGTCATGCGCAGCTCCTCGACGTGCGCTCCGGCGGGCCGGGGCGGGCGCGGCTTCCTTCCCCGCGACGCTAGGGCAGCCGCCGGGGGACGGCACGTCGGAGCGCGGGCGGACGTCCGGGACGCCCGCCCGCGCTGCGCCGGACGGGTGAATCGAGTGCATGCGTGCACAGGCGCGCGGCCCGCGTCACTCCACGGTGAAGTCCGCCATCATCGCCATGTCCTCGTGCTCCAGGTTGTGGCAGTGCAGCATGTAGGACCCCGGGTAGTCGGTGAACCGCACCAGCACCTCCACCGCCTCCGCCGGCCGCAGGTCCACGGTGTCCTTCCAGCCCTCGTCGTAGGGGCCCGGGTCGCCGCCGTTGCGCGACAGCACCTGGAAGGCGTTCAGGTGCACGTGGACCGGGTGGTGGACGTCGCTGAAGAACCGCCAGATCTCGGTGCTGCCGAGCTCCGGGGCGGCCAGCGCGCGGCCGGGCTGGTAGAGCCGGTTGTTGATGGTCCAGTTGCCGTCGCGGCCGCGGCGGAAGCCGAAGACCCGGGTGGCGACGGCGGCCTCGGGGTCGAGCCGTTCGAGGGTGCAGAGCCGCTCGGGCAACGGTGGATCGTCGTTCACCGGGCGCGAGCCGACCTCGAACAGCATCACCTCCTCGGTCCGCCCGGCGCCGAAGCGGTTCATCAGCCGCACGGCGGTGCCGGGCGGGTAGCGGGAGAAGTCCACCACCAGGTCGAAGCGCTCGGCCGGCGCGATCTCGACCGCGTCGTGCGCGACCGGCTCCTCCAGCAGCCCGCCGTCGCCGCCGATCTGGACGAGCGCGTCACCGCCGGGCGGCTGCGGGTCGAGTTCCAGCCGGTAGAGGCGGGCGTTGGAGGCGTTGACCAGGCGCAGCCGGTAGCGGGCCCGGTCCACCTCGGCGCGCGGCCAGGGGGCGCCGTTGACCAGGATGACGTCACCGAGGACGCCGTTCATGTAGTCGTCGGTGACGCCCGGGACGGCGAGGTCGGGGTCGGTGGCGGGGTAGGCGAAGGAGCCGTCGGCGGCGAAGGCGCGGTCGGCGAGCATCAGCGGGAGCTCGCGCTCGCCGCGCGGCAGCGGCAGGGCGTCCTCCTCGTCGTCGCGGACGAGGTGGAAGCCGGTCAACCCGCGCCAGATGGCGGGGCCGGTGAAGCCCATCCGGTGGTCGTGGTACCAGAGGGTGGCGGCGCGCTGGTGGCCCGGATAGGTGTAGTCGCGGGTGCCGATGACGGTCCGGACGGCGTCGCGGGTGGCCCGGCCGGCCGATCCGCGCATCGTCTTCATCCCCTTCATCCCCTCCGTCCCGGCCATGCCCGCCATGCCCGCCATGCCCGCCAGCGCGTGGGCGGTGGCGTGGTCGGCGGACGAGCCGACCGGGAGCAGCAGGTCCACCGGGTAGCCGTCGCTGTCCGCCGGGGTGTGGCCGCCGTGCAGGTGGACCACCGAGGGCACCGGCAGTTCGTTGCGGTGGCTCACCACCGTCCGGCGGCCGGAGCGGACGGACAGGGTGGGGCCCGGGTAGGTGCCCCCGTACGTCCAGGCCTCGGTGTGCACGCCGGGCAGGATCTCCAGCCGGGCGACCCGCTGGGTGATCTCGTAGTAGTCCGCGGTGCCGTCGGTGCGGACCGGGGCGAGCACGGCCGGCACCGGGAGCGGGACCTCGAACGGCTCCGGCAGCGGGACCTCACTGCTCAGCAGCCGTCCGGGCCGCCCCTCGGCCAGCAGCCGGGCGGCCGCGGGGACGGCGAAGGCGCCGAGGGCACCGGCGCCGAGCACGGCCGCGCCGGCGCCGAGGAAGCGGCGGCGGTTCACGGGGCCACCTCCACCGGGCCGCTCCCGGTGCCGGCCGCCGTGCCGGAGGGCCGGGGCAGCCGTCCGGACCCGTCCTCCGTCCCTGTTCCTGTTCCTGTACCTCTTCCCGTTCCTGTTCCCGTTCCCGACGGCGACGGCGACGCTGCGGGCGAGGTCAGCGGCAGCCGCCAGGCGCCGACCAGGCCGAACAGGTGTGCGCTGACCAGCAGCACGCCCAGCGTCACGTGCACGCCGACCGACCGCTCGTAGCCCGTCCAGGTCTGCGCCCCGGCCGCCGCCAGCAGCAGCACCGCCACCACCAGCGGCCACCACGGCCCGCGCTCCCCCGCCGGCCCGGCGGCCCGGCGCACCAGCGCGGCCGCCGGCAGCTGGAGGACCAGCACGCCGCCCAGGGCCATCGCGGCGACCTCGTGCGCCCGCAACGCCTCGTAGTGGCCGTTCAGGAAGCCCGCGGCCAGCACCGTCCCGGCCAGCACCAGCGCGGCCGAGGCCGTCGCGGTGCCCCGCAGCAGGAGCCGCGGCAGGCGGACCGCCCGGGGCGCCGGCGGACCGTCCGGCGTACGTGCCGGGGGGAACAGCGGCAGGCGGGGCGTGCGGGTCACCGGGGGACTGCTCAACTCGGCCTTCTCTCTGCCGGGCGCGCCGCGAGGCCGGGGCCCGCCGGGCGGGCATGCCGGACGCGCTCGGCGCGGGGGTGTGGGCGGGACAGCCGCCGCGGGCACGCGGCACCGGCTCCGGGCGCGGCCGCGCACGCGGCTGATCACCCCTCACTATCGGTGCGGGGACGCCGCTTTCCGGCCGACGACCCCGCTCTCCCGTCTGTTCAGCGCGGCTTTGTCACCCGAACGGGCGGTGCGCCGCCCCCGCGCGCACCGCCCGTCCACGCCCCCGGTGTGCTCCGGGAGCCCCGGCCCGGAGCACGGAAGGGCCCCGGTCCACCGGCGGCACCCCCGTCGCCCGCCGGTGGACCGGGGCCCGGTCCGATGATCCGCCCCGCCCTTTCCCCGTGCTCCCCCACCGGTGCCGTTGCCGGTCGGCTACTGCTTCCCGCCGCTCGCGGCGACCGGGCTGGAGCCCAGCAGGGCCCGGGCCGGCAGGGCCGTCGCGGCCAGGCAGAGCACCACCGCGCCGGCGGCCAGCGGCAGCGCCGTCCCGACCGGAACGAACGGCGTCGCGCCGGTGAGGCCCCGGGTGACCGGGACCAGCGTCAGCCAGGCGATCACCGAGCCCACGCCCAGACCGGCCGCGGCCACCAGCAGCGCCTCCCAGCGCATCATGTGGCGCACCTGGCGCCGGGTGGTGCCGGCCAGCCGGAGCAGCGCCACCTCGCGGCGCCGGTCCAGCACCGTCATGACGAGGGTGTTGGCGGCCGTGACGGCGGCGAACCCGCCCAGCACACCGGCCATCACCGTGTTCGCCCAGGCGCCCATCTCCTGCGACTTGTCGGACTGCGCCGCGAAGCCCGCCCGGTCGGTCACCGTCAGACCGGGAACACCGAGGCCGGACAGGCCCGCGGCGACCGCGGCCCGGTCGGCGCCGGGGGCGTCCGCGACCAGCACCTGGCTGTCGAAGGCGGCGGTGACGTGCTCCGCGACCGCCGCCCGGGGCAGCAGCACCTGGCCGAAGCCGAGTCCGCGCTCGTAGGTGGCGACCAGCAGCGGCTTCGTCGCCGTGCCGTCACCGAGCCAGAACGGGACGCGCTCGCCGACCTCGACGCCCAGCGCCGAGGCCAGGTCGGCGGAGAGCGCGACGGTGTCGGTGGCGCGGCCCAGGCCGTCCAGCGAGCCGGCCCGCACCCCGAGGTCGAGCACCTTGGGCAGCCGGGACGGGTCGCCGGTGATGCCGAGCGCGGTGGCGGAGAGCAGCTGGTCGCCGGTCCGGTAGACGACGCCGGTGCGCAGCACGCCGACCGCCGCGTCCACGCCGGGCACCTTGGCCGCCCGCTCGACGACGCCGGCCGCGGCGGGCGCGCCGTCCGTCCCCGGGACGGCGACGGGCAGACCGGGGCCGGTGGAGCCGAGCACGTGGTCGGCGGTGATGCCGGTGCGCACCTGCTCGCCGGTCTCGTGCCGGATGGTGCTCTGCATGAACAGCAGGGTGCCGCAGAAGGCGGTGACCATCACGATCGGCGTGATCGCGGAGGCCAGCCGGCGGGCGTTGGCGCGGGTGTTGTCGGCCGCCAGCGAGCCGGGCGCACCGCCCGCCCGCAGCGGCAGGCCGAGCGCCCAGGCCGCGGCGCGGGCCACCCAGGGGCCCAGCAGGGCGACCGCGACCAGGAAGGACATCACCACGCCGAGCGCGGTGTTGGCGGCGTTCTCGCCGTCCAGGCCGGCGGCGACGCCGGCCAGCACCACGCCGCCGGCCGCGAAGACCACGCCCAGGACGGTGCGGACGACGCCCAGCCGGGCCGGTTCGACGGCGGCCGCGCCGAGCGCCTGGCTCGCCCGCATCTTCGAGGGGCGGCGGGCGGCGAAGAAGCCCGCGGTCAGCGCGGCGAGCGTGCACGCCGCGACGGCGACCAGCATCGGCAGCGGGCCGACCGACAGCTCGACGTCCGCCGGGACGACGCCGCGCTCCACCATCCCGTCGAACCACCAGCGGGCCAGGCCCACCCCGGGCAGGACGCCGAGCGCGGCGGCGAGCGGCGCGACCAGCATCGCCTCGGTGGCGATGGTGCGGCGGATCTGGCGCGGGGTGGCGCCGACGGCGCGCAGCAGGGCGAACTCACGCGAGCGCTGGCCGACGGCCAGGGCGACGGTGGAGATCACCACGAACACCGCGGTCATGGTGGCCGTGCCGCCGAAGGAGCCGCCGATCGCGATCAGCATCACCTTCGCCTCGTTCAGCAGGGGCTGCTCGACGACACCGCGGCCCTTGCCGGTCAGCACCTCGGCGGCGCCGCCGACGGCCTGCTTCACCTGCGCGGTCAGGGCCTTGCGGTCCACGCCCTCGCGGGGCTGGACGGCGATCGCGTCGACCCGGCCGGGGTGGCCGGAGAGGCGGTCGGCGCGGTCGTCGGCGAACCAGGCGGTGGGGCCCGCCTGCTGGGCGGCGGCGAGGCCGGAGACCCGGTAGGTGCCGCCGCCGCCGGGGGCGGTCAGCGCCACGGTGGCGCCCGGCGCGAGGTGGGCGGCGCGCGCCGTGTCGGCGTCCAGCACGACCTCCCCCGCGCCGGGGGCGCGGCCCTCGACCAGCTTGTCCTGCGGGCCGGCGATGCCGAGCGCGGCGAAGCCGCGGCCGGTGAGGCCGGGGAGCGCTCCGGCCGTGCCCTGGGGGGCGTTCGGCGCTCCGCCCTGCAGCGGGAAGGCGGTGTCCGGGCGGGCGGCGGCGACGCCGGGCTGTGCGGCGATCCTGGCCACCAGCCCCGCGTCCACCCGGGCCCGCTCGGACAGCGGCTGCTCGTGGGTGTCGGACTCGTCGTTCGTCTTGTAGGTGATGCTGACGTTCGGGTCGGCGGCCACCACGACGGGCGTCCCGCCGTAGCGCACGGACGGCACGGAGGCGGTGATGCCGGTCTGCAGCAGCGTGCCGCAGGCCGTGATCACGGCGGCGCCGAACAGCAGCGCGACGAAGGTGCCGATGAAGGAGGCCGGGCGGAAGCGCACCGAGGCCCGGGCGAGTCCGTTGCTCATGCCGCAGCCCCCAGCCGGCGCGCGGTCAGCCGGACCATCCGGTCGGCGATCGTCTGCGGGTCCGGGTGGTACAGCTCGTCGGCGAGCGCGCCGTCGGCCAGGAAGAGCACGCGGTCGGCGAACGAGGCGGCCACCGGGTCGTGGGTCACCATGACGACGGTGGCGCCCATGGTGTCCACCACACGGCGCAGCAGGCCCAGCACCTCGTGGGCGGTCGTGGTGTCCAGCGCGCCGGTCGGCTCGTCCGCGAACAGCACGTCCGGGGCGGTGATCAGCGCGCGGGCGATCGCCACGCGCTGCTGCTGACCGCCCGACAGCTCCCCGGGGCGCCTGCGGCCGAGGTCGGCGAGGCCGACCTGGGCGAGCAGCTCCTTCGCGCGGGCGCGGTCCTGGCGCTCCCCGGCGAGGCGCTGCGGGAGCAGCACGTTCTGCAGCACCGTCAGCGAGGGCAGCAGGTTGAAGGACTGGAAGACGAAGCCGATCCGGTTGCGGCGCAGCCTGGTGAGCCGGTCCTCGCTCAGCCGGGTGATCTCCTCGCCGCCCAGGTACACCTCGCCCCCGGTCGGGCGGTCCAGGCCGGCCGCGCACTGCAGGAAGGTGCTCTTGCCGGAGCCCGACGGCCCCATCACGGCGGTGAAGGTGCCGCGGTCGAGCGCCAGGTCGATGCCGCGCAGGGCGTGCACGGTCTCGCCGCCCCGCCCGTAGCTGCGCCGGACACCACGCAGCTCGATCGCGGCGTGGGCGGCGGGGCGCCCGGTCGGCTCGGGCTGGGGGCGGGAACGGCGGGGTGCCATGAGGGGCCTTCCTTCGTGGATCGTCGCTGGTCGTCGACGTGTTCCAGGCTAGGAAGACGCGGGGCGCCGGACCATCCGGTCCGCTGCCGGAACGGGGGTGGGGTTATCCCCCCGCCCGCTCTCCGGGTGGCGCCAGGGCGCGCGTTCCCGGCCGGGCGCCCCCGGGTCAGATCGGCTCCGGCTCGACCCCCTCGTAGGCGGCGCGCAGGGCGGCGACGACCGGGTGCGCCGGGTCGAGCGCGGTGCCGTCGATCGCGGCGAGCGGGCGCACCCCGACGCCCGCGTTGAGGGCGACGGCCGCCACGAAGCGGCCGACGCCGGCCGCGGTGACCGGCTCGCGCCGCTGCGGGCCGGGATGGGCCGCGGCGAGCAGGGCGGCGGTGACGCCCGGCAGCGCGGCGGCGTCCGGCCAGACCAGCGCGTCGCCGTCGTACAGGGCGAGGTTCCAGGTGGCGCCCTCGGTGACCCGGCCCGCCCCGTCGAGCAGCAGCGCGTCGTCGTAGCCGTCGAGCTGGGCGAGCCGCCGCCGGTGCAGCAGGCCGAACAGGCCGACGTGCTTCACCTCCGGCAGCTCGCGCCGGTACGCGGTGGTGCGCACCCGCAGCGGCCCGGGCGCGGCGGCGGGTGCCGGGCGGGTGGTGACGAGCAGGTGCGGCACGGCGGGGGCGGAGGGGCGCTCCAGGCCGAGCGCCGGGTCGAACACGGTGACCCGGACGATCACCGGCGCGCCGTCGGCGGGCAGTGCCCGGCGGATCCGGGCGCGGACCTCCGCGCGGTCCAGCCCGGCGCCGAACACCGTGCGGCAGTCCCGGACCAGCCGGTCCAGGTGCAGCCCGAGGCCCCGGGTGCGGCCGGCCTCGGCGCGCAGGGTGGTGAAGTGCCCGTAGTTGAGCAGGCCCAGGGCCGCCAGCCGGGCGGGGTCGGCGGGGGCGCCGTCGATCTCGATCTCTGCCATGGCGTCGAGTCTCCCAGGGGGGGCCGGGGGCCGTACGGTGCGCCCGGGGTGGCGGGCGCCCGCCCTAGGCGGTGAGGGCCGACCGCGGCAGCACCCCGGCGGCCCGGCCGTCCACCAGCACCAGCACGCCCGGGTGCGCCGCACCGAGCGCGGCCCGGGCCTCCGTCACCGACTGCCCGACGCCCACCGCCGGGAGCGCCGGTCCGAGCAGGGCGCCCAGCGGGGCGTCCGGCTCGGCGGAGCCGTCCGCGAGCGCCGCCGCCAGCACCTCGCGGGACACCGAGCCGACCACCTCCACCGCGCTCACCCCGTACGGGCGCGCCGCCCGCGCGAGCACCGCCGGGGCGATGCCGCCCGGCACGCCGTGCAGCCTGCGCACCGCCTCGCCGACGGTCGTGCCGGCGTCGACCGTGACCAGCGGCCCGGCGCCGTCGAGCAGCGGCCGCAGGCCCGAGGGTCCGGGCAGCGGCCGCGGGCCCGCCGGTCCGGGCAGGTCCGCCGCAGCCGCCGGGAGGCCGTCCTCCGTGCTCCTCCCGCCGCTCTCCCCCGTGTCCTCCCCCTCGGGCCCCTCCTCCAGGAAGCCCCACTGCCGCATCCAGGCGTCGCTGTGCACCTTGGAGAGGTAGGAGCGGCCCGAGTCCGGCAGCAGCACCACGACCAGGTCCTCCGGCCCCAGCCGGCGCGCCACCCGCAGCGCGGCCGCCACCGCCGTGCCGGACGACGGCCCGGCCAGGATGCCCTCCTCCCGGGCGAGCCGGCGCGCCGTCAGCAGCGACTCGCGGTCCGGGATGCGCTCGAAGGCGTCCGCGACGTCCTTCCGGTAGGCCTGCGGCCAGCGGTCCTCGACGGTGTCGGGGTGGATGAAGTGGCCGATGCTCTCGACGTAGTACGCGCTGCCGTCCCCGCCGCCGTAGACCGAGCTCTCGGGGTCGGCGCCGATCACCGTGACCCTGCCGCCGGAGACCTCCTTCAGGTGGTGGCCGGTGCCGGTGATGGTGCCTCCGGTGCCGACGCCCGCGACGAAGTGGGTCACCCGGCCGCCGGTCTGCTCCCAGATCTCGGGGCCGGTGGTCCGGAGATGGGCGTCGGGATTGGCCTGGTTGTCGTACTGGTCGGCGAGCCAGGCCCCGGGGATCTCCTCGGCGAGCCGGCGGACGACGTTGAACAGGTGCGAAGGGTCCTCCAGCGGTACGGCGGTCGGCGCGAGCACCACCTCCGCGCCGTACGCGCGCAGGATGTCCGACTTCTCCGGCGCGGCCCGGTCGGCCACGCCCGCGATCACCCGGTACCCGCGCCGGCGGCCGACGATGGCCAGGCCGATGCCGGTGTTGCCCGAGGTCGCCTCCACGATCGTGCCGCCGGGGGCCAGCAGGCCGTCCCGTTCGGCGGCCAGCACCATCGAGAGCGCGGCGCGGTCCTTGACGCTGCCGCCGATGCTCAGGAACTCGGCCTTCGCGTAGACCGGGGCGGCGAGACCGGCGCCGAGCCGGGCGAGGCGGAACAGCGGTGTTCCGCCGATCGCGTCGAGGACGGACTCGTGCACGGCGGGCCTGGGGGGCATGGCGGGCTCCTCAACTCGGGTTGCTGCGGGCGGTGTCGACGCGTGCGTCCGGCGGAGCCTTCCCGGCGCGGCGGGCGGGTAGGCCGTGTCCTGCGCCTCACCGGGCCGCGTCCTGCGCCTCATCCGGCGGGCGGCGGGGCGGGCGCGTTCGGGCGCGGCTCCTCCGCCGGCCGGGGCACGCCCGGGAGGGCCGGGGGGCGGTACGGGGTGGTCACCGTCCGGCCCCGGGCGCGGGCGGACTCCTCGAACCGGCCGATCCGGTGGGCGAGTCCCTCCGGTTCGCCGATGTCCGCCCAGCGCCAGGCCTCCGCCCACCACTGCGGACCGCGCACCAGCGGACGGCCGGCGAGCGCGAGGTGCAGCGCGAGCGTCGAGCGGGCGTAGTCGTGCACCCAGCCGTCGGCCTGCCGGTAGGCGGCGGTCTCGTCCAGGCGCAGCCGGCCCCGTTCGCTCCCGGCGGCGAGCAGCGGCGTCCAGCCGGGCGCGTCGGGTCCATCGGGCGCGCCGGGCTCGTCGGGTCCGTCGGGCTCGTCGGGTCCGGGGGACGGGCGGTCGGCGACCAGCAGCACCAGGCGGCCGTCCTCCTCCCGGACGCGGTAGGGCGGGAGCCGGCGCACCCGGGCGAAGCCGATGGCGTGCTTCCAGGAGACCACCCACAGCCCGCGGCGCAGGTAGTAGCGGACGGCGTGCTGCCAGGTCCAGCGCGCCTCCAGCCGGTAGCCGGGCAGGCCCTCGGCGGTGGCGGCCCGGTAGACCTCGTCGAGGGCGGCCGCCGCCAGGCCGCGGCCGCGCGCCGAGGGGCGGAGGTAGAGCGAGGAGACGGCCAACTGGCCCGGTCCCCTGGTCCAGTTGTCGACGGCGACGGTGCCGACGGGCTCGGCCCGCTCGGCGTCGGCGCCGCCGTCCAGCAGCCAGTACCGCCGCCGGTACAGCTCGCCGCCGGGCCACTCGCGGCCGCACTCACCGAGGCGCTCGCGCAGCCGGCGCTCCGCGGCCGGGCCGATCGCCTCCGGGTCGACGCACTCGCCCAACTCCCCCTCGGCGCAGGAGGCGAGGTCCCAGAGCGCGAAGCCGCGCCCTTCCTCCGCCCCCGCCGCCCGCACTCCGGGCGCGGTCGCCAACCGTTCCTGCGCCCGTCCGACCGCCGCATCCCAGGACCTCACCACGCGGTCCACGATAGCGAGCAACCGGCACCGAATGTAATTCGGTGGACACCGAACGTGAGATCGGATACGAATTCCCTTGTCCGGGAATCCGATCGAGGGGGAGGAGCCCACTCCGATGCACCGCGACCGCAGCCACGCCGCGTTCCTCCGGACGCGCGGGCCGCCCCGGCCGCCCGCCCGGTGGTAGGGGAAACCCGACCAGAGGACTCGACCTGACCGTCATGACCTCGCCGACCTGCGCCGCTGCAATGAAGTGGTGCTGATTCACCGCATCCGTACCCCCCGTCCGGCCGATCCCGGCCCCGGCCCCGGTCCCCGGCCCGGCCCCGCTTCCCGTCCCGGTTCCGCCTCCCGTCGCGGCCGTCCGCCCCGGCCCGGCCGTGTCCACCGCGTCCCCCGTCCACCGGGTTCCTCCGGTCCGCCCCGCCCACCCGGCGGGCGGAGGGCGCTGTGGTGTGGCGGGTGGCTGGCCGCGGCCGCGTGGGCGGGGGCGTTCCCGCTCGCCTCCGGGCTGGGACCGCACCGGAGTTGGGGGCTGATCGCGGCCGCCGGGTACCTGGCGGCGGCGGTCGCCGTGCTCACCCTGCCGCAGCGGTGGGCGCGCGCCGGATCGGTGGCGGTCGCGCTGACCGGTGCGGTCCTCGTCCCGCTGCTCGTCCTGGTCGCGGCCGGGCAGGGGCAGAGCGAGGTCGCCGTCATCGAACGGTCGGGCGAGCTGGTGCTCCGACACGGGACGCCGTACCTGGCCGAGCCTCGGACGGTCGCCGAGTACACCCCCTACCTGCCCGGGATGGCACTGTTCGGGCTGCCGCACGCCCTCCTCGCCGCCCTGCCGGACACCTTGCCGGACACCCTGTCCGGCGCTCTGCCCGGAGCCCTGCGGGGCGGCGCGGACGGGTGGCCGGCCCGGCTGGCCGGTGACGCCCGGCTGTGGTGCGCCGCCGTGTTCCTCGGCTGCCTGGCCGCCGCCGGCCGGCCGCCGCGGCACACCGCCGCGGCCACGCACACACTCGCGCACACCCACGCGCACGCCGTGCGCGAGGCCGTGCGCGAGGCCGTGCGCGAGGCCAAGGGCAGCCCGAACGTGCCCGTACCCGCGGTGGCCGCGCTCGTCGCCTCGCCCCTGGTCGCGCTGCCGCTCTGCGTCAGCGGGGTCGACCTGCCGCTGACCGGTCTCTGCGTGCTCGCGCTCACCCTGGCCGGCCGGGCCCGCCCGGTCGCCGCCGGGTCGGCCCTCGCGCTGGCCTGCGCGCTCAAGTGGACGGCCTGGCCCGCGGTCGCCGTCGTCGTCGCCCTGCTCGCCGCCACCGCCGGGCGCCGACCGGCCCTGCGGGCGTTGGCCACCGCCGTCGCCGGCACGGCCGCGCTCGTCCTGCCCTGGGCACTGCGCGCACCGGGACCGCTGGTGGAGCAGGTGTTCGCGTTCCCCACCGGCCGCGGCGAGTTGCCCACCCCGGCGAGCAGTCCGCTGCCCGGCCGGCTGCTCGCCGAGCTCGGCCCCGGCGGCTGGTGCGCGGCGCTCGCCCTGCTGCTGCTCGCCGGGCTCGCCGTCGCCGCGTCCCTCGTCCGGCACCCGCCCCGGGACACCGTCGCCGCCGCCGACCGGCTCGCCCTCGGCCTCGCCCTGGCGTTCCTGCTCGCCCCCGCCGGCCGCTACGGCTACCTCGCCCTGCCCGCCGTGCTGGCCCTGCTCCCCCGCCTCACCCGGCTCCCGCGGCCGCCGCGCCGCCCCCTCCCGCGGTCCGCCCCGGCCGCCGCCCCCCGCCCCCGCACTCCCCAGGTGGTCCCCGTCCCATGACCGGCACGCTCATCGTCACCAATGACTTCCCGCCCCGGCAGGGCGGCATCGAGACCTTCGTCCACGCCGTGGCCACCCGGCTGCCCGCCGAGGAGGTCGTCGTCTACACCTCCGACGAGCCGGGCGCCGCCCGCCATGACGCCGCGCTCCCGTTCCCGGTGGTCCGCGACCGGTCGAGGATGCTGCTCCCCACCCCCCGGGTGACCCGCCGGGCCGCCGAACTCGCCCGGGCCCACGGCTGCGACCGGGTCTGGTTCGGCGCCGCCGCCCCGCTCGCCGCGATGACCCCGGCCCTGCGGCGGCTGGCCCCCGGCATCCGGCGGACCGTCGCCACCACGCACGGCCACGAGATCTGGTGGGCCCGCACCCCCCTCGCCCGGCGCCTGCTGCGGCGGATCGGCGACAGCGTCGACGTCGTCACCTACCTCGGCCCCCACACCCGCGACCGGATCGCCCCCGCGCTCGGCCCCGCGGCCCGCCTCGAACGCCTCGTCCCCGGCGTCGACACCGACCTGTTCCGCCCCCGGCCCCGGGAGGCCGGCCCGCAGGCACCGGTGATCCTCTGCGTGGCGCGGCTCGTCCCCCGCAAGGGCCAGGACACCCTGATCCGGGCGCTCCCGCTGATCCGGCGCAGCGTGCCGGGCGCCGTCCTCGTCCTGGTCGGCCGGGGCCCGGACGAACGCCGCCTGCGGGGCCTCGCCCGCCGGCTCACCGCACCCGGCTCGGTCCGCTTCGCCGGTGGCCGTGACCACGCCGACACCCCGGCCGCCTACGCCGACGCCGACGTCTTCGCGATGCCCTGCCGCACCCGCCGGGCCGGGCTGGAGGCGGAGGGTCTCGGCATCGTCTTCCTGGAGGCGGCCGCCGCCGGCCTGCCCGTCGTCGTCGGCCGCTCCGGCGGCGCCCCGGACGCCGTCCTCGACGGCGTCAACGGCACCGTCGTCGACGGCCGCGACCCGTCCGCCGTCGCCGCCGCGATCATCCGCCTCCTCCGGGCCCCCGCCCCCGACCGCGCCCGCATGGCCGCCGCCGGCCGCGACTGGGTGCGCACCGAGTGGTCCTGGGACACCACCGCCCACCGCCTGACCGCGCTCCTCACGGAGAGCCCTGCCCCCGCCCGCCGTTGACGCCGCGCCACCCCCGCGCCCGCCCCGGCCGTCGCCTCGCCGTCCCCGGCCCCGGCGGTCAGGCCCGACGGTCAGTCGCGGCGGTCAGTCCCGGCCGGAACCGCCCGGCTCCGCGGGCTCCCCGTCCCCGGCCGGGTCCCCGGGGGCGGGGGCGGCGTCCGGGGCCGGGCCCTGCTTCGGCGGACGGCCGCGGCGGGGGATCCGGGCGGCGCCGCCGGGCATCCGGCCCGCGTCGGCGAGGGCCCGGCGGAGCAGGAACTCGATCTGCGCGTTGGTGCTGCGCAGGTCGTCCGCGGCCCAGCGGGCGAGCGCGTCGTGAACTGAAGGGTCCAGTCGCAACAGGAGCTTCTTCCGTTCCGTCGCCAAGGCCTCGCCTTACTGGTAGAGGGAGCCCGTGTTCACGACGGGCTGGGTGCCGCGGTCGCCGCAGAGCACCACCAGGAGGTTGCTCACCATGGCGGCCTTCCGCTCCTCGTCCAGGTCCACGACATCGCGTTCGGCGAGCCGGTCCAGCGCCTCCTCGACCATGCCGACGGCGCCCTCGACGATCAGCCGGCGTGCCGCGACCACGGCCCCGGCCTGCTGGCGCTGGAGCATCACCTGCGCGACCTCCGGAGCATACGCGAGCCGGGTGATCCGGGATTCCACGACGCGCACACCGGCCGAGGCGACGCGGGCGGCGATCTCCGCGGAGAGCTTGCGGGCGACCTCCTCCGCACCGTCACGCAGCGACAACTGCCCTTCCTGGTGGGCGTCGTACGGGTAGCTGGTGGCGATGTGCCGCACGGCCGTCTCGGTCTGGATGGCGACGAAGTCGGCGTAGTCGTCCACCTCGAACACCGCCATCGCGGTGTCCTCGACCTGCCAGACCACGACGGCGGCCATCTCGATCGGGTTGCCGTCCGCGTCGTTGACCTTGGTGGTCTCGGTCTCGTGGTTGCGGATCCGGGTGGAGATCCGCTGCCGGGTGGTGAACGGGTTCAGCCAGGTCAGGCCGGCCTCGCGGACGGTGCCCCGGTAGCGCCCGAGCAGCTGGACGACCCGGGCCTCACCGGGCGAGACCACCGTCAGGCCGAAGGTCGCCAGCAGCGAGCCGAGCGTCAGCAGCGGTCCGGCGACCAGCAGGGCGATCCCCAGGCCCTTTCCGCCGTCGGACAGTTGGACGCCACCCGCGACGGAGGCCCCGACTCCGGCGATCAGTCCGAACAGGCTCGCGCCGAGCATCGCCAGGCCGGCCCGCCCGGTGATCGTCCGCTCGGTGACCGCGGGGGCCGGAAGGTCCAGAACGAGGCCGTCCTCGGCGGGGAAACGCTGCGTGGTCATGGGGGCGACTCCTTCGGCGAGCATCGGCATCCGATATCAAAGTGATATCACTTAATCACTCATCGGCGCCACCATGCCATTCCCCGACGCCCGGCAGCGCTCGGCGGGGAGGCGGCAGGGCCGAGAGACAGGGCGGCAGGGCGGGGCGGCAGGGCAGGGCGGGTGGCCGCGGTCGACGGGGCGGCAGGCCGGCCGACTCGCCGCTGTCAGGCCCCGGCCCGCGAGACCGGCGGCGGCGCCGACCGCCCCGCCGGCGGCGTCCCGGCTACTCGCCGCGCAGGTCGGCGAGGTGGGCGAGCACGGCGAGGACGCGCCGGTTGCCCTCGACCGGGTCGAGGTCCAGCTTCATGAAGATGTTCCCGCAGTGCTTCACCACGGACGCCTCGGTGATGCTCAGCCGGGCGCCGACCGTCTGGTTGTTGAGGCCCTCCGCCATCAGCCCCAGCACCTCGCGCTCGCGCGGGGTGAGCCGGGCGATCGGACGGTCGGCGGACTGCTGCCGCAGCAGCACCCGCACCACCTCCGGGTCGATCACCGTCTGCCCGGCCGCCACCCGGCGCAGCGCGTCCAGGAACTCCGACACCTCGCCCACCCGGTCCTTCAGCAGGTAGCCGAGCCCGGCCCGCTGGGCGCCCGCCGCACCGAGCAACCGGGTCGCGTACGGGGTGGCCACGTACTGGGAGAGGACGAGGACGGGCAGACCGGGGTGGCGCTCGCGCAGGTCGAGGGCGGCGCGCAGCCCCTCGTCCCGGAAGCCGGGCGGCATCCGGACGTCGGTGACGACGACGTCCGGGCGGTCCGCGTCCACGGCGGCGGCCAGGGCGTCCGCGTCCCCGACCGCCGCGACCACCTCGTGGCCGCCCCGGGTGAGCAGTTCGACCAGCCCGGCCCGGAGCAGCACGGCGTCCTCGGCGATGACTAGCCGGAGCACGGCACCTCCAGCCGGAGCCTGGTCGGCCCGCCGGTCGGACTCGTCACCATCAGTCGTCCTCTCAGGATCGCCACCCGGTCGGCCAGTCCCTGGAGTCCCGCCCCGGCGGCCGGGTCGGCCCCGCCGCGGCCGTCGTCGGTCACCTGGAGCACCAGCCGGTCGCCCTCGACCCGCCCGTGGACGGTGACGGCGGTGGCGCCGCTGTGCTTGGCGGCGTTGGTGAGCGCCTCGGTGACGGTGAAGTAGGCGGTGGACTCGACCGGGCCGGGCAGCCGTCCGGGCAGGTCGAGGTCGACCTCGACGGGGACCGGGTGGCGCAGCGCGACCTCGGCGACGGCGGCGGCCAGCCCGTGGTCGGTGAGCACCTGGGGATGGATGCCGCGGACCAGGCCGCGCAGTTGCTCCAGCGCCTGCCGGGCCTCGCCGCGCGCCCGGTCGACGAGGTCGAGCACCGGGTCCCCGGCGGCGTCCGCGGCGCCCGCGCCGCCCGCGCCCGGGGCGGCGGCGCGCTCGCGCAGCTCGTGGGCGGCGAGGCCGAGGGTCATGGTGAGGGCGACGAGCTGCTGCTGGGCGCCGTCGTGCAGGTCGCGTTCGATGCGGCGGCGCTCCGCCTCGAAGGCGTCGACCAACCGGGCCCGGGAGCGGGTCAGTTCGACGACCTGGCGCCCGAGGCCCTCCTCGCGGGGGCCGAGCAGCAGCCGGGCCAGCCGGACGTGGACGGTGGTGAGCAGCGCCGCGGCGTAGCCGCCGAGGAACAGCCCGGCCAGGCCGACGGCGGTGGCGGGCAGGGCGTGCAGCGGTCCCGGGACGACGTGGCCGGGGATCAGCATGACGCTCTCCGGCGCCATCGCCCAGACCACGACGGGGCTGACGACCAGGGCCCCGGAGAACACCAGCAGGGCGATCAGGCCGAACCCGGCGGCGGTCAGCGGCGGGCCGACGAGCAGGGTGTGGGCCAGTTCGCGCCAGGTCGCTTGCTCGCGCAGCCGGGTCCGCAGCCGGGCGCGGCGGCCGGCCCCGGGCAGCGGGCGGTGCGGGTCGGGCACCGGCAGGGGTTCCACGAGCCGCAGCCGGCGGCGTTCCAGGGCGCCGGCCGGCAGGCCGGAGAGGGCGAGCGCCAGGAGCAGCGGCAGACCGATCCCGACGACCGCGAGCCCGAGGCCGAGCACCGCGAGGACGGCCAGCAGGACGACCACCAGCAGCCCGAGCGGTGCGCCGCCGACCAGATAGGCCCAGCAGCGCAACGCGTCACGGGTGAACGGGAAGCGCAGCGGGCGGGCGCGCAGCGCGGCCTGGACGGCGACGGTGGGCGAGGACGGCGGCGCACCGGCCGCGCCCGCCATGTCGGCGCCCCCGTCCGCCTCCCGCCCCGTGCTCACCGGCCCACCCTAACCGACCGGCTGACGCTCCCTCCGGCCCCGGCGGCCGGTCCGCACCCCGCTGCCGGGCGCGGCGGGCGGCTGCCGGGTGAGCGCGACGGCGGCGATCACGGCGAGGCCGCCGGCCACGGTGTTCCAGCCGACGGGTTCGGCGAGCAGCAGCGCGCCGAGCGCCGTCGACCAGAGCGGGGTCGCATAGGTGACGGCGGCGGCCACGGCCGTGCCGGCGGTGCGGACCAGGTCGAGGTTGAGGACGTAGGCGACGCCGGTGCCGAGCGCGCCGAGCACCAGCAGGGCGGCGGCGGCCCCGGCACCGGGCCAGTGCGGGACGCCGACGGCGAGCGGGGCGGCGACGGCCAGTTCCACGGCGGCGCCGGTGATCTGGGCGGCCGACAGGGCTGCCGCCGAGTGCGGCCGGGCGGAGAGGTGACGGCGCAGGTAGGCGAAGCCGGCGCCGTAGCAGCAGGTCGCCGCCAGACAGGCGAGGCCGCCGGCCGGTGCCCCGGTCCCGGACGCGGCGCCGAACCCGCGCCACACGCCCAGCACGGTGAGCACCCCGGCGAACCCGAGGACGAGCCCGGCGATCCGGCGCCGCCCCGGGCGCGCCTCCCCCGGCACCGCGACCAGCGCGAAGAGCAGGGTGAACAGCGGGGTGGTCGCGTTCACCACCCCGGCGAGCACCGAGCTGACCCGGGTCTCGCCGTAGGAGAACAGCACGAACGGCACCGCGTTCAGCAGCAGCGCGACCAGGGCGCAGTGGCCCCAGGTGGCGAGGTCGCGCGGCGCGGCCTCGCGGCGGGCGGCGAGGACCGCCCAGAGCGCGGCCGCGCCGAGCAGACAGCGCCACGCCGCCACCCACACGGGAGGCACCCCCGCGTCCACCGCCACCTTGATCAGGGCGAAGCTCGCCCCCCAGATCGCCGACAGGGCCACGAACCCCGGCCACCAGCGCCGTCCCGTCACCGGCCACCCGCCTCTCCCGTGCGCACCGCACCGTTCGTCGATGGACAGAGGGTGACGGGTCGGCCGATCATGAGTCCAACAAGTGGCCGTGCAGCCCGGATGAGGAGGTCTCATGAGCTCGGAGGTGAACCTCGCCCAGCTCAGGGCGCTGGTCGCGGTGGCGGACGCAGGCGGCTTCGGGGCGGCGGCGGCCGGGCTGGGCGTGAGCCAGTCGGCGGTCTCGCACGCGGTCGCCGCGCTGGAGCGGGTGCTCGGCGCTCCCGTCCTGCACCGGGGCTCACCCGCCCGGCCGACCCCGCTCGGCGAGCGGATCCTGCCGCACGCCCGCACGGCGGTCGCCTCCGCCACCGCCGTCCGGACGATCGCCGCCCACCACTCGGGCGGCCTGACCGGAACCGTCCGGCTGGCCGCGCCGACCACCGTCTGCCAGGGGCTGCTGCCCGGCCTGCTGCGCGACTGGCGGACCGAGCACCCCCGGCTGGCAGTCCGGGTGTTCGAGGGGGAGGACGACGAACTGGGCGTCTGGCTGGAGTCCGGCACCGTGGACGCGGCCGTCCTGGTGGACGCGGATCCGGTGCCGCCGGGGGCGGTCGCGCTCGGCGCGGACTCCATGCACGCGCTGCTGCGCCGCGACCACCCGCTCGCGGGCGAACCGGCCGTCGACGTGGCCGACCTGGAGGATGACGACTTCCTGCTCTCCGAGGGCGGCTGCGAGCGGCACATCCGGGACGCCTACCGCCGGGCCGGCGTCCGCTTCGCCCCACGCCACCGGATCCGGGACCTCAACACCCTGATCGGCATGGTGCACGCGGGCGTGGGCGTGTCGGTGATGCCGGCCCTGGCACAACCCATGCTCCCGGCGGAGTGCGTCCTCGTCCCCATCCACCCGCCCGCCCACCGCACCCTCACCCTCACCGGCCCCGCCACCCGCCCCTGGCCCCCCACCGTGACCGGCCTCCTCACAGCCGTCCGCGCCACCCACGGAGCCCCCACACCACAGCCACAACCGGCCCCAAAAGTCGACCCCGCCGACTCCCCACTCCCCCACCCCGGCCAGAGCAGCAATCTACGCGAGTAGGCACAACCCCACGCCTCACCCCAGCCCCAAAAGTCGGCCCCACCGACTTCCCACTCCCCCACCCCACCCCCACACCCCCTTCTGCACGCATGGCCGCCGAGGCTGAACCCGACACGGACCCAAAAGTCGGCCCCGCCGACTTCCCGCTCCATCGCCCCGCCACTCCCCCTCAAATCTACGCGCATAGATGATGCCAGGCGGAACACGCCATGGATCCAGAAGTCGGCCCCGCCGACTTCCCACTCCACCGGCTAGCCACCTGCGGCCAATCTACGCGCATAGATAATGCCTTGCGGAACACGTCGCGGATCCAGAAGTCGGCCAGGCCGACTTCCCACTTCGCCACCCCGGCCGGGGCGCATATCTACGCGGGTAGACGCGACCCCGCACCCACTCCAGCCCCAAAAGTCGGACCCGCCGACTTCCCACTCCCCCACCGTGGGCGGAGCACTCATCTACGCGGGTAGATGCGACCCCGCGCCTCGCTCCAGCCCCAAAAGTCGGGCCAGCCGACTTTCCACGCCCCTCTGGGCGCGCACGTGGCCGCCGAGGGGGAACGCGGCACGGCTCCAGAAGTCGGACCCGCCGACTTCCCACTCCAGTGGCTGGCACCCCGAGCTAATCTACGCGCATAGATGGGCGCCGGGAGGAGCGCGGCGCGGATCCAGAAGTCGAGGTGGCCTACTTCGGCTCAGCTTCGATGGTCCCTCGTACAGTGACGGCATGACGACGGTGCTGCGGCATCCCCGGCCTGGATTCCTGTGGGACTGGTGGGCGGTGGACGCTCAGGGTTTCCTCGTGCAGTTCAGTTGTGGGCCCGCTCCTGAGCGGCTTCTCGCGCACGTGGATCGTGTCGACGCCGCAGCTGCGTGGGCCGAGGAGAACCGCCCCTTGCTGCACGCCTTCAGCTGCGACGGCGAGCTGCCGGTCTACACCCGCACCAGCGTCCCGGACTGCCCGTTGCGGCTGTCCGACGCCCCGTCGGCTGTCGCGGACGTGGCGGTCCTGGTCGAACTGCGCAGGGCAGTGGGAGACACCTGGACGGTCAATCTCGACAAAGGATGGGTTTAGCCGCCGGCTGCCGTCGCATCCGGGCCGGATCGCACGCGGAGCAGCGGCGGGGGCGGTTGACGGTCGCCGGTGACAGGTCTATACCAGTGACGACCTCGTGGCGGCCCGGCCCCGGCGCGGGGTTCCGCCGGGCCCGGCGTGCCGCCCCCACATCGGCGCGGGCGGGCCGAACTCCGCCGTTTCCTGGAGAGGTTGACCCCGATGGAACGTGCACTTCCCCCACCGCCGGAAGCACCGGCACCCCCGCCCCGCAGACGCGTCGCCGCCGCGCTGGCCGGGGTGTTCGGGCTGCTGGCGGGCGGGCTGGTGGCGGTCGCCGCGAGCGCGACGACCACCACGGCCGCCACCGCCGTCACCGCCGCCCCCGGCGGCATCGGCAGCAACTGGTACGCCTCCGCGCCGTACCTGATGCCCGAGGACAACAGCCCGCCGGACGTCTCCACGGTGATGGACGCCACCGGCCAGAAGGCCTTCCAGCTCGCCTTCATCCTGGCCAAGGGCGGCTGCGTCCCGGCCTGGGGCGGGACGTCCCCGATCGACACCGACACCACCATGCCGGCCGTGATCCAGACCGTCCGCGGCAAGGGCGGTGACGTCTCGGTCTCCATCGGCGGCTACGGCGGCACCAAGCTCGGCCAGACCTGCGGCACGCCGGAGGCGACCGCGGCGGCGTACCAGAAGGTCGTCGACCGGTACCAGCTGAAGGCGCTCGACTTCGACCTGGAGGAGCCGGAGTACGAGAACACGGCCGCGATCCGCAACGAGATCGGCGCGGCCCGCATCCTCCAGCGCGACAACCCGGGGCTGTACATCTCGGTCACCACGGCCGGCACCGCCGCCGGGACCGGCTGGTTCGGGCAGCAGATGCTCAACGAGGCCAAGGCGCAGGGCTTCACGCCCGACAACTTCTCCATCATGCCGTTCGACGGCGGCTTCAACGGCGCGGCGGCGCAGACCTCGGCGCTGGTGAACTTCAACCAGATCCTGCGCACCACCTTCGGCTGGTCGGAGGCGGACGCCTATGCCCACGAGGGCGTGTCGCAGATGAACGGGCGCACCGACGTCGCCGAGTACTTCCGGCAGGCGGACTTCCAGACGGTGCTGGACTTCGCGCTGGCGCACCGGATGGCCCGCTACACCTACTGGTCGGTCAACCGGGACCGCCAGTGCCCGGGCCCGGTCGACCCGGGGCTCTCCGGCTCCTGCTCCAGCGTGGCGCAGAACGACTGGGACTTCACCAAGTTCACGGTGAGGTTCGCCGGGGCGACCCCGCCGACCACCCCGGCCACCACCCCGCCCGCGACCCCGACCAGCACGCCCCCGACCAGCCCGGGCGCCTGTGCGGACCCGCCGTGGAACGCGGGCACGGTGTACGTCGGCGGCGCCAAGGTCTCGTACCAGGGCCACAAGTACCACGCCAAGTGGTGGACCCTGAACGAGAATCCGGGCTCAAGCGGCCAGTGGGGCGTCTGGGCGGACGACGGCCCCTGCTGAACCGCCCGCGCCCGGCCCGCACCCGGGCCGCGCCGGTCGCGGCCCGGGTGCGCGGGCGTCACTGCGCCAGGCGCTCGCGCAGCTCGGCGAGGATCGACGCCGCCTCCTCCATGCCGTGCGCCCGGCAGCGCTCGACGGCGACGGTGAGCCGCTCCCGGGCCGCCGCGACGCGGCCCAGGTCGGTGCCCTCGATCAGCGCGGCCAGCCGCACGGCCTCGGCCCGCGGCGTCTCGGCCTGCTCGCCGCCCTCCTCGTAACCGGCGATCGCCCGCTCGGCCTCGGCCAGCGCCTCCTCGTAGCGGGCGCCCACCGCGTACACCCGGGCCCGCTCGTAGTGGACGGCGGCGCGCGGGTACCAGGTCTCGGCCCCGGGCTCCTCGCGCTCCAGCCGCTCGCGCACGGCGTCCGCCTCCGCCAGCCGGGCGAGCGCCGGCTCCACGCCGTCCGGGCCGTCCTTCTGCGCGGTCATCCGGGCGAACTGCCGCAGCATCGCGGAGACCGGGCCCGGCTGCGGCCACTGCTCGTGGGCGGCCAGCGCCCGGGCGCGGGCGGCGTGCGCGGCCTCCCAGCGGTCGGCGTGGACCAGCGCCACGGCCGCCTCCGACGCGACCATGGTGCGCAGGTGGAGGTCCTCGGTCCAGCCCTCCAGGACGGCGGCGAGCCGCAGGTACTCCTCGGCGGCGTCGCGGTCCTCGTCCAGCGCGAACAGGCCGCGCGCCAGGTCCAGCCGGGCCTGGGCGAGCAGCCGCTCGTCCAGGGCGCCGGCCGCCGGAGCCGCCGGATCCGCAGCCGCCGGTGCCGCCGCCGCGCCGGCCAGCACCGACTCCAGCACGGCCACCGCGTCGGCGGTCCGGTCGGCCCCGGTCAGCAGGTCGGCGAGCTGGAGCCTGGTCCGGGCCGCGTCCTCGACGGCCTCCGGGCCCATGCGGTCGAACCGGGAGGCCGCCTCGGAGAGCGCCCGGATCGCGCCGCCGGTGTCCCCGAGGTGGGCACTGGCGTGCCCGACCATCAGGTAGGTGGCGGCGAACGGGTACGACTCGTCGGCCCAGCGGGCGGCCGCCGCCAGGGCGCGGTGCAGCACCTCGACGGCCTCGGCCCGCTCGCCGTCCTGCAGCAGCGCCTGCCCCAGCAGGCCGTACGCCCGCGGGGTGTGCCAGGGCTGCCCGCCCTGCTCCAACTCGGCGATGACGACCCGCAGTTCCGCCGCGGCCTCGACGGTCCGGCCCTGCCGGGCGGCGGCGTCCGCGGCGTACTGGCGGGCCACGGCCAGCCGCCGCACGGAGCCGCGCGCGGCGGCTGCCTCACGGTAGGCGGTGACGGTGGCGGCGAAGCGCGCGGCCCGCTCGGCGGGCGGCGGCTGCGGCGGCTCGGGCAGCGCCCGGACCAGCTGCTGGTGGGCGGCGTAGGCGCGGCACTGGAGGACGATCAGGTAGTCGTCGTCCGAGATGCCCGGCGCGCCGCCGGCGGCCCCGGCGGCCGCCAGCTGCTCGGCGCGGGCCAGCGCGGCGTCCAGGGCCGGCCAGTCGACGGCCGGACCGGCGCCCCCGTCCTCGCCCTCCCCCTCACCCTCGTCGTCCCGGACGAGTTCGGCGACCAGCGCCCTGGTCCGGGCCGCCAGCGCCCGGCCGGGCAGCCCGTCGCGCTTGAACAGCCCGCCGGCGACGAGCAGTTGGGCGGCTCCCTCCTCCCAGTCGCCGCGGTCGAGCGCCTCGTGCGCCCGCCGCTCGGCGAGCTCGGCACGCAGCTGCCCGAGCGACCCGGCCGCCGCGTCGAGCAGCCCCTGCGGCCCGCCCTCCGTGTCCTCGACCGAGCCCCCGGCGGCGGTGAAGCGCTCGTCGATCACCTTCCAGAGCCGGTCCGCGTCCGGGTGGCCGACCAGCCGCAGCTCACGGGCGCGCAGCACCAGCGCGGTGAAGTCCTCCGGCTCCGGCTCCACCTCCCGGGCCGGAACCGCCGGGACGACCGGGACGGCCGCCAGCTCCGGCGCGGCCGCGGCCCGCACGCCGAGCGCGAGCGGCTCGGCCAGCAGCGGACGGCCGGCCAGCCGCTCGCGCCGGCGGGTGCTCACCGCGTCGGTGCCGTTGCGGGCGTCGAAGCGGGCGGCCAGCGCGTCCGCCTCCCCGCGCACGTGCGCGAGCAGGGTGTCCACGGTCCAGCTCGCACCGGGCGGGCCGCTGACGGCCAGCTCGCCGTGCCCGGCCCGGGCGAGGGCGGCGATCAGCACCTCGACGCAGGTCAGGAAGTCCAGCCGGCTGACCGGGTCGCCGGTGACGCCGAACAGGTCACGGTTCTCGGCGAGCAGCTCCAGGCCGCGCGGCTCGTTGCCGGACAGCGCGCAGAACTCGATGTGCAGGCCGACCGAACGGGCCAGCCCGCTCTTGCCCCGCGCGAAGCGGTAGCCGACCAGGTGGCTGGAACGGGCTTCGTCCAGCCGACCCTGGCGCAGCAGCGGCAGCAGCGCCTGGGCGTGGCTGACGTAGGGCTCCTCCGCACAGGTGGCCTCGCCGTCGAGCACCGGCCGCCAGACGTCCAGGGCCGTCGCGTCGTCGCCCTGGCGCAGGTGGTGGACGGCGCGGGCGCGGATCTCGCAGGCGTGGCAGTCACTCAGCTCGGTGCGCGGCCGGCCGGCCCACAGCTCGTAGGCGTCCTGGACGTCCTCGCCGATGTGCGAGGCGAGGTGGAAGCGCTGGGCGTAGTACGGCTGGAGGCCGTGCCCGGCGGCGCGGTAGCGGCTGCGCATCTCCTCGTGCCAGCGGCGGATCGCGGCCAGCGGCACGTCGGGGGTGCCCATCAGCGAGGTGGAGACCCACTTGAAGCGCCAGAACACCTGCTGCTGCGCCCATTCGCCGAAGCCGTCCGGGTCCTTGTCCCAGAGCTTGAGGACGCGGGCGAAGACGACCGGGGACTTGCTCCGCTCGCCGTCGTACTCGTAGGCCTCCATCAGTTCGAGCAGGGCCATGGCGCGGACCGCGGTGTCGTCGAACTGCTCGGCGGCGTCGACGAGTTCCTCGGCGGTGACGGTCCGCTGCCGCCCGTAGGGGCGGGCGTCGTTCTCGCGCAGCGCGGTCATCACCGCGTCGATGCTGCTCAGCATCACGCCTCCTTCGAACCGGAACCGGCGGCGCCGCCGTTGCCGCCGGACGCCGCCTCGTGCCCGAGCATCGCGTGGTCGAGCAGGCTGATGAACGAGCGGTTGAGCAGCGCGCTCTCGCTGGAGGTGAGCGGCCGGCGGGTGAGCAGCACGGCCTGCCCGTAGAGCGTCTCCACCGCGGTGACGGCGAGTTCGCGGTCGCCGATCGAGGCCGCCCGCCGGACCAGCGGGTTGAGGTGGTTGAGGACGAGCTGCGCGCGGGGCACCTCGGCGCGCAGCGAGCCGAGGATGTCGGCCCACAGCCCGTCGGCCTCGTCGGCGAGTTGGGCGCGGGTGCGCTCGTGCCGGGCCTCCCGGTTGTCGAGCAGCAGGGCGGGCGCGCTGGTCGGGTGGAAGCTGCGCAGGGCGACGTCGCAGTCGAAGCGGCCGACCACCTCGCGGGCGGTGGCGAGGAAGGCCGAGGCGGCGAGTTCGGCGGCCGGGTCGACGGTGTCGAGGTGGGCGGTGACGGTGCTCGGGTCGAGGTCCGCGACCGACGCGCCGGGGCGGATCTCGGGCAGCCGGTGCACGAGGTCGCGGTCGTAGGTGTAGCCGCCGTTGACGACGCCGAGCCCGGCGGCGCCGGCGATCGGGGCGACCTGGCGGAACTCCTCGACGGTCCGGGTGACCAGCACCACCGGGTGGGTGCGGGCGAACTCGTCCAGGGTGACATTGCCGTCGGTGGTCTCGAACGGCAGCCAGGGCAGCAGCATCCGCAGCAACTCGTCGTCGTAGCGAGCGAGTTGCTTGACGGCGAGGTGGTGCACCGAGAGGAACCGGTGGAGCAGCGCCGGGTCGCTGGCGGACAGGCCGGTGAGCCAGTCCCGGATCCGGGCGCCGAGCGCGTCGCGGACGGCGGCGAGCGTCTCGTCGGCGTACAGGCCCTCGCGGCTGGCGGTGGGCCGCAGGCCGTCGGTGTCGACCACGCAGCGGACGAAGAACGCCCAGTCGGGCAGGAGTTCGTCGGCGTGGTCGGAGAGCAGCATGCCCTTGAGGTGCACCCGGTGACCGGCCCGGCGCGACGGCGGCACGGCCTCGGGCAGCACGTAGGCCACGCCACGCAGGCCGACCAGCGGCAGGTCCAGCTCGATGGTGTCGAGCGGGGTGAAGTCGAAGGTGGAGCGGCAGTACGCGGCCAGCGCCTCGCGGCGGGCCAGCGGGGAGCCGTGCTGCGCGGCCCACGGCGGCGTCCGGTTGACGAGGGTGGCGTCGCCGCGGCCGTCGACCACGGTGACCTCGTGGCGCAGCAGGCTGCCGAAGTCCCGGGCGAGGCTCAGCACGCGGTCGGCGCGGGTCCACTCGGCGGCGTCGGAGCGCGGCGCGAGGCGCACGGTGGTGCCGGGCTCGGGCTTGGCGTCGGCGGGCAGGGTGCGGATGGTGTAGCGGCCGTCGGAGCTGCCGCGCCACTCGATGACGGGGGCGTCGGGGGTGGCGGCGGAGCGGGTGACGACGGTGATCTCGTCGGCGACCACGAAGCAGGCGAGCAGGCCGATGCCGAACTGGCCGATGAAGTCGCCGCGGGCGCGGGCGAGCCCGGCGCCGTCGATCCGGCCGTCGGCGTCCCGCTTGGAGCTGCGGCCGATAGTGGCGAGGAAGGTGTGGACGTCCTGCTCGGTCAGGCCGATGCCGGTGTCGGTGACCGTGAGGTCGCCGTCGGCGCGGACGGTGATGGCGGCCGGCGCGGCCGGGTCGAGGGCCTGCCGGGCGGAGATCGCGTCGACCGCGTTCTGCAGCAGTTCGCGCAGGTAGACCCGGGGGCTGGAGTAGAGGTGGTGGGAGAGCAGGTCGACCAGGCCGCGCAGGTCGACCTGGAAGGTGTGCGCGCTCGTCGGGTTCTCGGATGGGGACACCGGTGGCTCTTTCGATCGCAAGGGGTGGGTCGGGCTTCGGGGGCCGAGGGGCGGGCCGGGGGGACCGCTCAGCGCGGGGCGCAGCGGTCGCGGTGGGCCTGGAAGTTCCCGGCCTCGTCGCCGCCCAGGTAGTACCAGGGCCATTCGGTGGCGACGTCGTCGAGGGTGGCGAACACGGCGTGGGCCAGCTCGCGCTCGTCGGCGAGCGAGAGGACCATCGCGAAGGTGTTGTGGGTGGAGCGCCAGTCGCGCCGGCGCCGGTAGGCCGGGTGCAGCACGGAGCGCAGGGCCGCCTCGCGCAGCGAGGAGCGCACGGCCGGGCCGGTCAGGTAGGCGTGGTCCTCGCCGTCCGGCAGGTCGAGCCAGTGCTCCAGGTGGGCGATGGCGACCAGCTCGCCGAGCGGGCTGCCCTCCGGTGCGCCGAGCATCGCGGTGCGGGCGAAGGCGTGCATCTGCTCGTGGGAGCCGCCCCACTTGGCGCAGAGCTGCTGCAGGCGCTGCTGGTGGGAGCCGAGGTGCTCCGGGTCGCGGCGCAGCGCGGCCTCGAAACGGGTGGTGGCGACGGTGCGGCCGAGCGAGGCGCCGCGCGCGCCGATCTGGAGGAAGAACCAGGGGGCGAGCCAGCCGGGCTCGCGCTCGGCCACCTCCAGCAGCTGTTCCTCGGCGGTCTCCAGCCGCTCGCCGAACAGCCGCCACTGGTCCTCGGTGACGTGCTTGGCGCGGGCGCCGGTGCGGGCCTCCCAGGCCCAGGAGATCTGCCGGGCGCCGGAGAGCAGCAGCGCGAGGGTGTCCTCGGGCCGCTCCGCGACGGCCTTGGCGAGCCACTCCTCGGTGCCCTCGACGTCGGAGATCCGGTTCAGCAGCCAGGTCAGCTCGGCCTGGTCGGGGACGGCGGCGAGGGCGGGGCGCAGCGCGGCCCAGTCGCCGGCGTCGGCGAGGGCGCGCAGCCGGCGCAGTTCCTCGTCGCCGTGCGAGAGGTCCAGCACGGGGGGCAGCGAACGCGGCGGCCTCCGCCCGGCCAGGCGGCGGAAGATGGACATGGTGCGGCCCCCCTGAGACCTCGTCGACCGGCACGGCCGTCGGCATCGTTCGTATGGCCTCGCAACGGCCAATCGGATGATGCACTGCATATCACGTGCCACTGACGTCCCGTTGACCAGCCCTCTTCCGGGAGGCCCGCCGGGGGGTGCCGCGCGGCGGACCGGGCCCGCCGGGGGGTGCCGCGACGCGGCGGACCCGGCCCCGCCGCCGTTCGGCCGGGCCGGGTCCTCGCCGTGCGGCGCCCGGGGTCAGACCCGGTCGGCCGCGATCAGCAGGTACTGGAAGGAGCCGTCCTTGTAGGAGTTGATGAACGCCTCCTCGATGCCGGTCACCAGGGACGGCACGGTGGCCCGCAGCTCCCAGTAGGGAAGGGTGGCGGCGGTCAGGTCGACGACGGCGTTCGGGACGAGGCGGTTGTCGGCCATCGCGCGCAGGTACTCGCGGCGGGAGTGGATGTTGCACTCGAAGTGGGCGTTGATCTGCGAGACCCACTTCGACGGCTGGCCGTAGATCGGGTTCCAGCAGCCGGTGATGGTCACGTAGCGGCCGCCGACCGACAGGATCCGGGAATGCTCGGCGAACAGGTCGTGCAGGTCCACGTACATGCTGGACTCGTTGTTCCAGGAGGCCCGGACGGTGCCGTTGCCGAACGGCATGTCGAGCATGTTGCAGACCTGGGCGTGCACCGAGTCGTCGATGCCGAGCTCCTTGGCCCGCCGGTTGCCGAACTCGGCCTGCTTGGCCGACAGGGTCACGCCCTCGACCTTGCAGCCGAAGCGCTGGTGGGCCATCACCATGGAGCCGCCGCGGCCGCAGCCCGCGTCGACCAGGGTGTGCTCGGGGCGGATGTCGCCGAGGCTGTCGAGCAGGACGTCGGTCTGCGCGGACTCCAGCCGGTGCAGCTCGGCGACGAGCTTCTTCTCGCGCTCGCTGTCCTCCGGGTCGCCGAGCGCCGACAGGTCAACCTCGCCGATGCCGTAGTGGTGGTGGTACAGGCCGTCCACGTCGCCGAGGCGCAGGTTCACCGGCCGGGCCTCGTGGTCCCAGTAGCGGGCGATGTCCCCCTGGTAGGGAGTGGCCGGTCCGGGGACGGCGGTGCGGTTCACGGGGGTGGTGTCGGTGACGGACACGGTTCAGCTCCTTGGTTACCAGAAATCGGGCAGGCTGTAGCGGTAGGTGTTGGTGCGGTGCCAGTAGTGGTTGCCGTCGACCCAGGCGGCGACCCCGCGCAGGAAGCGCACCACCACCGGGACGGGCGTGGCGGCGGCCAGCGCCGCGGCCTCCGCCTCGAAGGCGTGCATCAGTTCGTTGTGCACCTCGACGGCCTTCAGGTAGCCCTCGCGGTCGTCGACGCCCTCGCGCTCGGAGATCACCACCGGCAGGTTGAGGTGCCGGCCCGGGCTCGCCAGCTCCTTGGTGTACGAGTACAGGTCGTTGACGATGGTGGTGGCGTTGGAGGCGAGCGCGATGACCCGCTGCATGGCCGGGCGGGCGTGCAGGTCGGCGGGCAGCTCGTAGCCGCCGACGGTGTCGGTGATGGTCGGGCACGGGCGGAAGTTGTTGAACTGCCGCATGGCCAGGTACTCCCACACCTCCGGGACGTGGTGGTCGTCCTGGTCCCAGGCGGCCTCGGCGAGGTACCCGAGGTGCAGGCGCGCCATGTCGTGCCGGAAGCGGTCCGCCTGGGAGGCGGTGGCGGCCCGGACGAAGTGCTCCATCGCCGAGCGGTACGCCCGCCGGGGGGCGTCCGAGGCCAGCGACTCCTGCCAGCCGCCGTGGTACTCCGCGGTGGTGTGCAGCGGGTCCAGGGCGGTGTGGGCGAGCAGCAGCCGGCTGCCGAGGCCGACCGGCGAGCCGCCGAGGTCCTCGCAGTAGCAGTCGTCGACGGCGTTCTCGGCGACCATCAGCCGGGTGGCGAGCATGACGTGGTCGACGCTCGGCGCGTCCGGGTGGCAGGCGACCATGTAGCGGCTCACCGAGAAGCCGTCGAACTCGTCCTCCCAGTCCGGCGGGTAGAGCTCGATCTCGTCGGCCCACAGCTTGATGCGGCGGTTCACCTCCGCCACCCGCTCCGCGTCCGGCTCGGGCACGGGGTGGAAATACAGGCCGGGCACGGGGTCGCCGGAGGCCGGCTTGCCCGAGGGCGCTGCGGCCTCCGCCGCCCCGGCCTGACGGGGCGCCAGGTGCAAGCCCGCCGTGCCGATCCCGCTCGGCCCGCGGAGGAGCTGCTCCAGGGCCGTCCCGCTCATGACCGCACCGCCGCGCGCCGGCCGGGGTGCGGGTGCTGCGGGGACGCCTGCGGTGTCTCGACGCTCGTGGCCACGGGCATGGGAGAACCTTCCTCTGCGAAGGGGGGCACGACATGACGGGCCGTCGGCCGTCGCCTCCGTCCCGGAAGAGGGGGCATCTCCGCTCCTCACGGGCGGCCCCGTCTCGCTGCTGCCCAACCGTAGGCGGGGCGGAACGATCTGGACCGCTTCGCATGATCCTGTGCACTCGAAAGGGTGAACGTTCACATCAGTCGCGTTTGAAATGGCGCATCTGATGATCGGTTCGGACCGCCGGGCACGACGAAGCGGCCCCGCCGGAGCCGCCGGGCCGCTCGTCACGGCTCGTTCCGGTACCGACGGGCCGCCGCACCGCCCGGAAGGCCAGCGCCGGCGCGTGGTCGGCGCACTCCGGGCCGGGGTTGCCGCCGGTGGCCGCCACCGCCCTCGACGCCACCCTTCCCACCCGCTACCGCACCGCCCCGGAGGGCCTGCCCGCCTCCCCCGGCTCCGGCCCGCCGCCGCTCAGCGGTGCTCGGGGTTCTCGAAGTCGAAGCGGCACCCCGCGTCCCACTCGGAGCGCTGGTTCCCGTACGCCGGGATCCCGCCCGCGTCCTTGAGGATCCGGGCCAGGTGGAGCAGGTTCCAGGTCATGAACGTCGTGTTGCGGTTGGTGAAGTCGTTCTGCGGCCCGCCCGACCCGGCGTCCAGGTACGACGGCCCCGGCCCCGCCTCCCCCACCCACCCGGCGTCCGCCTGCGGCGGGACGGTGTAGCCGAGGTGCTGGAGGCTGTAGAGCACGTTCATCGCGCAGTGCTTGGCGCCGTCCTCGTTGCCGGTGATCAGACAGCCGCCGACGCGGCCGTAGTAGGCGTACTGGCCCTGGGAGTTGAGGATGGAGGAGCAGGCGTAGAGGCGCTCGACGACCTTCTTCATCACGGAGGAGTTGTCACCCAGCCAGACCGGGCCGGCCAGCACCAGGACGTCGGCGGCCATCACCCGGCTGTAGAGGACGGGCCACTCGTCCGTCTCCCAGCCGTGCTCGGTCATGTCGGGCCAGACGCCGGTGGCGAGGTCGTGGTCCACCGCGCGGACCACCTCGACCCGCACGCCCTGGCGCTCCATGATCCCGGTACTGACGTCGATCAGGCCCTGGGTGTGGCTCCGCTCGGGCGACCGCTTGAGCGTGCAGTTGATCACCAGGGCACTCAGATCGGCGTACCCGGCGGGGGGCGAGGTGGACATCGTCGGCCTTTCGCAGCTCGGCTCGTCACCCACCAGTCCACCCCGGCCCCGCTCACCTCCGCCCGCCGGACTCCGCCAAGCGGAGTCGCCTCACTCCTCCCCCGGAGGCTCCGGCGGCGCCAGCACCGGCGTGACCAGCATCCGCCCCGCCAGCGCGGTGCTCGCGGTGACCGCGGCGAGGGTGGAGTCGTACATCGGCCGGATGTTGCGCTGGTGCCAGAGCGTCTGGGTGCTCGCCCAGGCGGCGTCCCGGGCGCGGGCGGTCGAGAAGCTGGCGACGATGTGCTTCAACGGCTCGGCCTCCCGGGTGGGGACCGTGGCGATCTGCGCCTCGAAGGACGCCCGCAGCCCGGCCTCCACCTGCGCGAGCAACTCGTTCACCTTGAGGTAGTCGGTGTGCACCGGCGGCATGTCGGGCGTGGTCCGCCGCTCGATGCAGGTCCCGACGACGGCGAGCGCCAGGTCGTGGTTGAGGTGCGCGTTCATCCCGGCGAAGGCGAACTGGACCGGCCACACCCTGCGGTGGCCGCGCGCCTCGAACAGCGGCCGCCACGCCTCGTTCACCGGCCGTCCCGCCTCGTCCGCCTCCACCGCGTCGAAGTACAGGCCGGCGAACACCACGCCGAGCCGCTCGACGAACGCCCGGTCCTGGAAGTACCCGGCGGTGAGCCGCTTCCCGGCCAGCTCGGTCACCCCGAGGTACATCCGGTTGAAGCAGGCGACCCCGTCCCGCGGGTCCAGCCGCGCCTCGATCTCCCGCATCCGCTCGATGACCTCGTCGACGCTCTGCGCGGGTTTGGCGGCTGGCCGGGTCATGGGGCTGGTCCTTCCGTCGGTGTGCTCCGGCTGCCAGCTATACCGACCCACCGCCGACGTGTCCGGCGGACCGGCGGACACACCGTCACCCGTCACCCGTTCCGGTGACGGCCGGCACCGGGGCCCGGGCCGCCGGCGGCGGCGTCCGACGCGCCCTCGAACGTCCCGACGGTGCGGACCCGTGGCCCGGCCGCCACTGACGAAGGTTCGTATCCGTCCTCTATGATCCCGCCGGACCGGCGGCGCGATCTCACCGCCGGGCCGGCGTTCCGGTGACCGCACCGGACGAGACATCGGAAGAGAGACTCGGTGACCTTCACCCCACGTGCCCGCCGCGCGCTCGGCGTCGCGGCCTCGGCACTCACCCTGGCCCTGATACCCGCGGGGCCGGGAGGCGCCACGCCCGCCCCGGCGACCGCCGCCGACGGGCCGGCGCCCGCGGAGCTGACCGCCACCCGCCCCTTCGACGACACCTTCCGGCTCAGCCCCTCGCTCAACACCGCCCCGTTCCACGGGCTCAACACCGACCTCGCCACCCGGCAGTCGCCGCCGGACGGGGAACGGACGGTCTCCTACACCCGGGTCTCCGGCCGCTGGTGGACCGCCGAGCCGCAGGACCCGTCGTTCGTCCAGGTCAGCGCGCCGGGCCGGCCCGACCGCCTGCAGTTCGGCCAGGGCATCTCGGCCGTGATGCTCGGCGCGCCGGCCGTGGCGGACGAGAGCGGCCGGTACACCGTCTCGACGGTCGTCGACCCCTCGGTGGGCGACACCACCAGCCAGGACTGGGCCTCGATCGTGCTCAGCCGCAGCCACCGCAGCGCCGGCTACGTGACCAACGCCGACGTCGACCTCGGGCTCACCGTGAAGTCGGACGGCAAGCTCGCCCTCTACCACGGCGGCGGAGGCGAGAGCGCGTTCTGGTCCGGCCAGGTCACACCGGCCGACTCCTACGCCGTCTCCCTCACGGTCTCCACCGGCGCGGACCGCACGGTCACGCTGAAGGTCAACGGCACCACGCTGACCGCCACCGCCCCGGCGACGGTCACCCGCTGGCCGAGCAGCGCCTTCCTCTACCTGGGCGCCTACCTCGCCTCCAGCAGCACCACGGTGACCACCTTCGGCGACGGCGCCGGGCACGGCCTGTCGGTCAGCCGGATCGACACCTCCGCCGGCGCGAGCGCCCGGCCGCTCGTCGACACCTTCGACGACGCCCCCTCCGGCACCGCCGACTTCGGCCTGAACCAGGACCTGAGCGCCCGCCAGCCGAGCCTGCTCACCTCGAACTACGCCGCCGAGTCCGGGATCAACGGGCTGGTCACCGACCCCGTCCCGGGCGCGGTGCAGGTCAACTCCCCCGCCCACCCGAACGTCCTCTCCTTCCCCCGGGGGACCGCCGCGGTGCGCCTCACCAAGCCGGCCACCGCGGCCCTCCCCGACCCGGCGAAGGGGGAGACCAACGGCCGCTACACCGTGCGCGCCGAGCTGACGCCCGTCGTCGGCAGCACCACCGGCACCGACTGGGCCTCGCTCGCCGTCAGCCGGGCGAGCAACGGCACCGGCGCGATCGACGCACCCGACGTCGCACTCGGCCTGCGCGTCCGGGCGGACGGCGGGCTCGCGCTCTACCAGGGCGGCACCGCCACCCCGCTCCCGGCCGTGCCGGCCGCCCCTTCGTACGCCGTCTCCCTGACGCTGGCGGCCGGAACGGACAGGCGGGCCACCGTGACCGTCAACGGGACCACCGTCTTCTCCGGCGCCACCACCGCCGAGCTGCCCCGTGACGGCTACGTCGTGCTGGGCGCGCACCCGTCCGCGCCCGGCCGCGTCGCCACCGTGGACGACCTGCGCGTGTCCATGCTCGGCGGCCTCGGCTACTACGGGTACTACGCGACCGTGGACCCCACCGACGGCCCCCACCCCGACTTCACGCCCAAGGTCGCGGGCTGGACCAACTTCAACGGCTACTCGCGCGACGCGGACAACCTCTCGCTCGGCTTCCTGGACAACTGCGGGCCGGCCTCCTGCGCCCTCGGCGTCAACCCCGAGGTGGTCGATCCGGGCGTGGAGCACAGGCTCGTCGCCAAGAGCGCCGCCGACATCAAGACCAACCTCGCCGGCCTGAAGGAGCGGATCGGCGGCAACCTCGACAAGATCGGCGCCGTCTACCTCACCGACGAGGCCTACTACCGCGGGCTGACCGCCGACCAGATCCGGGTGCAGGCCGAGCTGGTGCGGGCGGCCTTCCCCGGCAAGCTGCTCATCTTCGACTACGCCTCGGGCGACCTCTCGCCGGTCCAGGGGGTCAACCCGGCCCCCGCGCTCGCCGACATCGTCGGCTCCAACCGGTACTGCCAGGGCCGCGGGACGGTCCAGGGCCTGGTGGAGAAGATCCGCTCCAAGCTCGCCTCGCCCGACCAGCACCTCATGCTCTTCCCGGAGACCTTCCGGTCCGACGAATGCGGGAGCAGCAGCGACGCGCAGATCGCCGCGTTCAACGGCGAGTACGGGGCCGTCGCGGCCCAGGACCCGCGGATCGTCTACCTGCACCCCTTCCGCTGGATGACGAACACCGCCGCCGACCTGCCGCAGACCGTCGCCCGCCAGCAGGCCGCCGGCACGGCGATCGTCCACGCCACCCCCACCCGCCGGCCCTCCTCGGCCGGCGTGTACCGGGCGGCCGACCAGAGCGTCACCCAGCTCTCCCACAACGGCGTCACCATCGCCCGGGCCACCCTCGGCGCTCCCGGTGACGTCCCGCTGACCGGCCACTGGAACGGGCCCGGCGTCGACACCCTCGGCTACTACCGCCCGAGCACCGCCGAGTTCTTCCTGCCCGGCCCGGACGGCACGATCGGTGCCCCGGTGCGGTACGGCAACTACGGTGACGTCCCCGTCGTCGGGGACTGGAGCGGGCGCGGGCGCACCACGATCGGCGTCTACCGGCCGAGCGAGGCGACCTTCTACCTCAGCGACGACAACGCCGTCTTCAGGTACCGGATCATGCTCGGCAACCCCGGCTGGAAGCCCCTGGCCGGCGACTGGGACGGCAACGGCACCACCACCGTGGCCGTCTACGACCCGCAGACGCGGGTCTTCCACCTGAACGACTCCAACGAGGCCGAGAGCATCGTGGACCTCACGTACGGCAACACCGGCGACATCCCGGTCAAGGGCGACTGGGACGGCACCGGCCGGGACGCCATCGGCGTCTTCCGCCCCTCCGACCGGACCTTCTCCGGCGCGGCCGTCGGCAGCAACCTGACCGTCTACCGGGCGGCGGTCGACGCCGGCGAGACCCCGCTGGTCGGCAGCTGGGGCTGACCCACCCCCGCGAACGACGGAGGGCCCCGGGCCGGGGAGCAGCGCGCTCCCCGGCCCGGGGCCCGTTCGTTCCCGGCTACGGCTCCGGCTACGGCTACGGCTTCGTGGCGACGGAGACGTAGTCGACCCGCATCGGGTGCCCGGGCTCGGTGGCCGGCGTGACGGCGCCGCCGAACGCGGCGGGCAGGTTGCCGCCGACGGCGACGTTGAGGATCAGGAACAGGCCGTGGTTCACGGCCCGGTCCCACGTCGCGCGGTCCATCTGCGCGGCGGTCACCCGGTGGTGCTCGCGCCCGTCCAGGTACCAGCGGACCTGCTCGGCACCCGGTGCGAGGTCGACCTCGACCGCGTACCGGTGGAAGCCGGTGCGGCACTCGGCGCCGCAGGGCTGGTCACCGGAGCCCAGACCGCGCGGCTCCTGGCAGGGGCCGCCGTCGAGGACGCCGCAGTGCATCGTGCCGAACACCGCGTCCCGGCCGTTGACCTGCTCCATGACGTCCAGCTCGCCGATGGCGGGCCAGCCGGTGTAGCCGTTGCGCAGCTCACCGCCGAGGGTCCAGAACGCGGGCCAGTAGCCGGCGGCGGCGGGGCCGGTGACGTCGGGCAGGGCGATCCCGGCCTCGATCCTCAGCACGCCGCCGGGCGGCGGGGCGAAGTCGGCGCGACGGGACTCGATCCGCCCGGACGACCACTGCCCGGCGGCGTCCCGGGTGGGCACGATCTCCAGCGCGCCCCGGCCGTCGAGCCGGACGTTCCCGGTCGAGTCGGTCATGGTCTCGATCTCGCCCGTCCCCCACTGCGCGGCCGGGCAGCCCGGGTAGCACGTACCCAGGTCGTACTGCCAGTGTGCGGCGGACGGACGGCTGCCGGCCGGGCCGTCGAAGTCGTCGCGCAGCAGCTGCGTCCAGCCGTCCGCGGTGAGCGTCGGCGCACCGGCGGCGGCGGCCTTGGGCGGCAGGGCGCCGGACTCCGTCAACAGCCGCTCCAGGCGCGGCGTGAGCACGACGGCGGCGACGTTGGTGAGGTGCGCGTCGTCGCGGTAGAGCAGGATCCGCTCCAGCACCGCCGGGCAACTGCGGCCGCTGCCCGGGCAGATGACGTCGTTCACCGACACGGTGCGCACCCCCGGCACCCGGCCGGCCGCGATCTCCTCGGCGAGCGGGTCCGCCCACAGCGCCTTGTCGCGCGGGAACTCGCAGGCCGCCGGGTCGTCGGTGTGGCCGGACACGCAGGCCGGCACGTCCGTCCCGGGGACCGGGGTGTCGCGCAGGTGGACGATCGGGACGCCCAGCTCGCGCAGCGGAGTGAGGGTCTTCTCCCATCCCTGGAGCAGCAGTTCACGGTCGTCGGTGTAGCGGTTGAGGGTGGAGACGACGATCAGCCGGGGCTTCGGCCCCTCCTTGAGCCGGGTCAGCGCGTTCGCCCGCCAGGTGTCGCACTCGCGGTAGGTGCGGCCCAACTGCGGGTTGACCACCGAGATCTCCGGCAGCGGGCAGCCCTGCTTGACCAACTCCTCCAGCTCCCAGCGCCGTTCGGCGGCGAGTGCGAGCAGCGCGGAGAACCACTGCCCGGCGTGCGAGTCGCCGAGCAGCACGATCCGGTCCGGGCTGCCGACCACGCCGAAGCGGCAGTCGGGGCTGGTGGTGGCGGTCGGGGCGACCTCGCACTCGCCGTCCGGCGGGAAGTCCTGGCGGGCCTGGACGGCGTCCGGCACCACCGCCGCCCCCTTGGCCGGAGTGGCGGTGCGCACCAGCAGCGAGGTGCCGTCGGCCGAGCCGGGCGGCAGGCCCTGGAGGTCGACGGGAGCGGCCGGGCCCAGCAGGCGCAGCGTGCCGGAGCCGACGACCAGCGCCAGCACCACCGGGATGACCACCGAGGCGAGGCCCAACGACAGGCCTCGGCGCGGGAGTTCGGAGACGGTACGGCTGTGCCGCAGCGGCTGTTCCACCCAGCGCATCACGGCGGCGGCGGGCAGCGCGGCGGCGGCGGTGAGCGCGACCTTCACCGGCCAGTCCAGCGGGCCGAACCTCGCGCCGGCCAGGACGAGCACCGGCCAGTGCCACAGGTACAGGTTGTAGGAGAGCCGGCCGATCGCGCGCGGCACGCGCAGGCCCAGCACCCGGCCCACCCCGGGCCCGGGCGCCACGGCGCCGTCCCGCCCGGGGGTGCCCGCCAGGATGACGGCGGCCGTGCCCAGCGTCGGGACGAGCGCCGCCCAGCCCGGGTACGGGGTGGAGCTGTCGTACGCCAGTACGCATCCCACGATCGCCGCCGCTCCGCCCCAGCCGGCCAGCACGCGCAGCATCCGCGGCGCGCCCAGCAGGTGCCAGGGCAGCAGGGCGAGCAGCGCGCCGACCCCGAACTGCCAGACCCGGGAGGGCGTTCCGAGGTAGGCGAGCGAGACGGAGTCCTGCGTCCAGCGCAGCGACAGCGCGAAGGAGGCGGCGGTCAGCACGGCGGCGAGCGCGACCGCGACCGGCCGCACCGCCCGTCCGCGCCCGTCCGCACGGCCGCCCCGCACCACCCGCAGCACCAGGTAGACGGTGAGCGCCAGCAGCGGGCCCCAGACCAGGTAGAACTGCTCCTCGACGGCCAGCGACCAGAAGTGCAGCAGCGGGCTCTCGTCGCGCCCGGCGGCCAGGTAGTCGGTCTGCTGGGCCACGAAGCGCCAGTTGCCGACGGAGAACGCCGCCGCCAGCACGTCGTACTCCAGGTCGGCGCGCCGCAGCGGTACGGTCAGCCAGGCGCCGAACAGCGCCACCGCGCCGAGCACGACCGCCGCCGAGGGCAGCAGCCGGCGGGCCCGGCGGGAGAAGAACTCACCGAGCCGGATCCGGCCGGTGGTGGTGGCCTCGCGCAGCAGCAGGCCGGTGATCAGGTAGCCGGAGACGACGAGGAAGACGTCCACCCCGACGAACCCGCCGGCCAGGCCGGGGACGGCGGCGTGGAACGCCAGGACCGCGAGCACGGCGAGCGCGCGCAGGCCCTCGATGTCGGGGCGGAAGCCGGCCGGACGGGGCGCCGGGCCCGGGGCATCGGAACCCCGGGAGGCGGCGCGGTCCCGTTGGCCGGGAATGGTGAAGGCGGTCGGCCGCAGCTCGGGGACGGGCGACGGTGACGACGGCAGTGGTGTCGGTGGCGGTGTCGGTATCGGTGACGGTATCGGGGAAGACGGCATGGAAGGCGACGACCTTTCAACCCAGCCAGGGCAGCATCGGGCGGACCCAACCGGAGGCGAGCAGGGCGGTGAGCACGAGCGTGGCGGTGGCGGCCAGTCCCTCGGGCCACCGCCGGGGCAGCATGCCGGTCCGGGGCGCCTTCGGCCCGGCGGCAGCGGCATCGGCGCGGGCGGCGCCGCGGACCTCGCCGAGGAGGTCGCGGACCAGCGGCAGGCCGATCTGCGCCTGCACCGCGAGGTAGAGCCCGAGGCCCCAGTTCGGCGCCCAGCCGTACCGGGCGACGGCCAGGGCGAGGCCGAGGGCGCCGGCGCCGAGCGAGGCGCAGAGCCAGGCCAGCGACAGCAGCACCACCTTGCGGGCCATCCCGCCGGAGCCGGCCTTCCTGCGTGCGGCGGGGGCGTCCCCGCCGGCCGCACCGGCCGCACCGGTCGGCACCCAGGCGGCGCTGCGCCCGCGCAGCGTGTGCCAGAACGCGACCCCGGCGGCGACGCTCATCAGCACGTTGGAGCGGATCACCTCGATCCGCCAGCGGGTCCGGCTGACCCTGGGCAGCAGCACGTGCCAGAGCCAGAGCGGCGCGAGCATCGGCAGCACGTGCCAGGGCCGGATCTGGTCGGGGTAGAAGAACATCATCACCAGCGGCGGCAGCGGCGCGACGAAGATGTTCACGGCGGCGGCCAGGTAGCCGACGATCCCCTCGTAGAAGCAGAGGCGCATCCGCCAGGGCGCGCCGATCCGCTTGAGCTCGGGCGAGCCGAGCAGGTGCAGGTTGCCCATCGCCCAGCGGTACTGCTGGTTGACGTACGAGGCGAGGTTGTCCGGCGAGGTGCCCTTGGCGACCAGCACCGGGACGTACAGCGTGCGGTAGCCCCTGGCGTACAGGCCGAGGCCGGTGAAGAGGTCCTCGCTGTGGTCGAGCCGGGCGAACCCGCCGGCCTCGTCGATCGCGGCCCGCCGGTAGACGGCGTTGCTGCCGCAGCAGATGGCGGCGTCGCTGGCGTCGCGGGAGGGCTGGATCCAGCGGAAGAACCACTCCTGCGCGGCACCGGCGGCGCGCTCGATCCAGCTCATCGTCTCGTCGGTGTCGAAGCACTGCGGGCTCTGCACGATGCCGATCCGCGGGTCCGCGAAGTACGGGACGAGGTGGCGCAGGAAGTCCGGGCGGGGCGCGAAGTCGGCGTCGAGGATCGCGATCAGCTCGGCACTGCTCAGGGTGAGCGCGTGGTTGAGGTTGCCGGCCTTCTTGAGGTGCCCGCGGTCGGGCCGCACGACGTACCGGTAGCCGTGCGCGGCCGCCAGCGCGGCGACCTCGGACCGGTCGGCGTCGTCGAGCACCCAGACCGTCAGCGCGCCGGGCCAGTCCACCCCGGCGACCGCCCGGTAGGCGTTCTCCAGGACGTCCAGCGGCTCCCCGCAGGTCGGCAGGTACAGGTCGACGGTCGGCAGTTCCTCCGGCGCCCACGCGTGCACCAGCACCTCGTGGGACTGCCGGGTGAGCCGCCGCTGCCGCAGGCTGTTGACGGACGACAGCGCCAGCGCGACGACGTTGAGCCCGAGCACGGCCAGGAAGACCCAGAGCGCCGGCGTCCGCAGGGCGAACGTCAGCATCGTCCCGGCGGTGAACACGAACGCCGCCGAACTGGCGACGAGCACCCACCTGCGCTGCGGCCCGAAGTACCAGTACAACTCCTGGTCGTCCGGCGGTTGCGGCAGATGGGCAAGAGGATCGGAAGGAGAAGAGGAAGAGGAAGAGGACAAAGCGGAAACAGGACGTACCTGTTGGACGGTCATATGGCCCCCACAGCCGTGTTTCTGACAGCTCCACGGGTCACAGTACCGCATTGGTATAGACCATTAACCCACTCATCCGGGACCCGGACGCCACCTCCGCGCCACCTCCCCCGCCCCTGCGAAGCAGCAGGTCAAGCGGACGTGAACACTCCTCCAACAACCTGCCCGCGAGGCCCCCGCCGGGCCGGCCGAACGGGCAGCAGAACGCCAGTGGGGGGGGGCCCCGCGGGGGGGGGGGGGCCCCCCCCCCCGGGGGGGGGGGGGGGGGGCCCCCCCCCCCGCCCGGGGGGGGGGGGGGGGGGCCCCCCCCCCCCGGGGGGCCCCCC
>NZ_JBIBVJ010000033.1:0-1829 GCF_043080305.1 Kitasatospora sp. NPDC015120 | reverse complement strand
GCCCCCTATCTCGTGGTGATACCCCCCCCACCCCCCGCCGCCCCCCCCCCCCCCCCGCCGGGCCCCCCCCCCCCCCCCCCGCCCGGGGGGGGGGGGGGGGGGGGGGCGGCGGCCCCCCCCCCACTGGCGGTGTGCGTCCTACGGATCAGACCGCCGGGACGGGGTAGGTCGGGTACTCGACGCCCGAGACGTGCTGGACGACCCGGATCACCTGGCAGGAGTAGCCGAACTCGTTGTCGTACCACAGGTAGAGGATCGCGTTGTCGCCCTCGACCTTGGTGGCGCCGGCGTCGACGATCGAGGCGTGGCGCGAGCCGATGAAGTCGTTCGACACCGCGTCGGGAGCGGTGGTGAAGTCGATCTGGCGCTTCAGCGACGAGGTCAGCGACACGTTGCGGAGGTAGTCGAGGACCTCCTCGCGGGTGGTCTCGCGGGCCAGCTGGAGGTTCAGGATGGCGATCGAGACGTCCGGCACGGGCACGCGGATCGAGCTGCCGGTGATCTTCGCCTTGAGGTCCGGCAGCGCCTTGGCGACGGCCGAGGCGGCACCGGTCTCGGTGATCACCATGTTCAGCGGTGCCGAGCGGCCGCGACGGTCGGCCTTGTGGTAGTTGTCCAGCAGGTTCTGGTCGTTGGTGAACGAGTGGACGGTCTCCACGTGGCCGCGCAGCACGCCGTACTCGTCCTCCATCGCCTTCAGCGGCGGGACGATCGCGTTGGTGGTGCAGGAGGCGCAGGAGAGGATCTGCTCGTCCGGCTTGATGGTGTCGTGGTTGACGCCGTGGACGATGTTGGGCACGTCGCCCTTGCCCGGGGCCGTCAGGACGACCTTCTCGATGCCGGGGCGGAGGTGGTTCGAGAGGCCCTCGCGGTCCCGCCACTTGCCCGTGTTGTCGATCAGGATCGCGTCCCGGATCCCGTACACCGTGTAGTCGACCTCGGACGGGTCGTTGGCGTAGATCACCTTGATCGCGGTGCCGTTGGCGATGATGGTGCTGTTCGCCTCGTCGACGGTGATCGTGCCCTGGAACTGGCCGTGGATGGAGTCGCGCCGCAGCAGCGAGGCGCGCTTCACGATGTCCTGGTCACCACCGCCGCGGACCACGATGGCACGCAGGCGCAGGCCGTTGCCGGAGCCGGCCTTCTCGATCAGCAGACGGGCGACCAGGCGGCCGATGCGGCCGAAGCCGTAGAGGACGACGTCACGCGGCGACTCGCGGCGCTCGATCTTGTTGGCACCCGTGGCGCCGACGACGGCCTCCGCGGTGAACTCCTCCACCGAGAGACCGCGGTTGTCCGCGCGGTAGGTGGCGGCGAGCATGCCGAGGTCGATCTGGGAAGGACCGAGATCCAGGGTGGTCAGCGCCTGTAGGAAGGGCAGCGTCTCGGTGACCGAGAGCTCCTCGCCGGCAATCTGGCGGGCGAACCGGTGGGTCTTCAGGATGCTGACCACCGACTTGTTCACCAGGGAACGGCTGTACAGCAGGACGGTGACGTCCCGCTCCCGGTGCAGTCGGCCGATGATCGGGATCATCGACTCCGCGATCTCCTCGCGGTTCTTCCAGTCCGTGAACACGTCGTCGTTGACAGTCACAAGTCCATCTTTCGAGCTAGGAGGGTGTTCACATGCTAACTGGGCCCCACCCCCCGAACCGAAACGGTTCCGGCCTCTCCCGCATGACAAGAATCACATATGATCCCCCCCTGGTATGTTCTGACGACATGTCAAGGGAGAACGCGAAGAACCCCCGCCGGAATACCGGCGGGGGTTCTTCTCACAATTTGTTCGGCGGCGTCCTACTCTCCCACAGGGTCCCCCCTGCAGTACC
>NZ_JBIBVJ010000032.1:0-56145 GCF_043080305.1 Kitasatospora sp. NPDC015120 | reverse complement strand
CGCCCGGTTACATTCCGAACCCGGAAGCTAAGCCTCACAGCGCCGATGGTACTGCAGGGGGGACCCTGTGGGAGAGTAGGACGCCGCCGAACAATCATTCAAAGCCGCGGCCCCCAGCGATTCGCTGGGGGCCGCGGCTTTTTGCGTAGGTGCGCAGGTGTGCACGACCGGCAGAACGGGACTTCCGCCCAGACGCGGGGCGTCCCTCGATGCCGGACAATGGAGATGGTGCACGGCCAGAAGGCCGGCGCCGAACCGCGTGAGGGCAGTGGTGCTGCCCGCTCCGCGGTGGAGATGAAGCAGCAGAAGGAGTCACCACGATGGCGAACCAGCCTCAGGACCGTCCCGAGCGTCGATCGGACGACGGCCGCGGCTACGAGCCCCGGTCTCGCGGGGGCTGGTCGAACGACCGTGGTCCGCGCCGCGACGACCGCCGCGACGACCGTGGCGGCGACCGCGGCGGTTTCCGTCGCGACGACCGTCCCTCCGGCGGCTACGGCGGCCGGGACCGCGACGACCGTGGTGGCGACCGCGGCGGCTTCCGCCGTGATGACCGTCCGGGCGGCTACCAGGGCGGCGACCGTGGCGGTTTCCGTCGCGATGACCGTCCGTCGGGCGGCTACGACCGCGGTGGGCGTGACGACCGTGGTGGTTTCCGCCGTGACGACCGCCCCGCCGGTGGCGGCTTCCGCCGTGACGACCGTCCGTCGGGCGGGTACGACCGTGGCGGCCGTGACGACCGTGGTGGTTTCCGTCGTGACGACCGTCCGGCCGGTGGCGGCTTCCGTCGCGATGACCGTCCGGGTGGTTTCCGTCGGGACGATCGTGACGACCGTCCGCGCCGTGACGACCGTCCGTCGGGCGGGTACGACCGCGGTGGCCGTGACGACCGTGGCGGCTTCCGCCGCGACGACCGTCCGGCCGGTGGCGGTTTCCGTCGCGATGACCGTCCGGGTGGTTTCCGTCGGGACGACCGTGACGACCGTCCGCGCCGCGACGACCGCCCCTTCCGCGACCGTGACGACCGGGGTGGCGACCGTGGTGGTTTCCGCCGCGATGACCGCCCCGCCGGTGGTGGCTTCCGTCGTGACGACCGTCCGTCGGGCGGGTACGACCGCGGTGGCCGTGACGACCGTGGTGGCTTCCGCCGGGACGACCGCCGGGACGACCGTGGCGGCTTCCGCCGTGACGACCGGGGCGACCGCGGCGACCGTGGTGGCTTCCGCGGCGGCCGTGACGACCGGGGTGGCTACCGCGGTGGCCGCGACGAGCGCGGCGGCCGGGACCAGGACGACCGCCGGGGCAACTACGAGCCGGTCAAGCGCCTGCCGATCCCGGAGGACGTCACCGGCTTCGAGATCGACGCGGACGTGCGCCAGGAGCTCAAGAGCCTGCCCAAGACGCTCGCCGACGACGTCGCCCGCAACCTGGTGATGGTCGCCCGCCTGCTCGACAGCGAGCCGGAGGAGGCCTACCAGTACTCGCGCGTCGCGCTGCGGCTCGCCTCGCGCGTCGCCGCCGTCCGTGAGGCGGCCGGTTTCGCCTCGTACATGACCCAGCGTTACTCGGAGGCGCTGACCGAGTTCCGCGCCGCTCGCCGGATGACCGGCCGGGCGGACCTGTGGCCCGTCATGGCCGACTGCGAGCGCGGTCTCGGCCGCCCGGAGCGGGCGCTGGCGATGGCCGGTGAGCCCGAGGTCAAGCAGCTGGACAAGGCCGGTCAGGTCGAGATGCGCCTGGTCGCGGCCGGTGCGCGCAGCGACATGGAGCAGTTCGACGCGGCCGTCGTCACCCTGCAGAGCCCCGAGCTGGCCTCGCCGGCCGTGCACTCGTGGACCGCGCGTCTGCGGTACGCCTACGCCGAGGCGCTGATCGCGGCCGGCCGTGCCGAGGAGGCCCGCGACTGGTTCGCCAAGGCCGTCGAGGCGGACACCGACGGCACCACCAACGCCGCCGAGCGCCTCGCCGAGATCGACGGCGTGGAGTTCGTGGACGCCCTCGACCCGGAGCTCGCCGAGGAGGAGGCCGAGGAGACCGCCGCCGAGCCGGCCAGGCGCAAGGGCGGGGAGGCCTCGGATGACGAGGTCATCTACGAGGACGACGAGGACGTCGAGGAGTACTACGACGAGGACGACCTGGAGATCGACGAGGACTTCGACGGCGAGGTCCCCGAGCGTGCCCCGGTCGCCGAGCAGGCCGACAAGGCCGAGCAGGCCGACGAGTCCGGCAAGTAAGCGCCCGGCCTGACCGACGAGTGAGGCCCTGCCGCGCCCCGGGAGATCCCGGAGTACGGCAGGGCCTCACTGCGTGTCGGCCGGGTCGCCGGCCGCGAGGCGGGGGCGTCAGCCGAGTTCGAGGTTGCGCAGCACCAGCCCGGTGGCCGGCTTGGGACCGAAGGAGGTCGACTTGCGCGGCATGGTGACGCCCTGTTCGGCGAGCCGGCGGACCACGCTCTCGCGCACCGGGTGCAGCAGGACGGCCGTCCCCCCGGAGCGGGCGGCCTCGCGTTCGGCGGCGGCCGCGGTGTGCAGGTAGCCGATGTCGTCGGGGCTGTCGGGCACCCGCCAGGTGTGGTCGAGCAGGGTGGCGTGCAGCACGGTGGCGTCCAGGTGGCGCCACTCCTCGGGCTTGTCGTGCGGCACGGTGGCGTCGAGGAGGCGTTCGTCGGGGTCGCCGACGAGCCGGTAGACGCCGTCCCCGCCGGTCAGCAGGAAGCTGCTGCCGCCGTGGCGCTTCTGTTCGGCGAGGGCCTGCAGGGCGGTCTCCAGCGGGCCGGGGACCTCCTTGACCCGCCACTGGTCGCCGAGCCGCCGCAGGGCCTCGGCCACCGGCAGGCGGTACAGCACCCGGTGGATGGCCCGCACCCGCAGTGGGTAGCGGGCGGTGTCGACCAGCAGCACCAGGCCGCGGTCCCAGGGGCTGCGCGGCAGGTGGCGGTGTTCGCGCTGGAGCCGCAGGTACATCTCCCAGCGGTGGTGGCCGTCGGCGATCAGGGCCCGGCAGGTGGCGAGGTCGCGGCCGACGGCGGCGATCTCGGCGGGGTCGGTGACCGCCCACAGCCGGTGGTGGGTGCCGTCGGACGTGGTGGTGGTGAGCAGCGGTTCGCCGCGTACGGCGCTCTCGACGACGTCGGACGCCCCGCCGCCGCCGCGGTAGGTGAGCAGCAGCGGTTCGAGGTTGGCCCGGGTGGTGCGCATCAGGCCGACCCGGTCGGCGACCGGCCGGGGCATCACATCCTCGTGCGGGAGGACGACGCCGGCCTCGCTGCCGCTGACGGCGAGGGCGCCGATCAGCCCGCGTTGCAGCAGCTCCGGGGTGTCGCCGCTGGCGGGCACCCGCTGCTCGTAGACGTACAGGGCCGGGACCGGGTCGGCGGCCAGGACGCCCTCGCGCTGCCACTCGCGCAGCAGCCGGGCGGCGTGCCGGTAGCGGGTGTCGCGGTCGGGGCGGTCGCCGGTGTCCTCCGGTTCGGGGCGCGGCAGGATCAGCCGGACGACGTTGTGCGGGTCGGCGGTCTCCAGGTCGAGCCGGCGGCCGGGGTCGACCACGTCGTACGGCGGTGAGGTGACGGCGGCCAGGGCGCCGACCCGGTCGGGGACGTACCTGAGGCCGCGGAAGGGGGACAGGGACAGACCTGCGGTGGCGACGTGCCCGGGATCGCCGGGGCCGCCGTGCGGAGACTCCGCTCCGCTTTCTGCACTGGGTGTGCTCATTCTGGGCATCGTAACCGGGTACGCGTTGTTCAGAGATCGGAACACCCGGCCGGTCCGGCGGGCGGGTGTCGTGACCGAGGGCGAGGTACGGCGTGGACGAGCGCGACGAGCGGGTGGACGACGGTGCTGGTGGCAGCGCTGCCGGGGCCGTCGGCGGCGGTGTGCCGGAGCAGCAGCGGCGGTCCGGGGAGCCGGAGGGCGACGTCTACGAGTGGTTCCGCCGGGGGGTGAAGCTGCTCGCCCAGGGCAACCCGGCGGCGGCCGAGCAGCTGCTGGCCCGGGCGGCCGCGGCGGAGCCGGCGTCGCGCAGCATCCGGGAGGCGCTCGCCCGGGCGCAGTACGACGCGGGCTCGTACGCGGCGGCGCTGGAGAACTTCCGGGCGGTGGCGCTGGCGGATCCCTCGGACGACTACGCTCAGTTCGGGTGGGGTGTGGCGGCGGCCCGGCTGGGGGACTTCGAGACCTCCGCCGAGCACCTGGCGCTGGCCGTGGCGATGCGGCCGGACACTGACCACTACCGGGCGGCGCTGCGCCAGACCCGGGCGACGCTGGCGGCCCGGGCCGGGGCGTTCGGCCCGCTGCTGCCGGGGGCGCCGGGGTACCTGGAGCCGCCCCGGGGCCGGGATTCCGGGCCGGGGCCGGGAACCACGGGGGGCCCGGAGCCGACGGATGAGCGGGACCGGCAGGACGGCTGAGCCCGGCCCGGCGGCACCCGCCGCGATGACGGCACGGGCGAGCACGACGGCACCGACGAGCACGACGAGCACGACGAGCACGACTGACGCGATGAGTGAGGTAGAGCAGGCATGACCGAGACGGCCACCACCGTGCGACGGACCGCCCCGGGCGGCAGCGAGCTGCCGCTGACCGAGGCGTACGACACGGCGCTGCTGGACCTCGACGGCGTGGTGTACGCCGGACCGGACGCGATCGAGCACGCCGTGGACTCGCTGGCGGCGGCCCGCGCGGCCGGGATGCGGCTGGCGTACGTCACCAACAACGCCTCCCGCCCGCCGCGGGTGGTGGCCGCGCACCTGAGCGAGCTGGGCGTGCCGGCCGAGCCGGAGGACGTGATCAACTCCGCGCAGGCGGCGGCCCGGGTGCTCGCCGAGAAGCTGCCGGCCGGGGCGAAGGTGCTGGTGGTGGGCGGCCTGGGGCTGGAGGAGGCGCTGGCCGAGCGCGGCCTGGTCGCCGTCCGCACGCTGGCCGAGGAGCCTCAGGCGGTCGTCCAGGGCTTCGACGCCTCGGTGGGCTGGACGCACCTGGCGGAGGCCTCGTACGCGGTGCAGTCCGGGCTGCCGTGGGTGGCGTCCAACACCGATGTGACGGTCCCGACCGCGCGCGGGATAGCGCCGGGCAACGGGATGCTGGTGGCGGCGGTGCGGGCGGCGACCGGGGTGGAGCCGGAGGTGGCGGGCAAGCCGCTGCCGCCGATGCACCGGGAGACGGTCCTGCGGACGGGCGCCAAGCGGCCGCTGGTGGTCGGCGACCGGCTGGACACCGACATCGAGGGCGCGTTCAACGGCGGGGTGGACAGCCTGCTGGTCTTCACCGGGGTGACGACGGCGGCGCAGCTGCTGGCGGCCCCGGCCGAGCACCGGCCGACCTACCTGGCGGCCGACCTGCGGGGGCTGCTGACCGGGCACGCGCCGGTCACCGCGCAGCCGGGCGGCGGGTTCTCCTGCGGCGGGTACACCGCGGTCGCGCAGGACGGCGTGCTGCGGCTGGAGGGCGTCGGGGCGGACCGCTGGGACGGGCTGCGGGCGCTGTGCGCGGCGGCGTGGACGGCGCTGGACGCGGACGGCAACCCGGCGGACGGCCGGAAGGCGCTGGCCGAGCTGGGGTTCTGAGCCCGGTGACCGGGCGGGTCAGAGCAGGGTGCGCAGTCGCAGCAGGTCGCGGAAGCCGGCCTCCAGCCTGACCCGTCCGGCCGCCCAGGCGGACGCGAAGTTGAGGCCGCCGTCGACCAGGGCGACGAGGTCGTCGCTGCTCATGGTGAGCCGGATGTCGGCCTTCGCGGCGGGGGCGCCGGGGGCCTGCCGGAGGTTCTCGATGCTGCCGCCGCGCAGCCGCCCGGTGAAGGTGAGGTCCAGGTCGGTGATCCGGCAGCTCAGCGAGCGGTCCAGCTCGGCGGCCTTGCGGACGTCGCCGGTGGCCTTGGCGAGGTTGCGGCTGAGCTGCTCCAGCGCCTGGCGGCACTCCTCGGCGTCGGCCATGGCGGCGGATCCCCTCCTTCTGCGGGCCGCGGCGCCCCGGCGGGTGGCCGGGCCCGGCGGCGGGTGACTGCCGGGCCACGGTACCGCAGGACGTGTTTGGCGGTAGCGTCGTCCGTGGGATGCCCGGATTCGTCCGGGCGTCGACGCGACGGAGCGATGCGCGCAGGCGAATGGGAGGCACCCGGATGCTGCCGAGGACGGTACGAGGAGCGGTGGCGGCCGCGGCCGTGCTGGTGGAGGAGGTCGGCAAGCGGGTCGTCGGGACGGCGGCCGGCCTGCTGGAGAAGGGCGGGATCGACGTCGCGGAGGTGGAGCGCCGGCTGGGCGGGCAGTTCCCCCCGTCGGCGAAGTCCCTCCAGACGCTGGCCGAGGAGGCGGTGACCGCCGGGCGGGCCGGGGTGGACCTCGCGGTGGGGGTGGCGCGCGGTGAGGTGGAGAAGGCCTTCGAGCGGGTCGGCGACCAGGTGACCAAGGTGGGGGTGGTGCTGGCCTACCTGGAGAACAAGCTGCGCGAGGTCGAGGAGGACGAGGCGGCGGGACGCGACGGGTCCGTGCCGCCCGCGCCGCCCGCCCCGCCCGCGCCCCGGGCCGGCGGGCTGTTCGAGCAGGGCTGGGAGCGGGAGACGGCGTCCTCGGCGGAGGCCGAGCGGATAGCGGTGGACGAGCCGGTGGAGGTCGACCCGCCGGTGCCGCCGGTCGCGGAGGCCGCCCCGGCGACCGCGGCGGCCCCGGTGGCCCCGGTGGCCCCGGCTGCGACGGCGCCTCCGGCGAAGAAGGCGGCCGCCGGGAGGACCGCCGCGCAGCCGCCCGCGAAGAAGACCGCGGCGAAGAAGACGGCGGCGGTGAAGAAGACCGCAGCGGCGAAGACCGCGGCGACGAAGACCGCGGCGACGAAGACCGCGGCGAAGAAGACCGCCGTGAAGCGGACCCCGGCCGCGGCGAAGAAGACGGCCACCGAAAGGACCACCGCCGCGCCCGAGGCCGACGGGACCGGCCGGGACCAGCCGCCCGCCAAGCGCACCACGGCCAGGAAGACCACCGTGCGCCGGACCACCACGAAGAAGCCCGATGCCTGATCCGCAGACCCGGCCCGATCCCCATACCGCCGCCGCCCCCACCCCCGTCCCCCTCCCCGCCACCGACCCGGCCGACGGACCCCTGCCGGGCACCGGCGAGCCGCTGCCGCTCGGCGTCGACCTGGCCCCCACCGGGCACCCGGCGGTCGACGCCGCCCTGGCCCGGCTGGAGGTACTGGACGGGGTGCCGACCGACGCCCACGTCGCGGTGTACGAAGATGTCCATCGGCGGCTGGCCGACACGCTCGCCGCTCTCGACCGGGACTGACCGGGCGAACGAGAACCATCCGTAGGAGCTGAAACACCAGTGGCAGTGGCACGACGCCGACTCGACGCGGAGCTGGTCCGCCGCAAGCTGGCCCGGTCGCGGGAGCACGCCTCCGAGCTGATCGCGGCCGGCCGGGTGACCGTCGGCGGGACCACCGCGACCAAGCCGGCGACCCAGGTGGAGACCTCGGCGGCGGTCGTGGTGGCCAAGGACGAGAACGACCCCGACTACGTCTCGCGCGGCGGCCACAAGCTCGCCGGGGCGTTCGCGGCGTTCGTCCCGCAGGGCCTGGTCGTCGAGGGCCGCCGGGCGCTGGACGCGGGCGCGTCCACCGGCGGGTTCACCGATGTGCTGCTGCGCGCCGGGGCCGCCCACGTGCTGGCGGTGGACGTCGGCTACGGGCAGCTGGCCTGGTCGCTGCAGAGCGACGAGCGGGTCACCGTGATGGACCGCACCAACGTCCGCGAGCTGACCCCGGAGATGATCGGCGGCGACCGGGTCGACCTGGTGGTCGGCGACCTGTCGTTCATCTCGCTGGGCCTGGTGCTGCCCGCGCTCTCCGGCTGCGCCGCCGAGGACGCGGACCTGGTGCTGATGGTCAAGCCCCAGTTCGAGATCGGCAAGGAGCGCCTCGGCAGCGGCGGGGTGGTGCGCAGCCCGCAGCTGCGCGCCGAGATGGTGCGCCAGGTGGCGGCGCAGGCGTGGGAGCTGGGACTGGGCGTGCGCGCGGTCACCGCGAGCCCCCTGCCCGGACCGTCCGGGAACGTCGAGTACTTCCTGTGGATGCGCCGGGACGCGCCGCCGCTGGACCCCGCGGAGGCGGACCGGGCCGTCGCCGAGGGCCCCCGATAGGGTGCTCTGCGGACGTCCGGTCCGTCATGCTGGGTGGCGCGGCCGTACCGGGCCGACGAGGACCCGGCCGGCGTAGGGAGAGGGCAGCGGGCATGAGTGATGAACGTACGGTCTTCCTGATCGCGCACACGGGTCGCGAGGCGGCCCTGCGCAGCGTCGAGGGACTGGTGCACGGCCTGCTCAAGGCGGGGATCCGGATCAGACTGCTGGCGGCCGAGGCGGTCGACCTGGACCTGCCGGACGGCGTGGAGACGGTGGCCGGGGGGCCGGGCGCGGCGGACGGCTGTGAGCTGATCCTGGTCGCGGGCGGGGACGGGACGCTGCTGCGCGGGGCGGAGCTGGCCCGCGAGCACGGCCTGCCGATGCTCGGCATCAACCTGGGCCGGGTCGGTTTCCTGGCCGAGGCGGAGCGGGACGACCTCGCCGTGGTGGTCGAGCGGGTGGTGGACGCCGACTACGAGGTCGAGGAGCGGATGACCCTCGATGTGATCGTCCGGACCAACGGCGACGTGGTGCACCACGACTGGGCGCTGAACGAGGCCTCGATCGAGAAGGCGTCCCGGGAGCGGATGCTGGAGGTGGTGACCGAGGTGGACGGCCGCCCGGTGTCCAACTTCGGCTGCGACGGGGTGGTGTGCGCCACGCCGACCGGCTCGACCGCGTACGCGTTCTCCGGTGGCGGGCCGGTGGTCTGGCCGGAGGTGGAGGCGCTGCTGATGGTGCCGATCAGCGCGCACGCGCTGTTCGCCCGCCCGCTGGTGACCTCGCCGGACTCGGTGCTGGCGGTGGAGGTGCAGCCGAAGACCCCGCACGGGGTGCTGTGGTGCGACGGCCGGCGCTCGGTGGAACTGCCCGCCGGGGCGCGGGTGGAGGTGCGCCGGGGGCAGACGCCGGTGCGTCTGGCCCGGCTGCACCGGGCACCGTTCACCGACCGGCTGGTGGCGAAGTTCGCGCTGCCGGTGACCGGCTGGCGCGGCCGGGCCGACACCCACTGAGCCCGCCGGGCCCGCCGGACCCGCCGGACCCGTCGGCCCCCCGGTTCGGGCGGCCCCGGCGGGCGGTCAGACCGCGAGCGGCTGGGTGTCGTCGGCGCCCTGCCAGCGCCCCTCCTCCTCGGCGCGCGCGGCGACCTCGGCGAGCCGCCGGACGGCGTCCGGCACGGCCGGGGCGGCCGTGGTGAGCGGGAGCCTCAGGTGGTGCTCGAAGGCACCGTCGGAGCCGAACCGGTTGCCGGCGGCGATCCGGACCCCGGCGCGTTCGCCGGCCCGGGCCAGGGCCGCCCCGGAGACCCCCGTGGTCGCGACCCAGAACGACAGGCCGCCCGGCGGCAGGGTGAACCGCCACTGCGGCAGCTGCTCGCGCAGGGCGCCGGACAGCGCCCCGGCGGTCTCCCGCAGCCGGTCCAGCTGGTGCGCGCGGACGGCCGGGAGGTCCTCGGTCAGCAGCTCGGCGGCGATCAGCTGGTCCAGGACGGGCGCGCCGACGTCGCTGTGGACGCGGGCGGCGGCCAGTCGGCGGACCAGGGAGGGCGCGGCCCGCACCCAGCCGATCCGCAGGCCGCCCCAGAGCAGCTTGCCGGCCGAGCCGACGGTGATCACCTGGGCGGCGCGGTCCAGGGCGGCCGTGGGGCGGGGCGGGGCGACGCCCTCGGGCAGGCCCCAGCCCAGTTCGGCGGTGGTCTCGTCGGCCAGCACGACGGTGCCGGCGGAACGGGCGGCGGCCAGCAGCTCGCGCCGCTGCTCCTCGTCGATCAGCGTGCCGGTGGGGTTGTGGAAGTCGGGGATCACGTAGGCGGCCTTCGGCGCGGCCCCGTTCAGCACCCGGCGCCACTCGGCGAGGTCCCACCGCTGGGCGGGGGTGAACGGCACGGGGACCAGCCGGGCCTCGGCGAGCCGCAGGGCCTGGAGGGTGTGCGCGTAGCTGGGCGCCTCGACGGCGACCCGGTCGCCGCGGCCGAGCAGGGTCTGGCGCACCAGGTGCAGGGCGCCCATCGCGCCGATGGTGATCAGGATCTGGTCGGGGGTGGTCGGCAGTCCGCGCTCGGCGAAGCGGCGGGCGACCGCCTCGCGCAGCACCGGGACGCCGGTGGGGTAGTGGCCGTGCCCGGCGGCGTACGCGGGCAGCTGCTCGACGGCACGGGCCGCGGCCGCGGAGAGGAAGGGCTGCGGGGCGGGCAGGGCGGCGACGCCGAGGTCCAGGATCCGGCCCTGCTCGTCCGGCGGCACCGGGTGCAGGGCGTCGCCGGGCGGGGCGGAGCCCTCGGGCAGGGCGGTCCAGCTGCCGGAGCCGCGGCGGCTGCGCAGGTAGCCGTCCGCCCGCAGGGCCTCGTACGCGGTGGCCACGGTGGTGCGGCTGAGCCGCAGGGCGACGGCGAGCTCGCGCTCGGCGGGCAGCCGGGCGCCGACCGGCAGCCGGCCCTCGGAGACCAGCAGCCGGATCCGGGCGGCCAGCGTGCGGTACGCGGGGCGGCGGGCGGTGCCGGGCGGCTCGGGCAGCCGGGCGCCGTCGAGCAGCCGGGCGAGGGCCGGGGAGGTCACGGTGGTCTGCCAGTCGGCCATGCGAATCAGTCCACTTGGTGGGGATTGGCCCTGTCGGGGGCCGTATTGGCCTGGCCATCATGACAGGGCGGCCGTCACGTCCGCCACCGCCCGGCCCACGGCCCGGCGGTGCAGCACCACCGGCACGGAGATCCCATGGCCACCACCGCGCGCACCCGCCCCTCGCCCTCCCCGTCCGCCGCCGCCCCCGGGCGGCCCGGCCCCGCCGCCCGCGTCCTGGGCGACACCCACGCGCTCGGCCGCCGGCTGCCGCAGCTGTTCGCGGGCCTGGCGCTCTACGGGGCCAGCATGGGCCTGATGCTCCGCTCCGGCCTCGGCCTGGACCCCTGGGACGTCTTCCACCAGGGCCTGCAGCGCACCGCCGGCCTCTCGGTGGGCGCCTGGGTGACGATCTGCGGCGCGCTGGTGCTGCTGCTGTGGATACCGCTGCGCCAGCGGCTGGGCGTCGGCACCGTCGCCAACGTCCTGGTGATCGGCGCGGCGATGGACGCCACCGCCCGGGTCGTCGACGGCCCCGGACCGCTGCCGGCCCGGATCGCGCTGATGGCCGCGGCGATCGTCCTCAACGGCCTGGCCACCGGCCTCTACATCGGCGCCCGGCTCGGCCCGGGCCCGCGCGACGGCCTGATGACCGGCCTGCACCGGCGCACCGGCCGCTCGCTGCGGCTGATCCGCACCGGCATCGAGCTGTCCGTGCTGGCCGCGGGCTTCCTGCTCGGCGGCACGGTCGGCGTCGGCACCGTCGCCTACGCGCTGGCCATCGGCCCGCTCGCGCAGCTCTTCCTGCCCTGGTGCACCGTTCCCGCCGCGGACTTTGGCGAGGAGCCCGCCACCGGGCCGGAAAAGGCGGCCGCGGACTCCCGGAACGGATGAACTTCACGGCACGGAGTTGCCGCGCGGCGTTGTCGCTCGTCGCGCGGCGGGGGCGGAACCTCGTAAGGTCGTCTCCGTGTTGGACGAGATGCGGATACGGGATCTTGGGGTCATCGACGACGCGGTCGTCGAGCTCGCCCCCGGCTTCACCGCCGTGACCGGCGAGACCGGCGCCGGCAAGACCATGGTGGTGACCAGCCTCGGCCTGCTGCTCGGCGGCCGCGCCGACCCGGGCCTGGTGCGCAACGGCAGCGCCCGCGCGGTCGTCGAGGGCCGCCTCGACCTGCCGCCCGGCTCCCCGGTGGCCGCCCGGGCCGTGGAGGCCGGCGCCGAACTGGACGACGGCGCGCTGCTGGTCAGCCGGACCGTCTCCGCCGAGGGACGCTCGCGCGCCCACGTCGGCGGCCGGTCCGTCCCGGTCGGCCTGCTCGCCGAACTCGGCGAGGACCTCATCGCCGTGCACGGCCAGACCGACCAGCAGCGGCTGCTGCGCCCGGCCCGCCAGCGCGGCGCCCTCGACCGGTACGCCGGCGAGTCCGTCGCCGAACCGCTGGCGCGCTACCGCGAGGTCTACCGCCGGCTGCGCGAGGTCTCCACCACCCTGGAGGAGCTGACCACCCGGGCCCGCGAGCGCGCCCAGGAGGCCGACCTGCTGCGCTTCGGCCTCGACGAGGTCGCCGCCGCCGAGCCGGTGGCCGGCGAGGACGAGGAGCTGTCCGCCGAGGCCGAACGGCTCGGCCACGCCGACGCGCTCTCCTCCGCCGCCACCCTGGCGCACGCCGCGCTGGCCGGCGACCCCGCCGACCCGGAGGCGCTGGACGCGGGCACCCTGCTCGCCCAGGCCCGCCGCGCCCTGGACGCCGTGCGCCACCACGACGAGCGGCTCGCCGCCCTCGCCGACCGCCTCAACGAGGTCGGCTACCTGCTGGCCGACGTGGCCGGCGACCTCGCCGGCTACGCGGACGACCTGGACGCCGACCCGGTCCGCCTCGCCGCCGTCGAGGACCGCCGGGCCGTGCTGGCCCAGCTGCTGCGCAAGTACGGCGGCCCGGAGAACACGCTGGCCGAGGTGGTCGCCTGGGCCGAGGCCGGCTCCGCGCGGCTCGCCGAACTCGACGGCGACGACGAGCGGATCGACGAGCTCGGCGCCCAGGAGACCGCGCTGCGCGCCGAACTGGCCGACCTCGCGGCCGAGGTGTCGGCCGCCCGCCAGGCCGCCGCCGGGCGCTTCGCGGACGCCGTCTCCGCCGAACTCGCCGAGCTGGCCATGCCGCACGCCCGGGTCACCTTCTCGATCACCCGCCTCGACGACCTGTCCGGCATCGAGATCGAGGGCCGGACCGTCGCCTACGGCCCGCACGGCGTGGACGAGGTCGAGGTGCTGCTCGCCCCGCACCCCGGCGCCCAGCCCCGGCCGATCGCCAAGGGCGCCTCGGGCGGCGAGCTCTCCCGGGTGATGCTCGCCGTCGAGGTGGTCTTCGCCGGCGCCGACCCCGTCCCCACCTACCTGTTCGACGAGGTGGACGCGGGCGTCGGCGGCAAGGCGGCGGTCGAGATCGGCCGCCGGCTCGCCAAGCTGGCCGAGAGCGCCCAGGTCGTCGTGGTCACCCACCTGCCGCAGGTGGCGGCCTTCGCCGACCGGCACCTGGTGGTCGAGAAGACCCACGACGGCACCGTGACCCGCAGCGGCGTCAAGGTGCTGAACGACGAGGAACGGGTGCGCGAACTCTCCCGGATGCTGGCCGGCCTGGAGGACTCCGAGCTCGGCCGGGCCCACGCCGAGGAACTGCTCGCCGCGGCCCGCGCCCCCCGCCGGCGCTAGCGCCGACGGCCGTCCGCGGCCGCCGGGCGGGCCGCGCGCCACGCGTGCGGTGCCGGTCCGCCCGGACGGCCCTCACGGACCGGTCGCGACGCGCCCCACCGGGGGCGCCGACTGTCCAAGAGGGCCGCCGACCTGGCATGGTGGCCGCTGGACACTGGCCTTCCTGTCCCGAGCGCCGCCGGCGGGAAACCCCCGCCCGGGGCGCGCGTAGCTGATCGAGTCGGATGCGAGACGACGTGGACCATTCCGCCGCCCGGGCCGCTGCGGCCACCCCCGAACCGGGGCAACTGAACGTGGTGCTCGTCCTGGCCGCCAGTTCGGGCGGCATCGGCGCGCACGTGCGCTCCCTGGCCCAGGGCCTGGTCGCGCACGGAGTGGGCGTCACGGTGTGCGCCCCCGCCGCCGCGGACGCGCTGTTCGGCTTCTCCCGCACCGGCGCCCGGTTCCACCTGGTCGACATCACCCCGACCGCGGGCGCCCGCAGCGACGCCACCGCCATCGGCGAGCTGCGCCGCGCCTTCACCGGCGCCGACGTGGTGCACGCCCACGGGCTGCGCGCGGCCCTGCTGTCCGACCTCGCGCTGCGGACCGCCGGCCGCTTCCCGGGCCTGCGCCCGGAGACGCCGCTGGTGGTCACCGCGCACCACGCGCTGCTCGCCACCGGCATGGAGCGCCGCCTCCAGCGGCTGATGGAGCGCCGGGTGGCGCGCGCCGCCGACCTCGTCCTCGGCGCCTCCTCGGACCTGGTGGCCCGGGCCCGGGAGCTCGGCGCCACCGACGCCCGGCTCGGCCCGGTCGCCGCCCCGCCGATGCCCGAGGGCCGGCTGGGGCGGGCCCGGGCCCGGGCCGAACTGCTCGACGGGGGGCCGGAGCGCCCGCTGGTGCTGGCGGTCGGGCGGCTCGTGCCGCAGAAGGCCTTCGGGCTGCTGCTGGACGCCACCCGGGAGCTGTCCGCGGCGGACCCGCAGCCGCTGCTGGTGCTCGCCGGGGACGGCCCGGAGGCCGCCGGGCTGCGGGAGCGGGTCGCGGCCGAGAAGCTGCCGGTGCGGCTGCTCGGCTACCGCACCGACGTGCCCGACCTGCTGGCCGCCGCCGACGTGCTGGTGCTCTCCAGCCGCTGGGAGGCCCGGTCGCTGGTGGTCCAGGAGGCGATGCGGGCGGGCGTGCCGGTGGTGGCCACGGCCGTCGGCGGCATCCCCGAGCTGGTCGGGGACGCCGCCGTGCTGGTCCCGCCCGGGGACGCGGCCGCGCTCGGCCGGGCGGCCCGCGAACTGCTGGCCGACCCGGCGCGCCGCGAGCGCCTGGTGGCTGCCGGCCGGCAGCAGGCGCAGACCTGGCCGGACGAGGCCGCCACCGTCGCCCAGGTGCTCAGCACCTACGACGAACTGGTGCAGCGCAACGGTTAGGGCGTGCGCCGCGGCCCGGGCGGGGGCTCAGACGGTGGCCTGCTCGCCGACCCGGTCGGCGGCCGGGCCCTCCGGCTGGGCGGAGAGGTAGGCCCCGCCGCAGGCGGTCAGCCGCAGCGCGGTGTCGATCAGCGGCACGTGGCTGAAGGCCTGCGGGAAGTTGCCGACCTGCCGCTTGAGGCGCGGGTCCCACTCCTCGGCGAGCAGCCCGAGGTCGTTGCGCAGCGACAGCAGCCGGTCGAACAGCTCGCGCGCCTCCTGCACCCGGCCGATCATCGCGAGGTCGTCGGCCAGCCAGAACGAGCAGGCCAGGAAGGCGCCCTCGTGGCCGGAGAGGCCGTCGACGTTGTTGCCCGACTCGTCGTGGGTCGGGTAGCGCAGCACGAAGCCGTCCTCGGTGGCCAGTTCGCGCTGGATCGCCTCGATGGTGCCGATGACGCGCTTGTCGTCCGGCGGCAGGAAGCCGACCTGCGGGATGAGCAGCAGCGAGGCGTCGAGCTCCCTGCCGCCGTAGTACTGGGTGAAGGTGTTGCGGCCCGGGTCGTAGCCCCGCTCGCAGACGTCCCGGTGGATGGTGTCGCGCAGCTCCCGCCAGCGCTCCAGGTGGCCGCCGGGCGGGGCGTCCTCGGGGGTCTGCTCCAGCAGCTTGATGGTGCGGTCGACGGCCACCCAGGCCATCACCTTGGAGTGGACGAAGTGCCGGCGCGGGCCGCGCACCTCCCAGATGCCCTCGTCCGGCTCCTGCCAGTGCTCCTCCAGGTACTCGATCAGCCGCAGCTGGAGGTGGTGGGCGTGGTCGTTGCGGACCAGGCCGGTCATGTGGGCCAGGTGCAGCGCCTCGACGACCTCGCCGTAGACGTCCAGCTGGAGCTGGCCGGCCGCGCCGTTGCCGACCCGCACCGGCTGGGAGCCCTCGTAGCCGGGCAGCCAGTCCAGCGAGGACTCGGTGAGCTCGCGCTCGCCGGCGATGCCGTACATGATCTGCAGGTTCTCCGGGTCCCCGGCCACCGCGCGCAGCAGCCACTCGCGCCAGGCCTTGGCCTCGTCGCGGTAGCCGGTGCGCAGCAGCGAGGAGAGGGTGATCGCGGCGTCGCGCAGCCAGGTGTAGCGGTAGTCCCAGTTGCGCTCGCCGCCGATGTCCTCGGGCAGCGAGGTGGTGGGGGCGGCGACGATGCCGCCGGTGGGCGCGTAGGTGAGGCCCTTGAGGGTGATCAGGGAGCGGACCACGGCCTCCCGGTAGGGGCCCTGGTAGGTGCACTGGCCGACCCACTCGTGCCAGAAGTCGGCGGTGGCGTCGAGCACTTCCTCGGCGTCCGGGGCCTTGGGCGGCTCCAGGTGGGAGGCCTGCCAGGTGAGCGCGAAGGCGATCCGCTCGCCGGCCGCGACGGTGAAGTCGGCGTAGGTGGTGAGGTTGCGGCCGTAGGTGTCGGCCTCGCCGTCCAGCCAGACCGAGTCGGGCCCGGCCATGGCGACGGTGCGGTGGACGCCGTCGGGCTGCTCGACCCGGTGCACCCAGGGGACGACCCGGCCGTAGCTGAACCGCATCCGCAGCGCGGAGCGCATCCGCACGGTGCCGGCCACGCCCTCGACGATCCGGATCACCTGCGGGACGGCGTCCTTGCCGGCCAGCGGGCGCGGCGGCATGAAGTCGATCACCCGGACGGTGCCGCCCTGGCAGTCCCACTCCTGCTCCAGGATCAGCGAGTCGCCCCGGTAGCGGCGGCGGTCGGCGGGCACGGCGGGGGCGGCGGCGGTGGGCGGCGGGATCCGCAGGTCGCCGGTGTCGGTGAGCCGGTTGCGCCCGGCGGCGGGGACGGGCTCGGCGGCGGGGGCGGGCAGGTCGGCGGCGACCGCCTCGGCGGGGCCGATGCGCCAGAAGCCGTGTTCGTCGGTGCCGAGCAGTCCGGCGAAGACCGCCGGCGAGTCGAATCGGGGCAGGCAGAGCCAGTCCACCGCTCCGTCCCTGCTGACGAGGGCGGCGGTCTGCATGTCCCCGATGAGTGCGTAGTCCTCGATACGGCCGGCCACGTGATCTCCAGTTCGCAATGTGGTCACGACGCATCGGCGATCCGAGGGGGAGCCTGCGGGTGTGGCGGGACCGGGGACCACCCCGGGACGTCCGGCCCGCCGCGGGTGGTGGCGGGCCTTGCTGGAGTGTCCGCGAGGGCTCGGTCGAGCCTCTGGGTGGGGGAGAGCGGGAATTACGGGGAGGTCCGGTCGCGCATCGGGGACCGAGAGGTTCCTGACCCTCCCACGCCCTCCGCGGCTCATGTTGTCGGCGATGCGTCCGAGCAGCTTACGACGGACGAAAGGGGCGAAGCACGCGGGCGCAGCGCGAGGTGGCCCCGCATTTCGGCGGAAATACCGCGCATCGCGGGGGAGGCCGACAGGATGGCTCGGAAGGATCAGCTCCGGATGGCACGAAACGGGGGTCCGCCATGGCCCGGCCGAGCCGGTCCGGACCGCCGGGAGGTGGCCCGCCCGGGCCGGTGGTGCGACACCTGTGACATCTGCGCCGGGTGATGCGCCGGTGGCGCGCCCGGCGTACGCCCCCGGGAGCGTCCCCGGGGATCCCGCCCGCGAAACCGGCTCCACGACGCCACGCGCGGGCGGGCCGGAACGCGTTCGGGCCGGGGCACTGATACCCTGGTATCCCGTGGACCGGTGGGATCAAACGCCCCGGACCGGCCGAACCGACGACCTCAGGGCGCAGTGCCCCGCACCGCCCGCCCCCGTCGAGACGGCGCGCCGCGAGCCTCCCACCACGTCACCTTCGACTCGCGACCCACGGGAGCCCCCTCTTGGCACAGCCCCATTCCGGCAAGGCATCGAACGGCCGCGCCGTGACGACCAAGCACCTCTTCGTCACCGGGGGTGTCGCCTCGTCGCTCGGCAAGGGCCTCACCGCCTCCAGCCTCGGTGCCCTGCTCAAGGCCCGCGGCCTGCGCGTCACGATGCAGAAGCTCGACCCGTACCTCAACGTGGACCCGGGCACCATGAACCCGTTCCAGCACGGTGAGGTCTTCGTCACCGACGACGGCGCCGAGACCGACCTCGACATCGGCCACTACGAGCGGTTCCTGGACACCAACCTGCACGGCTCGGCGAACGTCACCACCGGCCAGGTGTACTCGACCGTCATCGCCAAGGAGCGCCGCGGCGAGTACCTCGGCGACACCGTCCAGGTCATCCCGCACATCACCAACGAGATCAAGTCCCGGATCCGCCGGATGGCGACCGAGGACGTCGACGTGGTGATCACCGAGGTCGGCGGCACCGTCGGCGACATCGAGTCGCTGCCGTTCCTGGAGGCCGTCCGCCAGGTCCGCCACGAGGTCGGCCGGGACAACGTCTTCTTCGTGCACGTCTCCCTGCTCCCCTACATCGGCCCCTCGGGCGAGCTGAAGACCAAGCCGACCCAGCACTCCGTCGCCGCGCTGCGCAACATCGGCATCCAGCCCGACGCCATCGTGCTGCGCGCCGACCGCGAGGTCCCGCAGGCCATCAAGCGCAAGATCTCGCTGATGTGCGACGTCGACGAGGAGGCCGTGGTCGCCGCGATCGACGCCAAGTCGATCTATGACATCCCCAAGGTGCTGCACGGCGAGGGCCTCGACGCCTACGTCGTCCGCCGCCTGGACCTGCCGTTCCGCGACGTGGACTGGACCACCTGGGACGACCTGCTGCGCCGCGTCCACGAGCCGCAGCACATCGTCAAGGTCGCCCTGGTCGGCAAGTACATCGACCTGCCGGACGCCTACCTGTCGGTGACCGAGGCGCTGCGCGCCGGCGGCTTCGCCAACAACGCCCGGGTCGAGATCAAGTGGGTCACCTCCGACGACTGCGAGACCCCCGAGGGCGCGCAGGAGCAGCTCGGCGACGTCGACGCGATCTGCATCCCCGGCGGCTTCGGCGACCGCGGCGTCAACGGCAAGGTCGGCGCGATCACCTACGCCCGCGAGAACCGGATCCCGCTGCTGGGCCTGTGCCTGGGCCTGCAGTGCGTGGTCATCGAGGCCGCCCGCAACCTGGCCGGCCTGCCCGAGGCCAACTCCACCGAGTTCGACGCCGCCGCCAAGCACCCGGTGATTTCCACCATGGCCGAGCAGCTGGCCATCGTCGACGGCAAGGGCGACCTGGGCGGCACCATGCGCCTGGGCCTGTACCCGGCCAAGCTCGCCGAGGGCTCGATCGTCCGCGAGGTCTACCACGGCGAGCAGTACGTCGAGGAGCGCCACCGCCACCGCTACGAGGTCAACAACGCCTACCGGGCCGACCTGGAGAAGACCGGCCTGGTCTTCTCGGGCCTCTCCCCGAAGGGCGACCTCGTCGAGTACGTCGAGTACCCGCGCGAGGTGCACCCCTACCTGGTGGCCACCCAGGCCCACCCGGAGCTGAAGTCCCGTCCGACCCGCCCGCACCCGCTGTTCGCGGGTCTGGTGAAGGCCGCGATCGAGATCAAGACGGCCCCGGCCGGCGCCGAGTAGGCACCCGCGTTCCACCGGACGGCGGCCCCGCGATGCCTGCGGGGCCGCCGTCCGGCGTTAGATTGTGTCGTACTGACGAAAAGGGGAGACGTGATGGACGACCGCAGCACCGCCGATGTCGCCGACCGGGCCGAGGAATGGGAGGTGCGGGGGAGCACCACCCCGTTCCAGGGCCGGGTCACCGGAGTGCGCAGCGAGGAGGTCCGGATGCCCGACGGCAGCTGGGCCCGCCGCGACTACCAGACCCACCCCGGTTCGGTCTCCGTCCTCGCGCTGGACGACCGGCAGCGGGTGCTGGTCCTGCGCCAGTACCGCCACCCCGTGCGCCAGCGGCTGTGGGAGCTGCCGGCCGGCCTGCTCGACGTGCCCGGCGAGAACCCGCTGCACGCCGCCCAGCGCGAGCTGTTCGAGGAGGCGCACTGCAAGGCGGGCACCTGGCGGGTGCTGGTCGACTTCTACACCTCTCCCGGCGGGACGGACGAGGCGCTGCGGCTCTTCCTCGCCACCGACCTCGCCGAGGCGGAGGGGAAGCGGTACGAGGCGCACGGGGAGGAACTGGAGCTGGAGTCCGCCCGGGTGCCGGTGGAGGAGCTGATCCGGCTGATCCACGCCGGGAAGCTGCACAACCCCACCCTGATCACCGGCACCCTGGCGCTCTACGCGGCCCTGCACGGCCCCGGCGGCCTGGACGCCCTGCGCCCCGCCGACTCGCCCTGGCCGGCGCGGCCGTTCTCCTAGGCCCGCCCGCGGGGCGCTGTGTGCCGGTGCTCGTCGCCCCGGCACTCCCTCCTGCGCCGGCCCTCCTTCCTGCCCGCCGGCGGGCAGGGGGCCGTGTCGCTCCTCGCTCGTGGGCGGGGCGGCGGGGGGTTCCGGGCCGGGCTTCGGCCGGCGGGGTGATTTGCCGATTCGTACGACCGGATGTCACCTCGGCCGGAGCGGGTCGCCGAACTACGCTTCGCAGACGGGGCGTCCGCTGCGGGCCGCCTCCGGGAGCGGGCGAGGTCGGGAGTGGCGCGGGTGGCGAGGAAGACGGTGACGATGGAGGCCGGGGCCGGCGCGTCCGCCGAGCGCGTTCCCGGGCTGGACCGGCTGCCCGCCGGCCCCGCCCTGTTCGTGGGCCGGCGCACCGAGCTGGCCGCGCTCCGGGCCGCCGCCGCGCGGCCGGCGGAGGGCCGCAGCACCGTCCTGGTGCTGGCCGGCCGGCCCGGTTCGGGCCGGACCGCGCTGGCCGTGCGGTTCGCCGTCACCGTTGCCGCCGAGTACCCCGACGGCGTGCTCTTCGCCCGGCTGTCCGCCCCCGACGGCGGCCGGGTGCCGCCCGCACGGGTCGCCCGCCGGCTCATGGAGGAGCTCGGCGTGGACACCGCCGGCGTCCCGCTGCCCGGCGCCGTCGAGGACAGCCGGGACGATCCGGCGTGCGTGGCGCTGCGCGCGGCACTGGCCGGGCGCCGGGCCCTGCTGCTGCTGGACGACGTCCGGGACGCCGGGCAGCTGTGGCCGCTGCTGGCGGACGAGCCCGGCTGCCTGGTGCTCGCCACCACCGCCGGGCCGCTCACCGGCATCGAGGACATCGACCCGGTCATCCTCGGCGGGCTGGACCGCCCGGCGGCCGTCGAACTGCTCGGCGACCTCGTCGGGGGGACCAGGATCGGCTGCGACCCGGTCGGCGGGGCGGACCTGGCGGAGGCCTGCGGCTCCCAGCCGGCGGCGCTGCGGCTGATGGCGGGGCGGCTGCGCAGCAAGCCCGAGCTGGCGGTGACGGAGGCGGCGCAGGAGCTGGTGCGGGCCGTCGCCGAGGCCTCCGCGCCGGGAGCCGCTGCCGCGTCCGCTGCCGCCGGCGCGGCCGGGACTGCGGCGGAGACGAAGGCGGCCGAGCCCGTCGAGGAGGCGAGGCCGGAGCCGGCCGCGCGGCCCGCGCACCCGGTGCCGGCGAAGAAGAAGAGGAAGGGGAGCGGCCAGGCCCCGAGGACGGAGACCCCGAGGACGGAGACCCCGAAGGCGCAGGCCCCGAGGGCGCAGGCCCCGAAGGCCGCCGGGCCGGAGCCCGTCCTGACGCCCCCGGCCGAACCGGCCCGCGACCCGGCCGCCTGGGTGCGGCCCGCACCGGAGCCCGCCGAGCCCGTCCCGGTGCCGGACAACGACCCGCTGGTCGGCGCCTTCACCCTCGCCTACGCGGGCCTGTCCGCCGCACAGGCGCGGATGCTGCGCGCGCTCACCCTGGCCCCCGCCCAGTGCGCGGACCTGCGCACCGCCTCCGCGCTCGTCGGCTGCCCGGCCCCGGAGGCCGCCGTGACGCTCGCCGCGCTCGCCGAGCGGGAGCTGCTCACCGAGGAGCCGCCGGCCCCCGACGGCACCGCCCGCTACCGCGTCCCCGGCCGCCTGCACCCCCGGCTGGTCCGGCTGCGCGAGCGCGAGGACCGGCCCGCCGAGATCGAGCTGGCCCGGGCCCGGCTGCTGGAGCGGCTGGTCCGGCTCGCCGAGTCCGCCCGGGCGCTGCTCGACCCCGCCGCCGGCCCCGGCCCCGACCCGCTGCCCGGCCCGCTGCGGCTGAGGTCCGCCGCCCACGCCCGGCAGTGGCTGCTCGGCGAGCGCGACCTGCTGCTCGGCGCGGTCGCCGACGCGATCGGCCAGGGCGACCTCGACGGCTCGGCCGGCCGGCTGGTCACCGCGCTGCTGCGGGCACTGCCGCTGACCGGCGCCGCCGCCCCGGCCGACCTCTTCCAGCTGCACGAGCTGGTGCTGACCGTGGCCGAGCGGCACGGCCGCCCGCGCCGGGCCTCCGCCGCGCTGCTCAACCTGGGGGACCTCCAGGCCGCCGCCGGCCGCTGGGAACCGGCCCTGGGCCACTACCGGGCCGCCCTGGAGCACGCCCGGACCGCCGACGACGAGGCGCTCTGTGCCCGCGCGCTGGAGGGCGCGGCAGGCTGCCACCGGGCGCTCGGGGACGCGGTGCGCGCCGCCGACTGGTACGGCCGGGCGCTCGGCCTGCGGCAGTCGATGGGGGACCACGCCGCCGAGGCCCGGCTGCTGGCCCGGATCGCCGAGGCGCACACCGCCCAGCGCCGCTTCGAGGAGGCCGAGCGGGAGTACCGGGCGTCCCTCGCGGTGCTGCGCCGGATCGGCGACGAGCGCGGCCGGGAGGCCGTCGGCACCGCCCTCGCGGACCTGCGGGAACGCGTCCTGGCCGGGTGGTAACAACCGTTCCGGGAGTATTGTCGAAGATGCCCGGACGGTGCCCTTTGGCAGGAAGATCACGCGGGAAGCCTACGAACCTGCCAATGTCTCCGGCAGATTTATTCACTTTGGAAGGCTGACAGGCCGCCTGGGCTTCATTACACTCGAACTCAGTCGCGCAGCGATCCGTGCCCCGGTGTCTTCCGGAGGCTTCCCCCCGTGCGCGTCGCCCGCCGGTCTTCTCCGGTAGGGACCCCCATGGCAAGAGGACGTGTTTAGCCGTGAAGGTCGGCATCCCCCGCGAGGTCAAGAACCACGAGTACCGCGTGGCCATCACGCCTGCCGGTGTGCATGAGCTGGTCCGCAACGGACACGAGGTCTACATCGAGGACAACGCCGGTGTCGGCTCCTCGATCCCCAACGAGGAGTACGTGGCCGCCGGTGCCACCATCCTCCCCACCGCCGACGAGGTGTGGGCCACCGCGGACCTGGTGCTGAAGGTCAAGGAGCCCATCGCGGAGGAGTACCACCGCCTGCGCAAGGGCCAGACCCTCTTCACCTACCTCCACCTGGCGGCCGACCGGCCCGGCACCGACGCGCTGCTCGCCTCCGGCACCACCGCCATCGCGTACGAGACCGTGCAGCTCGCCAACGGCGCCCTGCCGCTGCTCGCCCCGATGTCCGAGGTCGCGGGCCGCCTGGCCCCGCAGGTCGGCTCGTACCACCTGATGCGTCCGGCCGGCGGCCGCGGCACCCTGCCCGGCGGCGTGCCCGGCACCCACCCGGCCAAGGCCGTCGTCATCGGCGGCGGCGTCTCCGGCTGGCACGCGGCCACCATCGCCATCGGCATGGGCTACGACGTGACCCTGCTGGACCGCGACATCAACAAGCTGCGCGAGGCCGACAAGATCTTCGGCACGAAGATCAAGGCCATCATGTCCAACGCCTTCGAGCTGGAGAAGGCCGTCGTCGAGGCCGACCTGGTCATCGGCGCCGTGCTGATCCCGGGCGCCAAGGCCCCGAAGCTCGTCACCAACGAGCTGGTCTCCCGCATGAAGCCGGGCTCCGTGCTCGTCGACATCGCCATCGACCAGGGCGGCTGCTTCGAGGACTCGCACGCCACCACGCACGCCGAGCCGACCTTCAAGGTCCACAACTCGGTCTTCTACTGCGTGGCCAACATGCCGGGCGCCGTCCCGAACACCTCCACCTATGCGCTGACCAACGCGACGCTGCCCTACGTCGTCGAGCTGGCCAACCGTGGGTGGAAGGAGGCGCTGCGCCGCGACGCCGCGCTCGCCAAGGGCCTGAACGTGCACGAGGGCCAGATCACCTTCGCCGCCGTCGCCGAGGCGTTCGGCCTGGAGTCGGTCTCCCTGGAGTCCGTGCTCGCCTGAGTGTGACGTGCGTTGCCCCCGGCCCGGTTTCCTCCGGGCCGGGGGCTTCGCCGTGCCCGTGCACGGGGGGTCACCGGGGGCGCCCGGCCACCGTGTGAACGAGGGGTGAATCCGGTGATGACATCGGGGGCGCAGGGTGCGGGTCGCTCTGTCGTCAATCTCCGTCGGTCGTATCACCCGACCCCGGAAAGCCCGGAGTCAGGGCCCCTCGACTCCCTTGACAGAGGGTCGCCCGATCGTCGACACATCCTGCCCACTACCGTGGATTGTGTTGCTGCGAACGCCTTGAACGGCCTAGAGTCGCAAACCGTCGGCATGCTGCCACGCTGACGAATCGACATAGAGTCCTGGATGCCCAAGGAGGTAAGACGACTTGTGAATGAGTCGACATTTGCTCCCGGGGGTGGTCAGCCAGGACTGGCGGCGCACACCGCCGGCCAGCCGAGTGAGGAGCCCGGGGCCAGGCAGCCCTCCGTGGGCTCGGCCGAGGTCGGCTCGGTCGCTCTCCGTACTTTCGAAGCACGCCAGAACACAGCACAGGTGACCACGGTGACCGACTACGACGCCGAACTGCCGGCCCACGGCCTGGCCTACGGCGAGTTCGCCTACGGCGCCTACGACGACCCCGACGCCGAGTACGAGCCGGACCCGGAGTACGCGGCCACGCTCGCCCCCGACGCCGCCCGCCAGCGCCGCGAGCGGATCGGCCCCACCGGCCGCCCCCAGCCCTACTTCCCGATCCCCGCGCCGGTGGCCGAGCACGGCCCCGCGCAGATCATCGCGATGTGCAACCAGAAGGGCGGCGTCGGCAAGACCACGTCGACCATCAACCTGGGCGCGGCGCTCGCCGAGTACGGCCGCCGCGTGCTGCTCGTCGACTTCGACCCCCAGGGCGCCCTCTCCGTCGGCCTCGGCGTCAACCCGATGGAACTCGACGTCACCGTCTACAACCTGCTGATGGAGCGCGGGCTGACGGCCGACGAGGTGCTGCTCAAGACGGCCGTGCCGGGCATGGACCTGCTGCCGTCCAACATCGACCTCTCCGCCGCCGAGGTGCAGCTGGTCAGCGAGGTCGCCCGGGAGTCCGCGCTCGCGCGCGCCCTGAAGCCGCTGCTGCCCGACTACGACTACGTCATCATCGACTGCCAGCCCTCCCTCGGCCTGCTGACGGTCAACGCGCTGACGGCCGCTCACAGCGTCATCGTGCCGCTGGAGTGCGAGTTCTTCGCGCTGCGCGGCGTCGCGCTACTCACCGAGACCATCGAGAAGGTCTGCGAGCGGCTCAACCCCGAGCTGCGGCTGGACGGCATCCTCGCGACCATGTACGACTCGCGCACCGTGCACAGCCGCGAGGTGCTGGCACGCGTCGTCGAGGCGTTCGGCGACCACGTCTTCCACACCGTCATCGGGCGGACCGTGCGCTTCCCGGAGACCACCGTCGCCGGCGAACCGATCACGACGTACGCGACCAATTCGGTCGGTGCCGCCGCCTACCGCCAGCTCGCCAGGGAGGTGCTCGACCGGTGCCGCCCCGCCGAGTGAGTCTCCCGGGTGCCGACGAGCTGTTCCGGACCACCGGCGGGATGGCGCTGTCGCCGTCCCTCGCGTCGCGTTCGGCCGCCGAGGCGCCCAGACCGGAGACCGCGCGGGCGGTCAACGGCGTCGGTGAGGCGGACGACGCCGAGGGCACCGACGTCACCGGCGGTGCCGGCTCCGCCGTCGGCGGCGAGGGCCCGGAGCACGCCGAGGGCGGCGCCGAGCCGTCCGGGGACCGGACGGCGGCCAGGCGCGCGCCGCGCCGCACCGCGGGCGCCCAGGGGGCGGCCACCGTGCCCGCCCCCGCGCAGCCGGGCGGCCAGGGTGCCACCGCGCCGGGCAGCGCCACGACGGCGGCCGCCAAGGCCGCGCAGGGCGGCCGTGCCGCGGCCCCGGCGCCGCGCCAGCACGTCGGGGCGGCCGAGGACCAGACGGGTGCCGCGGGGCGGCCCCGTCCGCGCAGCCGTGCCCCCCGCCGCCCGACCGGGCGCGAGCGGCACGACGAGAAGATCACCGTGTACGTGTCCGCCGAGGAACTGATGGACCTCGAACACACCCGGCTGGTGCTCCGCGGTGAGCACGGCCTGGCGGTGGACCGCGGCCGGATCGTCCGGGAGGCCATCGCGGTGGTGCTGGCGGACCTGGAGCAGCGCGGCGAGGCGAGCATCCTGGTGCGGCGGCTGCGCGGGCGCTGAACGCGTTCCTCGGGGCCGCGGGGGGTCCGGGGAGGTTCGGTGCGGCCCGCTACGGCCTGTCGCGGCCCGTTGCGGGACGGTTCAGTACGGCACGGTTCAGTACGGCACGGTCCGGCGCGGCACGATGCGGTCCGGCGCGGCGCGGTCCGGCGTGTCGGCGGGCCCCGGTGCGGGGCGGGCGCCGCGGGCGGGTGAAGATGGACCGTCATGCCGAGTACGCCCGAGAGTCCCGCCGTCGCCCAGGCCGCCGCCGGAGCGGCCGGGCCGGGCACGCCGGATCCACCGGGTGCGCCCGGTGCGCCGCAGGACGGGCTGCAGGGCGGCTTCCGGGTCCGGCTGGACAACTTCGAGGGCCCGTTCGACCTGCTGCTGAGCCTGATCGCCAAGCACCGGATGGACGTCACCGAGATCGCGCTGGCGACCGTCACCGACGAGTTCATGGCGCACATCCGCGCCATGGGACCGGACTGGGACCTCGACGCGGCGACCGGGTTCCTGGTCGTCGCCGCCACCCTGCTGGACCTCAAGGCGGCCCGGCTGCTGCCCGCCGCCGAGGTCGAGGACGACGAGGACCTCGCCCTGCTGGAGGCCCGTGACCTGCTCTTCGCCCGGCTGCTGCAGTACCGGGCGTACAAGCGGGCCGCGGCGCTGTTCGGCGAGCGCTGGGCCGCCGAGCTGATGCTGCGGCCCCGGACCGCCGGCCTGGAGCCCCGGTACGCCGCGCTGCTGCCCGAGGTCGTGATCGGCGTCGGCGCCGAACGCCTCGCGGAGCTCGCCGCCCGGGCGACGGCCCCCAGGCCCGCGCCGGTCGTCCTCGTCGACCACATCCACAGCCCGCCGGTCAGCGTGCGCGAGCAGGCGGGCCTGGTGGCCGGGCTGCTGACCGAACTGGGCGAGGCCACCTTCCAGCGGCTGGTCGCCGACGCGCCGGACACCATGGTCGTGGTCGCCCGGTTCCTGGCCCTGCTGGAGCTCTACCGGGAGCGGGTGCTCGCCTTCGAGCAGCCGGACGCGCTCGGCGAACTCGTGGTGCGGTGGGTGGCCCAGGCGGACCGGGGCGCGGTGGACGTGACGGACGAGTTCGACCGGCCGGCCGGCGAGGCCGCGGCGCGGGCGGCGAAGGGCGAGGAGGACGGGCGATGACGGCCGGGAACGGCGGTACGGGCGGCGGGCGGCCGGCCCGGCGGGTGCTCGGGGTGCCGGGCCGGCCGCGCGCCGGGGAGTGGCTGGAGCCGGCGCCGGGCGTGGCGGCGGTGGCGGCGGCGGTGGCCGTACCGGATACGGGGCCGGGGTCCGTACCGGAGGCGGTGGCCGTACCGGAGCCGGAGCCGGAGCCGGCGTCCGCGCCGCCGGCGGTGGCCGTGGCGGTGCCGGCGGTGGCCGGGCCGGCAGCGGAGGCGGAGGCGGTGGACCACGGGCCGCGGGCGCACGACGGGCCCGGGCTGCGGGCCGAGCTGGAGGCGATCCTGATGATCGTCGACGAACCGGCCGACGAGGCCCACCTGGCGTCGGTGCTGGAACGCCCGCGCGCGGAGGTGGCGGCGGCCCTGCGCGGGCTGTCCGCCGAGTACACCGCCCAGGGGCGGGGCTTCGACCTGCGGCTGGTGGCCGGCGGCTGGCGCTTCTACAGCCGCGCCGCCTGCGCCCCGGCCGTCGACCGCTTCGTCCTGGACGGCCGGCAGGCCCGGCTGACCCAGGCCGCACTGGAGACCCTCGCGGTGGTCGCGTACCGGCAGCCGGTGTCCAGATCGCGGGTCTCGGCCGTCCGCGGTGTGAACTGTGACGGTGTGATGCGTACCCTGGTACAGCGAGGACTGGTGGAAGAGGCCGGATCCGAGCCCGAAACAGGTGCGATCCTGTATCGGACGACGAACTACTTCCTGGAACGGATGGGGCTCCGCGGCCTGGACGAGCTGCCGGAGCTCGCTCCCTTCCTGCCCGAGGTCGACGACGTGGAAGCGGAGTCCCTGGAGGGCACGATGATCGCGGAGGCGGTCGCCGCCGCTGCCGCGCAGGCCGCGGACGGCAGTGGCGAGGCCGGTCGGGCTGCGCCCGATCGGTAGGGGGCGGTGAGGTCGGCCGAAACGACCGCACAGCCCAGACGGTAACGACGTACGGACACTTTGATGCGTAGCAGTGGCAACGGCAGGAACAGCAGCGGCGGCGGCAGCGGTCGCGGCGGACAGGGCGGGGGCGGCCGAGGCGGCTCCTACGGGGGTGGCTCGGGCCGGGGCGGCTCCTACGGGGGCGGCTCGGGGCGCGGTGGCTCCGGCGCGCGCGGCGGGGGTTCGTACGGCGGCGGCTCCGGCGGCGGCCGGGGCGGCTCGGCCCCGCGCGGCGGCTCGGGCTCGTACGGCCGCGACGACCGGCGCGACAGCCGTCGGGACGACCGCAGGGACGACCGCCGCTACCCGGACCGCCCGCTGCGGCCCGAGGAGCGCAAGTACGACCGCCCCGAGTACGGCGGCGGCCCCAACGCCACCCCGGCCCGCGGCGGCTTCACCGGGCGCCGTCCCGGCCCCGCCCCGCGGCCGCGCCGTGAGGGCCAGGGCGCCCCGGGCGACCCGCGCCGCCAGCCCCAGCGCTCGCGCGAGCTGCAGGCCCGGATCGAGGACGCGGTGCTGGCCCGGCACGACAAGCCGGCCGTGAAGCTCCCCAAGACCTTCGGCGAGCCCGAGGGCGAGCGCCTGCAGAAGGTGCTGGCCCGGGCCGGCGTCGGCAGCCGTCGCGCCTGCGAGGAGCTGATCGACCAGGGCCGGGTCGAGGTCAACGGCAAGCGGGTCACCGAGCAGGGCAAGCGGGTCGACCCGCAGAAGGACGAGATCAAGGTGGACGGCCTGACCGTCGCCACCCAGTCCTACCTGTTCTTCGCCCTGAACAAGCCGGCCGGCGTGGTCTCCACCATGGAGGACCCGGACGGCCGCCAGTGCCTCGGCGACTACGTGACCAACCGGGAGACCCGGCTGTTCCACGTCGGCCGCCTGGACACCGAGACCGAGGGCATCATCCTGCTCACCAACCACGGCGAGCTGGCCCACCGGCTCACCCACCCCCGCTACGGCGTGACCAAGACCTACCTGGCCGCCATCCAGGGCCCGATCCCGCGCGACCTGGGCAAGCAGCTCGCCAAGGGCATCGAGCTGGAGGACGGCTACGCCCGCGCCGACAGCTTCAAGGTCGTCTCGAACGTCGGCAAGAACTACCTGGTCGAGGTGACCCTGCACGAGGGCCGCAAGCACATCGTCCGCCGGATGCTGGCGGAGGCGGGCTTCCCGGTCGAGAAGCTGGTGCGCACCCACTTCGGCCCGATCGCGCTCGGCGACCAGAAGTCCGGCTGGCTGCGCCGGCTGACCAACCCCGAGGTCGGCCAGCTGATGCGCGAGGTCGGCCTGTAACGGACGGCCGCTGCCGCGCCGTGCCGGACGGTTCGCCCGGGGCCTCCCCGCCGAGTGGCGGGGAGGCCCTCCGTCGTTCGGCGGGTCCTGCTGTGAAGCGGACCGCATCGGCGGTGATCGCCTTGTCAGCCCGATGATCCGTGGCCGAGGATTGCCACCTGCCCAGGGCCCGCCGAGTGGCGGGAGTGCGCCACCCGGCGCGGGGCGAGAGGCGAACGGGGAGCGACGCCGTGTCCGATGCACCACTCAGCGCTCTGGGACTGGCCGGACCGGACGGGCGGGTCTACGCGGCGCTGGTGGCCAACCCGCAGTCGACGGCCGAGGACCTCGCCGTCTTCTGCGACCTGACCCTCCAGCAGAGCCTGCGGGCCCTGGACCGGCTCGCCCAGCAGGGCATGGCCACCCGGGCCCCGGTGGACCGGCAGCGGTTCCTGCCGGTCGCCCCGGACGTCGCCATCGGCACGCTGATCGGCCACCGGGAGTCCGAACTGCGCCACGCCCGGGCCGAGATGCACCGGCTGATGGACGCCTTCCGGGAGGCCTCGCGCTACACCGACCCGGCGCACTCGGTCGAGGTGCTGACCGGCGCCGAGGCCATCGCCCAGCGGCTGGAGCACATCACCGGGACCAGCCAGTACCAGATCCGCGGCTTCGACTGCCCGCCCTACATCCAGGACCCGGTGGCCAACATCCCGCTGCAGCGCCGGCGGCTGAAGGAGGGCGTGCGGTTCCGGACCGTCTACGACCGCGAGGCGGTGGCCTGGCCCGGCCGGCTGGAGAAGAACATCCTGGTCGGGGTCGCCGACGGCGAGGAGGCCCGGGTGCGGCCGGTGCTCCCGATGAAGATGATCATGTCCGACGACCGGATGGCGATCATCCCGATCAGCGTCGGCGACAGCGTCCTCGACGCCGCCTACGTCATCCACCCCTCGGCGCTCCTCCAGGCGCTGGACACGCTGTTCGAGGCGGAGTGGGAGCGCGCCGTCCAGCTGCAGGCCGCGATCGGCGCCTGCGACGGGACGCTGGAGCCGGAGGCCGACCACCGCAAGCTGCTCGGGCTGCTGGCGGCCGGCCTCACCGACGAGTCGATCGCCCGTTCGCTCGGCTGGAGCGCGCGGACCACCCAGCGCCGGCTGCAGTCGCTGATGCGGGAACTGGGCGCCACCACCCGCTTCCAGGCCGGGATGGCGGCCCGGGAGCGGGGCTGGCTGTAGCGGCGCGGCCGGGGCGGGCCCCCCGGGTCGGGGCCGGGGCTGGGGCCGTGGCGGGGGCCCGTGGGGCCCGGGCCGGGGTCAGCTCCAGGGGGAGAGAGCGGCCCAGCGGCCGTCCGGGCCGCGCTCGACCTTCTCCAGGCCGACCACCGCCGTGCGGTTCAGCCGCCCGTAGATGTGCGGGAACAGCACCCCGGGGGTCGCCCCGGGCGGCGGGCCGCCGTGCGGGGCCTCCCACTTGACCATCGGTTCCACCAGCGACTCCTCGATCAGCAGCACCATCAGCGGTTCGCGGGCGTCGGCGAAGAAGGCGTTGGCCACGGCGAGTGCGGTCTGCTCGTCGGCCGAGCAGTGGATGAACCCGTCGGTGAGCAGCGAGGCGGTCGCGTACGGCCGGCCCGGGTCGGCCAGCCAGTCGTCCAGGGGGGCTAGGTGCAGGATCATGCTTCCTGTTGTACCCGCTCCGGCCGGGCCCGGGCGGGCGCCCGGGCCCGGCGGTTCGTGACGCCGCGGCGGAGTCCCGGGCGCCGGGGGACCGCTAGAGGCCCGCCACCTTCCCGGAGGCGGACACCTCGTACACCAGGGTCAGCGTGCGGCGGGCGCCCGGGCCGAGCGGGACGTCCCAGCGCACGACGCCCTCGGCGTCGAAGGCGTCCGGCGGGGGCGAGCACTCCTCCTTGCGCAGCCGCACCTCCACCGCCGACACCTCGGAGACCGGCACCCGCTCGCGCACCGCGACCAGTTGCTCGTCCCGCTCCTCCGGGCCGGAGAACCGCGACAGGTGCAGCCGCACCGTGCGGGTGGTCACCGACCGCTGGCCCAGCCCCGCCGTCGAACGGCGCTCGTCGGTCTCGCGCACCACCCGGTAGCCGTCCGAGCTGCCGAAGGACAGCTCCGCGTCGGCGCCCGGCGCGGTGAACGGCAGCCGCCCGCGCCCGGTGAAACCGCTGCCGCGGACCAGCTCGACCGGCCCGGCGAGCAGCGGGTGCCCGGCCGTGCTGCGGAACCGGACCACCTGGGTGACCAGCGGCGACAGCTCCGGCGCGCAGGCGTACTCGCTGCGCGCCGTCGCCTCGAAGGAACCCAGCGGCACCCGGTGCGCCCGGCCGTCGCAGGGCACGGTGGCCGGTGCCGGGGCGGTCAGCACCCGCACCTCGCCGCCGTCGTCCACGCCCGGCAGCACCCCGTCCGGGCGGAGCTCGGAGATGGTCTCCTCGCGCAGCTCCACCTCGACGGTGCGCCGTTCCCCGGCGGTGCGCTCGCGCAGCGTCAGCACGTCCTCGGCGAGCGCCGGCGGCTCGGTGGCGAGGGCGGAGCGGGCGGTGGAGAAGGTCAGCCGGGCGCCGGTCCAGGGCTCGCCGGTGCGCTGCCAGACCACCGCCTCGGAGTCCAGCCGCAGCACGCCCTCGGCCAGGGTGGCCCGGTAGGACGGCCGCCACAGGGCGCACGGCACCAGGTGACTCACGGTCAGCCGGGCGGGCCCGGCCTCCCGGGCCTCGACGGTCAGGTCCAGATGGGCGACCAGTTCGGCGGGCTCCTCCTCGGCCTGCTCGACGGCGGTGAGCGCCGCGCCGCGCTCCTTCTCCAGGGCGCGGATCCGGTGACGGGCGGCGCGCAGTTCCTCGGCGGCGCGCTCGCGCTCGGCGTCGACCCGGTTCAGCTCACGGTGCCAGCGGGTGCGTTCCACCTCACCGACGCCGGCGCCCTCGCCGACCTCGCGCAGCAGGTCGGCGGCGAGCTGGGCGAGCAGCGCCAGCCGGGCCTCCAGCCGGTCGGCGAGCTGGTCCTCGGCGCGGCGGCGCTCGTCCAGCGCGTGCAGGCGGTGGCGCAGCCCGGAGCCCTCCGGGCCGGGCGGCAGCGGGGCGCGGGGCGTCCAGACCCGGGTGATCCGGGCGTCCAGGACGCGCACGCCCGGGGTGTCCGACTCGGCGCGCAGGGTGTGGTCGACGGCGAGCGCGGTGAGCGGGCCCAGGCGCAGCCGCTGGACGCCGGCCGTCAGCTCGGCGGTGGCGGTGCGCTCGACCTGGGCGCGGTCCTCCAGGCAGGTGACGGCGGTGACGGGCAGCGGCGTCGTGGGCCGCGGGGTGACGGGGAGGGGGGTGGTGCTCATCGTTCAGTTCCTCCGGTTTCCGCCGACGATGGCCTTTCCGGCCGGGATTCTGATCTGGTAGCCGCCGTCCAGCTCGGCCCGGCCGCCCGGCGGCAGCTCGACCCGCCGGAGCCGGGTGCTGGGCGGGCACTCGGTGGACGGTTCGTCCGGTGCGTGCCAGCCGGGCCGTTCCTCGATCCGGATGTCGGCGTCGGAGCTGACCGGTACCCGTTCGCGGACCTCGACGGTGACCGGGCGGCCGAGCCGGTTGGCCAGCTCGACGTGCACCCGGTGGTCGAGCACGGTGCTGCTGTTCAGCATGCCCGCGGTGGACTCGCGCAGCTCGGTACGGCGCGTCACCTCGACCGACTCGGCGACACCGATGCCCAGTCGGCGCACACCGCCGGGGGCGAGGGTGGGCAGGGCGGCGGTCAGCAGGAACTCCTCGTCGACGGTCACCTCGACCGGTCCGGCGAGCACGGCCTGCGCGGTGGCGTTGGTGATCACCAGGGTGGCGTAGACCCGCTCCTCGACGGCGGGCACGGTGACGTACTCGGGGCTCACGCTGACCGGGATCTCGCCGATCGTGACGGTGTGCCAGGTGGCGTCGGACGGCAGGTCGGCGGGGGCGACGGCGTCGAAGCGGTGGTCGAAGGAGCCGGCCGAGACGCGCGGCGGCACGGCGTGGTGCGGCAGGGGGAGGCGGGTCAGTCCGGGGGCCGGGTGGCCGGGGTGGCGGGGGTGGCCGCCGGGGTGGCCGAAGTGGTCGGGGTGGTGCAGGGTGCCGCGGCGGTCGGCGGGGGCGTCCGGGCCGGACAGCTCCAGGGCGGGGTAGTCGAGCAGGGTTCCGTCCGGGACCGGCGGGCCGGGCGGGGGCGTGAACGGCGCGGGGGCGGCGAACCGGGCGAGCTCCGTCTCGGCGTGGACGCCAGGGGCCGGGGAGCCGGGGGCGGGCGGGGGTGCGCCGTAGCCGAAGGCGGCGACCGGCTCGCCGGGTCCGCCGGGTCCGGCGGGGGCGCCGGGTCCGCCTGCTTCGTCGGCCGAGCGGAGGCCGCGGGTGCGGGCGCGGGCGAGTCCGCCCGGGGGCTGCGGTGCGGGTGCAGGTGCGGCGGACGGCGGCGGAAGCGGGGCCGGCGCCGGGACGACGGGGCTGACCGGGGCGGAGAGCCGGGGTTCGGCGGCGGCCAGGGCGACGGCGGGCCCGCCGGGCACCGGGTGCGGGTGTTGCGGACGGTGCGGGTGGTGCGGCACCGGGCGGGGGCCGGCCGCGTCGTAGCCGGTGAACAGCTCGGCCAGTCCCGGCGGGGGCTCGCGCCAGCCGGAGGGCGCCGGGGCCGGCTGGCTGCGGCCGATCCGCAGCGAGCGCAGCTTGGGCAGGTCGGTGCGGCGGTCGAGGTCGGCGGTGGAGAGGGCGAGGCGCACGCCCGTCCAGTCCTCGCCGGTCTGCTGGGCGACGGAGGCGCGCAGCAGGAGGTGACCGGTGTCGGCGCCCTGGCGGTAGGCGAGCCGGTAGGAGGGCACCCAGCGGGCGGCCTGGACGGTGTACTCCAGTTCGAGGTCCAGCAGGGTCCCGGGGGCCGGAGTGGTCCCGGGGTCCGGCGGGGTCCCGGGATCCGGCTCGGCCGGGGGGTTCGCCCCGGAGGGGGAGCCCTGGGGGCCGGGGGCGGTGAGGGTGAGCAGGGCGGTCGTCGTGGTCTCGACGGTCTCGTGCCGCTCCGCGGGGGACAGCCGGGCGAGCCGGTCGGCCAGCACCCGGAGCTCGTGGTCGGCGAGTTCGATCTCGTGGGCGAGCCGCCCGGCGCGCTCGTGGAGGCCGGTGAGGCGCTCGTCGACGAACGCGGCGAGCTCCAGCCAGGCGTCGGCGGGCGTGCGGCGCAGCGGTTCGTCAGGGCGGCGGGGCGGGGGGACGGCGCGCAGCGCGGAGGTCTCGGCGATCGCGGCGAGGACCAGCCGGTGTTGCTCGCGCAGGGCTTCGCCGTGCTCCTCGGCGGCGTCCAGCCTCCGGCGCAGCTCCGGCAGTTCGGAGGGCTCGCGGAGTTCGGCGACGGCCTCCAGGCGGGCCTCGGTGACGGCGGTGCCGGCCGGGCCGGCGAGCACCCGGGCGCGCAGCGAGCGCGGGTCGAGCCCGTCGGGCAGGCCGGTCAGCCGGAGGCGTCCGCCCGGGGGCAGGGCCGCCCGGGCCCGGCGGCGGCAGACCGCGCCGGCCGCGTGGACGACCACGGAGTCCAGGACCGAGGGGACGGCGGGGACGGCAGGGGCGGGGGCGGGCTCGCCGGTTCCCCCGGCGCCGTCGTCGTCGTGCGGTCGATGCTGGTCGCTGCTGTGTTGATCGTTCACCCGGCCAACCCCTTCGTCGCGTACCGTCGGCGGCCCATCCTGCCGTGCGCGGGCGCCCGCGGCGCCGGTTTTCCGCCGTGCGCGGCGGGCGGGCGGCGCCGCGGGCGCCTGGTGGCGCGGGCCGCGTGAGGGGGGACGGCCGGGGGCGGTGGTGCGGTTGCGGTACGGGCGGCGGCGGTGATGGGGGAGGATGGGGGCCGACCCGCTCCCCGCGGGTGACCGTGTCGCAGTCGACCGTGTTCCGCGCAGTTCCGTGAGGAGAGCCACCCCGCCATGCGCACAGCCGCCGTCGTCGGTACCGGACTCATCGGCACCTCCGCCGCGCTCGCCCTCACCGGACGGGGCCTGACGGTCCATCTGGAGGACGCCGACCCGGACGCCGCCCGTACCGCCGCCTCGCTGGGCGCGGGGATCACCGAGCCCGCCGACGGGCCCGTCGACCTCGCGATCATCGCCGTTCCGCCGGCGCTGGTCGGCAAGGTGCTCGCCGACTGCCAGCGCCGCGGGCTGGCGCGCTGCTACACCGACGTCGCCAGCGTGAAGGCCGGCCCGCGCGCCGAGGTCGCCGCGCTCGGCTGTGACACCACCCACTACATCGGCGGCCACCCGATGGCCGGACGCGAGCGCTCCGGACCGCTGGCCGCCCGGGCGGACCTCTTCGAGGGCCGGCCGTGGGTGCTCACCCCCACCCCCGACACCGACACCGGAACGCTGAACGCCGTCCTCGAACTGGTCGCGCTCTGCGGGGCCGTGCCGATCGTCATGGACGCCGCGGCGCACGACCGCGCGGTCGCCCTGGTCTCGCACGCCCCCCAGCTGCTCTCCTCGCTGGTCGCCGCCCGGCTGGAGAACGCCGACGAGACCGCCATAAGGCTCTCCGGCCAGGGCGTGCGCGATGTGACCCGGATCGCCGCCTCCAACCCCGCGATGTGGGTGGACATCCTCTCCGCCAACGCCGGTGCGGTCGCCGACGTGCTGGAGGAGGTCGCCGCCGACCTCGGCGAGACCGTCGCCGCGCTGCGCGCGCTGCAGGCCGCCGAGGAGGCCGAGCGGCAGGACGGCGCCGCGGGCATCGCGGCGGTCATGCGGCGCGGCAACACCGGCCAGGCGCGGATCCCCGGCAAGCACGGCGCGCCGCCCACCCGGTACGAGACGGTCGCCGTCGTCCTCGGCGACCAGCCCGGCGAGCTCGGCCGGCTGTTCGGCGAGGTCGGTGCGGCGGGCGTGAACATCGAGGACGTCGACATCGAGCACTCGACCGGGCAGCAGGTGGGCTTCGTCCAGCTGTCGGTGGCGCCGGCGGCGGTGCGTCCGCTGACGGCGGCGCTGCGGGCGAGCGGCTGGAGCGTGCGGGACTGACGTCCTGCGGTTCCGGCGGTGCTCGCCGTTGATGAAGGGCGCTCGCCGTTGACGACAGCGCTCGCCGAATATGGCAGTGCTCGCCGTTCTGGCGCTGCTCGTCGTTCTGGCGGCGTCCGCTCGCTGTCCGCGTCGTGCTCGTTGTCCTAGCGGTGCTCGCGATGCCGCGTGGTGCTCGCCGTGAGCGGTGCGTCCGGGAGGGGCGGAGCGGGCCCGTCACCGGCGGGTCCGGGTGGGGCGGCGGTCCATTAACCTTGAGGGAGACCATCCCCGGCTTCCCCGTCCTTACGGGTTGCCGTGCTCAGAGATTCAGAGAGAGGTTCGCGCCGTGGACACTGCCGACCGAGCGCACGCCCCGGTCGTCGTCGCCATCGACGGACCCTCCGGCTCCGGCAAGTCGACCGTCTCCCGGGCGGTCGCCGCCCGACTTGGCCTGAGCTTCCTGGACACCGGTGCCATGTACCGGGCGATGACCTGGTGGATGCTGGCCAACGACGTCGACGTCAACGACCCGGAGGCGGTGGCCGTCGCGTGCGGCAAGCCGGTGATCGTGTCCGGTACGGACGCGGACGGCCCGACCATCACCGTGGACGGCCGGGACGTCGCCGGCCCGATCCGCGGCCCCGAGGTGACCGCGCACGTCAGTGCCGTCGCCGCGGTGCCGGCGGTGCGCACCCGGCTGGTCGAGCTGCAGCGCGGCTGCGCCGAGGTCGCCGCGCGCGGCATCGTCGCCGAGGGCCGGGACATGGGGAGCGTGGTCTTCCCGGACGCCACCGTCAAGATCTTCCTGACCGCCTCCGAGACGGCCCGCGCCGAGCGCCGGGCCGCCGAACTGCGGGCCAAGGGCGTCGACGAGGCGACCATCACCGCGATGGCCGCCGACCTGGCGCGCCGGGACGCGGCGGACTCCTCGCGGGCCACCGCGCCGCTCACCCAGGCCGTGGACGCGGTCCTGGTGGACACCAGCACGCTCACCCTGGAGCAGGTGATCGACCGGATCACCGCCCTGGTGGCGGAGCGGGCCGGGGCCGCGCTGGTCTGACGCGGCCCGGCCGCCCGGGACGGTCCGGCCGTCGGGGACGGTCCGGCCGCCCGGAACGAGTGAAAGCCGACCATCCGATGAACGGGGTGCCATGGTGGCACCCGGAACCATTCGCGCTGCCCCGGAGGGGCAGGTACGCACGGCACGTCCCTGGGAAGGGCCGGGCCGGGAAACGGACAGTACGAACATGACCGCAGAGCACTCCACCGCCGGCCACGGCGAGCTGGACGCCTCCGAGTACGCCGAGTTCATGGCGCTCGCCGCCGAGGAGGGCTTCGACATCGACGACGTCGACGGCCTCGGCGACGGCAGCCACGCCCCGCTGCCGGTGCTGGCCGTCGTCGGCCGCCCGAACGTCGGCAAGTCGACCCTCGTCAACCGCATCATCGGCCGCCGCGAGGCGGTCGTCGAGGACAAGCCCGGCGTCACCCGCGACCGCGTGACCTACGAGGCCGCCTGGAACGGCCGCCGCTTCAAGGTCGTCGACACCGGCGGCTGGGAGATCGACGTCCTCGGCATCGACGCCATGGTCGCCGCCCAGGCCGAGCTCGGCATCGAGCAGGCCGACGCGGTGCTGTTCGTGGTCGACGCCACCGTCGGCGCCACCGACACCGACGAAGCCCTGATCAAGATCATCCGCCGGGCCGGCAAGCCGACCGTGCTCTGCGCCAACAAGGTCGACGGCCCGTCCACCGAGGCCGAGGCCGCCTACCTCTGGTCGCTCGGCCTCGGCGAGCCATTCCCGGTCTCCGCCCTGCACGGCCGCGGCTCCGGTGACCTGCTCGACGCCGTGATGGCCGCGCTGCCCGAGGCCCCGCCGCAGACCTTCGGCGACGCCGCCCCCGGCGGCCCGCGCCGCATCGCGCTGATCGGCCGGCCGAACGTCGGCAAGTCCAGCCTGCTCAACAAGGTCGCCGGCGAGGAGCGGGTGGTCGTCAACGAGCTGGCCGGCACCACCCGTGACCCGGTCGACGAGATGATCGAGCTCGGCGGCAAGACCTGGAAGTTCGTCGACACCGCCGGCATCCGCCGCCGGGTCCACCTGACCGCCGGCGCCGACTTCTACGCCTCGCTGCGCACCGCCGCCGCGCTGGAGAAGGCCGAGGTCGCGGTCGTCCTGGTCGACGCCAGCGAGACCCTCGCCGAGCAGGACACCCGGATCATCTCGATGGCCGTCGAGGCCGGGCGCGCCGTCGTCATCGCCTACAACAAGTGGGACCAGCTCGACGAGGAGCGCCGCTACTACCTGGAGCGCGAGATCGAGCGCGACCTCGTCCAGGTGCAGTGGGCCCCCCGGGTCAACGTCTCGGCGAAGACCGGCCGGCACATGGAGAAGCTCGTCCCGGCGATCGAGACCGCGCTGGAGGGCTGGGAGACCCGGATCACCACCGCCCGGCTGAACGCCTTCCTCGGCGAGCTGGTGGCCGCCCACCCGCACCCGATCCGGGGCGGCAAGCAGCCGCGCATCCTGTTCGGCACCCAGGCGGGCACCCGTCCGCCGCGCTTCGTGCTGTTCGCCTCGGGCTTCCTGGAGGCGGGCTACCGCCGGTTCATCGAGCGCCGGCTGCGCGAGGAGTTCGGCTTCGTCGGCACGCCGATCTCGATCTCGGTGCGCGTGCGGGAGAAGCGCAAGAAGAAGTAGGACGCGGTCGTAGCTGCGGAAGGGCCTCGCCGTCCGGTCTCGGGACCGGACGGCGAGGCCCTTCCGTCGTCGCGCGCCGGCCCCTCCGCGGTGCCGGCCGGCCCCGCCCGGTCAGCGGTGGTCGGTGCCGCGGCCCGGGGGGAGGGAGAGCAGGCTGCGGTGACGGCCGCCGGTGGTCGCGCCGGGGGCCGGGGCGGGCGCCGGGACCGGGACCGTCACCGGGGCCGGCGCGGGGACGGGCGCGGCGGGCGGCTGCGGGGCGGAGCCCAGGTAGCCGGCCGCGATCCAGCCCTGACCGGTGCCCGCCTGACTGCCGGGCTGGCCGCCCGCCTGGCCGCCGGGCTGTCCCCCGGTCTGAACGCCCGCAGGCCGGCCGGGGGCGGTGGTCGGGTGGAAGCCGGTCGCGTACGGGCCGGCGCCGTCATTGGGGTGGCGTCCGTGGGCGGTGCCGTGGTCGTGCGGGTGGCCGGGGTGGCCGCTGTGGCCGCCGGATCCGAAGGGCTGCTCCGCCGGCCCGGTGTGCTCGGGGCCGCCCGGCCGGCCGGGCATGAACTGCGGGATGCCGATCGCCTGGCCCGCGTACGTCTGGAAGGCCTGGTGCTGCGGCGGATAGGGGCGCGGCTCGCTGCGTGCGGGGGCGGCGTCCCGCACGGCGAAGCCGGTGAAGGCCAGGTCCTCCTCGCCGGAACGGTCGCCCGGCAGCGCCCGGAAGAGCCGGCGGTACTCGGAGTACAGCTCGTCGTAGATCGGCGTCGCCGAGTGCGGGTGCTCCGCGTCGTACGACGGGCGCATGCCCGGGATCGCGCGGGAGGCGGTGGTGGAACGCCGGGGGGAGGAGGGGCCGTCGTAGCTGTACACGCAGGGCCCAACGAGCGAGCACGCCCGGGGATGCGGGTCGGCGGCCGCCGCCGGCGGCCGGGTGGCCGGGGAGCGGCGGGCCGGGGCGGCCGCGCGGCGGTGGACGCGGGGCGGTGTTCCGGCAGGCCCCGCGGCCACCCCACGGCCGGCCGTCCCAGGGCCACGGCGGCCACCCCACGCCCACCGGCGCCTCCTGGCCGCCTCCCGGCCGCCCCGGCCGGGTCCGGCTCAGGTGCCGGCGAGCGGGAGGGAGGCCGCGACCACCTGACCCAGCGCCACCGCCCGCTCCAGCGCCTGGCGCAGCAGGTCCTCGCGCGGCTGCCGGCCGACCGTGCCGGCCGGGACGGCGTACATGGTGACCTCGCCGAGCTGGTTGGCGGCGAACCGCCAGGCGTCGGTCACCTGGAGCGGCTGGTGGGCCTGCCACCAGCCGGTGCTGCCGCCCGCCGCCGAGGGCTGGAGGACGGCGTGCAGCTTGCCCATCGCGACCAGCACCGACCAGCCCGGCAGCTGGTCCGGCGTCTTGTCGAGGTCGGTGACCGGCTGGAAGCCCGCGTCCTGGAGCAGGTCGAGGAACTCGTCCTCGCCGGTGATGGTGCCCGGCCGGCCGACCGGGCCGGTCGGCTCGACGACCAGGGAGGCGTGGCCGGTGTCGCCGTGCAGCACCAGCCCGCAGGTGATGCCGAGGATCGCGGCCTGGCCCGGCGTGCCGGGCCGGCCGGCCTCCGGGGCGGACGCCGCGTCCGGGGCCGGGGCGGGTCCGGGAACCGCTGCCGGGGCGGGGAGCGGCGGCTGCGGGTGGGCGGGAGCGGCGTCGGCGGCCGGGTCGCCCTGGGCCTGGCTGATGCTGCGGACGGCGCCGGCCAGCTGCTCCTCGGAGACCGGGACCACCTGGGAGGGGATGCAGCGGGCGTGCGCGAAGGCCAGGACCGCCGTCTCCTCGCCGACGAACAGCACGGTGCTGGTGGGCTCCTGGAGCGCGTCGCCGGGCGTGCGGCAGGAGGTGCACTCGTAGCTGTCGGGCGCGTGGGCGCCGCCGAGCAGGCGGTCGGCCTCGTCGTCGCCGATCTCGGAACGGACCTCGTCGCTGACGTCGAGCATGCGCGGCACTGATGGTCTCCTCGGTGCGGTGTCGGGGATCGGACGGGGCGGCCCGGTGGCGGTCGTGGAGGCCGGCCCTGTTCGAGCCGGAGACGGGGACGGCCCGGCCGCCCTGCCCAACGGGCCCTTGTGGCAGGGGTCACGGGTGGGGGACCGGGGTGACGGGAATTGCCCCGGATTCGATCGCGGAGGGTGTCGATGGCATCGCAATGTGTCGATCCGGGTGGCGGGGCTGCCGGATTCGACGTGTGAGGTGAGCCACGGCCTGTCGATGTTTGATCTAGGAAATGACGCCTAAAACGGACATTCAGGGCATGAATGGCGGGCTGTTACCGGCGGTAATCCCCTGCTGAGCTGGGGAGACCCGTAACTGTTTGGATCCCCGACGGCCGACTCGTAGCTTCTTTGGCGGTGCAACGAGCACCACCCGGGTTCACCCCCGACGCACAGCCCGCCGGTTTTCTCCCGGCGCCGGCCGTGCCCGCCGATGCGACCGCTCGAACAGGTCGCCGGTGCGTGGCGGGTGGCCAGGGGCGGCGCGGGACGTCCGACACGTCTCCGGCCGCCCGACGGACGCGGCCGGCGATTCCAGTCCTTCTCCAGGGCTTGGTTCCGCATGCCCGCCCGGGGCTGTCGAGAGGAACGCCATGACTTTCCGTAACGAGATCGCCGCTGCCACCTCCACCTCCGCCACCAAGCGCAACCGCGTCCGGATGGCTGTCGTGGCAGGCGCCGCAGTCGCGGCCCTGCCGGTGGCCGGCCTCGTCACGGCCACCTCGGCCTCCGCCGCCTCCGTCTCCACCTGGGACGCCGTCGCCCAGTGCGAGAGCGGCGGCAACTGGGCCATCAACACCGGCAACGGTTTCTACGGCGGTCTGCAGTTCACCTCCAGCACCTGGGCCGCCTTCGGTGGCACCGCTTACGCCCCGCAGGCCAACCTGGCCACCAAGGCGCAGCAGATCGCCGTCGCCGAGAAGGTCCTCGCCTCGCAGGGCCCGGGCGCCTGGCCCGTCTGCTCCGTCAAGGGCGGTCTGACCAAGGGCGGCGCCCCGGCCGCGGTCGACACCGCCGCCCCGGCGACCACCGCCCCCGCCGCCAAGCCGGCCGCCCCGGCCGCCACCGCGACCCCGAAGCCGGCCGCGCCGAAGGCCGCCGAGGCCCCCAAGGCCGCCGCCGCGCCGAAGGCCGCCCCCAAGGCCGCCGAGGCCCCGAAGGCCGCCGCCGCGCCGAAGGCCGACCAGGCCGCGAAGCAGGGCAAGGGCTGGACCTCGAACGACGTGAAGCAGGCCAAGGGCGGCTACACCGTCAAGGCCGGCGACACCCTGAGCACCATCGCCGCCTCCCAGGGCGTCGACTGGCACGAGCTGTACAACAAGAACGCCAAGGTCATCGGTGCCAACCCGAACCTGATCTTCCCGGGCCAGACCCTCAGCGTCTGATCCGGCCCGGTCCGACGGCCGCCCTCCCGCGCTGCGGGGAGGCGGCCGTCGGCGTGCGGGCCGGCGCGGGTGGGTGCAGGTGCAGGTCGGTGGGGGCGGTGCGGTGCGGTTCGGGCCGGTGCGGCGCCCGGGGCCGTTGTCGGAGCGGTGCGCGAGGATGGGGGAGTGACCCAGGGCGAGTTGTTCGGCGAATCCTTCGACGGTCCCTCCGGTGGCCCTTCCGACGGCCCCTCCGACGTCGACGCGGCCGCCGGGCGCGCGCGGTCCGAGCCGGCGCCCGGCGCCGTGCTGCTCCCGGGCTGGCTGGACGCGGCGGCGCAGCTGCGGCTGGTCGCCGCCTGCCGTGCGTGGGCCCGCCCGCCCGCCGGGATGCACACCGTCCGGATGCCCACCGGCGGGCTGATGTCCGTGCGGATGGTCAGCCTGGGGTGGCACTGGTACCCGTACGGTTACTCCCGCACCGCCGAGGACGGCACGCCGGTCAAGCCGTTCCCGCCCGAGCTCGACGGGCTCGCCCGGCGGGCGGTGGCCGAGGCGTACGGTGCGGCCGTCGGCGAGGTCGCGGGCGCGGCCGGGTACGCGCCGGACACCGCGATCGTCAACCACTATCCGCACGGCGCCAGGATGGGCCTGCACCAGGACCGCGACGAACGGGCGGACGCCCCGGTGGTCTCGCTGTCGCTCGGCGACACGTGCGTCTTCCGGCTCGGCAACACCGAGACCAGGACCAGGCCGTGGACCGACCTGGAGCTGCGCAGCGGGGACCTCCTGGTCTTCGGCGGCCCGGCCCGGTTCGCGTACCACGGCGTGACGAAGACCCTGCCCGGGACGGCGGACCCGGCGCTGGGGCTGACCGGGCGGCTCAACATCACCGTGCGGCAGTCGGGGCTCTGAGGGCATCCGGGTGCGCGTGTTCTGCGGGGTGTCCCGGCGGGCCGTCTCGGTGGGCCGTCCCCGACGGCCGCGTCAGACCCCGTTCGACCCCGTTCGACCCCGTTCGGCGTCGTTCGACCTCGTTCGAGTGAATCGGCGTCCGTGGTCCCGTCGGCGGGAATGCCCCGGCTCGCTGAGGAATTCGATTGAGCTGGAGAATTCGAGAGAACGGATCGCGGCAGCCGGGCGGAAGACCTCCGACCGGGCGGCGGCCCGGAGAGGACGTGTTCCATGAGTACCCCGGTCGACGATCTCGTCGCGCTGCTGGACCTTGAGCAGATCGAGCTGAACATCTTCCGCGGGCGCAGCCCCGAGGAGGCGCTCCAGCGCACGTTCGGCGGACAGGTCGCCGGCCAGGCCCTGGTTGCGGCGGGGCGCACCGTGGACGGCGACCGGCCGGTCCACTCGCTGCACGCCTACTTCCTGCGCCCCGGTGTGCCGGGCGTGCCGATCGTCTACCAGGTGGACCGGCTGCGCGACGGCCGCTCGTTCACCACCCGCCGGGTGCTGGCGATCCAGGGCGGCCGGTCGATCTTCGCGCTGACCGCCGACTTCCACGCCCCGGAGCCGGACAGCATCGAGCACCAGTTCCCGATGCCCGAGGTGCCCGCCCCGGAGAAGCTGCCCAGCGCGCTGGACGAGGTCGGCTCCCGGCTCGGCGAGCTGCCCCCGTTCATCAGCCGGCGCCAGCCGTTCGACATCCGCTACGTCGACCGGCTGCGCTGGACCACCGAGGAGCTCGAAGGCGTCGAGGCGCGCAGCGGCGTCTGGCTGCGGACCAACGGCGAGCTCCCGGACGACCCGCTGATCCACGTCTGCGCGCTCACCTACGCGAGCGACATGACCCTGCTGGACGCCGTCCGCGCCCCCGTGGAGCCGCTCTGGGGCACCCGTCACTTCGACATGGCCTCACTGGACCACGCGATGTGGTTCCACCGGCCGTTCCGCACCGACGACTGGCTGCTCTACCAGCAGGAGTCCCCGATAGCCCACGGTGCCCGGGGCCTGGCCCGCGGGCAGATCTTCGACCGCAGCGGCCGGCTGGTGGTCTCGGTGGTGCAGGAGGGCCTGTTCCGCCGGATCAAGGACTGAAGGGCCGGCCGGCCGGCGGGGTGCGACCGGGCACGCATGGGGTGCGGTGTGACGATGTGACCGGCGTATTGAGCGGTGTGACAGCCGCGCGACGGAATCCGGTGCCGGGAATGCCCGGCCCGGGTACCGGATGTTCGATGGGGTGAGTGCAGTACGGACGGCCCGCCCGGCGGGCCCTGGACCACAGTGGGAGGGCGAGCCGATGACGGCGACGGCCGCGGAGGAATGGAAGCACTGGAGCGATCGGCGGGCGGCTGCGGTCAGCACCCCGCACGGCCAGCTCGCGCTCACCGGCACGTACTGGCTGGAGCCGGAGCCGGCGGAGATCCCCGGGCTGCCCGGGCTCTGGTGGACCGACGCCGAGGGCGTCCGGGTCCGGGCGGCGGCCGCCGACGGGCTGGCCGTCGCGGGCGGGGCCGCTCCCGTCGACGGCGAGGTGCTGCTGCGCCCGGACACCGACCCGGCGCCGGACACCGCGTCGCTGGGCGAGCTGCTGCTGGTGCCGATCGAGCGCGAGGGCCAGCTGGCCCTGCGGGTCTTCGACCCGGCCTCGCCCCGACGCGCGTCGTTCGCGGGCATCTCCGCCTACCCCTACTCGCCGGAGTGGGCCGTCCCGGCGGTCTTCACCCCGTTCGAGGCCGAGCAGGCGCGGGCGGTGGTCGTCCCGAACGCCGACGGCAAGGAGCGCCCGCTGGCCGTCAGCGGACAGATCGCGTTCACCGTGGCCGGGGAGCACCGGACGCTGACGGTCAGCGGCTCGGCCGGCGGCCTGAGCGGCGTGATCGCCGATGCCACCAGCGGCCGGGACACCTACCGGTTCCGCTTCATCACCCTGCCCGCGCCGGACGAGGAGGGCCGCACGGTGCTGGACCTGAACCGCGCCTACCTGCCGCCCTGCGCCTTCGCCGACCACTTCATCTGCCCGTTCCCGCCGCCCGGCAACCGGCTGGACTTCGCGGTGGAGGCGGGGGAGAAGCAGGTCCTCACCCGGTAGCGCACCTCACCCTTGCCGCGCCCGCCCGGATCTCCCACCCCGGTGTCGACGGTCCGGGCGGGCGGGGCCACGATGGGGCACTGTGTCGACCAATCATCCTGCCAATTCCGCGCCCGCCGGGGACGCTCCTCCCACCCCCTCCGACGCCCTCCCGCCCTCCGCCGTCACCGGCTCCGCCGCCCCGCCGGCCGCCTGGTACCGGCGGTTCGCCCGCAGCGCCTTCGCCGACCTGAGCCCGCTGCGCGAGAACGCCGACTACCGGCGGGTCTGGTTCGGCCAGTCCGTCTCCTCGATCGGCCAGCAGATGACGGCCGTCGCCGTCTCCGTCCAGGTCTACGATCTGACCCGCTCCACCTTCGCCACCGGCCTGGTCGGCCTCTTCTCCCTCGTCCCGCTGGTCGCCTTCGGCCTCTACGGCGGCGCCATCGCCGACACCGCCGACCGCCGCCGCCTCGGCCTGATCGGCGCGGCCGGCCTCGCCGTCGTCTCCGCCGTCCTGGCCGCCCAGGCCCTCGCCGGCCTCGGCCTCGTCGCGATCCTCTACGCGGCCGTCGCCCTCCAGGCCGGCTTCTTCGCGCTCGCCTCGCCCGCCCGCTCCGCGATGATCCCGCGCCTGGTCCCCGCCCACCAGCTCCCCGCCGCCAACGCCCTGAACACCGTCAGCATGAACCTCGGCCTCACCGTCGGCCCCATGCTCGGCGGCGTCCTCATCGGCGCCTACGGCGTCCAGGCCGCCTACCTCGTCGACACCGTCGCCTTCGCCGCCACCATCTACGCGATGTGGCGCCTGCCCGCCATGCGCCCGCTCGGCGATCGCAAGGGCCGCGCCTCCGTCCTCGACGGCCTGCGCTTCCTGCGCGAGCAACCCAACCTGCGCACCAGCTTCCTCGCCGACCTCGCCGCGATGATCTTCGGCATGCCGCGCGCCCTCTTCCCGGCCCTCGCCGTCACCTTCTACGGCGGCGACGCCCGCACCGTCGGCCTGCTCGCCGCGGCCCCGGCCGTCGGCGCCCTGGCCGGCGCCCTCTTCTCCGGCTGGGTCGGCCGCATCCACCGCCAGGGCGCCGCCGTCCTGGCTGCCGTGATCGCCTGGGGCCTCGCCATCGCCGCCTTCGGCCTGGTCCGCAACCTCTGGCTCGGCCTGCTCCTGCTCGCCGCCGCCGGCTGCGCCGACACCATCAGCATGATCTTCCGCAACACGATGATGCAGGTCGCCGCCCCGGACGAGATGCGCGGCCGCCTCCAGGGCGTCTTCATCGTGATCGTCGCCGGCGGCCCCCGCCTCGGCGACTTCGAGTCCGGCGCCGTCGCCTCCCTCACCAGCCCGGCCGTCTCCGTCGTCAGCGGCGGCCTCGCCTGCGTCGCCGCCATCCTCCTCCTCGCCGCCCGCCGCCCCGCCTTCCTCCGCTACGACGCCCGCCACCCCACCCCCTGACCCCCACCCCCACAACCCTGCAGCGAGCACCCCCCGACGTGCTGTATTGTTTTCCTCGTCGCCGGGACAACCGGCCGACAAGGTCGAGGAACCCGAAGCAGAGCCCCCCAGGCTCCGCCAGGGCCACGAGACCACGGGACGTGGCGCAGCTTGGTAGCGCACTTGACTGGGGGTCAAGGGGTCGCAGGTTCAAATCCTGTCGTCCCGACTTGCGAATCCGCAGGTCGGAGGCCGTTTCCATCTGAGGATGGGGACGGCCTTTTTGTGCGTGTCGCGGGGTGGTGGTCGCACCTTGTCCGGCCGCGGATCGCAGCCGGGCGCGGGCTGACCTGGTCGACTCGCTGCTGTATGGCTGGAGTTAGCGCACGTGGCCCGATCGGTGGCCGGATCGTTAACCACTCACGACGTCCTGTGGCGGGTGACCTCGCGTCGCGGGGGTGACGCGGCCGGGCGTGAGCATCGTTCAATTTGTGAGCTTTCTTCCGCTCTGTCCGCATTTTCTGGGCCGGATGTCGGCGCCGGGGCGGTTTCGCAGGGCGAAGGTCTGCGACCACCATGCGACCACCGCGCAGACGGCAGCCGCCCTGGTCAGGCGCTCCTCCTTGCTGGGGCGCAAAGGGGCTCGGCGGGCCGCGGGCTTCGGGAGACGGTGTGCTGAGGGGTGGGACGCGCCGGGGTGCGGCTTGGGCAGATCCTCGGCGATGACGTGCCCTTGGGTTCGCTGGGTTCCCTCGTCCTGGACTGCTACAGCGTCCCCGGGGGCCGGGCTGTGCTTCACGGTGACCGGGCGTGCCGCCAGTTGGGGCCCGGTGCGCGGCTGGGCCGTGTCGGGCTCGCGGCCGGGTCGTTGTGCGGGTCCTGCGCGTGGATGTTGCCGGCGGACCATCCCGTGAGCGAGTTCGCGGTCGCGGTGGCAGGGTTGAGAACTCCCGCCCTGGTGGCGGGTGACGGTGCGCCGACGGGTCCGGTGCCGACATCAGGGCCTGCAGGCGGCGCTGAGTCCGCCCAGGCGGTGCGGGTGTGGCGGCGCGCGCAGACGCGCGCGCTTGAGGGCGTTGTGGCTGCTGCCGCTTTCCCCTGGCGGGAGCCCTGGGTGGGGCCCAGGCTGTCCGCGCTGACCGGTGCGGTCGAGCAGGCTCGCGCAGCGGTTGCCCGCCGCGTCGACCCTCGCGAACTGCTGACGGCTGCCTGCGTGGCGGCCCTGCCCGTGCCGGTCGGGCTGAGGGACGGGCTGCCGGCGTCTGTGGGGAGCTGGGGGGTCGACGGGGAGTGGCTGCTGCTGGAGGCGTACATGCGCTGGCAGAGCGCCTGCGCAGAGGGCGAGGCGCGGGTGGCGGACTGCGTACGGGCGGCGTCCGCAGCGGTCTACGAAGCGTTCGGCAGATGGCGCAAGGGCCGTGATGAGGCGCTGGACAGCGTCCAGCGCCTCATCACGGCCTCAAACGACCAGGCAAGGCGGCTCGCTGAAGAGGAGTGCGCCGGGCCCGTACATCTGGTTCAGATGACGCTCCCGCTACTTGAGACGGAGCCGTTCACCGGTCGGGAGCACGATCCGCTCACCTTCTGGCGGGCCGGGGTGATCGCGGTCCACCAGAGCGGCGTCGACTGGTCGCCCGGGCGCGTCACACTCGCCGCTCCCCGGGTGGTGTCCGATCTACTCCTGGGCGGTTGACACCCGGGCCGGTCAAGCAGCGTGGCGAGGCTGGAATCCGGGCCAGTCCTCAAGGTCCGTGGCAGCCAGTTCGTAGGCATGGGCGAGCGCGTTGACCGCGTCGTCGGCCGCGTGCTTGAGCAGGTGCCCGTAGATGTTGATGGTTGTCGCGATGGTTGAATGACGCAGCGCTTTCGACACGATCGCGATGGGTACCTCGGAGGTGATCATGATGGTCGCCACCGTGTGCCGCAGATCGTGAATCGTGATCTGCGGCAGCCCGGCCTCGGCTTGGCGGTGCCGCAGCCGGTCCAGGACGTACTGCGGGCGCAGCGGGGCGCCGTCGACGTCTGCGAAGACGAGTCCACGCAGCGGGGCTCCCGCAGGCAGCAGGGATTGCTGGTGGTCAGCCTGGCGCTGCAGCGAGGCCGGGACCCGTGGATTGACGCTGACCCAGTTCCGGCTCGCCTTGGTCTTCGGCGCGCACAGGTGCAGTTCGTTGTTGCCGATGGTGGCCAGCGTCCAGCGGACGAAGATCTTGCACCGAGCAAAGGGGCGGAAGCGCACCCACAGCGCACAACACTGCGTCCACCCCCACCCGACCTGTGGCCATGTTCTAGCTTGACCCTGTCGGGGATCGCCGCCCAGTCAATGGGCGGGGGAGCCGGACCCTGCATGCCATTGGCAGGTTCACGGGCGCCGCAACTGGGGCCGCTGAACCGGGAAGTCGGAAGGGCGGCGGCCGGCAATCGGGGAGTCGTCAGCGCGCCAGATGCAGGCCGCGGCGTGGCCGGGCGGGACGAGGAGGCTGACGGGGCGCCAGCCGTTCGGTGTCTCGGTGCGGCGGGTTTCGCCGAGGTAGTCGGCGGCGAGGTCGCGGCCCAGGCCGGTGCCCAGGCCAGGGCCTTGAGGTAGGACTCTTTGCGGGTCCACAACTGGGCGAAGGCGGCGGGGCGGTCGGGCTCAGCGGTCTCGGCCAGGTCAGCCTGCGCGGGGTGCAGAGCCCGGGCTATCTCCGTGACGGTTGCGGGGCGGGGGTGGGGGCCCGACATCGACACCGACCGGGCTGGTGGCGAGGGCGATCAGGACCAGGTCGCCGCCGTGGGAGAGGGAGAAGTGGATGCCCGTGTCGGGGCCGGCAAGGGCCGGGCGGCCGTGCGGCTTGCCGCAGCACGGGCAGGGCAGGCAGGTGAAGCGAACCACTGCGGTGTTCAGGTCCAGTTCTGCGCCCAGGAGTTCGCGCAGTCCGGTGTGCGCGGCAAGGTAACGCACCCGGTCGACGGGCCGGACGAACGCGGCGCAGCGTGAGTGCCCGTCCGGGCCGAGTACGTCCGCGTCGAAGTCGTCCTCGGCCGCACCGGAGATGTCGGTCAGCCACAGCCGTACGAACGGTGCTGTTCCAGGGGAGGGGGCGAACGGCAGGGGTGTCAATGGCGGGGCGGCAGTGGCGGGCATGGGCGGCGGGCCATCCGGTGTCAGGCGGAGACACGGCATTGGACACTGGTCTGCGCAGAGGGGCTAAGACGAGGGCGGAGCTGCCGCCCAAGGCGGCATCAGGGTGTGGGCCTTGGCCTGCATGACTGGATGGAGCCACAAGCAGCGCCCCCGGCCTGTGGCAGCCGCCGCCCACCCGGGCGGTACGGGAATTAACCGGTCCTGCCCACACCCCGAACACCACGAGGACGAAAGGGCATCAAGCGGGTAGTTCGTCAGAACCGATCACTTTGGAACCCGCACGATCGTCGTGTAGGTGTGATTTGTCAGCATCTCGAACTCCGGGTCGATCAGCGTTTCCCGGATGACAGCCAGGTCGGCCGCGGTCAGGCTGGTCTGGCTCAGCAGGTAGGGCTCCAGCATGCTGCTGTGCAGCCGGGCGAGCAGCGCGGTCGGTTCTCCACCCCGCCCCGGTGCCTGGTAGTCCCGCACCGTGACGTCCTTGTGGCCGGCAGCGCGGAGCACGTCAGCGGTCCGCGACCCCCAGTCGAAGTCCATCCCGGTCTCCGCGCCGAGCTTGTGCACGCCGTCGTGGAATTCCTGGAAAATACGCGCCTGGTAGTCGTCGATCGGCGATTTGATCAAGCTTTCGGTGGCGCAGCCGCAGAACCAGTCGGTGAGCACCAGTGCGCCGCCCGGCCGTAGGTGTGCGGTCAACTTCGCCGCGATGGCGTCCCGGTCGGCCAGGTGCATCAGCAGCAACCGGGCGTGGATCAGGTCGAACCCCGGCTCCGGCCAGGGGTCACTGGTGAGGTCGTGACTGATCGCCTCGATCCGCGGATGGACGGGTACGTGCTGCGGTTTGAGGTCGCTGGCCACGACATGCCCGTTCGTTCCCACCCGGGCGGCCAGCCAGCGGGCGACCGAGCCGTCCCCGGTGCCCACGTCCCAGCAGCGCCAGCCGTGGCCGACGGCCACCTCGGTGCCCAGGATGCTGAACGTCTCCCGGTTCAGGATCTCGGAGAGCAGGCTCAGCTGCTCGGGTGCTGCCGGCGCGTCGTTGTCGAAGCGCTGCTTGTGGGTCGTGTTGTACATGGGCGTCTCCTCGTCGGCCTGTCTGTCGGCTCAGTGCTCACGCTGCTACGGCTGGACCGATTCGCTCAGCAACCCGTTGACAATGTCGACGAATTGGGCCGGTGTCACGTTCTTGTCCGCCTCCTCCGGCAGCTTGATCCCGAGCTCGCGCTCGATCAGGAGCGTGATCTCCACGATCGCGATCGAGTCGTAGCCGAGATCGACGAACGTGGTCTCGGCGATCTGGCCGTCCAGGTCGAGCGAGTCGTCCTCACCCCCGCCCCGCCGTACGTACTCCACCAGGTCCGCCAGAGTGAAAGTCGCCATTGCTGCTCCCCTTCGTCTCGTCACATCGCGACTAACATCGCCGGGGCGCTTCGACCTTGGATCGAGTGCCGATCGACCGCGAGACACGGTCGTGGGGGACCGTCGCGCGCGGTTCCGGGCCGTCTCCGCCTCGCCCCGGCCTCGAACGAGACTCCGCCGGAGCTGGTGATCCTGGGCCCATGCAGGTACCCGATTCGATCTATAGGAGCGTGACCATGAGCCGCGAACTCTACATCGCCGCCGCGAGTTCGTGGCTGCCCGCGCGCATGACGCTCGACGAGGCCGAATCCGCCGGTCTCGTCGAGCGGTCGCGGGTGTGGAACACCGGTATCGAGTCGGTTTGCGTCTCGCCGGACAAGTCTGCGCCGGAGATGGCGGTGCTGGCCGCGCGGGACGCGCTCGAACGCGCCGGGTCGGGCGCGCAGGACCTCGACCTGATGCTGCACGCCTGCGCCTACCACCAGGGGCACGACATGTGGCCGTCAGCGTCGTACATCCAGCAGTTCTCCGGCGGCGGCACGTGTCCGGCCATGGAGGTCCGCCAGATGTCCAACGGCGGGATGGCGGCCCTGGAGCTCGCGGCGGGGTACCTGCTTGCCGACGATCGGGCGGCTGCTCTGATCACCACGGCCGACCGGTTCTGCCTGCCCGGCTTCGACCGGTGGCGCAGCGACCCGAGCACCGTCTGCGGCGACGGTGCCACCGCCGTCGTGCTGTCCACCCGCGCCGGATTCGCTGAGCTCCGCGGGCTCGCCACGGTGTCCGACCCCGAGTTGGAGCGAGGTGGCCGGGGTGACCGGTTCAGCGACGCACCGTTGGCCAGGGGAGGGCCGGTCGACCTGAACCCGAACAGCGACTCACTGGTGCGCGAGCTCGGGCTGGAGGGCCTGCTACGCCGCATCGAGGCGGGTCAGCGCGAGGCGTTCGATCGGGCCTGCGTCCAAGCGGACGTGAAGCTCAGCGACATCGACTGGTTCGTGCTGCCGAACCTTGGCCGCACCCGGATGCGGGCGCAGTACTTCGACCCGTTCGGCATCGACCCGCAGCGTTCCACCTGGGCATGGGGCCGACAGGTCGGGCACCTCGGCGCGGGTGACCAGTTCGCGGGCCTGGCCCACCTGATCGCCGCGGACTCCCTGAAGCCCGGTCAGACCTGCGTGCTGGCAAGCGTCGGCGCCGGTTTCACCTGGACGGTCGGCGTCCTGGAGATCGTCGCCGGGCCGTGAGCCTGTGGCAGTGGTGGCCCGGCCGGGGGTCGGACTGACCATCACCCGGCCGGGCTTCGTACTCACTGTCAGCTTGGCCAGGGCAGGTTGGTCTCGACCGGGGCGGCGTAGTCGACGCCGGGAACGTCGAAGCCGTACAGGGCGCGGAACTGGGCACGGAACCACGGAGGGTCAGCCAACTCGTTGACGGTGTCGTGCGTGACCGACCGCCAGCGGTCGGCCACGGCGGACTGGACTGGCTCGGACAGCTCCCAGCGGTCGAGGCGGATGCGCCCGGACTCGTCCAGGTCGGGCGCATCCGCGGTGAGCTGGTCCCACAGCTGGAGCGACTGCTCGACGGGGGACGGGAAGCGGTCGCCCAGGACGCCCCGGAGCAAGCTGACGTAGAGCGGGATGCCCGGGATGGCGGTCAACGCCTGGGTGACTGCGGCCCCGTTCACCGAGGTGTAGGCGCGACCGCCCACTCCGGCCAACTGCTCGGTCAGGGCGCCCGCGGTGGACTCCAGGTCGGCCTTGGCGGCGCCGATCGTGCCCCCGCGGTAGATCGCCGCGGTCAGCGGCGACCCGAGGTAGCTGAGGGCGACCGTACGGAACCCGTTGCGCAGCAGCCCGCGCTCCGCCAGCGCGGTGACCCAGCGGGACCAGTCCTCGCCCCCCATAACACGCACCGTCGCGGCGGTCTCGGCCTCGGTCGCCGGGGCGACGGTGACCTCGCGCACGTACGCGGCCCCGTCATCGGCGAACTCCAGGTTCCGGGTGGTGTGCGGCGCGCCGAGCGGCTTGAGCACCGACTGGTAGGTGGTGCCGTTTCGTGGATCGGTGCGCCGGGGCGCCGCCACGCTGTAGATCAGGTAGTCCACACCGCCGAACCGTTCGGCCAGCAGGCCCAGCGTCTCGGCCTTGGTGGTGTCGGCGAACGCGTCGGCGTTGCGGAACGAGAAATTCGCTCCGAGCTCGCGGGCGATCGCGTCGGTGGCGAGGGTGCGGTACCACCCGGCGGTCGCACTGCGGTGCCCGGCTGGCCGCTCGAAGCCGATGCCCACACCGTCGATGCCGTATCGCACCAGCCCGGCGATCGTACTCGCCAGGCCGTAGCCCGCACTCGACCCGATCACCAGCGCCGTCGGCCGCCGTGCCAGTGGCTTCTCGGGGGCCGGCACCTCGGACCGCATCAACTCGACACTGCGAAAGCATCCAGCCGGATGCGAATCGAGCAGCAGATAACCACGTCCCGTCGGGGCGACGACGCGTTCGGACTGCGAAAGTGGTGGGTGCATCATCTTCTCCTCTGCCGCATCAGTTTTCTAGCAGCGCCTGCTTGAGGCGCTCGACCACGTCGTACGGTGTCGACCGGTGGAACATCGACGAGGTGTCCAGGCGCAGGCCCGTCGCCGAATTCAGGCGGTTTCGTAGCGTCATGAGGGACAGCGAGTCGAATCCGAGATCCTGGAAGATCTGGTGCGGCTGCACGGCGTCAGCTGACCCGAGCCCGAGGACCGCCGAAATCTGCGTGGAGATCAGCTCGAACAGCGTGTGGTCCCGGTCAGCGTCCGACATCGACGCGAGCCGTTGCCGTAGCGAGGTCGCCGAGACCGCTCCGGCGCCCGCTGTGCGTTTGCCGGTGATCCTGACCAGCGACCTGAACGCCGGCGGCAGCGCACTCCCGGTCCTGCCCTGCCGAGCCAGCTCGGCCAGATCCAGTCGCACCGGAATCACCACGGGTTCGCCTGCACGGCAGGCGGCATCGAACAGCGCAACGGCCTCCCGCGCCCCCAGCACATCCACTCCTGCGATCCCGGTACGGGACGGTGCGTCGCCCAGCGCCCAGGGCCCCCAGGCCAGCGACACCACGGGGGTACCGCTCGCCCAGCGCCGTCGGGCGAGCGCGTCCAGTGCGGCCGCCGACGCGGCCGAGACGGCGGTGCCACTGCCGCCGACGGTCCCGGCGAACGATGAGCACAGGACGAGGGTGGCGGCCCCGATCTCCTGGTCGAGGGTCTCCGCAGCACCGACCGTCGCGCGCAACGCCTCGGCGAGCGAATCCGGTGTCGGAGCAGCCGTCCTGTCGCCCGGCAGCACCTGCGGTACGTGTACGACCATGGTTAGCGGATGCTCCGCGGGCAGACCGTCGATCAGCTCGCGCAACGCGGTACGGTCGTTTGGAACGCAGGCCGCGGTGGTGACGGTGGCGCCCAGCGCGGCGAGTTCCGCGGTCAGCACGGGGGCCTCGGCGTCGGTGAGCACCAGGTGCCGCACTCCGTGCACGGTGACCAGGTGGCGCGCCAGCCGTTCGCCCATGGGCGTCGTCCCGCCGGTGATCAGCGTTGTGCCCTCGTCTCCGGCGAACTGCTCCGTGCCGCTTGCAGACCCGCCCGGTGCGAGCCGTGGCACCCTGACCCGGCCCTCGCGCAGAGCCATCTGTGGCTCGCCGGATCTGACGGCCCTCGGAAGCGCACGCCACGATGCTTCGGCGGCGTCCACGTCGGCGAGTACGAACCTTCCGGGGTTTTCCGCCTGAGCAGACCGGATCAGCCCCCACACCGCGGCTCCGGCGAGGTCGGTGCCGGCATGGTCGAAGGCTGGCATCGCCGAGGAAGTCAGGAACACCACGGTCACCGTGGCGAGCGTTTCGGTAGCCAGTAGGGCGTCCAGCTGGCTCAGTGTCTCCCGCGAGGTGACGGCAACCTCCGCGCCCGCTGGCACGGTGAGCACCAGGTAGTCCGGCACGTCCCCGCTGGCTTCGGCCAAGGCGTCAAGTCCCGAGTACGCCTGTACGTACCCGCCCACCGTGGTCAGTCCCGCCACGGCGCAGAGCGGATCCGCGCCTACGACTGCCCAGTTCGTCTTCCGAGGCGACGGGTTCGCGACGTGGTCGATCCACACCTCCCGGTACAGCGCGTCGAGTTGCGCGACCCTGGCCGCCTGCAGCTCTGTCAAATCGACGGGGGTGGTGCCGACTCCGAACTCAGCGACCGGATCACCTACGGTGTCGGCCAGCATCATCGACACCGAACCGGCGCGGTTCGGGCCGATCCGCACCCGAAGGGCGGACGCGCCGACCGCGTGCACGGCGACTCCATGCCACGACGTCGCCAGTCGAGGGCCCTCGGTGTACGTGGCGTGGAGTGTGGCGTCGAGCAGGGCGGGGTGGATGGTGTAGGTGTCGGGGTCGGTGGGGAGGGTGATTTCGGCGTAGGTGTGGTCGTTGTGGCGCCATATTTTGTGCAGGCCTTGGAAGGTGGGGCCGTAGTGGTAGCCGTGGGTGGTGAGGGTGTCGTAGGAGATGTCGACGGGTTGCGCGCCGGTGGGGGGCCAGGTGGTGAGGTCCCAGTCGGGGATGGGTGTGTGGGGGTCGAGGGTGCCGGTGGCATGGCAGGTCCATGATGTCTCGGCGCTGGTGTCGGGGCGTGCGTCGATGCGGATAGGGCGTGTG
>NZ_JBIBVJ010000031.1:0-67161 GCF_043080305.1 Kitasatospora sp. NPDC015120 | reverse complement strand
CGGAATTCTAAAGCGGTCGGATACCCCGCTTCGCGGGGTATCCGGGATTCCCGCAAGCGGGAATCCGATGGCTGGCTGAGAGGGGCGGGTGCATCACGCCGGGCACTGTGTAGGCCCAGGAATCCCATAACACCCCCGGCCTATCACGCTCCGTGACCTCATGCCCGGTCAAGGCCGGCACCCCTGTCGAGCCCGGTGGACTCCGCTTCGCTCCGCCCACCCTGAATGCCCGTCACTGCTCACCTCCAGAACCCTTACCATGGGGTGAGTGTACCACTCGAACGCGGCTTCATACCTGAAAACCGCACGCATCACCTTGGAGCGTGAACCTTCGGCAAGCCTGATGCATCACGGTGATGCACTGTGTAGAGTCAGTGTTGCAGGCACACCCCCGGCGTTCGACTCTCTTGCGGGTGTTGTGCGATCAAGGAAATCCCCTCCAGCATTCCACGAAGGGACGGGGCAATGCCCATCGAGTTGCGGGACCACCAGATCGAGGCGGTCGACGCGATCATTCGCGCGCTGGACATCCCGCCGGGCGGGGTGATTCCGGCGCGCGGGCTGCGGGCGCAGATTCACGCGGCCTGCGGAACCGGGAAGACGTACATCTGCGCGGCGGCCGCGCGCCGGATGGTGCCGCGCGGCCGGGTGCTCGTGCTGGTGCCGACGCTCGCCCTGCTGGGGCAGACGGTCAAGGCATGGCGGGAGGTCGGGCACACGGGGCCGGCGGTCGCGGTGTGTTCGATGGAGGACGACGTCGAGCTGTGGTCGATGGACGTGCGGTGCACGACGAACCCGATCCGGCTCGCGATGTGGCACGGCTCGGGGCCGGTGACCATGTTCGCCACCTACAGCTCGCTGGGGGTGCTGGCGGAGGCCTTCGAGGGCGCCTACGGCAAGCGCCTGGACCCGCTGGACCTGGCCGTGGTCGACGAGGCGCACCGCACGTCGGGGAGCCTGGGGAAGGCCTGGGCGGACATCCACCACCAGGAGGTCATCCCGTCGGCCCGGCGGCTGTACGCGACCGCGACGCCGCGGATCTGGCAGGAGCGGCCCGCGCCGGCCTGGGAGCTGCGGGAGGGTGAGCGGCACGAGCGGATGCCGGAGGAGATGGCCGCGTCGATGGACGACGAGGCGATCTTCGGCCCGGTCGCGTGGAAGCTCCCCCTGTCCGAGGCAGTGAAGCGCGGTCTGCTCGCCCGGTACCAGATCATCGTCGTCGAGCTGACCGACCCGGTCGTCACCCCCGAGAAGCTGATGAGCCCCGAGCGGCGCCAGGAGGAGATCCGCGGCCAGCGGCTCGGCGCCCTCCAGGCCGCCATGCTGCGCACCATGGCGCAGCACCAGTTGCGGACGATGATCACGTTCCATCACCGGACGATCGAGGCGAACGCGTTCGCGGAGGGGTTGCCGGCGATGGCGCGGCGGCTGCACGCGGCGGATCCGGAGACGTACCCGGAGCGGATCTGGGCGGGCTGGCTCAAGGGCGAGCACGCCGGGGAGCGGCGGGGACGGGTAATCGGGGAGTTCGGGCGCAGCGCGTTGTGGTCGGTCCTGTGCAACTGCCGGGTGCTGGGCGAGGGCGTGGACATCCGGGCCGTCGACTCGGTGGCGCTGCTGGACCCGAAGGGCGCTCCGCACGACATCGTGCAGGCGATCGGGCGCGCTTTGCGGCAGCAACCGGGTGAGGGGAAGTTGGCGTCGCTGATCGTGCCCGTGTTCCTGAAGGAGGGCGAGGCGCCGCAGGACATGTTCACCTCCGGGAGTTACCGGCCTTTGGTGAACGTGTTGCAGGCGTTGCGGGCTCACGATGAGGAGTCCGTAGAATTGCTGGCGATTCCTCAGGTAGAGCAGAAGAAGGAGGTGGAGCCGTCCACGGATATCGGCCCGGCTCCGAAGGAGGGCGAGAAGGAAAGCCGGATGCTGCTGCGTTTCTCGGCCCCCAGGGATCCGGTGATGGTCGCGAACTGGGTGAGCTTCCAGGTGATCGACACGGAGCGTCAGGACTGGGCTCGTGGATGGTCGGCGGCCGAGAAGTACTACAAGCGGGAGGGGCATCTGCGGGTGCCGTTCGACCACCGCGAGGCGACGAGGGCCGGGCTGGACCCGCACCAGATGTACCCGCTGGGGCACTGGGTGAGCGAGCAGCGCAAGGCCTACGACGCCGGGCAGATGGAGGGCAAGCGCGTCGAGCGCCTGGAGGCGCTGGGGATGGTGTGGGATCCGCTGGACGCGGCGTGGGAGGAGAACCTCGCCGCGTGCCGGGAGTACTACAAGGACCACCACACGCTGGCGGCGCCGCGCACCGCGACGGCGTTGGACAAGCCGGTCGGGCAGTGGCTGTCCAACCAGCGCCGCCCCGGGGTGCTGGACGGCCGGCCGGACCGGGTGGAGGCGCTGGAAGAGATCGACCCGGACTGGAACCCGGCGTGGCCGCTGGACTGGCAGCGCCACTTCGCCGCCGTGCGCGAGTGCGTCCAGGGCGGCGCCGAGCTGTCCGATCTGCTGCCCGGGGTGACCCTGCACGGGCTCGATGTCGGCCGGTGGCTGGAGCGCCAGCGCCAGCACATCGTGTGGCAGAGCCTGATGGACGGGCAGCAGGGGCGTCTCGCCGCGCTCGGCATCGAGCCGCTCCCGGCCCCGGCCGGGCAGGACGGCGTGGTGAAGAAGAAGGCCGGTGCCGGGAAGCCGAGCGCGTTCGACCGCGGTCTGGCCGCACTCGCCCTGTACCGGCAGCGCACCGGATCGGTGACCGTGCCCCGCAGCCACGTCGAGCCGGTCCCAGACAGCGACGGCGGCACGGTAGAGGTGAAGCTCGGGGTCTGGATCTCCAACACCAAGACCCGCCGGGCCAAGCTCACCCCGGAGCAGCTGGAGCAGCTCGCCGCGCTCGGCCTCGACTGGCGCTGACCCCGCCCGTCCCTCTTGCCCGCTGGAGGCTCTCCAGGGCGCCTGTGCCCGCTCTGCCCGCCGTGCCCGAGGAAACGGCGGCGGCCGGGGCCCTGCCCGGGCGACGGAGACAGCCTGGGCGGCCGCTCTGGGGCCACCCCCGGTACCGCGTCAGCGTGCCGCGGCGCGGCGGCACGGACGGCAGCCGGGCCCGACCGGAGGACGCGGTGGCGGGTATCAGGCGCAGGGACGGCAGGCACAGGCGCGGCGGGCGGGATTCTCCCCGATCGGAGTGTCCGGGGCTGGCTTGGTGACGGGTTCCGTGGACAGGTCGGCGATCGGCCCCGAGACGGTCGGAGCCGTGGGGAGATCGGCCGGGTCCGGCCCGGGTGGTACGACTCCAGCAGGAGCGGGCACTGCGGCGGGGCGCGGCGGGCCGGGCGCCGAGGGCCTGGGTACGGCGAGGTCCGGTACTGGGGTTCCGAAGCATGAGTCTCAGCCGGCTCCCCGTCGGGGCAAGTACCCAAGACGGCGGGGCTCGCCGCACCGGCTATGTCCTGGAGCGGCCCCGCCCAGACTCGCCTGTTCGTGGTCAACCGGCAGAATCCGGTGATGTTGGGTCTTGTGCCCGGGAGAGTCCCTTCTCCGTGGCGTGGAGATCGTTTCCCCGGCCGGTGTCTGCGGGTGCCCCTGGGCGTGGTGCTTGTGCGGCTGTGCGGGCCGCCGGTCAAGGTGCTCCAATCATCCCTACCTGTTGGGGAGTTCGCGGTTTCGCTGTGTGCGGGTGTGCGTACTACGGTGTGGCCCTGGCCGTCGTGGGGCGGCGTTGAGGGAGGGTTGTCGTGGGGCAGCAGTTGGCTCGGGTGCCGTTGGACGGCGGGGGTTCGATCCTCGTCGAGGCGGAGGAGGCCGCGGCGGGGCCGGTGAAGGCGGGCCGGGTCGGGGACGCGGTGCGGGAGCTTCCGGAGAGTCTGGGAACGACCTTGGAGCCGGTGACCGGCCTGGCGCGTACGGTGCTGGCGCGGTTGCGGGAGGCGGGGCCGGACGAGGTGCAGGTGGAGTTCGGGGTCGACCTGTCCGCCGCGGCCGGGGTGGTGATCACGAAGACCGCCGCCAAGTACCATCTGACGGTGCGTGTGACGTGGCGCAAGGACGAGGGTGACGGGGCTGCGGCTGCCGCCGCGGCTCGCAGGGCCGACGCTCCCGAGGGCGAAGACGAACCGGAGGCTGGCGTCCGCGCGGCCGGCGACGAGCCGGAGTCCTGACGGGATGGCGGTCGGACGGGGGATGGCGGGGGCTGGTGCGGCGGACGGTCTGGCGGCGGCCGTGGCCCAGGTCCGCGACGAGGACGATCTGGTGGTGGGGGCGGGGTTCCTGGTCGCCGACGACCTGCTCGTGACGTGCGCGCACGTCCTGGAGGACGGCCGTTACGGCCCTGATTCGACGGTGACGCTGGCTTTCCCGCGAGCACTCGGCGCGCCGGTGGTCACCGGGCGGGTGCTGGAGGGCTCGTGGCGCGACCCGCAGGAGCAGGATGTCGCCCTGGTGCGCCTGGACCGCCCGGCGGGGGTGGAGCCGTTGCGGTTGGGGTCGGCAGCGGGCGCCCGGGGGCACCGGGTGCGCTCGTTCGGGTTCCCCCAGCAGGCGCCGCCGGGCGGGCACTACGGGTTCGCCACGGCCGGCGGAATCCTCCCGGCCGCCGACGAGGTCGGTGAGCTGCTGCAGCTGACCGGAGCCAACGACCTGACCCAGGGGTTCAGCGGCGGGCCGGTCCTGGACGAGACGACCAGCCTGGTCGTCGGCATGCTCACCGCGATCACAACCCCCGACGGACACCACCGCGGCCAGGAGATCGCCTACGTCACCCCCACCTCCGTCCTGCGCGAGGCATGGTCCGAGCTGGACGAGGCGAACAAGCCGCACGAGCTGGACGTGTCGCCGTACCGGGCGCTGGAACCCTTCACCGCCGAGCACGCCCGCTGGTTCCGCGGCCGCGAGGACGCCGTCAACCGAGTCTTGGAGGGACTGAGGGGCGGGCGGCGGGTAGTCCTGCTTCTCGGTCCGTCCGGGTCGGGGAAGTCCTCCCTCGTCCAGGCCGGGGTCCTGCCCGCACTGACCGCGGGACGCCTGCCGGGCAGTGACCGCTGGCACCAGGTCCTCACCCGCCCGGGACCGGGCCTGCCGGCCGCCCTCACCCGCGCGGGCCTACCCGGCTCCGAGCCCGGGGACACCGGGGCGGACACCGCCGGCAGTACGGATTCCGGCCGCGGAGCGGCCGGTGCGCCCCCTGTATCCCGTGTCGTGCTGGTCGTCGACCAGTTCGAGGAACTCCTCGCCCCCTCCGAAGGCCCCGAGGCCCTCCAGACACTTGCCCGGATCACCGCCGCGATCCGCTCCGACGCCCCGCTCAGCGTGGTCCTCGTGATGCGCGACGACTTCTACTCCCGCCTGTCCGCAGTTGCCCCGGATCTGCTGGACACCGCGCTCCAGGCGAAGGGCGTCCTCAACGTCCCCGCCACCCTAAGCGCCACCGACCTGGACGCGATCGTCACCGGCCCCGCCCGCGACCTCGACACGCCCTTCGAACCGGGCCTGGCGGAGCAGATCATCGCCCACGTCCTGGAGCTGAACCCAGGCACCGCCGCCACCGGCGGTGCGCCCGTCACGGTGCTGCCCCTGCTCGAAGTCGCCCTCACCCGGCTGTGGGAGCGCCGCCTGGACTACGACGGCCGCCTCACCCGCGACGCATACCATCGCATCGGCGCCGTCACCGGCGCCCTCACCGAGTGGTGCGGCACCGCCCTGGGCAAACTCGACCAGGCCCAGCGGAACATCGCCCGCAGGATCCTCACCGCCCTAGTCCGCCCCGCCGACCCGTCCCTGAACATCCCGGCCGCACGCCAGCAGCTCCCGATCAGCGAACTGCGCGAACTCGCCGCCGACAGCGACACCCCCGACGCGCTACGGGCCGTCGACGAGGTCCTGGCGGTCCTCTCCCGGAACCGCATCGTCACCACCCACCGGCTCCACGACCACGCACAGCCGCAGGACACGGAGGGGACCGCGGTGGCTGAACTGGTCCACGACGCGCTCATCCGCGACTGGAACACCCTGCGCCAATGGGTCGAGGAGGACGCCCGTTTCCTCGACTGGCTCCGCCGCGCCCGCGACCAGTACGACCGCTGGAAGGAACACCGCAACCCCCAGGACCTCCCCACCGGAACCCTCCTCGCCGAAGGCACCGACTGGTCCCGCCAGCGCCGCCGAATCACCACCGACCTCGACAACTTCCTGAAAGCCGGACGTCGGCGCGGCCGGCGCCTCAACACCATCCTCGCCACCACCCTCGCCCTCGCCCTGATCGCCTCGGGCATCGCGTTCTGGCAGCAGCAGAAAGCGGTGGCCGCCCAGAAGGACGCTCTGTCTCGGCAGCTCGCCGCCCAGTCCGTTTCCCTGATCGCTTCCGATTTTGAACTCGCGTCCCTCCTCGCAGTCGCCGCCTACCGCACCAGCCCGACCGCGGAGGCCGGCGCCGCCCTCCGTGACGCCGCGCACCTTCCCGTGCGGCGTCGCTTCGCTGCTGGCATCAGTGACAGCGGGGGGGCGGTGGCGTTCATTCGGGACCAGCACACCCTCGCCACCGTCGGCAACGACGGCTCCGTGCGGCTGTGGGACACCACCACCGGCAAAATCACCGCGCCCGACCTCGCCGCCACCAACGATGACCTCTTGCACGCGGTTTCGGTGGCGTCCAGCCGGGACGGGCACACCCTCGCCGTCGTCCACGCCGACGGCTCCGTGCGGCTGTGGGACACCGACACCGGCAAGACCACCGCTCCCGCCACCGACTACCCCGGTGGCGTGACGTCAGTGGCGTTCGGCCCGGACAAGCACACCCTCGCCATCGTCGGCCACGACGGCTCCGTGCGGCTGTGGGACACCGACACCGGTAAAACCACCGCCCCAGCCCCCGACCTCATCGACCTGCGCTTCACGTACCTGCACAACCCGGCCACCGGCAAGATCACCAGACTCGACCCCAACCGCCTCGGTGGCATGACGTCGGTGGCGTTCAACTCGGACGGAAGCACCCTAGCCATCGCCAGCAGTGCCGGCCCCGTGCGGCTGTGGGACACCACCACCGGCAAGATCACCACCGCCCCCGTACTCCCTGATGACACTGGTGCGGTGACGTCGGTGGCGTTCAGCCCGGACGGAGGCACCCTCGTCACCGGCAGCGACAACGGCATAGTGCGGCACTGGAACGTGGCCGCAGGCACGGCCATCAGCACCCCCAGTACCGTCGCCATCCTCACCGGCGGTACCCGCGGCGTGTTCTCAGCGGCGTTCAGTCCGGACGGGCGCACCTTCGTCACCGGCAGCGCCGACGGCTCCGTGCGGCTGTGGGACGAGGCCGCGATCAGAACCGTCAGCACCGTCGGAACCCCTGTCGAATTCCCAGGCTTCTCCCGCTTTTTGCGCCCCTCCAGCCCCGAGCGCCCCTCCAGCCCTTCCGACACCCGTGACGTGACATCGGTGGCGTTCAGTCCGGACGGGCGCACCCTCGCCACAGGCACCAGAGGCGGCCTCGTGCGGCTGTGGGATATCACCACCGGCAAGACCACCACCGCCCCCGATATCAACGTCGCTCTTGAAGTGGAGTCGATGGCGTTCGGCCCTGACGGACACACCCTCGCCATCCTTAGGTCCGATGGCACCGTGCAGCTGCGGAACACCACCACTGGCATTGCCACCGCCCCCGACATCGCCACCACCGACGACGAGGTCTGGGAAGCGCAGCCGATAGCCTTCGGCCCCGACGGGCACACCATCGCCGTCGGCGTCGGGCATGACACCGTGCGACTGTGGGACATCAACACCGGCAGGACCATTGGCCCCGGCATCACCACCACCGCCAGCGACGAGTCCTTGAGTGTGACGTCCGTGGCGTTCAGCCCGGACAGGCACACCCTCGCCGTCGCCAGTCACGACGGCTCCGTGCGCCTGCGGGACATCACCACCGGCAGGACCACCGCCACCAACTTCATCAGCGGCGCGACGTCGATGGCGTTCGGCCCGGACAGGCACACCCTCGCCGTCGCCAGCAACGAGGGCTCCATCCGGCTGTGGGACACCACCACTGGCAAGACCACCACCGCCCTGGCCGACCGCCAGGCCTCGGGGCTGGGGGCGTTCAGCCCCGACGGACACACCTTCGCCGCCACCGCCTACGTCGACGGCGACGTCGCTATGGCCGTGCGGCTCTGGTTCTACATCGCACCGGACGCCGCGATCAGCGGGATCTGTACGGCCGTCGCCCGCGACCTCACGAATAGCGAGAAATATGCATACTTGCCTGAGTCCTCCGGGCCGGTCTGCCCCTCCTGAACCGTCCTCCCGACGACAGACGTGACGTGGGAGGAGAACCTCGCCGCCGCCCGCGAGTACTGCAAGGACCACCACACCCTCGCGGCGCCGCGTACCGCGACGGCGTTGGACAAGCCGGTCGGGCAGTGGCTGTCCAACCAGCGCCGCCTCGGAGTGCTGGATGAGCGTGCGGACCGGGTGGAGGCCCTGGCCGGGATCGACCCGGACTGGAACCCCTCCTGGCCGCTGGACTGGCAGCGCCACTACGCCGCCGTGGCCGACTGCCTGGACGGCGGGGCGCAGCTGGGCGATCCGCTGCCCAGGGTGACCTGCACGGGCTCGATGTCGGCCGGTGGCTGGAGCGCCAGCGCCAGCACATCGTGTGGCAGAGCCTGATGGACGGGCAGCAGGGGCGCCTCGCCGCGCTCGGTGTCGAGCCGCTCACGGCCCCGGTCGAGGAGGCGGCTCCGAAGAGGAAGGCCGGCGCCGGGAAGCCGAGCGCGTTCGACCGGGGCGTGGCCGCGCCCGCCCTGTACCGGGAGCGCACCGGATCAGTGACCGTGCCGCGCCAACATGTCGAGCCGGTCCCGGACGGCGACGGCGGCACGGTGGAGGTGAAGCTCGGGGTGTGGCTCTCCAACACCAAGACCCGCCGGGCCAAGCTGACCGACGCGCAGCTGGAGCAGCTCGCCGCGCTCGGCCTCGACTGGCGCTGACCCTCGCCCGGCCCTCTTGCCCGCTGGGGGCTCTCCAGGGCGCCTGTGCCCGCTCTGCCCGCCGTGTCCGAGGAACGCGGCGGGCAGAGCCGTCTCCAGCTCTTCCAGCGGCCTTCCAGGGCCGCCCGCGCCCCGCGCCGCCCCACCACACGCGGCCGGCACCAGCCGGACGCCTAAGAAGAAAGAGCCCGCCGCAGGCGCCGAACCCGAACGACAACGACAACTGCCAACTACCAAGACCAAAAGAAGAAGAAGAGAGGGTTGTCGGGGTGGTGAGTTCCACCTTGACGCCCACTCACCACCACCTCTGACCTGCGACTTCTACCGAATACGGGGCGCAGCGGGCGGGTGGGTCGGCCTCGGGTTGGTGCACCGGTTCTCACCACCCGTTGTCGGGCCGGTTGGTGCGCCCGTTGTCGGATCGTGATCGCAGGGGCCCTTGGTGGTGAGAAAACCGGTGAGAAGCGTGGGCTTTCCTCCGGGTGTTCCGCCGCTGCCCGGGCGGCGGGCACCGACCTTCGAGGAGCCCCGTGATGGCTGTACCGCCCGAGATCGACCACGACGTGATCGCCGCGCTGTTCCAGTTCCGGATGGCCACCGCCGAGCAGCTGCGCGTCCTGCACACCCCGCGCGTTGGCCCGGAGCAGATGCGCAAGCGGCTGCGGCGGCTCAAGGACGAGGGCCTGGTCGAGGCCGTCGTGCTGCCGCAAGCCGGGAAGCTGCAGGCGTGGTTCCTGACCGAGCACGCGGTGCGGATCGCCGCGACCTTCCCCGAGCTGGAGGGCGTCGCCTCCCCGCCGCTGCCCGAGGACAAGACCGCGGCCCGACTTCGGGTCGGCCACGTCCTGGCCGTCGTGCGCACCCACGTCGCCTTCGTGGCCGGCGCCCGGGCGGCGGGGGACGAGTGCGCACCGCTGGACTTCCTGCCCGAGGTCTACCACCGCTTCGGCGAAGGCCGGGACGGAGCGGTGATCCCCGACGGGCTGCTGCACTATGTGCAAGCCGGGCAGCACCGTCGTCTGCACCGGGCGTTCGTGGAGGTCGACCGCGGCACGATGGCCAGTGAGAAGCTCGCCGCCAAGCTGATCGGCTACGCCCGCTTCCACGAGCACCACCCCGTCCCGGCCCACCTGCGGCGCACCTCCTACTCGCAGAGCGTGCTCCCGGCCTGGCAGCAGCGGTACCCGGCCTTCCCTCGGCTGCTGTTCGTCCTGGCCGACACCGGCGAGCAGGCCGCCCGCCGACGTGTGCGTGACCTCCAGGCGCTCGCCGACGGCCATCCGATGGTCGCCCGGATGCTGATGACCGTGAAGGCCGGCGTCGCCCGCCTGGCCGACCTCGAGGAGCACGGCCCGGGCGCCGCCGTCTGGGACACCCTCGCCAATCACACGCGGGCCCGGTGCAGCGCCGGGGAGTTGTAGGCCCGACTGGCGGCCGGTGCCGTGCCGGGCATCAAGGTGTCCGGCCCCCGGCATCAAGACATCCGTCAAGGTGTCGGGGCCGTTTCCACGGTTGGAGGCCGGCCATCAAGGAGTCCTCCAAGGTTCCGGGGCCCGGCATCAAGGAGTCCACTGTGCCTGGACTCGGTAGATGGCCAACGGGACAGCCTTGTTGGCCAGGTGGAATCAGGCAGACGGATGCGGCCTGGGTGCCCCGATTGGTGCACGAGGCAGGTGGCCTGGCACCGGCGAGCGCTGATCCTGCCCGGCAACGACTCTGGCTCCGCAGCTGGTCGTTGAAGTCAGGACGCTGGGTTGAGAGCATCGGCACGCTGCCGTAGTTCGGCGGCGATCCGGTCCCAGTCGGGTCCGTGGAATTCAAGATTGCTCGCGGCCTCGCGCATCAGGTCCGGATCGTCGGGGCGTTGCAGCAGGAGCAGCCGGTAGGAGAGGTTGCGGACCCACACCGGGAGCAGGCCATCGAGGTAACCCGGGCAGAGCTCTCGCAGCATGGCCAGGATCGTGTCGGCGTCGGCGAAGGTCAGCTTCTCGATGAAGTAGAACTGCTCGTGGGGGCCATCGCACTCTGGCGTGGGTCGGTACTCATCGCCGAAGAGGCACCGGGCGTGTTCCGTCAGCGTGCTGTGCATCCCGCCGAGCCTACGCGGCTCTCACCAGGTGCCAGTACTCGGTCCCACGCCCGCAGCGAGGGGAGGGGCCGGACCGGTATTGGGCCACCCGCGGCAGGTCCGGTCCAGGGCCTCCTCTGGCCGGCCCTCCTACCGGCTCAGATGCGGCTCGGGGCACCTGGCCAACTACGGAGTCCCGTTTGGCCAACAAGACTGTCCCGTTGGCCAACTATCGAGTCCCGGCACATCCACCAAGGTTGGAGAACACCTTGATGGCCGCCTTGGCCTGGGCCGTTACGTGATCGTTGCCGCTGGAGGTTGGATCGCCAAGGGATCCGCCAAGGTGTGCGGGGTTCCCTTCGGCGACCGCGCGGGGCATCCGGCCCCGCGCCCGCCGAAGGGCACCGTGATGACGACGGAGACGACGAGCACGACCAGGGTGACGAGGCGCAGGGCGCGGACCGGGGCGGAGCCGGACAGCGAGGCGCGGGATGTCGAGATCTCCTGGGCCGTGCTCGCCTCGCTGTTCCAGTTCCGGATCGCCACCGCCGAGCAGCTGCGGCAGCTGCACGCCCCGGACGGCAGTATCGAGAAGATGCGGGCGCGGCTGCGGCGGCTGCGGGACGAGGGGCTGGTGGTCGAGCTGGTGCTGCCGCGGTCCGGGCGGGCGAAGGGCTGGTTCCTGAGCGAGCACGGGGCCAGGATCACGGCCGCGTTCCCCGAGCTGGCCGAGGTGCCGGCGCCGCGGCTGCCGGGGGATGCGACGGCGTTCAAGTACACGCTGTGGCACCAGCTGGCCGTGGTGCGCACGCACCTGGCGTTCCTGGCCGACGCCCGGGCGCGCGGGGACGGGTACGGGCCGTTCGACTTCATCCCGGAGGTCACCCACCGCTTCGCCGAGGGCCGGGACGGCTCGGTGCGCCCGGACGGCCTGCTGTACTACGGGGTGCGCGAGCCGGACGGCACTATCGCGCGGCTGCGGGCGTTCGTGGAGGTCGATCGCAGCACGATGGGTGCCGAGCGGCTGGCGTCGAAGCTGCACACCTATGCCCGCTACTGGTCGACGAAGACGCTCCCGGCCGGGATGCGCTCGGGCACCATCGAGGCCGAGCAGGGCGGCCGGGTGCCGCTGTGGCAGCGCCGGTACGTGCGCTTCCCGCGGCTGCTGTTCGTTCTCACCGGCACCGGCCAGGTCGGTTTCGACAACCGGGTCGACGAGCTCCAGGCGCACGCCGAGGACCGGCACGTCGCCAAGATGCTCACGGCCGTCCCGGCCGCCGCTGCCAGCCTGGAGGCCCTCCAGCAGTACGGACCGACCGGAGCGGCCTGGTACCCGCTGGCGGACCGCCGGGCCGAGCCGCTCGGCTTCCACGAACTCACCGCCGCCGGCCGGCACAACTGACCGGCCCGCTCTCACGGGGGTGACGACCCTGACAGGTCCCGCACCTTGATGCCCCGCCCGGGTGGCGGGGCATCAAGGTATCCGAATCGGCCACCACCAATGCTTTGAACTGCGGGTTTTACCCGGCCACCAAGGTTTCCGGGGCCCACGCCGGACGGCCTCCAAGGTATCGGGGACGCCTTCCAAGGGTGGTCATCAAGGTGCCCGGGAGGACCGTCAAGGAATCCCGCCCGCGCCGGGGCGGCCGTCAAGGTGTGTCGGCGAGGCGCAGCCGGACGCGGATCCGCTCGCGCGTACGATTCCGGCCGTGGGCAAGCAGCAGAAGACCTTCGAGTACCCCGACCGTCTGATCGAGGCGCAGCGGGCGCTGGTGGCCGTGCAGGCCGAGCGCCGGGCGCACCTGGCCGCGCTGCCGGCCTTCAGCGGTGACCTGGAAGCGGCCCGCGAAGGCCTCGCCGAGGAGGTGCTGGCGGAGTCGGCGCGGCTGGAGGAGGCCGAGCGGCAGGCCGCCCACCGGGTGTGGGCCGACGAGTTCTGGGCGGGGCTGTCGGGTGAGGACCGGGTCGCCGCCCGCAGCCGGCTCCAGCACACTGGCGAACCGGCGCAGGGCGCGGCCGCGTAGTCCGGTTCCGGGCGCCGCGCCGCTGCCTTTCACGCCCGGTAGGGCACCGTGGAGGGGGTCGCTTCGTCGGCGCCGGGCGGCAGCGTCGGCAGCGGCCAGGCCGGGTCCGGGGCCCAGCGGGGCCAGCCGGCGGCGAACGGCCCGGCCTGGTCGTCCAGCATGCCGATCGCCCGGCTGCGGGCCCGGTCGATCTGGCCGGCCGTGTAGTCGTCGACCACCCCGAGACGGCGCAGCTGCGCGTACTCCTCCTCGTCCTTCCAGTGGTGTCCGGAGAAGTCGGGGGTGACGACCAGGTCGAGGGCGAGGTCCATGGTGTCGATGCCGAGGCCGGTCTGTCGCTGGTAGGGGCGCTCGAAGTTGACGTACCAGCGCAGCGGCTCCCTGGTGGCCGCGTCCTGGAAGCAGTGGACGGAGAACCACTCGCCGGCCAGGAAGTGGGAGCGCACCTCGGTGTCCTGCCAGCGGTAGTGGCCGAGGGTCCAGGTGCCGGCCGCGAGGTCGGCGAGGCCCTGCTTGCGGGCGGTGTCGTCGCCGGTGGCGAGCGAGGTGATCCAGGTCGTCGGGGCCAGGCTCTCGATCCCCGGCCAGGAGGCCAGCGTCAGTACGAGGCCGGTGTCGTCGACGACCCGCTGGGGCATGGCGGTCCACACCCGGCCGGCGGGGACGTCGCGGCGCACCACGGTGGTGCCGGGTTGGAAGAGGTTGGTATCGGTCACGGCAGCAAGCCTTCACCGCGGCAAACCTTCCCGACAGCACGGCCGGAAAGTCCACTCGAAAGAGTGATGCACCGGTTTTCCGGCGGCCGCCGCCCGGAGCCGGGTACGGCATTGGCCGGGCTCGGCTCGGGTCGGCCCTCAGGACGGGAATCGGGGGTGCAACAACGCGTTGCACCTGAGCCTTCCCGGCGATTCGTGCAGGTCAGGGGTGCAACGCGGGGATCGGGCAAGGCCTTCGTGGTGCGCGTGTTGCAGCCCGTGTTGCACCGTCGGCAGACCAGGTGCGGGCCGTCGTGGAGCAGGACCTCACACACCCCGCGTCCGGACCGCACTGCTCGGTGTCCGTGTTGGTGGTCACCGCGGCCAGGTCGGGCAGGCGGGTTCGTGCCAGGTCGTCCGGACGACGACCCCGCCGTGGGTGAGGTGCTCGCTCGACCAGGTCCGGCAGCACCCGCCTGCCGGACGTGAGCGGGCCGGCGCCGATAGCCTCGCGGCCCGGACCGGCGTGGCAAGGGCGGGCACGGCGAGCTGGGCCGGACCGCGTCGGCGCCGGCGCCTGGCCGAGGGTGTCGTCATGCCGAAGGCTCTCCCCACCCGGCCTGGCCGTCCAACCCGGCGGCCACCCGAACGGTCCAGCCCCGGGCCGGTGAGAACGGGGACGGTCCCGTTCTCACCGGCCTCTGACCTGGATAGATACGCGAAACTCACCGGCCGGTGGCCGCCCGGGCCAGGCGATCTCACCGGGCCCGGAAGCGAAACTCACCGGCCGGTCGGCGAAACTCACCACCCCAGGTCAGCGGGGTACCCAAACTCACCGCCGCAGGTCAGCAGCCCTTCGGCGAGGAGCCGCCGGTCAGGAGCGCCGCCACCAGGAGCGGGCTCGCTTCTCCTCGGCGGCCGCGGCGTCGAGCGCGGCCTGCTCGTGCTCGGCCTCCTGCCGGGCCCGCTCGTCGACGTCGGCCTGGCGGCAGCCCGCGCACAGCCCATCGTCGTCCCAGGTGTCGGCGTGTTCCTGTTCGGCCCAACGCTCGTCGGAGAACTTCGCCCGGCAGCGGGTGCAGGCCGGACGGCGCCGCTCCCGCTCCGCCCGCTCCCACTCCGCCTCCCGCTCCGCACGGGCACGGCGGGCGGCCTCCTGCTGCTGCTCCAGCAGCCGGTCGCCGTCCGGGTTGTCGAGCGCCTCGGTGAGGGTGGCCCACTGCTGGCCGCCGAAGCGCCACCAGATCGGCCCGTCGGCGCCGAAGCGGCGCAGCAGCGGCATGGTGGTGGCGACCACCGGCAGGGCGCGGTGGTGGTCGCGGGCGGTGGTGTCCTCGCTGCGGTAGGCGGGTGCGTGCCAGGTGTGCTCGGAGGCGGCCTCGATCTCGCGGATGCGGCGCAGCAGCCGCTCGTGGTCGGTCTTCGCCTTGGCCTTCTTCTGTTCCTCGGTGAGGGGTGGGGTGCCGGGTCGGCGGTGGCGTTTGCGGCCGGCTTCGAGGACCAGGGCGACGGGCGGGAGGCCTTCGCGGCCGGTGGGCGGGTAGGTGGCGGTCCACAGGCGCAGGTCGTGGGTGCGGGCGCCGGCGCGGTGCAGTGAGGCCTCGAAGGCGCGCTTGCTGACGCCCTTGGCGGGGAGTCGGCACCAGGTGCGGTAGGTGGTGAGCTTGGCGACCAGGGTGCCGTTGCCCTCGTTGTCGCGGTCGACTTCGACCAGGAGCACGGGGACGTCCGTGCCGGGGTCGGTGAGGACCAGGTCGGCGAACAGCGAGCGGCGGCCGGGCAGCTTGTGCTCGACCTCGGTCGCGTACGCGGTGAGGTGGCCGAAGCCGGCCTTGGCGAGGTGCCCGGCGACGGCGACGACGTCCAGGGCGTGCTCGGAGTACGCGGCCGACGGCTTCTCGCGCCGCGGGCGGGCCGCGGCGAGCTTCGACCCGGCCGGGAGCAGCGCGGTGGCGTCCCGGCGGCCGGACGGAGTCAGGCACCACAGGCGCCGGCCGTCCCGCAGCGTGAGCTCCTTGCGGACCTTCCCCGCCTCCTCCAGGTCACCCAGGGCGTCGCGCACCGAGCGCTCGACGCGCTGGTTCGGTACCACCAGCGGCCACAGCTCCCGGGCGGTCGCCCGCTGGAACAGCGCGAGCGCCATCAGCACCCGCCCGCGCACCGGCGCCGTCGACCCTCGCCTCCAGGGCGTGCTCTTGCTGTCTTCGACAGCAAGAGCAGAAGGGTTGTCGCCACGGCCCGAGCCCCTTGTCCTTGGCGCCTGAGCTGCGGAAACGCCGGATTCGGGCGGGAGGGGTGTGGAGGTGCGGGCGGAGGTGCCCGTGGAGGTGGCGACGGGCCCCTTGTCCTGGTCGGGCGAGGCCTCGCCCGGGAGCCGCGGCCGGTGATGGTCGGCGGCCTGGCCGTCGGGATCGGGTTGGGCAAGCGGGGTGGCGGTCATCGAGGTGGCCTTCCGTCAACGGTCGGCCGGGGCGGAGGCGGTGGCCGGCCCCGGCACCCGGGCGCTCGCCCGGGTGCCGCCGACAGCGGCCCCTTGTCCTCGGTCTGACCGCACCCCTTGACCAAGCCCCCTTGTCCTGCCCGGTTTGCCCTGGTCAAGGGCCTTGTCCTCCAGGTTTGTCCGTGACCGGGATCACCCGTGGACGAGAGGAAGCGGCCTCGCCGGACCGGCGGCGGCGAGGCCCTGATCGAGCGCCAGGCGCAGCAGGGTGAGGGCGTCGTTCGGGTTCGCGGACAGGAGCGGGATCCCGTCGGCGGCGTCGGCGACCGGGCGGCCGGAGATGAGGGCGATCCAGCTGCCCGCGTCGTCGTAGACCTCGGTCCAGCCCGCCAGCCGGCCGCGGTGTTCGAGGGCCTGGGCGTCGGAGCGGCCGGGCCAGGTGAGGTGGACCAGGCCGTCGCCGAGCGCGTAGTCGCGGTGCGGGTCGCCCAGGCCGCGCAGGGTCGGCGGCGTGCGGCCGGCGGCGGTTGCGAGTGCCAGGTCCGGCACCGGTACCCCGTCGGGCGCGACCGGGGCCGGTGCCGGTGCGGGCCCGGGGGGCGGGGTGGTCGGGGTGGCGGCGCGGAGGAAGACGTCGAGGGCGAGGTCGGCGCTGCGGTAGGTCCGGGGGCGGCTGAAGCGGTCGGCGACGAACCGGCCGGGCCGTCCGTCGCCCTGGTACTCGACGGCGATCCAGCCGCCCAGGCCCCACGGGCCGTCCGGCAGCAGGGCGGTCCAGCCCTTCACCGCGCCGTCGTGCAGCACCAGCTCCACGCCGGGCGCGGTCCAGGTCGCCAGCTGCCAGCCGGGACCGAACGTCACCTCGAGGTCGTCCAGCTGGTCGGGCTCGCCGAAGCGGGCGTACGGGTCGACGAGGGCGGTGCGCAGCGGTGCGTCCGCGTCGGCGGTGGTGAGCGAGTCGGCCGTCCCCGTCCCGCTGGTGGTGTTTTCGCCCCGGGGCGTATTGCCGGTGTCCGGGTGGGGGGCTGTGTCTGCCGGACTTTCGCCCCGGGGCGTTTCACCCGCGCTGACCGTCTCGCCGGAAGGTGCCGGGAAATCGCCCCGGTGCGTAATTCCAACGGCCGGCTGCTCGCCCGGGTGGAGCGCGTTCCGCACGTCCTGCGCCCGGGCGAGCAGCCGGGAGGTCAGCGCGGGGATCTCGCGGGCCAGCTCGGCGTAGGCGGCGCTCGGGTCGTCGTCCACGGCGGCCAGGAAGGTGTCGACGTGCCGGCGGACCGCGTCGGTGGCGTCGAGCAGCTGCTGCCGCTGCTGTGGGAGCGGCTGGTCCTGCTGCGGATCGGCGGCCTGCTCGCCGTCCGGGTCGGCCTGAATGGGCAGGGCGACGGTCCGTGCCTTGGCGCGGGCCCGGTCGGCGCGGCTCTTGCACGCCTGCGAGCAGTAGGCCAGACGTCGGCCCCGGCCGGTGCGCGGCGGCAGCGTGGTCTTGCACTCCGGCCCCTTGCAGCGCGCGGGCTCGGTCTCGCTGTCCAGCTCGAACAGCGCCACGTCGCCGCCGTTATTTCGCACCGGTTCGTTTTCCATGGCGTGATCGTAACCAGGCGCGGCAACCGAATTCCGAACCGGGGCGCTTTTCCTCTCCGAGCCCGGCGACGGTCAGGGCCGGGATTTTCGCACCGGCCCGGAATCCCGTACCGGCTGGCCACGGCCGGGTTGTCCCGCACCCGCGCGGCCCCGGTCAGCGCGTTGTCCCGCATGTTGTCCCCGGCGTGCAGCAGGTTGTCCCGCACCGCGCGTCGCAGCGGGCGGCGCGCAGCACGGGCGGGTGCGCTGCGCAGCGCTGCAGCGGATGTAGCAAGGCCGCCCTTGCTACACGAAAGGGAGCAGCACGCCCCGGGTGCAGCAAGGGTGCCCTTGCTGCACCCGCCGCTGCCCGTGACCGACCGGCCCTCGCGGCGGTTGCACCGGCATGACGACCTCTGCGCTGACCGCGCCGCAGCAGCACTCCGATACCCCGGACGAGACCGGCCTCGACGGCGAGGACCAGGCGCAGCGCGCTCCGGCGTCGGCGGCGCTGCGGCGGGCCGCCGGCGCGGGCGAGGCGGCGGCCGCGTGGGTACGCGAGCTGGCCGGCCGCCAGGGCGAGGAGGACCACGCCCGGGCGCTGGAGCGCGCGGCCGACGCGATCGTCCGGGCGAGCGGGCGCGAGATCGTCCCGGGCAGCGACGGGCTGCTGGCCGAGGAACTGCGCTACACGCTGGGGGCGGACGTGGTGCTCGGCGCCTCGCACACCACCGCCACCCTGCCCGAGCTCCACCCCGGTGAGCGGATGCCGCTGATCGCCGTCTGCGCGATCGCCGCCGCCCTGCCGTCCTGCGTGCTCGGCGACCTGGCGGCCGAGCTCACCGCGCTCGCCGACGACCTGGCCGCCGCCACCGAGGCCGGCCACGCCGCCACGGCCGCTGGCGCCGCCCGCACCCGCCCCGTCCAGCGGCCCAGGACCCTCGGCTGCGATCACGCCGATCCGCTCGACCGCCTCGCCTACCGCAGCGTCGCCGATCGCGCCGCCGAGGCCTTCGAGATCGCCCTCCGCTACCAGGGCGACGACGATGAGCGCGGGCGCGCCCAGGCCCTGCACAACGCGCTCGCCGCCGCCGGAGGCGGCATCGCGGCCGCCGCCCTGCTGCGCGTGGCCGACAATCCCGCGCTCGGCCTCGACCCCGACCAGTGGGAGCACCTGCACCTCATCGCCGCCGAACTCGACCTGCGCGTCGTCGAGGACCTGGGCGGCGCGAACGGCGACGGCACCACCGACCCCACGCGACCGCGGCCAGCATGACACCGCCTCCGCCCACCCGCCGCGCGCGGCGAGCACTCGGCCCCGGCGCCACCCAGGCGCTGAGCGACGCCGTCCGCGCGCACCGCACCCCGCCACCCTAGTCACCGCAGGCCGTCGACACCGCGCTGCGCACCGTGCTGGGGCGGTTCGAGGCGACAGCCGAGACAGCGGGGTGGCGGGACGCCTTCGACGGCCTGGACGAGGACGCGCTGGCGGAGGCCGCGAGCGAGGACCGGGCGTTCGGCGCCGATCCGGCGGCGGCCGTCGACGGCCTCGTGAGTGAGCTCGGCCAGCAGCTCGTCGCTTGGCAGGAGGCGATCGGCGAGCTGGGCCGGGAGCTCACCGCGGCCGCGCAGGAGCGGCCGCTGCCCGAGTGGGCCGCCGACGCCGGCCGCTCCGAGGACAGCCGTCGGCGCCGGGCCCGTCAGGCGCTGTTGGAGGCCATCGCCCGCCACCACCACGGACTCTTGCCCGACGAGGTGCCCGACGACCGGCCGTGGTGGTCACCCGTGCCCGGGGCACGGAAGAATGGGCCGGGTGACCAGCAGCCAGCCCCTGCCCCGGGGCCTCAACTCCCTGATCCCCAACACCCGCGCCCAAGCCTCCGCCGGCGAGCGCGCCGCCTCCCAGCTCCTCCACCTGCGTGAGGCGACCGTGCCGGTGCCGGTCCTCGCCGCGGCCGCCGAACTGATCGCCCCGCAGCTGAAGAGCGAGGACCCGGCGACCCGGGAGGCGGCCACCGCTGTCCATGCCCGGCTGCTCGCCGCGATCGACGGCGCCGCCCCGGGGCGGTAGCCGCTGACCCGTCTCAAGTTAGTTTGACGAGTCTCAGCGAAGTTTGACTGGGCGCGGTTCCCCCGGTTTGTCAGGCTCCAATAGCCTCCTGAGCTCGGGGCGGCGTCACCAGGGGCAATATCGAGCGCCGATACGGCGCTGGACGCCTTCCCGACTTGCCTGCCGAGTTGTCCTATTCGCCTGGGGAGACGCGGCGGGCGTCTAGCGCCACGAGCGAGTCGCGAATGACCGCGACTGCGGCGTTGATACCGCCCCGCTCGAACGCATCGTGAAGGCTGGCCGTGACGAGGGCGACCAGCTCGCGGCTGGCATTCACCACCTGGGGTAGATCCGGGCCGGGCCCGCCGTTCATGGCGGCACCGAGTCGGCGGATCGCGCCCGCCCATGCCTCCTGGTCGGTGACGCCGAGTTCAGTCACGTCGGCCTCCAGGCCGAATCGGATGAAGAATTCAGCCATGTCGAAGAGACGTTGCCAGATCTCTTCCGGCGAACCGTCGTCGAAGGGGGACGGCCGGCCAATGGAGAAGGTGTCGTTGTCGGGGAAGTCGTCCACACCCGTCAGCCTAGTGCCGCGCTCCCGGCCAGACATGAGTTTGCTGACAGACAGTCCCCCGTGACGATCGCGGATCGGTGAGACTGTCTCGGCTCCAAACCCCGGCCGCGCCCGGCACGGTGCTGCTCGGGCGCTGGGATCCGGACGGGCGGCTGCGCTACGTCGGCCGCACCACCGCCCTGAGTCCGCCCCTCTCCGGCGACGTCGGCAGCCGGATGATGCCCGCTAAAGGTCCGCACCCGTGGACCGGGTGGACGTTCTCCGCGGGGTGGGGCAGCAGGGCCACGCTCGACGTCCGCTTGGTCGAGCCCGCTGTGGTGCTGGAGGTGATCGCCGACACCGCCCGCGACAGCGCCGGTCGCTGGCGTCACCCCGTCCGCGCGCACCGCGTCCGCACCGACCTCGGCCCCGGGGAGGTTCCCCGGATCGGGGAGCCCGACCGTGATGCGCCGTCTCTGTGATCGGCGGCGGTCCCGTGAGGCGTCCCGTGCCACCGCCGGTGTCGGGGTCTCGCCGCTTGGGCGTGTCGGGATCTGCTCCGAGCTCGTAGGGCGGGCCGCCCGTCCTAGGGTGCCGAGGTGACAACTTCTCCCGCAGTCGTTTCCACCTCGGCGAACCGGTCGGGTGCCGGGTTCGCCCCCGCGGCCGCGATCGGCACCTCCGGGACACGAGAGGCTAGGACGGGCGCGTGATGGCCGACGATGTCGCGGCGCTGCCGCTGGCACCCGGTGCCCTTCCAGTGATCGGCCATCTCGTGCCCCTCGCCCGTGACCCGCTGGGCTTCATCACCGACCTGCACCACCTCGGCCCCCTGGTCCGCCTGCAGCTGGGCCCGCACTCCTTGCTCATGGTGTACGACCCGGCGCTCGTCCGGCACGTGCTCCTCAACCCCCGCACCTTCGACAAGCACGGCCCGATGTGGCAGCGCGCCCGCGAGGTGACCGGCAGCGGGCTGGCCAGCTGCCCTCGCGCAGAGCACAAACGACTGCGCGCCCTGATCCAGCCCTCCTTCCATCCCGCCAGGCTCCCCGCCTACGCGGCACGCGTGACCGACACCACCGACACCCTGCTCGCAAGCTGGCAGGACGGATCGGTCATCGACCTGGGCGCGCAGATGATGGACCTCGTCACCCAGGCCACCGTCGCCAACCTGTTCGGCACGGACATGCCCGAAGCGGTCCGCACGGCCGTCGCCGCCGACCTGAACACCCTCATCAAGGGCTTCCTACCCCGGGCGTTCGCACCCAGCTGGATCACTGCACTCCCTTTGCCCGCCAATCGCCGGCACCAGGCCGCCGCCACCCGCCTGCGCACCGTCCTGGCCGGCGTCATCGCCACCCGCCGCGCCGACAAGGGCGACCGGAGCGGGACCGACTCCGCCGACGAGCAGCACGACCTGCTGGACGCCCTGATCGGCAGCGGACCGCCCTTTGACCAGCCGGGTTCGGTGCCGGGCCTGAGCGACGAAGAGCTCACCGACCAGGTCGTCACCTTCTACGGCGCAGGCGTCGAGAGCACCGCCTACACCCTCACCTGGGCCCTGGCCCTGCTCGCAGCCCATTTCGGGGTGGAGGCCCGGGTCCACGCCGAGGTCGACCGCGTCCTGGCAGACGACGTCCCTGCCCACGAGCATCTCGACGACCTGCCCTACCTGGGCCAGGTCATCACCGAGACCCTCCGGCTGTACTCCTCCGGCTGGTTCCTCACCCGCACAACCACGCACACCACCGAACTCGCCGGCGTACAGCTGCCGGCCGGCACCATCATCGGCTTCAGCACCTACGCGATCCACCGCCAGGACGCCCACTTCCCCGACCCCGAACGCTTCGACCCCGACCGCTGGTCGCAGGCACCCGACCGCACCACCTACATCCCCTTCGGCACCGGCCCCCGCAAGTGCGTCGGCGACCGCCTCGCACTCGCCGAAGCAGCCGCCGCCCTCGCCACCATCACCCGCACCGCACGCCTGATCCCCGTCAACCACGACCCCCTGCGCGCACGACCGGCCATGCTGCTCCACCCCCGTCGAGTGATCGCGAAAACGGTCCTGCGCCGGCCGGGTGAACGCACGCAGCGGCAGGCCTGATGCCCTCTTGACCTTCCCAAGCGCAGAAGATCACCCGATCCGGTAGACCGCGCTGTCGGCGCCCGTTCACAGAAGTAGCCACCACAAGCGCTTACTGTCTCTGAGACATGCCTCAGTCTGGAGAACGACGGATGGTGCGCGTAGGTGAGTTCTTCCTTGCAAGAGACGATGAGTCCGCCCTGAGGGTGGGCCCCCGCCGTAGCCACGACTTCCCCGCCGTGCCGTGCGACGGCATCTACCCGGATGACGCGGTTCTGCAGTGGGAGGCTGAGCTGACAGGCACCGAGAGCACGCTCCGAGACCTGGTGCCTATGGCCAATGACGGGTTCGCCGTCTTCGCCGTCTCGGAGCCGCTGTGCACGGCCTTGGCCGCTACGGGGAGAGACCTACTCGTAGCTACGGCCCGTGCGTGGGCCGAGACCGCCTCTGAGCCGGACGACGAGATCTCGCTGGACAGCGCGGTAGACCTCCTCGAACGCGTGTCAGCCCTGGCCGGCAGTCGTACGGAGAAGCACCTCAACCTGTACTGCTGGTACTTCGCGCCCTGACCTCGCCGCATCGAGGCGTCACGGAGGTGAACGGCCGTCGGGCAGGCTCTCCTTCGCAGCATCAGTCAAGATCACCTGTCAGAAACCTGGCATCGATGTCAGAGGACAGTCAGCCGCCCGCCGGACCGGGTGTCCCAGCTCCTGTCCCAGCCCAAGCGGAGCGCCACCACCAGGGAAAGCGACTCGGATTGTCCTAGCGAAACGGGTGGAATCGGACACCTGAGACACGGGGTGGGACAGGGCTGGGACAGCCCCGTCCCACCCCGGTCGGCCTGCCCTCCGACGTGGGTCGATGCGAGATCAGTGCATCGCAGCTCCACATGTGGGCCAGTCCTGCAACTAGATCCCACACTGCTTTCGGGTGAGCAGATCCAGATAACGCCCACACTGACGAGGCCTGCGGGCTACGGTCCGCCCATGACCACCACCACAGGGCCCGTCATCGCCACGGCCAAGGTCGGACAGCGCGGCCGGCTCGTCCTGCCCACCCAGATCCAGCGCGCCGCACGCATCACCGAGGGCGCCCTGGTCGCCATCCGGACCGCCGACGACGGCACCATCACCATCGAACCGCTCTGGGCCGTACGGGACCGGCTCCGCTCCACCGTCGAACCGCTCCTCACCGGCCACCTGCCGACCGGCCCCGCCCGGATGCTCACCGGCGGCCACCTGCCCGAGGACGAGAACCCCGGCCCGCTGCCGGCCGCGCTTCGCCCCCTGCCGGACAGCGCCCGGATCTCACCGACCGGCGATCAGCGGGTGGTGTTCACCGCCCGTGCCGTCCTCGCGTGGATCGGCGGCGGACCCGGCTCCCGGGAGGCCTCCTGGCTCGGCCAGGCTGTGCTGCCCGAGCCCGCCGTCGCCGAACTGGTCACCGTCCTCGCCCGCGCGGGCGCCCACGACCGGGCCGACGCCGTGCTGGCCGAACTCGCCGTCGTCGGAGTGCGCCAGCCGGGCCCGGCCAAGCACCGCGCCACCCTGGCCGGCGACACCGCGTTCGCCCTGGAACTCACCGCCCAGGCCGCGGCCGCCGGCGTCGACCTGGCGATGCCGGACGCGCTGTGCGCGGCCGCCGCCCACCGGCTCGGCCTCCCCCTCCTCGCCGCCGACCTGCTGCCCGCCCAAGAGGACCACGCGCCGGAGCCGGCCCCGAAGCCCGACAGCGACAGCGGCGGCTCGGAGCCTGAACCACCTGCCGAGCAGGCGTAATCGCCTGCCACCGCGCCGGGAGCGGCTGACGCAGTGGCGCACCGGGGTCCGGGCACGCCCCTCCAAGCATGAACACCCCCGGCCCGCGGGCAGCATCCTCTGGCTTCGACCGCACGAACCCAGGGGAGGGATGAGCAAGCGCAGGAAACCCCAGCCCCGCCCGTTCAGCATCAAGCCGCCCGCCACCGAGGACGAGCAGCCGTTCATGGAACTGCTCGCCCTCGCCGATCCGGACGCCCCCGAGCCGTACGCCGCGGTCCGCGTGCTGCTCGCCCGTGGCCCGCAGGGGCCGCTCAGCCACGGCATCACGCTCCTGCTGGCAGCCCGCGAGAACGGGCAGATCATCGGAGTGCTCAACGTCTCCGTCCCGGAGTGGGTCGTCACCCACCCCGGCATCCCTGACGAGGGCCGGCGGGGCCTGCTCGCCTGCTCGATCGCCCACGTGCACGGCATCGCCGTCCACCCCGACCGACCGTCGCCGCGGTGTCGCCCGGGCCCTGCTGGAGCAGGCGCGCAAGCGGCTCGCCGACGCTGGCCACCTCCTGCTGTCCCTGGAACACGAAGAGGACCTGACCGACTTCTACCGGCGACTCGGCTTCACCACCGTCGGCCAACTCGCGATCCACACCCCGGGTCCGCTGCTCACCCAGCCGCCCTCCCCGGGCCTGGCCATCGCGGTGCAGCCGATCAGCGGCCGGGTGCGCCTGTGCCAGGCCCCCGGCACCACCGATCCGATCGTCGAAGGCCTCGTTGATCCGTACCGCGTCCCCGCCAACGCCGTCTTCCTCCCCGGCCGGGGCCTGTTCACCCCCAATGACCACCGCCGGCGCATCCAGCGACGTGCCAGGCCACCCGGCCGAGATCGCCGAGGCATCGCCTGCCCGCCAAAACCGCCCGTCCAAGCGGCTGGACCGGTGGCGGAGGCCGCCCGACCCACCGAAGACACCCACCGGCCGGTCCCGGGAGGCAAGGGGGGTGTTCCGCGGGACCGCCCGGTGGGAGGCCAGCAGCGCCGGGGAGGACATGGGCGCGGCCGCTCGGCCCAGCGGCCCGGTGGTGCTCGGTGGGGCCGCCGTGCGGGGAATGCTAGACCCCGACAGCCGCCACGGAAAGGCCCCTGACCTGGGATTTTTCGGCCGCGAACATGCCATCCGCACGGCGCGGCCCTCCCGCCGGACCGGGTACGTCACAAAGGGTGTGCTCTGGCGGCCTGTGCGCCACGATGACGCGATGAACAACAGCACCCAGGCGATGGTCGACTTCCTCCGCGACAAGTACCGCAGGAACATCGAGATGCAGGAGAACATCTTCACCGCCTTCACCGACGGCCGGATCGGCGTGGAGCTCGGCGGTTCCCCCGAGGCCCGGGCCGACTTCGCCCGCCGGTCCCTCCACGAGGCCGAGTCGATGCTGGAGCTGTTCGAGACCACCAATGTGGCCCACCTCGGCACCACCGGCCCCATGGGCGCCATCGCCAAGCAGCAGCTGCGTATCCTCGCCCGGCCGTTCCTGTAGCCGGGCCAACGCGGTTCCCCGGCTGGCCGCGACGCGCCGGCCGCGACGCTATCACCCAGCAGCGCGCCGCCCAGCTCGGCATCGGTACTCTCGCCCTCGAGGTCGCCCTTGTCTGCCTCGGCTGCTGAGGCACGCCGATGCCCGGCCGGCTCGCCCACTACCGAGGCTGGGACAGCTACGCGGTTTCGAAGACGAGTTCGCGGGCGAGGTCCTCAAGTCCAATGAGGCCTGCCACGGCGAAGGTCTCGTCGCCGTCGGTGGCTGTGAGCGCGAAACAGCCTCCACCGCTGAGTGTGGTGGCGGGCAGGTCGCGACCGGCGACGGAGAGGAAGCCGCCAGCGGGCCTGGGCTCGGTCGCCTGGGTGGGGATGCTGCTGTCGCCGAGGCTGTCGACGAACAAGGTCAGGAAGGCGCCCAGATGGAACACGGGCCATACCCGGACCCCGGCGGGTGCCGAACACGTGGTCCGCACTGTCATCCGGGCCTCACCATGCTCGCGATAGTGGAGTTCTACGCCGGTCAGGGTCCCGTCCGACGCTCCCGGCCCACGAGAAAGGACCAAGTGGCGTGCGGGCGCGCGAGAACGGCCACCCGGCGGCCGAACTCGCTGAGCGTCGCCTCGAAGGGCGGTACGGGAGGGTGCTGGCGGCCGTGAGACCCGGGGACGCGGTACATCGTGGTGCCTCCATTCGTGGCCCGGGGAAGGCCGAACCGTTCCCTCCCCAGGCGTTGTTCACGGGCTAGAAGATGCCGTAGTGCGCGGTGACGGGACCCGGGTAGCAGTAGGAGCCGTCGATCAGCGAGGCGTAGCTGGTGTTGCTGTCGATCCATTCGGTCGCACTGCCCCAGGGGTCGGCCAGCTACGGGGCCAGCGACAGGGCTACAGGGGGGAGGTGGCCGGTGCTGCGGGGGGCTTCAGGCAGGGGGTGGTGATGCCCAGAACCATGCGGTTGTCGCCGGCGGTGCTGGAGACGTCGACGACGTACCGGCTCTCGGGGTGGCGTGCGGTGAGCGTGGCGTTCGGCTGGGTGTCGGGCGTCTCCTGGTACTCGGAGATCTTGAGCCCTTCGGCCGTGAGGACGTCCCTGACCGTGCGTACGACGTGGTTGTGCCGGGCGTTGGGGACGTAGCTGTGAACCGCGTAGGCGAGGGTGAAGCGGTCGTCGGGTGCGGATTCCCCGTTCCTGCCGGTGCAGGGGCTGAAGAGCGGCTCGACCGGCTCCGCGTTGATCTGGATCCCGGCGGCCTGGGCCAGGTGCTCGGTGATCTGCCGTGCCCATGCAAGGGCGTCGTCGCGCGACTTCACCGGAAGCGGAGCGTCCTTGGCCGTGCTGTCGTTTGCCATGCAGGCTCCAAGAGTCGAGACCGTCAGCGTCACCGCCGCGAGATACTTCAGGGCGGTGGTGGACGGGCGGGCGAGCGGGCGGGCCATGGGTTTCTCCGGGTGGGCTCAGTGGGGGATCGATCCCCAGAGCGGGTCTTCCTTGGGGCCTGTGGCGGGTGGCTGACCAGCGATGATCTTGCCCTGGTTCTTCAGGCTCTGTGACTCGTCGTCCCAGTAGCCGCCGTGCCCGGAGGTGTCGATGACGATGTTGTGTCCTCCGAATCCCGCGATGTGGGGGCTGGGCCCCAGGGAGAATCCGCCGACCACGCGGGTGGCGTCATCGGTGGCTTCCCCGATCCAGAGGTGGTCCGGGTTGACCGTCAGCTGGTCCGCGGTCAGGACGCCCATACCCGGGCTGCCGAGGGTCACGATGTCGTCGGCCTGGAGGCCGCCCTTCTCGCTGTCGGCGACGCCGACGGCGAAGCTGCCGTAACTGTGGGCGACGTAGCTGAGGTGGGTCCTCGGCTCGCCGTGCGCGACCCTGAGCCCGTCGGAGAAGCGGCGCATGTCATCGGCGCCGTCGAGGCCGCGCATCGGATTCGCCGCCTTCGATATGCTCTCCGGCGTGTCGTAGCCGAGGTAGGAGATCACGGCGACGCTCTCGCCTTCCTTCGCGTACCTGCCGGCGTAGCTCTGGAGTTTGCGGATGTGGTCGATCTGCCCGGGGACGCCCGGAAGCTCGGTGTTGGTGCCGGGAACGAAGACGGCGGTGTGATTGGCCTTGTCCGGGTTGCCGGTGGCGACGATGGCGCGCCCGTCCCCGCCATAGGCCTCGGGGTCGATGCCGAGGAGGAACATCTGGTGCGTCTCGTCCTTCACGTCGGCGGTGTCCTCGAGCTTCTTCTTGATCTCTGCCAGCGCCGCCTTGCGCTTGTCGTACGCCGCCTGGTCCAGGCCGAACGACGCCGGGGTGCCGGCCTGCAGGGCGTCGAGCTTCTGGTCGAGCACGAGCCTGTTGGCCTCGTCCCGGACTGTCGCCGGCAGGCCGTCCAGGTTCCCGATCCTGGCTGCGTCCAGGGCGAGATAGGTCTCCTGCTGGTCGGGTGTCAGTCCCTTCCACCACTCGGCGTTCTTCCCGGGGTCCTTGCCGTCCGGGATGTAGGACTCAGCCAGACCCAGGTCGTTCATCACCGCCGCGACATCACCACGTGTCTCGGCGGCGGCGCCGTTCGCCCGCTGACCGTTCAGGACCTCCCCGCCCAGGCGTCCGAGGGCGATCTGGCCCTGGTTGCTCGCCGCCTCGGCGTCCTTCAACGCTTGGTCGATCCGCGCCTGGTAGCCGGCCTTGAGACCCATGAGGTTTCGGCGGGCGGCCTGCGCGTCCGGATCGTTGTGATCCCCCGGCTCCTCCGGCGCAAGGTCCACCCTCCCCTCGGCCGAGACCGTCAGGCCGGAGTCCAGCGCCCGGTGAACCGCGTTCGTCAGATTCGTCTGCGCCTGGTAGATCCGGTCGGCAACCGTGTTCAGCGTCAGCGCGACCGCCTCCGCCTCGACCCTGACGACGTCCAGCTGCTGCTCGGTGCGTGCCATGAACGGGAAAGCCGCCTGCGAGTCGGCCCCCTCCCACCGCCGGTGGAGGGGCCCGTTCACCTGGCTGCGGTGACGTGAGCCGACAGTTTCCGCCATGTGCGCCAGGGCCTTCCACTCCCTCGCGACCCCGCGCAGGCCCTCCGGATCGAACTTCACCAACAGCTCGTAGAGACCGTTCACTGCTTCACCCCCTGCCGGCTCCAGACACCGGCCGCCGCCTGATCGGTGTGACCGTGGGCCGCCGCATTCGCATCGAGATTCGTCCCTGTGGCAACGATCCGCTGCTGGAGCGCCGCAAGCGGCGCACTCCAGCTGCTACCCAGATACCCCAGTGCGCCGGCCACGGACCAGCCGACGAGCTGACCGCTCACCGTCGTGGCCGACGTCAGCGCGGCCCGCACCGGAGCACCGAGCTCCTCCGCGAGCCCCTTCGCCACCTGCGCCGACGCATGAAGTTCCTGCACAACGACGTTGACATCCGCCAACGCAATCTCCCCCCAGAGCCCCAAGCCCCGGTACGACACCCCGCCGCACCAATATCCCCGCCACCACCATACGCTGCGCATCCGTTCGAACACGCAGACATCGGACGGTAGCGTGCTGGCTGCCGAGGCGGCCAGACGGACCGGCCGGTTCCCGCTCGGCAGGCAGACCCGGGGCGGCGGCACTTCAGCCAGGAACGTGCCGGGGGGTCAGAAGTTCATACCGCATCCCAGGCCTGGAGATCCTGGCAGCGGAACGTGGGTGAGGAGCGGGGGGCCGGTAACGGCGTCCAGCGAAGCGGGATTGGCTCGCTGTCGGTGTGGCGGCCGCGTCCGGCACACCGTCGACGGCCCAGCAGCCGTCGGCAACCGGGGCCGCGGCGGGCCCGAAGTTCCGGGCCCACCGCGGCTTCGCACCGCCCGGTTGGCATACGGGCGGTTACGGCATGGCCGGGCGGCAGCAGGCGCCGGCATGGTGCTGGCGCAGTGCTGCGGCGAGGGGTCCGGGATTGATCGCGGGCGTGCATCCGAAGTCCGGATCACGGCTGGTTGGCAGGGAAGCGAGGGCCTGCCGGACGCCGGCGCACAGACCGTGGTTGGGCTGGAGGCCGTCGTAGCCGGTCAGGACCTCGGTGCGGACGTCTCGGCGTCCGGCGAGTCGACGGGCCTGGGCGCGCCAGTGCCGTGCTTCCCGCTGGTCGCCGCGGCCGGCGGACAGCAGGGCGAGGGCGTAGGCGGACTGGAAGCAGCCGGCCCCGGCGCCCAGCTGCCACCACATCCGTGCTACGTCGGCCAACGACCGGCGTACCGTCACGCCGTCTTCGTCGTCCCCTTCATGGACGGCCAGGTGGCACAGTGCACCGAGGAGCAGTGCACCGTACGGTTCGATCGCCGGGGTATCGGTGAGTGCGGCGATCGACGCCGGCGCGCGGCTGTCGTCCGCCACGAGGTGGCACAGTGCCAACAACTCGAACCGATGGTGGTCCAGCCGTACCGCCACCGACTGGCAGGGTCGAGCGGCGGTCCGCTGTGCGAGGGCCGCCGTGATCCGGGCCGGCGCGTCGTCCAGGCAGTGGGAAGCCCGGCCCCTGCCGTCGGGCTCCGGCAGGCGGACGGCTGCGAGCGGGGCCCAGCCCTGCCCGGTGTCTGCGACGTTGTGGCCGACGTGGGTCTGCGCGTCGGCGGCGCTGCTCATGTCGATCACTGCTCTTCTGCCTCTTCTGCAGCTTGCTCGTCCAGACCCAGCGCTGCGGCAAGCTGGCGGCGGGCATCCCTTCGCAGGCTGTATACCCCGCTCTGGGTGATGCCCATGAGCTGTGCGGCGGTGACGATCGGGTAGCCGAGCACGTAGGTCAGCACGACGGCGTCGTGCTGACGGCCCGGCAGGTTGCCGATCGCGGCGAAGAGGCCAAGCCGGCTCTCCAGCTCCTGGAGCGTTTCGCGCGAGTTGTCCATACAGTGGCGCGCAAGAAGTCCGACCACCTCGACGCGATGGTGCTGGCGAACATCCTGCGCACCGACGCCGACGCCCACCGCGCGCTGCCGGCCGACAGCGAACTCGCCCAGGCCGTGGCCGTCCTGGCCCGCGCCCAGCAGGACGCCGTCTGGGACCGCACGCAGGCCAGCAACAAGCCCCGCTCCCACCTGCGCGAGTACTTCCCCGGCTACCTCGCCGCCGTCCAGCCGATCACCGGCGGCCTCACCGCTCCGCTGGCCCGCACCCTGCTGGCCACCGCACCGATCCCCGGCCAGGCCGCCCGACTCACCCGCGCCCAGCTGAAGGCGGTGCTCAAGCACGCTGGCCGCCAGCGCGGTATCGACACCGAGGTCGAGCGCCTGTACGCCGCCCTCCGCCTTGCGCAGATGCGCCAACTCCCGCTCGTCGAGCAGGCGATGGGCCGACGGACCCTGGCCCTGCTGGCCAAGTTCGAAGCTACCTGCACCGCCGCGGACGACCTCGCCGAGGCCTCGGTCGAGCTGTTCGAGCAGCACCCCGACGCCGCAATCATCACCAGGTTCCCCGGCCTCGGCGCGCTCAGCGGCGCCCGGGTCCTCGCCGAGATCGGCGACGACCGCACCCGCTTCGCCGACGCCAAGGCGCTCAGGCCTACGCCGGATCAGCGCCGATTACCCGCGCCTCCGGCAAGAGCCACGCGGTGATGGTCCGCTGGGTCAAGAACCAGCGCCTGGCCGCAGTCGGCTACGTCTGGGCCTTCGCCTCGCTCACCGCGTCGACCGGCGCCAGAGCCCACTACGACCGCCGGCGCAAGGCCGGCGACCGCCACAGCTCCGCCCAGCGCAACCTCTACAACCGGCTCCTCGGCTGCCTCCACCACTGCCCCGCCACCGGCACGCCCTACAGCGAGACCACCGCCTTCCCCGCCCCGCCCAAGCTCGAACTCGCCATCGCGGCTTGACTGTTCTCCGTCACCGAGCCCTGACAACCTTGCCGCTCTGCTCTCGATGCAGCGTGAGCAGCCCTCCCGCTCGGCCAGTTCATGCCTCTCCAGCGTCCAGCCGCTCAGATGACTCAAGCAGGTACTCGGGAAGCTTGGAACTGGCCGCCAACACCTCGATACCGATGAGGCGCCCTTGCTCATCGAAATCAAGGTTGATCATGCCGTCGACCCCCACTGGATCACAGGGATACATGTGAGAGGACTTCGTGCGCACCTGTGGATCTGTGAGGTACACGTACGCTGCGTTCGCGGTCTCGTCATAGGTGACCCGGACGTCTGCCATGGCTGACACGCTCCCTTGGTGTAGCTGGTGGCGGCAAAGACGATCTTCAACTGCGAAAAATCTTGCCAGAGCCAGTCACGGGTGGATGTTGAGACGGAAGACATTGACTTCCTAATCCCATCGGATGTCTCTGTCTGTCCCTCTCCCCTGGTTGCTTGGTGGTGTGGTGGGTGCGGTTTGGGTGACGGTCCGGACGGCGTGGGTTCCCACCCTGCCGGGGGCTGCTGACTTGTGGTGCGTCCGGCGGTGCCGGCCGCGCCGCCCGGCGAGCAGCTGCCCGACACCGGGCCGCCCCCGGACTCGTTGAACGCCCGTGAGCAACCCGTCGTCCACCCGTGCGCTCTCGGCCCCGGCGCGGCCCGCGCCCTCGGCCCCCAACCGCGCCCCCAGGGCCGCCAGCAGCCGTCCTGGGCACCGGCACCCCCGGCCGCCGTCCCGGACCACCCGGCCCGCCCCGACGCCCTACAGCCCGCCCCCCGGCCCGCCGAACAGGCCGCCGACGCCATCGCCGCGCTACGCCACCTCCGCACCCCGGCCGTCGTCCTGGAGTCCGCGCTCCACCTCGCCCAGGCAACAACCCCACGCCGATCCGCTACGCCTGGCAGCCGCTGAGGGCCTGGCCCCCGTTATCCCGCAGTACCTCCCACCCGGCCGCCGGCACCCACACCACCGCCCGGCTGCGACCGCACCCGCGCTGCCCGCCAGGACCGGCCAGCTGACCGCCTGAAGTCCGGGATGCCCACCGCCCGCGCCGGGTACTGTCGGAGCAGCGTCGTCGCCAGTGGCACATAGGGACAGGGGGCGTACGTGACTGAGGGGGAGGTATGGCCTTAGCTGGGCTGGACCCTAGAGGGCCACCGGAGTCGGAGCGCGCGAGGGCGGACCTTTCCCGCTGGCGCGCCAAGGAAGAGTGGCTGCGGAGGTATCCGCAGGGGAGCCGCGTGGGCGCCCGGTGCATCCCCCGTCGCCGGGCTGACACCGCACCCCAGTCCCTCTTCCTTGGAAGGCCAGAGATGGAAACTGCCGGATGGGTGACCACCATCGTGGCGGGGATCGCCGGGGGCATCACGGTCCTCGGCTATCTCTTCGATCAGGTCCCGCCCCTGTCGCAGAAGCTCGTGAAAGCTATCCGATCGGTGCGCGCTTTGCGTGATGAACTGAGGCGCACGACGAACGGGTGAGCGACGGCCGCGCTGGCTCCAACCAGCGCGGCCTTTCTGCGTCCGGAGGGCCGGTGAGAATCGCCCCGCGACCCGTTGTCCCGGGCCCGGAACGGCCCGGCAGCACGCTTCCGGTGCCGCTTCCGGTCACCCCCCTACCTTGATGGGGCATTAACGCAGGTCAGACCCCTTGTCCAGGCCGCCCGGAAACGCCGACAACTCGACAGGCGGGCGGCGGCCCGGAAACTCGGCCTCTTGGCCGCCACTATCACTAACAACCTCGCCCGCGACCGCTTCACCGACCTGCTGCCGGAAGACACTCTCCCTCCTGCCGCTGCCCTGGAGCCGGACCGTCTCGACGGCAAGCGGCTGATGAAGGCCAGCCGCCTGGCTGGCATCCTGGCCTTCGCCCTCGCAGCGGCCTTGGGGCAGTCCGGAGTGGAGGCGGTGATCCTCGTCCCGGCCGCCCTGACCGTCTGGCCGGTGTTCTCCTTCCTTCTCCTGTGCCACCGCCACGGCCTGGCCGAAGCCACGCGACTCATCCGTAGCATTCGCTCACTCCTGCCCACGAACACAGTCCCGCCAGCACAGTGACGGCGGGGCTCTCACCAGAGAAGAGCCAGCTGGCGGCGCCGAGCTGACCACTGCAGATGCGACGCCCAAGATCCTGGTCGACGACACCCCGACGATCCATCCTGGCCTCGTAGCAGCCGCAGTCCCGGTCCCCGTTCAGGGTGAAGCCGAGCCGTTTCGGCCCGGTGGACGGTGCAGAAGCGGCAGGATGACAGCTATGACAGTCACGATCGGTGTACGAGTCGACTTCTGGGAGCAGCCGGCCTTCGGGCCGGAGGGGGAGTCGAAGGGGTATGTCTGCTCGGTGGTGAAGGAGGACGGGTTCTCCGCGCTGGCGGTGCCAGCGGTCGGGGACTCGCTGTCGGCGGTCAGCCTGCTGGTAGGCCCGATGCACGAGAAGCCGTACATCGCGTCGGCGCGGGGCGGCTACCCGTTCCACATCGTCCAGGTGGTCGAGCACTACCCGCGCCCGCTCGGCGACGGCCGCGAGCCGGGGGTGATCGTCGTGGTGCACGCCAAGCTGCGCTACGAGGACAAGGAGCTGGAGGAGTTCGTCCGGGCCTATGCCGAAGCCGGCTGGCACTGGATGCCCGGCGAGAGCCGGGCCGTCTCCCGGGCAGCGGCGGCGCAAGCCGCCCGGGCCACCAGCTGACGGGAGCCACCCGCCGACCGTCGGCCCGACGCCCGGGCCACTGGAAGTGCCGTGACCATCCGTGCCCCAGCGGATCACCAATCAGGAGGGGACCGCCTGCTCACCCACAAAGCCGCCCCTAGTACGCAGAGACAGCCCCGCCAGCTGGCCGTGCTGGGGAGCCGTAGCCGTCTCCTGCCCCACTCCTCGCAGGCCGCCTACAGTGTCCCCACCAACCGCCTGGAGGGAGACGTCATGGCCAGACCGGTCGTCGCCGCGATCCTGTTCGACTCCACCAGCCGCGCACCCTGCAGCCGACGGTTTCTACGGGCGGAGCCAGTCCGGGTCTTGGGAAGGACAGCGATCGAGGTCGCAGACGGCTTCGGAGTTGGCCTGGCAGTGGGCGGTGGGCCAGTACGGGGACTCGCATGGGCCCGGGTCGACGGGTGTGCCGTCGAGGGGCAGCAGCCGTTCGCAGTACTCGCAGCACAGAGCGGCCTGCACGCCGCCCTCCTGGAGGCTCCTGAGAGCGGCCACGGCCACCTCGAACGGGAGGTCGGCCCGGGCGGTGACAGGTGCGCTGTCCAGGAGCTCTCGGCTCTGCCACAGGCTCAGGCCGGTGACCATGCGGATCGCCCTCAGCGCTCCCGGCCCGTCGTAGGCCGCCCCCGTCAAGACCACCCTGAACTCCGGATCCTCCACGGACTTCCTCCCCGGCCGACGTTGTACCGCGAGCCAGTCAACCCTCTGTCACCGGATGTGGCGCTCGACGCCATTCTGCACGCCCACCAGACCCGGCCGGCCTCCGCCCGCTGACCCGGTCTCACCAGGGCGCGGGACCGCCGTGGTGGTGCCGGGTAACAGCCTCCAGCAGCGCCTGCCGCGCGCCCCACAGCCGGCCCTGCTCGGCGGCCAGGGCGTCGGCCGCCCACACCGGCAACGTCCGACCGAGCGCCGCCTTCTCCAGCGCCCCCTCCATCGCGGTGTCGGCCTGCTTCCAGTCCTCCAGCTGCCGGACCAGACTCCGCACGAAGACGTCGATGGCCCCGGCCGGGTCCTGCCCGTCCTGGCGGGCCTCCTGGGCCACCTCGCCGAGGACGTCCTCGTCCAGGTCCTCGAACGCCGCCTCCCACCGCGCGGCCACCAGTCGCTGGTGGTCGGCCAGCACGCTCTGCAGCTCGTCGTCGACCGACTCCTGCGACCAGGGAAGCGGGGACCGCGGCGCCCGGCCGACGACGGCGAAGGCCCGGCCGGTGACGCCCGGCCCCAACCCGGCGCCGCGCCGAGGGCGGGGAGTGGAAGTGCTGCTCACCCCCGCTCCAACGCCGCTGGGCCCACGTTCGTCACCCCGGCCCGCCGAAACCCCGGCCGTGCGGCGGTGCACCTTGTGAGGCGTCTTCCCGGGTCGCCGGCGGCGCTCTCCTCCAGGAAGCGCGTCAGCCGGCGGCGCATCGCCTCCGCGACGCCGAGGAGGTGTCGGCCGTCCTCGCCCCAGCGGGCCAGGACGTCGTCGGCCCCGACGGCGGCCGCCGGTGCAGCAGGTGCAGCGGGTGCTGCACTGGGCGATGCAGCGGCGGGGTCGGCTGCCGCACCGGTCGGCGCAGCGGTCGGGTCGGGTGCAGCGGCGCCTGCTGTTGCTTGTGCTGCTTCGTCGCGGGCCTTGGCCTTGGCTCGGTCGACCTTGCTGCGGCAGGACCGCGAGCAGTAGGTCCGCGGCCGTCCGGTGGGGCCCTTGAGCGCCGGGTTCGAGCAGCCCTTCCGGGCGCACAGCCGGGCCGGTTCCGCGCTCGTGGCCGGCTGGTCGGTGGCGGCGGTCGGCGGGGCGCTGTCCATGCCCGGGATCGTAACCGCCGGGCCCGACGCCCCGGCCGCATTACGCCTCGCTGCCCGGTGCGGGGCGAAACCTCGCCCACAGGTAGCAGGGCTGCTGCACCGGTTGTCCTGCTGCTGCACCGACGTGCTGCGGTGCAGCATCAGCCTTGCTTGGACGGCTGCGACCTGCGGCGGTGGGGTAGGCGGGGCGAAACTCAGCGGCCGCCCGGGGCGGAACTCATCAGGGCTGCGGAGAGCTCACCGGCAGGTGCGGGTGGTCCTGGCGGCCGTTCTCCGGGTGCGGAGCCGACGGCTCGCCACTGGAGCCCGGCCTGCTCGGCGAGCCCGTCGCCGGCGCCGTCGCCGTCCTGCGTGAGCGGCCGGACGCGCCGATCGCCGACCTCACCGTCGCGGACAGGCCGGACGGGTACGACGCCGAGACGATGCAACAAGCCGACTCGGGGTTGGCCGATGGTCAGGTGTTGCGGGGCGTGTGACGAAGAATGGGATCCATCTGTCGGGCTGTGTCCGCCCGAAAGGCAAAGTGCACGTGAAATATCCAGAATAACCCCACATTCACTCCACCCTGGCGGTTAGCATACATCCGGACAGTCGTCGACGAGTTTTCGCCAGAGCGCCCCCATTTCGAAGAAGTATGCGATCCGATTTTGCAGGATGGATCCATGAAGAAAAATGGCAGCGTGAAGATGGTGGGCCGATTCGCCACCATCGCACTCGGACTGATCGCGGCGACAACCGGAATTTCTGGCTCAGCCGAAGCGGCCGGAGATTACGGTAGCAAGATATTCTCCGTCAACGACCCGTTCTTCCTGGCGAGCGACTCCAACGGGCGGTTCTCCGCCCAGGTCTCGTATGGCAGCGGCAACCCCGTCGCCTTCTCGTTCGTTCTGAGCCCGCCCCTGATCGCCATCGCGACCTCGCCGATGAACTGCACGTCATGGCAGTACCGCAACGGATCCCCCACGGGGGCCTCCGACAATCACAACCCCATCCCGGCCGGGTACTACTGGCACTGGACCTTTCCGACCAACTGGATCGGCTACAACTACGAGGCCAGCGGCAACTGCAACTTCAAGGTCAACCAGGGTGGCGTGGCCGGCACCGCGAACGTCAGGTTCGTCTTCAGGTATGTGGTAGGCGATGGCGGACTGGGTTTCACCGCCAACAAGCAAGCAGAAACCGGAAGCGCGTTTACCAGTTCGGTGACAATCACCCAGTAGCAGGGGCTCCATTCTCAGCGTGACTGATAGTATGAAGCCATGATGATTCTCGGCACTTGGGATCTGACCGGCACGCCGGCAATCGATGTACCAGTCGCGCTGAGTGAAGCCTGCATGCGGGTTGGTAGGGATATCCTGCAAGCGATCTCCGCCGAGATTCCCCGAGACACACAGTGGATGCTCACCGAGGATAACGAGCACGGTCGGACACTTCTACTGGGACTGAATGCAGAGAAATTCCAGTTCAGCCGCAGTATCGACCTTGCTTGCCCGGCAAGTCGGCTCACCGAATCTGTGGCAGAGCTAGTGCAGGATCACCTTGCAGGATTTGAGTTCATCCATTGGCCGATCTGCCCTGGTCACACTCATCCGATGGCCCCAGCCTCGGACGACACCGGTGCGTGGTGGCGATGCCGTTCCACCGGTAGGAATGTCGTGCCGATCGGCGAACTCTCTCCATCGGCCCGGCCAACACCGGGAAGGTAGGCCCCTGTCGTTCTGGCTTGCCTGCGCAGTTGCCGATCCTCTGCTGCGCGAATCCAAGGCCCGGTGCAGTGCTCCCCAACTGGACTGGCGGTAGCACTGCACCGGGTCTCGTCATACTGGCCCGAAACAGCTCCCACAACACAAGCCGCTGGCTCTGCAGGGCGAAGCGGGCGGGAGATCGTACCGGGCGGCGAGGGGCAGCTGAACGAGGAGCTGGCGTACGACCTGGCGGCTGGTGTCGTCACCGCAGCCCGCTCGCCGACGGGCTGCCCGAGCTAGCGGCCGGTGAGCGCGTCGCGCTGGCGGTGGTGTGCGCGCTGGCCGCAGCGATGCCCGGCGCAGTGCTCGGCGATGTGGAACGCGAGCTGCCCGTGCTGGCCGCCACGATGGACGCCGCCGTCGAGGCCGGCCACACCGCCGCCCCCGGCACGGAGGTTCAGCACCCGGCGCCCTGAAGGACGCCGGCCTCGACGCCGACCAGGCCGGTGAGGACCGGCTGCGGGCAGAGGCGCGCCTCTAGCCGCTCCAACTGCTGCGCGCTGTCCTGGCACTCGGCGGCGTCTTCGGCGAGGCCTCGCGCGTCCAGTTCGCGGCCGAGCGCGAGGACGCCGTCGCGCAGGCGCAGCAGCGCGCCGCTGGTGCGGGCCGGCTCGCGGGCCGGGGCGGGGTTCTTCTTGGCGGCGGGGAACGTCTTGGTGTCGAGGTGGTCCACCGCGTCCTGGACGCTCTCCCAGGCGTCCAGGAGGAGGGTCTGCTGGGTGCTGAGCATGGGGAGCAGGGTCACGGGGGTGCTTCCCGGGCACTTGTCCGGCCCAGGCGTCGGGCCGTCCACCGCACGACTGTGCGACCTACGATGGGCCGGTGTCCGACACCGACTTCCCCACTGACCTGCTCGGACTCCAGCGCCACTGGTACGCCGTCGAGGCCGCCTGGGCCGCCGACCCGACCGAGGAGAACCGCTTCGCGCTCGCCAAGGTCGGTGCCGAGCTGCACGCCCGCACGCACTGGCCAAGGCCGGCAACCGGCACGAGGCCCTCATGAAGCTGAAGCAGGCCGCCCGGCCGGACGCCGCGCACGAGCCGGCGGCCTGACGCCCTCGGCCGGGTTCGGGCACCCGGCCCGGCGAAGGGGTCGGGTACGGGCGAGCGCGACCGGCACCGCGAGCTCGACGGCCCGGCCTCGCAGGCCGGGCCGGCAGCTGACCGGGGAGCTGCGAGCCGCGATCGACGAGGTCCGCTCCGCCGCCCGGGGAAGGGGTGCCAGACTTCCGGCGCCTGACTCATTTGGACTCGTACGACTCTAGAGTGAGTGCGCTCGAGTACTTGGCACTGAAAGCCTGGGCCAGACCCTGCAACAAGGGGATATCCTCTGGGTCGACCCCCCGAAGCGTCGCCACCAGAGCCTGAAGGCGCTCGGGAATCTGATCATCAGACCGGACGCCATACCACTGCTCCGCGATCAGCTCCTCGACCGCCCGTTGGTTCAGCCCCAGCACTGCCGCGATACCCGGCAGATACTTAGGGGCTGGAGGAGTGTCCATCTTGTAGTTGGCCATGTTGTTCCACCAGGCCGACGACCGACTCCCCTCCTTCCCTCCCACCTGCCACGTGGCGGCCTCCATCTGGCTGTAGGTCATGCGCCGGTTCGCTCGCCGCACCGCTTGACTGAAGACATCGTTGGTCACGCGACCATTGTTCAGACAGATAGCTGATATGTCTATCTATTTGAACAAGCTGCGTTGAGCCTCTGCCGATCCGCTGACCTTGGCTCGGATGTCGGCCCTCGACAACCGCCCTACGCCGGAGCACCGGTGCGCGGAGCCGGGCTCCTCACAGATGCGGGGTGCCGACTGCTCGTCGGCGCCCCAGCCGTGTTGGATGCCTACCCAGGTAGTGCGGGGCAATCGCCGAACTGTTTGCCCCGACATCAAGCCGTGACCACAGGTAGATTACAAAACCAGGATCCCTTCCGCTCCCAGCCATCCGGCCGCACCACCCCACGCCCCGGGTCCAACTCGCCCAACTTGACGCCTCTCAGGGGCGGCCCGCCGATGTTGCAGCCCAGCGCCTGCTGATGCCATGCCTGGGGTATCTGCAGGGCAGCGCAGGGTCCGAGTGGTGGCGGGGGCGTTGGAGTACCGGCATCGTAATCTCCTTCGGCGGAGGCATGGAGAGGGCCGCGTGAAGGTACGGGCCCTGGACTGGTCTGCGAGCGGGACCGACGCCTTCGCACCGCCGCGCTGCTGTTCCCCGCCCCGGCCGTCGCCACGCGACCTGACCGGGCCGCACCATCACGAGGCCGCAGCCAGGCGGCACCGGACGCAGCGGCCGGGTCCCGGGGAACGAGGGGGGCGTTCCGCGGGGCCCGGCCGGTGGGAGGCCAGCCGCGCGGGGAGGACATGGCGCGGCTGCTCTGCTCGGCGGCCCGGTGGTGGTGTGGTGGGGCCGCCGTGGCGCAGACACTAGACCTGTTGATCAGCGGTTGCCAGGGGTGTGACCTGCGATTTTTCGGCCGCGAGCATGCCACCCGGTGGCGGCGGCTCAGCTGCTGGCCTGCCAGATGTCGAGGACGGCTTCGTAGAGGCGTTCCGACCCGGCCCGGCGGGCGGGGTCGTCCTGGTTGGTCATCGCGTGTTCCAGGAGCCGGGCCACGGTGGCGGGGTCGGCGTCGGCGGGGGCGTCCAGGAACACCTGCGGGCCGTCGCCGTCGATCAGGCACTCGTTGTCCCAGCCGTACGACCAGCCGCCGCCGGCGCTCCAGTTCACGGTGAGCAGCAGGACGGAGTCCGGGGTCTCGGGGTGGTCGTGGGGGTCGTGGCTGCCGGCGCCCCATCCGAGCTGCGCGCACAGCGCCCGGCCGCCGGGCGGGCTGTTCTCTTCCCACAGCTCCCAGCCGCCGGGGCCGCGTCCGATCTCCTCCAGTTCGGTGACGACCTGCGCGATGTAGCGGCGGGCTTCGGGTTGCCCTGGCCCTTGAGCCAGCGCTGCACGGTGCGCTGGCTGACGCCGAGCTCCTGGGCGAGCTGCTTGGTGGAGCTCTTGGCCCCCTTGAGCAGGAACCGCATCCGGGCGGCGGTGGACTGCGGGATCGGGCGGGTGCGCTCGGCGCGCTCCAGGCCCTCGTCGATCTCCCCATCGAGGTCTCCTTCCGTGGAGGGTGGCAGTGCGGTGGTGGGCGGCCTGCCCGGCCGCCGGTCGGCGGCCGCTGCTGATGGCCACGGCCGGCCGGGCCTCGTGGCCTGGCCGGCCGGGTGCTACTCGTCGTCGGAGACGACGCCGCCCGGCTTGATATTGCTGGCCGGGTTCGCCCCGTCCGCGAGCAGTTCGACGATCTCCGCGATCGGCCGGGAGCCCTCGAACTTCACGTGCCCGGGGCTGACGCCGAGGCGCAGCGCGGTGGTGAGGGTGCCGTCCGGCTTGGTGAGGACGTCGAGCGCGCCGGGGCCCGGGGAGGCGAAGACCGCGCAGTCGGACAGCACCGCGAGCGGGCGCAGGCCGGTCTCGCTGTGCATCTTGCGCAGCTTGCGGTGCAGGTTGACGGTGGCGGTGTCGATGACCAGGGCGCGCATCAGCGGGTCCCAGGTCGGCCGCTCCAGTGCGGCCCAGCGCTCGCCCGGCTTGTGCCCGCGCGGGCGCTCGCGCATCTTGTCTTCAGGTTCGCCATGGCGTCCAGGAACGCGAGCGGGTCGGCGTTGAGCGGGACGCCAAGGGCGGCCATCGTCTCCAGGTACGCGGCGCGCAGGTGCTTGTGCCACGGGTCCAGGTACGGGCCGCTCTCGTGGCGCTGGAGTACACGGTGCGGGCACGGGGGCACCTGCTGGCCTTCCACCAGATAACCGGCGGCGGGGACCGGATGCTCGCCGAAGCGGCGCACCTGCTACGTGCGGCCGGCCACCAGGAGCAGGCCGATCGTCGAGCGCCGACTGATGGGCCGCGACGTCCTGCCGGACATGTGGACGTACCAGGTCGTGGAGGCCTACGACGACACCGACTATCGCGTTCTCAAACAGGCCGAGGAACAGGTCCGCCGCGAGCTCGCCGCCGGACACTGGAACGCCCGCCTACGTGGTTCAGCACCATCGGCGTGATGCCGTCGATAGCGAACAGGCCGCAGCGTCAGGGCCACCAGTGGTCGCCCTGACGCTGCGGCTGTGATCGCAGCTGAAGCGTTGATCAGGTTCCGTCAGTCTTGTCTGTCCCCCTGCGGAACCACGACCTGGCGAACAGAATCCCCGCCAGCCACGCCGGCGGCACGATGAACCAACCCAGCCAATTCAAGGACGGACTGAGGCCAAGCACGTATCCGAGACCTGCGAGGCCTAGCCACACCAACAGGCCAACGAACGTACCGCACCCGAAAAAGGCTGTGACGTCGGCAGCATCCGACTGTCGGTCCACAGCACCCCCCGCCCGTCAAGGTGTCAGCCGCAGGTATAACGGCGCTCCTCAGTGTAGTACCGCCCGTCCTGCGTCCAGTAGTTACCCGCGTTGACGGTCAGGGAAGCAGTGCCGAGCTCCATCCGGTACAGCTGGTTGCCTGTCCCAGGCGCACACACCCACTGCACCATGAGCCCTGCCTGATAGTTCCACTCGTTGAGGATGGCCGAGGATGCCTTTTCTCGCCAGAGACCGAGTGCCCGATACTGGGAGATCCTCCCGGACATGTTAATGCTCCCCCACTCGGAGCAGGTCATCGTGGCGCTTCCATAAATGGAACCGTCATCCGTCCATGGCGCCCACATTAGGCGATTACATGTCACCGAAAGGAGGGAGGGGGACTGAGAAGCTACCATCCTCTCAGACCTCTGCACGACACCCGTTTGAGGGTTCAGCTCGTCATAGGCGAGCGCCCATGAACGCAGCTGCGAATCCGACGGGGCGGTCTTGCCGTGTTTCCCGGATTCCGGAATATGTCCGCGGGACCAAACGGTCGCGATTCCACTCGAAGAGATGACCGTCACCTGGGGACTCTCCGGTGACGAGTCGACCACGATAGCGCCCTTGGGGTCGCCGGGATGCTTGACGACCTTCCCTCCGAACACGGAGGCCGGAGCAGCATGGGGGAGGCGCACTCGCGTTACGCTGACCTCGACCCCCGACAGCACGATAGTTGCCGTCGTGGTCTGCCCCACTTCCGCATAGGTCTCCGTTGAGACACTCGCGACCTGCGCGCCCGCAGGAACCACGGCGGCCAGGGAGGACCTGATTCGGTCAGCTTCCTCACCACTCGCCGGCGCTGGACGCTCGATAATTCCAGGATCTGACGCCGGAACCGGAAGCGGAGAATCCACGAGCCAGGGACTGTCAGTCGCGCCCTCCTGCTGTGCGATCTCGCCGGCAACGGCCGGCTGCAACGCACCGACCGACAGAGCGGCGACCAGCGCCGACACCGCAATGATCTTACGCAAAACCAATCCCCCCAGAGGAATCCGCCAACCTTCTCCACCCAAGCGGGCAGCTCGCTAATCATTCTTAATCGAACTTATTTTCACAACGGGCACCTAATCAATTTCAGCCATTTACTCTCCAGGCTCGATTTCAACAACTTCCCCATGCGCCACATTCGCACACGAGTAAACAAATCAAAGCAACCGAGATGAATCTATATCGGCATATAAATAACGCAATCCGCATCAAATATGACGCCGCCTCCCCTGCACATCCGCAGAGGACGTGCTGGGGGATATAGCCCACCCGCCGCCGGGCCAGCTGTCAGCACTTGCCGCCGCGGCCCAGCACAGATGGCGTAATCGTCTCCCCGGCCTCCGCTGGCGTCTTGCGCGGGCAACTCTCCCGAACGCCGCCCAGCCCGGGGAAGGGGCCGCCTCCGCCAGGCGCTCGGTCGCGGCCTCCCGCGCCGGGTCGTCCTCGGCGGTGACGGCGTGCTCCAGGAGCCGGACCACGGCGGCCGCCTCGGCGTCGGCCGGCACTGTCAGCAGCGTCCGCGGCCCGTCCTCGGCGGTGATAAACGAGCTGGTCCAGTCGTACGACCAGCCACCCGCCCTGTCCCACTCCACTACGAGCTGGAGAGGGAAGAGCGGGTCCCGCCGACGATCCGGGCTCCAGACCAGCTGCGCGCCGAGCAGCGAGACGTCGTCCTGGTCGGTCCCCCAGAGCATCCACCGGGCCGGGCCGCGGCCGAGCTCTTCGAGGACGGTGACGGCCTGGGCGACGTAGCGGTGGTGCGGCAAGTGGTCCCCACTCAGCGCGTTCAGCTTGGGCATGGTGCGCTCCCTTCGACGGCCGGGCGTCTCCCGGCCTGCCGGATCAGCTTCGAACGGGAGGCCTGTGGACAGAGCCGGCCGCTCTACAGGTGCGGGCCGATCGCGGGCACGGTGACCACCGCGTGCTCCTGGCCGTGGTCGGCGGCGGCCGGCCCCCAGCTCCGCCACACCCGACAGGCCCCGGCGCCCTGGTCGACGTACGACGTCCACGCCCGGAGCCCGCCGTGGCCGGGCAGACCGGGGAAACGGTGGGAGCACAGGCCGGGGTGGCGGGGATCGGCGGCCAGGCGCTCCAGGGCGTGGCGGACCCGGCGCAGCCGGGCGGGATCGGCGCGGCGGCCGCGCTCCAGGCAGGTCAGGGTGCGGGCGGCGGCGGGGGCGTAGTGGAGCGTCGGCAACGCGGGTCTCCTTCGCTGCGGGCATGGAGAAGGGCCCGCCCCCGGTGTGGCGGGCCCTCGGTGGGCGGGGCGGACGGCGGGCGGGGTCAGCCGGCAGGAGCGGCGGCCCGGTCGGCGGCCGCGGTGCACTCGACGTCGACCTGGCCGGCGTCGCGGCGAGCGCGGCGGCGAACGAGTACCGAGCACGCCCGCGCTTCCGGGGATGCGGGCCGGTGGTCGTCCGGTTCTCCGAATTTCTCCGGTGATTTCAGGCGATGGGTTGCAGAAATAGAAAAATCCCGGCCGCCGGAAGGCGGTCGGGACTTTTCTATCGGCGACACGAGGGGCGCCGGGGCCGGTCTACAGTTCCAGGTCCATCCACGCGATGTCGTTCAGCTCGACGTCCAGGCCGCGGGCGCGGCGGCCCTCGCGCAGGGCGGTGAGGTTCTTCTCCTGTTGGGCTGGAGTGACGCGGTCGGGCGTGGGCGTGGCTGTGGCGTCGCCGCGGTCGCGTCGGTGCTTTCGAGGCGGAGCCGGATTGCTTGGTCGTGCAGTTCGGCGGTGCTGATGACCGCGATGGTGGTGTTTGCGACAGTGGCGCTCGTGATCATGTAGTCGCCCCGGACGAGCCGGTCGGCCGGGACGGTGACGCCGTCGACGACCAGGTGCCCGGTGCTCCGCAGCGGCTCGTCGGGGAGCTCGATGGGCCCGTGGGGCGAGGCGTTGGCGAGGAAGTCGGCCAGGAGCAGGGGCGGGTGCAGGTCCGACGTGATCCGGAGGCGGCCAGGCAGCGGCCGGTGGGTGGTGACCTGGACGGCGATGGAGCGGTCGTCGTCGTAGTAGGCGATGTCGAGCTGGTTCAGGAAGTCGTCGACGCCTTGGCGTGCGACGAGGACGCGCCGGCCGGGGTCGGGCTGAGCGAGGACGGCGACGGGGACCTCGAACTCCCGCAAGTGCTCCTGCCAGGTGGGCGCGGTGGGACGGGCTGGACGGCTGCGGTCGCGGAACACTGCTCTTCTCCTCCGGGTCGGGGCACTGGCGCGGCGGTTCATCGTGGCACCGCGCCAGTGCCCCTGGAGCAAAAGTCGGCCAGTCGATCACGGCTGCCGCACCGGCACACGGCGCGCAGGTGGCCTCCGAGCGCGAGACAGGAGCGGCGGCCGGGCCTAGGTTCTGTCCGGCGGATCATGCGATCGCCCCGTGTGGACCATTGTGTTGGATGTGGGGCGGGGCGATCTTACGAACGACGAGTGGGTGTAACTGGCGCCGCATCTGCCGAAGACCGGGCGCCGTGGCGGACGTTGGACTGATCACCGGATGGTGATCAACGGGATCCTGTTCCGGGTCCGCACGGGTGTCCCGTGGCGGGACCTGCCGGATCGGTTCGGGAGCTGGAAGACCGTGTACGAGCGCCACCGCCGGTGGTCGGCGGACGGGACCTGGGAAAGGATCCTCCAGGCCGTGCAGGCCGAGGCGGACTTTCAGGGGCGCATCGACTGGAGCATGGTGAGCGTGGATTCCACCTCCTGTCGGGCCCACCAGCATGCTGCCGGTGCACCGCGCAGGACACCCCGGATCCCGAAGCGGCGATCGACGCCTCGGCAGCACCGCCCCGACGAAGGCCTCGGCCGGTCCCGCGGCGGCCTGACCTCCAAGATTCACCTTGCTGGGGAGGGCGGCCGCCGTCCCCTGGCCATGCTGATCACGCCTGGTCAGTGGGGCGACAGTCCACAGCTGATCCCGGTCCTGGAACGCATCAGGGTCAAGCGCCCAGGTGGCGGGCATCCGCGCACTCGCCCCGACCATCTCGGCGGCGATAAGGCGTACAGCTCCCGCCGCAACCGCCGTTACCTGCGCAGACGCCAGATCAAGCACACCATCCCGGAGCCGAAGGATCAGCGGGCCAACCGCCGGCGCCGCGGTAGCCGAGGAGGCAGGCCTGCGGGCTTCGACAAGGAGATGTACAAGCGCCGGAACGAGGTCGAGCGGACGATCAACCGCCTCAAGCACTCCAGGGCCGTCGCGACGCGGTATGACAAGCGTGCCTACGTCTTCCACGGCACCGTCACGGTCGCGCCGATACGCCTCTGGCTCAGGCTGTGATCAGCCCGCGTCCGGAGTATCGGCCCGCTTCGCCGACTCAGCAGTGACCTGCCTCAGCAGCACCGTTGGCGATGGCATGACGGCATACCAGGTGTTCGCACTCTCGTCGTTGGCCGGGGCCCAGGCTGCGACCACGGGGAGTTCGCAGTGGTCGCCGGCCTCCAGTGGGGGCAGCGTCCAGGACATGCCATGGTAGTGGCCATAGTCCACGCCCCACGTGGTGAACGAGTGGTTGTGTACCTCGTCGATCAGCGCAGCCCACTGCCGGGGTACCTCTCCTGCGTCGGCGGCCCCGCACATCGCCTCCTCGTCACTGCCTCCAACAGTGAGCCGGGTCGTCTCGTTCTCCACCGTGATGGCAGCCAGTCCCTGACCCCCGTCGTACCCTCCGTCGGCACCCTCCGGAAGCCCTGCCGAGAACTGCACTCGCCCGAGCGGCGTGAGGGCGTCGATTCGCCAGACCGCCGCGCGGCAGTCGATCAGTGGCCCCCAGTTCTCGGGGTCGAGCTCGGGATCGTACGGGGTCAGCAGCAGCTCGACGCGGGCTCCGGGAGTCACCCAGCGTGCGAGCGTGCGGTCACCCGGCAGTTGGAACAGCTCATCGGGCTGCAGCGGAAGGCTGGTGTTCCCGATCGTCGTGGTGAAGGTCAGCGGGCCGAATGGCGTGTCGATAGCCGGCTGATCGGAGGAACACAGGCGGGTGCGCGGGACGGTGGGGAGCAGCACCGCCCCAGCCTACTGCGGTGTCCCGGTCAAGATCCGCCGGACAGAACCTAGTAGATGTTGTAGTAGACGGTCAGCGGGACCGGGTGGCAGTAGGAGCCGTCGTCCAGGAGCGTGTAGCTCTCGGGGCTGATCGTCGCGTACGCGCTTCCCCGGGTCAGGCCCCCGGGGTACCAGTTGCCCTCCCAGGCGTTGCGAAGCGCCAACGGGCTCGGACCGAAGGGCTTGTGGCTCACGCCGCCGCCGTCCACGATGTCCACCTTCCAGTAGAAGAAGACGGCGTCGTCGCCGGGCAGCAGGTCGAACCCGGTACGGATGTGGATCGCGGCGTTCCCGGTCGGGTTGCCGTCCAGGTACGCCTTGCCGCAGGCGTCGTTGTACTCGGCGTAGGCGGACGGGCGGGTCGACACCTTGGCCCACTTCGCCGCGGCCTTCTGCTGGGCGGCGGCGTCCTCTTGCGGCGTGGCGTCCTTCTTGACCGAATACTGCATGCCGGCGGCGTTGGTCTTGATGACGTAGCCGTTCGCCTCGGCGACCGCCGGGTCGTAGCCGCTGAAGGCAGCCCGCGCCGCCCGGCGGTGAGGTGGCGGCCGGCTCTCCCCGGCGCGCGCAGGGCGGCGCAGCGCAGCGGCCGGGTCCCGGGGCCCGCCTCCCGGTGACGGGAGGCGGACCCTTGGCCTCTTTTCGGTTTTATTCCTCTAATTCAGGTGCGCGTGGCATGAAGGGATTTGCGGCCGCATTTTCGGAGGCCTGGGCGTGGCATTTTCAGCGGCATGGAGGTGTCGCAGGGGGTTCGGGGGTCAGCCGGTGGTCGCCGGTGCCGGTCGCAGGTGAGGAAGCCGGCGCACGCGCCGCGGGGTCGCAGCCGTCGTCGGGGGTCTCGGCCGCGGCCAGGTCGGCCATGGAGGCCACCACGCCCTAGGCGAGGTGGACGTCGCAGGCGAGGAAGCCCATGCAGGGCGCATCGGGCGTGCAGTCGTCGAGGCTGGGGCGGGCGAGGTCAGCAGCGGTGTCGGCCATGAGGGTGCTCCAGTGGTGTCGGGTGGGCGTGCAGGGCAGGGCGGCCCTGTCGGAGCTACAGCTCCAGGTCCATCCAGGCGATGTCGTTCAGCTCGACGTCCAGGCGCCGGGCCCGGCCGCCCTGGCGGAAGTAGTGCTCGCCGAGGGCGTTGGCCAGGATCTGTTCCTGCTCGGCCTGGTCGGCTCCGGCGTCCCGGGCGGCGTAGAGGGCCTGGGCGACACTGCCGGGCATCTTCGGGGTGATCGAACGCTGGCGGGGGTCGTCGGTGGAGGCGGCGGCCGCGCTGTAGCCGAAGGTCGCCTGGATGTGGAGCATGAAGCCGTTCTTCTCGGCGTCGCGGCGCACGCGCTTCTTCACCCGCGGCTGCCAGCCGGCGCGGACCTTCTGCTCGATGGCCTTGGCCGCGGCCGGCTTCGGGGTGCCCTGGCCCTTGAGCCAGCGCTGGACGGTGCGCTGGCTGACGCCGAGGTCCTGGGCGAGCTTCTTGGTGGAGCCCTTGGCGCCCTTGAGCAGGAAGCGCATCCGGGCGGGGACGGACTGCGGGATCGGGCGGGTGCGCTCGGCCCGCTCCAGACCCTCGTCGATCTCCCGGCTCACACTGTCTCCTACCCAGCCGCCGGGGTCGGTGGCCGCTGCTGGTGGTCGTGGATGGGCGGCCCGCCAGGCGGGTGCCGGCGGGCCGCGCGGGTGCTACTCGTCGGCGGAGACGACGCCGCCGGTCTTGATGTGCCGGGCCGGGTTCGTGTCGTCGGCGATGAGTTCGGCGACCTCCGGCATCGGCCGGGAGCCCTCGAACTTCACCAGGCCCGGCGAGACCCCGAGGCGCAGCGAGGTGGTGAGGGTGCCGTCGGGTCGGGTGAGGATGTCGAGGGCGCCGGGGCCGGGGGCGGCGAAGACGGCGCAGTCGGAGAGGACGGCGAAGGCGTGCAGGCCGGTGTCGGCGGCCATCTTGCGCAGCTTGCGGTGGAAGTTGACGGTGGCGGTGTCGATGACCAGGGCGCGCATCAGCGGGTCCCAGGTCGGGCGGTCCAGCGCCGGCCAGCGCTCACCGGGCTTGTAGCCGTGGCCGCGGGGGCGTTCGCGCATCTTGCCGATGGTGCCCTTGGCGGTCTGCTTGATCGCGGTGAGGACCGCGAGCTCCGCCGGGTCGCCGGTCGCCTTGAGGTTCGCCATGGCGTCGAGGAACGCCACCGGATCGCGGTCGGCGAGGTCGCCCGGGACGTCGAGCGCGGCCATCGTCTCCAGGTACGCGGCGCGCAGGCGCTTGTGCCACGGGTCCAGGTACGGGCCGTGCTCGTGGCGCAGCCACCCCTCCAGCGGCCGCACGGTCGCGCCGAGCTCGACGGCGTAGGCGACCTTCACCGTCGAGTACCAGGCCGGCCCCGTCGGGCGCTCACCGTCCGCGGAGAACGGCGAGGGCAGCAGCGGGTCGGTGTCGATGTGGGAGAGGTCGACCAGCCAGGAGCCCGGGATGGTCTTGTCGAAGGCGGGGTTGAGCTCGTGGACCGGGCCGGACAGCGGCAGGGTGAGGCGGCCGGCGGCGGCGAGGAAGGCCATGTTGACGTCCAGGCCGACCGCGTACAGGGCCGTCTTCTTCTCGTCGTCGGTGAGCTCGCGGAACCAGTCCCAGGCCTCGGTCACGAGCTCGCCGCCCGGCTCGCGGTCCTGGGCGAGCGGGTGGACGTCCGGGACCTCCGGCGGCGCCGGGTCGAACGCCTCCTTCGGCCGCGATCCCTCCACCCGGCCGGACATCCAGCCGGCCTCGGTGCGCACCGCGCGGGTGGGCGGGCGCAGCGCGGTGACCAGCTCCAGGCCGGAGACGGCGGTCGAGCCGCGCGGGGTCAGGACCCGGGAGCAAGGGCATACGTTGCCGCCGAAGGCGGAGTCGCTGAGAAGGGGAAGAGGATGGCACTGACGTTGGATGAATCCGTGGCGCAGCTTGGCCACCGGCTCTCGCCCAAGCGGCGCTCCGCCGCATCGCGCTTGCGCCGGCTTGCCGACCCGGCTGCGGGCCCGGCGCTGCTGGAGGCTCTCCAGCGGGAGGTTCGTGACGCCCGCACATGGGAGACCCAGTACCAGATCGTCATGGCGCTCGGAATGTGTGGCCACCGGCCCGCTCTCGGCCTGCTCCGCGATCTTGCCCAGCACCCCTTCAAGGCCACCATGGTGTACGTCGCGCTCGGCGACGCCATCATCCGACTGAGTGCCCCTGAAGAGACAGCCGATGCACTGCGCTGGTGCCTGGACTCCGGCACCCCGATGCTCGCCGACGGCGCCCTGCGCTCCGTCGCCATGCAGCGGCTCCCCCTAGGCGCGGCCACGATCGACCACATCGTCGACGTCCTCGCGCCGCTGGATCCTTACGACGGCCTCCGCTTCTGGGCCGCGGCAGCCGCAGCAGGGTGGACGGGCCCTCGCGTTCAGGGATTCCTCCAGGAGTGCGCAGCCGGCCCCCGGGCCGACGTAGCCGAAGCGGCCATCTCGTCCCTGCAGGGCAAGTACCAGACCTACTCCCCCTTGTAGCGACCCGCCTCGGAGCCCACCCATCAAGATCGTATGATAACCGGTCAAGATCATCTGACACGGGACAGGGTCGGTGCACCACGGACGGGGTCTACCCACCACGCGGACACCATGAATAGAAGTGGTAAGAGAAGTCGCAAGCCCCTCCCGGACGCCGAAGGCTCAGTACAGGTGGCTTCGCGCGGGACGCGCGAGTCCGGCCGGCCTTCGCCGAACTCCGGCGCCCCAGACCCCTTCGAACCGCTCCGGCAGACCTAGGGGTGGCGTCATGGGTGACGCCACCCCTGGCATCACCCATGACGCCCAATATCTAGAACCCGGAATCCAGAACCCTCGCTGCGCTCGTCCTTCCGGACGGCCGCAGGCCTGTGACGGGTGGCTTCGCGCGCGTACGCGCGACGTCGTTCGCCGTCCGGGACCAGCCATTCTCGAACGCGTGTCGCAACGGAGGCCCTAGTTAGGGCTTGTCTGACAAAGATCACGTTGTGGTGGCAGGTTTCCCTTGGGGACGTGGGCACTGCATGTGGGAAGGTCATGCGTGTGATCAACCAAGATGGCGGCTCGGACCACGAGCTCGTACTTGTGGACGGCATGAGTCCTGCGGACGTCGTGCTTGTTCATCGCGAGGCGCTTCGGGTGCTGCGCTCTGGCATCGACACAGCCCATGTCGACGCCTACAGCGACGATGCCTGGCCGCCCGCAGTGATGCACTCATACGAACGCGTGCTGTCCCTGGCCCGGGAGGCGGTGGCAGATGGTTGTCGCCCCCGGCGCGCCGATCCCGGGATGGGTATCGACATCGATGTCCGCGAAGACGCCCAGTTCGAGCTGCTGTTGGACTTGGCTCCCCACACGATCAACGCCGAAGGCCGGCGAGGGGATCAGTTGGTGTTCAGCGCCAGTGACTCGGGCACCTCCCTGTGGATTGCCGTGACACTGGAACAGGAGGCAGAGCTCCTGTCCAGACTGGGTGCGCTGGGGATCCCGCCGACCGTGTTCGCCGTCGGGCAGCGTGACCACTGAGACGCGCTCACGCTGCGGGTTCGCGGAGCCAGAGGATCAGAGAGGCCAAGAGGATACCGGCCCGGTAACGGGTGGCGAGTTTGTCGAAGCGGCTGGCGATGGCGCGGAACTGTTTGAGTCGGTTGAAGCACCGTTCGACGACGTTGCGGTCGCGGTAGGCGGTCTTGTCGAAGGCGGGTGGCCTGCCTCCGTGAGCTCCGCGCCGTTTGCGGTTGGCGATCTGGTCGCGGCGTTCGGGGATCGTGGCTGCGATGCCACGGCGCCGCAGGGCATGCCGGATGGCGCGACTGGAGTAGGCCTTGTCGGCCAGGACCCGCTCTGGGGTGGTCCGCGGCCTACCGACCCCGGCCCTGGGTATGCGGATGCCGTCCAGGACCTCGGCGAATGCGGTGGCGTCGTTGACGTTACCCGGGGTGAGGTGGATCGAGAGCGGCAGGCCTCGGCCGTCGACGGCGAGGTGGACCTTGGTGGTCAGCCCGCCTCGGGACCGGCCGAGGGCCTCGCGCGCCTGCAAGCGGCCCGGATCTTCAGTTTGTCCCCACCCGCCTCCCCTTCTTGCGGGCGCCCGCGGCGTGCTGATGGGCCCGGTTGATGGTCGAGTCGATCGAGAGGGTCCACTTCACCCGGCCCACCGCGTCGTCGCGGACCTGGACATGCTCCAGCAACTTCGCCCAGGTCCCGTCCGCCTCCCAGCGGGCGAACCGCTCGTAGACCGTTTGCCACGGGCCGTACCGTTCGGGGAGATCACGCCACGGAGCCCCGGTTCGCAGCCGCCACAGCACCCCGTTGACCACCTGACGGTGATCACGCCACGGACGACCACGCCCATCCACCTGCGGCAGAAGCGGCTCGATCCGCTCCCACGCCGCATCCGTCAGCTCACCTCTGCCTGCCACATGATCAATCATCAGACAGGCATTAGCGAATGCGACGGTACCAGCGGCGGTGCACGGCCGGTTCGACGGCGAGCACCGCTGCGGCCGCCAGGACACCGACCAGGAGAGAGGCCCAGCCGCCGCCGTTGAGGAGCGACCCCAAGCAGGCGCCGGCCAGGGCCAGCGGGCGGAGCAGGGTGAGCGGGCCGAGCCCGATGACCATGGCGAGGGTGCTGGCGCGGAACGGCAGGAGGAAATAGGCCGCGAGCGAGAGCAACACGGCGGTGGCGTAGACGGTGAGCGGAAGCAGGTAGCCGAGGCCGCCAGCGGCCAGGGTCTCGTAAGCGTGCCTCGGGTCGGCGGCGGTGAGCAGCCGGAGGGTGGCGGTCGAGACGGGGATGAGCAGCAGGACGGCGCCGACGGCCAGCCCGCGCAGCCCGGCCCGCAGGTTGGCGCGGTGCTTGCGGACCCGGGCGTCGCGGCCAGCGTAGGCGCGAAAGCCGCTGAACGCCGCGTCGACCAGGCCGAGTAGGACGAGTGGCAGTGCGGGTGTCATCGGGCGGCCTGCGCGAACTGCTCGGGTCCGAGGAGCCGGCGGGAGGCGCGGCCGAGGGCTTGCCGAAGGGGAGGCTCAAGGTGGGGGCGGACGCCGAGGACCGGGCGCAGCGTGGTGCAGAAGGGGTTGGCGGCGTGTCGGGGCTCGTAGAGCAGCGGTCGCATGCCCGATGCCGCTGAGGCGGCCTGCAGCAAGGACTCGTCGCTGTGCGCCCGCCGGGCGGAGGCGACGCCGTCGTGGCGGCCCAGCGGGTGGCGCATCCGGGCGCGGTGGAACATCCACGCGCCGATCGGCGCGAGGCCGGTGGCGGCGATGTCGTAGTGGCAGAATGCCATGGCGGGCGAGTTGCCCTGGGCTCGGAAGAACTCCGTCAGCGCGGGCTCGGGGAAGTGGTGCAGCACGCCGGTGGAGATGTACACGGTGGCGGCCTCCGGCAGGGCGAAGGCGTTGCCATGGACGAAGCGGCAGCCGAGCCGCTCGGCGCGGGCCAGGCGGTCCGCCTCGCCGACCAGTGCAGCGTTGAGGTCGACTCCGACCAGTTCGACGTGCGGGCCGAGGGCGTCGGTGGCCGCCAGCCAGCGGACCAGGTAGCCGAGCCCGCAGCCGATGTCGACCAGACGGACCGGCCCGGCGTGGCCGGCGGCCCGGATCGTGGTGACAAGCGGGCCGATCAGGTGGACGAGCCGTTGGCCGATCCGCAGTTCCTCGCTCAGGCGCTGGAGTTCGGTGTGCACGCTGATCAGCAGGCGGTCCACAGCACCCGGGTCGAGCACTCCGTCCTGGTCGGCGGGCAGCTCGGCGACGAGCCGGGCCGCCCGCGCGTCGCCGTTAACACGGAGCCGCTCGACCACCTCGGCACGCCATACCGGCAGCCGCTGGCCGCTTTCCGGGTCGGCTGCGGTGATCAGGTCCGATATCTCAAGCTGCGCCACAAGACAGCACCCTACGACGCCGGGGGCGCCGTGAAGCCGCGGTGAGCCCGGAACTTCGGGCTCACCGCGGCTTCACGGGGCCCGGGCGACATACGGGCGCGTACGGCATTGCCGGGTGGCAGCGCTGCGCCAGGGTGCTGGCACAGCGCACCGAGGAGCAGTGCGCTGTACGGTTCGATCGGCGGGGTGTCGGTGAGGGCGGCGATCGATGCCGGCGCGCGGCTGTCATCCGCCACGAGGTGGCACAGCGCCAACAGCTCGAACCGATGGTGGTCAGCTACGGCACCATTGTGTCCCAGTGAGCAGTGAGGTCGGCGAAGACATCGTCGACGAGTTCGTCGGTGGCGTCGGCGTCCGCGAGGTGCAGGTGGGTGTACGCCACGGCGGACAGGGCGCTGCCGACCGGGTCGGCGGCTGTCGGCCGTCAGGCTTTCGGGAGTGTTATCCCCAGCTCGAGCATGGCGGGTGAAGCGGGGCCGCCTTCGGAGCGCTCGGTCTTGTAGCCCTTGATACGGGGCCCGACAGTGCGGGGGTCGACGGCTTCAGAGGGGGCTCCGGTGCAGTAGAGGCCGTCGGGGTCCTGGTCGCGGTCGTGGGGCAGGAGCCAGAAGACTCTGCGGCGGAAGGTGCCGGAGGCTCGGGAGGACTTGGCGTCGGGGCCGAGGATGGCGTAGCCGACCATGCGGCCGTCGCGGTGGTAAGCGGGTCGGCCGCGGCGGGTGGTGAGCCGGTCGAGGGACTGGCGGACGTAGTCGAGCCGTGTGGTGTCCTCGAGCCAGACGAGGTCGGTTTCGTGGGCGAGCTCGGCTGGGTCGATCAGCGCGCTCACGTGGTGTGCTCCTCTGTGTCGTCGGTGGTGAGGCCGATGCCCGGGTAGAACTTGCGCGAGTTGGACAGGACCATCTGCTTGGGGGAGGTCATACCCAGTGTCTCGCGTACTCGTGCGGCGAAGGCACGGGCTGAGACCGGGTTGGCTCCTTCGAAGCCGCACCAGCGGGTGTAGGCGCTGTAGAGCTGAGCCTGCTCGGCGCGCATGCCTTCGCCGGTGCGGCAGGCCTCGCTGAGGAAGCGGCCGACGTGGTCCTCGGTCTCGGCATACGCGGTGGTGGCAGTCTGCACGGCCTGGGGGCCGGTGAGGTCCTTCTCTCCGGCGAAGTAGCGGCGGGCGCCGTCGATGAGCCAGGCGAGGATGCCGGGGCCTTCTTCGTCAACGAGGACGTACGCCAGGTTGTCGATCTTGCGTTCCTCGGGGACGACCCGTTCGAAGGGGATCAGGCGCATGCGGCGCCAGAACGCGAAGCCGCCGGTGCCGACCTCCGGTCTGTGGTTGCCGAGCAGCCAGAGCTTGTGGGTGGGGGTGAAGCTGAAGAAATCCTGGCGCATGCGGCGGGCCTTGATCTTGTCGCCGCCGGTCAGGAGCTTGACGCGGGCTTCGTCGAAGCGGTCGCCGGGCTTGAGTTCGGAGCAGACGATGATGCGCCGGCCGTGAAGTTCGGCGAGGTCGGTGGGGTGGCCGTCGAAGGTCTTGGCCATGAGGAAGCCGGGTGGGGCAGCGTCGGCGTAGTCGCCGAGCAGCTGGATCATGACATCGAGCAGCACGCTCTTGCCGTTTTTGCCCTGGCCGTAGAGGAAGGGCATGACCTGGGCGCCGACGTCGCCGCTGATCGAGTATCCGAGCAGCAGGTGCAGGAAGTCGCGAGCCTGGCGGCCTTCGGCGTGGTCCCCGAAGGTGTCGCTCAGGAAGCGGTCCCAGCGCGGTGTCGGCATCCGGCTGGGCGCGAGGGTGGTGGAGCGGGAGTGGTGGTGGCGGGCCGGGTCCGGGGCGGCGATCGCTCCGGTGCGCAGGTCGACGACCCCGTCCGGGGTGCACAGGGCGTAGGCGTCGGCGTCGAGCAGGGCGGCGTTCATCACCATGCCCGGGGCGGACTTCGCCTGCGCGAGCATGGCGGTCATCCCCGAGGTCGACAGTGCCCGACGGCGGTGGCGGCGCAGGTCCGCGGTGGTGTGGATGCCGCGCGGGTCGTGGGTGGCGATGCTCTCGGCCATCTCGCCGGCCGACCACAGGACGGTCTCGTCGTCGTCGGGCAGCCAGCGATATCCGGCCCAGCGGTACCAGCCCAGGCCCGGGACGTGCCGGTAGTCGCGGCCGTAGAGGTGGACGAAGAGCTTGGCGTTGCCGCGATCCGACAGCGAGTCCGGCAGCACTCCGTGCGCGGTCGCCTCCGCAGCGATGGGCGCAACCGGCTGGAGGACTGTCGCGGCGGGCGGCGCCGGAACCTGCGCGCCGGGCGCGGGGACCGGGGGGCTGGTCTGCGGGCGGTAGTCGAGCAGGCTGTCCTGGACCACGGTGCGGCTGTCGGGGACGGCGGGGATCTGCGGCACGGTGGGCACGGCTTGGGTCGCCAGGATGTGGCGGGCCGCCAGGGCAGGGTCGAAGGTGTGCCCCTGGGGCTGCGGGATCATGTCGTTCATCCGCGCACCTCCAGGTGGAGCGGTCGGCGGGCGCCAGCGTTCATGCCGGTGCGGATCACGGCCTGGGCGTGTCGGTCCTGGGCAGGCCTGGCCGCGCGCGCGGCGTCGAGGAGGGCCTGTTCTGCCTCGCCGTGCGTGAGGTGGCCGCCGGCGACGAGGCCGCCGGCGGTGTAGGCCGCGCGATTGAGCTTGCCGGTGAAGCCTGCTCCTTCCGGGACGACCGCGCAGTCGGCGACGTCCCGGAGCAGGGGGTCGAGCAGGCGGCCGGTGCTGTGTCGGCCTCCGCCCGCGGCCAGCACGGCCTGCCGGGCGCGCGGCGGCACGGCTGAACGGGCCGCGGGCGGAGGGACGTGCTTGTCCTTGAGGTGGCCGGTGCGCACGAGGTCGTCGCTCAGCCACTGCGGCAGCGGCGACGGTGTCTTGGCACCGGGGAGGGCTTCGTAGACGCCGTCGCGGGTGGCGGTGCCCGGCGCGACGATGAAGCCACCGTGGGCCCGGACGTCGACCTGCCAAGCGAGGGAGCGGGTCGTGGAGGACCCGGTGGAGCAGGTGAACGTGCGGTTCTCGTGGTCCTGGTACCAGATGTGCAGGCCGCCGGAAGGGGTGCGTACCCGCAGGGTCGTGGTGTCGGTCGCCGGGTCCTGGGCCTGGCGAAGCGCAGCCAGCAGGGCCAGGCTGTGATAGCCCGAGGACAGTCCCTCGAGGGGGACCTGGTCGTGGATCGGGATGCCGGGCAGGATCCGGTCGCGGGCGGGTGCGGTCTCGGTGTGGGTGTCGACGTCGATGACGACCAGGCGCGCAGGGCCGCAGGAGACCGCGGTGCCGAAGCCGGGGTTGACCTGCCACCAGGCGGTGAGCAGGTCCTGGTCGAGGGTGGCGGCGTGGAAGCCGTGGCACCAGCGGCCGGCGGCCCGGCACGGGCAGCCGGCCGGGGCGTGGCCGCTCTCCCGGCAGGGGGCGCAGTTGGCGGGCGGGGTCTTGCGGCCCGGTGCCAGTGGGTGCACGGGCCAGCCCTGGGCAACGCACCACCGGGCGACGGTCAGCGACCGGGGCTCTTCGCCCGCTCGGTCGCTCCCCACGGCCTTCGGCGCCGTCACGCTGCTCCCTCTCCACGGTCGGTAGCTGCTGGTTGTTGAGTCGCTGAGCGAGTCGCTCCAGCATATGCGCAGGTCAGAGGCCTCTTGCAGGAGAAACAGCGACCGAAGCGACTCAAGCTCAGAACATAGCCCACATAGGGTAGCCGACCGGGAAAAGCTGCGCCGCGATCCTGCAGCCCAGGGCGTTCGGAAGCGACCGAGGCCAGACGCAGCGACTCATGGCGGTCGGTCGCTCTTCCCCTCCCGAAACCTGTTTTCGCAGGTCAAGGCGTTCTGTGCTCGCCCGCAGCGACTGTAGCGACTCAAGCCCGGGTCTATGACGCGCACACGCACGCGGGAATGTCTTCATATACCGGAACTTCGGTCGCTTCGGTCGCTGATTTACCCAACACATGGCCTGTGACCTGCACTTTCTCCGAGCGACTGAGCGCCAGCGACTGAAGCCCCCGCAGGCCTGCGCCCAGTCGCCTCCGGCGTGTCGCCCGGCAGACCCACAGGCCATCACCGGACGTCGGTCGCTTCGGTCGCTTCAGTCGCTCTGCCCTGCCCGGCCCGTAAACGGACGTCCGGTGCAGACACGGCCGGCAGCTGGGCCTGCAGACGCAGCGCGTACTGGGCCGAGTAGTCGCTACCGCCGTCCGCGGCTCTCAGGTACCAAGGCAGCGCGCGCTCCGGCATCCCGGCCTCCCGCAGGAGGTCGGCCATCTCCCGCACAGCCCGTCGATCGCCCGCCTCGACGCGCCGCTGGAGCCAAGCCACAGCTGCGTCGAGGTCCCGGTACTTGCGCAGCAGCCAGACGGCCTCCCGGTGGGCATGCCGCTCCCCGGCGTCAGCTGCTCCCGTGAGTGCGGAGACGGCATCCTCGACGAAGCGCTCGTCGCTCTCGCACTTGTCCCGCAGGATCAGCCCGATCTGCAGGAACGCTTTCCTGTCTCCCCGCGTGGTGGCCTTCCGGAACCAATGGAGTGCCTCCTCCGGCCGCCCGGTCGTCCGGTACAAGTTCGCAACGCGCCAGATCACCTCAAGGTCCGGCTTCGTCGTCATGGCCTCCTCGAGATAGATCGCCAGAGCCTCCTCCTCGCGTCCCTGGGCCGCGAGAAGGTCGGCCAGGGGCAGTGCGCTCAGGTGGTCCCCGTGGCGGACCGCGGCCTTGTACATCACGATCGCCTCATCGTCCCGACCGAGTGTCTGGAGGTGTTCCGCCGCATTGCGCCAGGCCTCCAAGTCGCCGGCAGACCCGGCGTCCGCGTAGAACCTGAGGGCCCTGGTCTGGTCGCCCATCTCCCACAGAAGCTGCGCGGCCTCCTGCAGCGCAACCGGGTTTCCCGCTGCGGCACAGGCCCGCAGCCACCTCACCGCTTCCTCGGCACGCCCGTTGCGCCGCATGAGGGCCGCCGCAGCCCGCAGGGCACGGCTGCTCCCCCCGGTCTGGGCAGCCTGCTGGTAAATCTCGATCGCCTCGGTGTCGCGACCGGTCTTCAGCAGTTGCCGCGCCGCCGCGACGGCGGCATCGGCGTCGCCCGCCGCGGCGAGACTCCGCAGCCACGCGATCGCCTCGTGCGGCTCGCCGCTCTCGGCCAACAAAGCCGCCGCAGGCTCGAGCGCCTGGGAGTCCCCCGCCTCGGCAGCCCTCTGGTACCAGGCCGCCGCCTCCTCCAACCTCCCCGACTGCTGAAGGAGCGCCCCGCCCATGAACAGGGTGTCGGTGTCCCCCTGCTCGACAGCCGTCTGAAACGACTCGGGCTTCAGCAGCGGGTAGGCGTTGCGACTCGTCGCGAGGAACCTGGGCACCGAACCACGGACGGTGTCGCGGGCCATGGCCAGTCGCGGATCCCGCCCCGCCAGCTCCGCCAACTTCGCCAGCTCCGCCTTGGTGAACCGGGACGACACGTTCACCGCCGCGTCGTCGATCAGGGTGCGGGCCGCGGCATCGGCCCCCGGACCGGAGCGCGTCAGTACGCTGGCCGCGGCCGACACGGTCCCGATCACCAGGACCGGGGCCCGGCGCGGATCATGCAGCGCGTCCAGAATCTCGGCCTGGACCATCCCCGCAACACGGCACTGGGCGGAATCCAGGTACCGGTCTATGCGGTCCAGCCAGACCACGGTTCTGGGCCCGGCCTGAGTCAGACCCTCGACGACCCGCGCCCCGTCGGACGGACTCGCCGGGTGCCACAGCCTCCAACTTCTGGGAAGCAGCGACAAGGCCTCCCAGCAACTGCGGGTTTTTCCGGCTGCCCGTCGCCCACGGGCGACGACCAGGCCGCTGTGGCCCGCGACGGCCCTGCGCACAACACCCTCGATCGCCTGGTCGTGGTGACGGCGAACGTACGGCACCAGCGCCGGCAACGCCTCCCCGTCCCCCGGCAGCGCGAACGCCGGCCGGACGCCCAGCACCAATGGATCCGCCTCCCCGACCGCGCACCCGTACGGCCGGTCCGCGACAGCCCGCACCCACAACTCCCGCGCCTGTTCACCCGCCGTCACCGGATCCACATGGGCCATCCTGGCCAGGACAACGGCCAGCGCCACCGCGTCCCGCTGAACCCCCAGGTGAGCCGACCGCAGCAACCTGTTCACGCTGTCCCGCGTGGGAGCCGAGTCCAGCGCGTCGTCCAGGAGCGCCGCCGTAGAGATGTCCGTCAAAGACGGCACCCCCGCGCCCAGATACAGCTGGTGCAGCAAGTCCTTGAAACCCTTCACCGGCCCCGGCCGCACCCATGCCTGCGCGGGTGCCGTTCGCGGCCGACGCTGGCCGCGAGCGGCACCCGCGTCCTTGGCGGGGCCACCCGCTTCCAGGGCCCGCCCCACTGTCGCCGTACGTCCTCCTGAACGGGCCTGAGGCCGCCGCCCGTGCTGGAGGCGCCTCCACAACCGCTCCCACACCTCGGCCCCGTAGCCCGCGGCGGGCGACCCCTCGAAGCCAGCGATCACCTCCATGAAGGTGCAGAAGACAGGCTCGGTGGGCACTGCCCCCGGGCGCAGCGCATCCCCCAGCGTGCTGCGCGACAGGACACGCCCCACGGCGGTCGCGCGCTCCTCGATCGCCCGCAGCGACGGGCTGCCGCTCAGCGCCCGCGCCGCGCGCATCAGTTCCCCGAGGTGGTGCGCCTCGGTCACCGAATCCGGATCCCGCCACCGCGCCGCGGGCCGCGCGTTCTGCCCGCCAGCCGCCGAGGCGGGTGTTGCCCGCCAGAGCCGTTCCGCTTTCCGGAGGTCGGAAGGGCTTCCTCCGCACGCCCCGACGTAGGCCCGCACCACATCCAGCTGTGGCCGGCGTTCCCCAGAGTCAGCCCGGCACAGCGTCGCCGCCGAGACGGCGCTCGCGGCCGCCATCTGGTCGTAGGTCTTCCCGCTACGCGCGCTCAGCTCCTGCAGGAACCGCGCGAGCTCCTCGGCCACCACTCCCGGAGCGACGGCCTTCTTCCGCCTGCCCATGACGCACGCTCACCCGCGCCGGCGTCCTGCGGCGACGGCCGCCACCAGCCGTCTCACCAGCTCCGAGGCCGTCAGCACCGCGGCACTCGACAACGCGATGATCGCCTCCGTCGACAGCCCGATCACCGCCAGCGTGACGAAGACCGCCAGCACGGCCACCACCAGCAGAGCAACGGTCACCGGCACGACACTGTCCCCGCTGCCCGCCTCGCGCCGCCCACGCCGCACACCCATCCGAATCCCTCCCAAGCCGCAGCCCTGATGAACCCAGCACCGGGCGGAGGTTGCAGCCCCCGCCGATCTGGGGGCCAAGTCTCGACCACCCCGCAACCCCGGCGGTCAAGGGTGTCTGCGAATTCGCCAGCTTTCTGCAAGAACCGCTACAGCTCGCGCAGGATTACCGCAGATCAGCGCGTCGGCCCGGAGACAAGGCTGGCATGCGGCGGCAACGCGTGTCCGGCTTTCCCCCTGGCGCACGTGCCACCGAACGGTTTTTGCGCGATTGTCCGGATTCCGACGCAACAAAAACCCGCACCGGCTATGCCATTCCCGCAGCTCAACGGGCCGGCCTGGACCCACGGCGGCTCCAGGCCGACAACCGCTGTCCGGTCCGCGGGCATCGCAACTCGGCCCCCCTGGTACCGGCACCCGTCACATTGGTCGCGGTCCTCCTGGCCGCAGCCCAGCGCCACCGAGAACCCAGGCCGGACACCGTTGCAGCGGACCGGCCGACCAGCACCAGGCCCGGACTCGCCGCGGAGAGTACCTGCGGTCGCCTCCGCAGCGAGTCCACGGCCCGGATCCGCCCCACCCGGCCGTCGGCCAGCCCAACGCCCTTCTCGTACGCCCCCGCCGGATACCGCCCCGTGCTGGCCGCCGATGCCCGCCGCATGCACAGAGAGCGCGGTCTGCAGCTGCGGATGCCACGCGGCCGCCTTGTAGCGTCGCGTACCCGTCGCTACGATCGTTGCATGAAGCAGTTGAACGTCCGCCTGGACGAGGAGACCCACGAGGCCCTGGAGCAGCGGGCGGAGGCGGCGGGGATGAGCCTGCCGGACTACGCGCGCAAGGTGCTGGTGGAGGAGGCCGACGAGCGGCGTGAGCGGTTCCTGACCGCTGCGGCGCATTTCTCGCAGGTGTGGGGGCCGGCGTTCGAGGCCGAGTTCGGCCCTTACCCGCAGGGCGTCGTGTCGCGGCGGTCGGGGACGGCGGACGCGGCGTGATCCTTCGTGTCGACCGGGCGTGGCTGCTGGATGTCGCCCACCAGTTCCTGCGGGCGGATCCGGATGTCACGGACTACGGCACTCTCGCCGCGGCGGTGGCCCGCCATGTCGACGAGGTGATGGACGTGCCGGTGTACGGGGGCGTCCACCAGCGGGCAGCCGCGCTCATGCACCAGCTCATCCGCGTCCCGGCGCTGGAGTTCGCCAACGAGCACTTCGCGTCCGTCGTCGCCGCCTCCTACCTCGCCGCCTCAGGCGTCATCGTCACCGCCGAGCCCAAGCAGGCCGTCGACCTCGCCGCCCGCATCCGCGACGGCCAGTCCGATGTCCGCGAGAGTGCCGCCGCCATCCGCACCTGGTACCGCTGAACGTCCTTGGCCGCCCGGGCGCGGGGCAGGCCCGGCCCGCCCCGCGCGCTTGCCTGGCGGGCGGACTTCGGCACCGGCGATGCGCGCCGGGCCGGGCCATGGCGCGCCGCAGGGTCCGCAGCCGAAGGGACAGACCGTGGACCTGCTCTTGTACCACCGCACCGACAAAGAAGCCGCCGCCGCGATCCTTACCGACCGGCGCATGGTCTCTCACGACCCGTCTGGACTGATCTGGTTCTCGAACCGGCCGGATGACCCCAACGGCCTGGACTACGGCGACACCGTCGTCACCGTCCGTGTACCCACATCAATCTGCTGCCTTGAGCAGGTGCTTCCTCGCGGTGAGAAGCACTACACCGTCCGAGCGTGCGACTTGAGACCGCTTCATTTCGGCTCAGCAGGCCGCTTCGTGTCAGCTCCTCCCGCACCGAGGTCATGATCCGGTGCCCGGCCGAACTCGGCGTGCGGCTGCTCATCGCCTGCCGCAGTACCGAGCGGGCGATCCCAGCCTGTATGGGGAGGACCACCATCGCCGCCTGCGGTGCGGTCCCGGGACCTCGCGGGTCGGCTCGAATAGGGCATCCAGGAGACGGACTACACGACCCAGACACAGCCCCAAGCGGGGCTGTGGGTGCGGCGGTGGCCCCGCGCGGGTGCGGGGCCACCGCGCCGGTTCAGTCCCGCTGCCAGCCGTCGCGGAACCCGGCGGCCTCCTCCGCGTCGCCAGGGTCATCGTCCTCCTCTATGCGCAACCCCTCACCCGGATCGTCCGGCTGACGATCGACGACGTGCTCCACGACGGAGAGACCACACCGCTGCGGCTCGGGGAGCCCCCTCATCCGTCCCCTCGCCGGTCGCGGCCCTGCTGCTGGCGTACATCGCGGACCGCGGCAACATGAACACCGCCACCAACCAGACGTCCCGCTGGCTCTTCCCCGGCCGCCGAGCCGGCCAGCCAGCCAGCCCCGACCACCTGTCCGCGCTCCTGGGCGAGATCGGCATCCCGGTCGCCGCCGCCCGCGGCGCCGCCATCTGGCAGCAACTCCTCGAACTTCCCGCCCCCGTCGTCGCGGACGCCCTCGGCTACCACGACAAGACCATCAGCCGACTCCTCCGGGAGAACGGTGGAACCTGGAGCCGATACGCCGCAGGCGACCACACCCGGTCACCAGCGGGCTGGGCTCCTCGGGGAACCCGCGGCAGTTGAATGCGCGAGCCCACCAGTACCGAGGCCCTTCGAGCCCTCGGCGGAGGCCATCGCCGACCGGGCAAGCAAGCCGCACCGCCGTGGGCCCCGTCGTTGACGGTGCGGGGGCCAGCGGACTAGAAGGACGTGGGTCACGTTCCAGTTCCGAATAGGGTGACGCTGTGCCTCAATGTTCTGATCAGCCGCCTCTCCCATCCCGCCAGCAACTTGTCAGCCTGCGGGACTTCGTCCATGGAAGGACCTACTCGGCTGCCTCGGTCGCCATCCGGCTCGACGGCGCTCCGCCTCATGCCGACGGGTCGCCCCTGGACGACGTGAGCAAGGTGGCAAATGCCCTGTACGAGGTCGTGAACGCTCTCGGCAGGCCGGTGCTGGACGCGGTGTATTCCGGGCAGCCGAACGGCGAGGCGTGTGACTCGTGGGTTGCGCTCTTATTGATCGCCCAGCACTGGCGGGACTCACCTGATCTGCCAGCAGACCTAAAAGCCCTGGTCGATGGGGCGCTTCCTCTCTGACCCATCTCACCCGGTCGGACCCAGAAGGCTGTCACGTTCAGTAGCAATGCCCGAACGAGGTGGGCCAACTCGACGGTTGAATACGCGAAGCCGGTAGGCAGGTGCGGCGTGGGCGCCCCGTCCCCGGTGAACGCGGGGCCCGGGTACCGGCCGGCGGACACTTGGATGCTGCCGTCCCGCTTGATGTTGATGCGGACCTCGCCGTATCCGTTGTCGCCGATGAACCTGCGCAGCAGCCGCCAGACGACGACCGGCTCGCGGAGAGGGGAGGGTGCCGCCTCTCATCAACCAGCGTTCCGTGCTCGGAGCCGGGAGGACTCCTCGTGAAGCGGGGTGATGCGCACAAAGACGCTTTGTCTGTGCAATTGCGAAGGAAGTGGCATGTAGTAACGCTGTGCGAGCAGTTCGTTACTCGATTGTCATCCTGAGTAGTTCCTGTGTGTTGGGCGGGAGTGGGAGGTTGTCAGTCGGTTCTGAACGAACCGATCTGAACATGCGCCACCCATAGAGAGAGATTTGATGAAACGACGGTCTTTGGCCTCGTCCGGTTCCACCGGCGGGGCCTTTTCCATGCGTTGGGTACGCCGAATATCCACAGCCCTGACGCTCGGTCTGCTGCTGCAGACCGGTGTCGCCGCCGACGCCCTGGCGTCAAGTCAGTCCGCCGAGGCGCCGCTGCCCCCGGCCGCCCCGGCCGCGCCCTCCACAGAGGCGCCCGACGAGGCGTCGGCCCTGCTGGCGGCCCGCCTGCAGGGGCGGCGGATCGAGGTCACCAAGGCCCGCACCGAGTTCGTCACCCTGTGGGCGAACCCGGACGGGACGCTGACGTCGGAGCACTCCACCGGGCCGCTGCGGATGAAGGTCGGCGACGCCTGGGTGCCGGTGGACAGCACTCTCGTGCAGACGCCGGACGGTAAGTTGGCGCCGAAGGCGCACCCGCAGGGTCTGGTTCTCGAGGGCGGGGATGCCGGTGTGACGGTGGGCGACAGCCTGCCGACGACTCCCGGGAGCGCCTCGGCCAAGGGTGCCTCCGCCGCGCCGTTGGCCGACCAGCCGTCGGCCCCGTCGGGGCCCTTGGCCAACCCGGCCGGGCCGGTGCCGGCCGAGCGCCCGTTGGTCTCGATCGGTTCCGGTGACCAGCAGGTGTCCTTCGGCTGGCTGGGCAGGCTGCCCAAGCCCAGGGTGGAGGGCAGCAAGGCGACCTATGTCGACGCCCGCCCCGGCGTCGATCTGGTCCTGCAGGCGACCCGGACCGGCTTCGAGCAGTTCCTGATCGTGAAGGACCGTTCCGCTGTCTCGCAGGCCGGCACGGTCACGATCCCGCTCGACGCCTCCGGCCTCACCGTCGCCCCCCAGCAGGACGGTTCGGTCCATTTGCTGGAGAAGGTCTCCGGCAAGCCGGCAGTCAAGATCCCGACGCCGGTCATGTGGGACGCCGCGGTCGACCAGGCCTCGCAGGAGCACCTCAACCGGGCCCCGGTGACCTTGGAGGTGCGCGGTCAGGGCTCGGACACCGAACTGGTGTTCACTCCGAACGCGGCGTTCCTGGCCGACGCGAAGACCCAGTACCCGGTCACCATCGACCCGCCGGTCGATGTCGTCTCCACGTACGACACCTATGTGCAGACGAATGAGAACGGCGACGTCTCGTCGTCGGTCGACCTCAAGCTGGGAAGCTACGACGGCACGACCGTCGCGCGGTCGTTCCTGACGTTCCCGAGCGCGGACTTCAGCGGCAAGCAGATCCTGGACGCCAAGCTCAACCTGTACAACTACCACTCCTCCCATTGCACCCCGAAGCAGTGGGAGGTGTGGGACGCGCAGGGCGCGGGCTGGTGGACGCGCTGGAACGCCCAGCCGACGTGGGGCCAGAAGCGGGCGACGTCGAACGACACGTTCGACGAGGATCCCAATGACAGCCACCAGTGCACCCGCCCCGACGGTTCGGTGTGGGCGCAGGCCGACATCACGAACCTGATCCAGGTCTTCGCGGACCACCACTACTTCGAGTACGGCATCGCTCTGAAGGCCGCCGACGAGAGCAGCAGCCTCTCCTGGAAGCGGTTCAGCTCCGCCGAGGGCGGGGCCCCGCCGTACATCTCGATCACCTACAACACCGTCCCCGCGACCCCGGCCACGGTCGAGGTGCTGCCGTCGCAGCCGGGCACTCCGAAGTACACCTCGGACGCCAACCCGCGTTTCCAGGTGCAGGCGGTCGACGCGGACGGCGACCAGGTCAAGGTCTACTTCGAGCTGCGGCGCGCCGGTCAGCTCCTCGGTAGCATCGTGAAGGACACGCCGAACGGCGCTATCGCGACGGCCCGCGCGTCCGACTTCGGCATCGCCCGGCTCGACGAGGGCGTGCAGTACTCGATCTGGTCGATGGTCGAGGACGCCCATGCCCGCTCCAACTGGACCGAGACGCCACTGGTCGCCGACACGGTCAAGCCGGGTGCGCCGTTCGTCACCTCCGCCGACTACCCGTCGGACGGGCTGTGGCACGGTGCGGCCAACCAGGCCGGCTCGTTCACCTTCACACCACCTTCCGGGACCGATGACCTGGTCGGCTACGTCTACACGCTGGACGGCGGCACCCCGGTCACCGTCGACGCCACCGCGGCGCTGACCACGTCGATCACCCCGACCACCGAGGGCCGGCGCGTGCTCAGCGTGCAGGCCAAGGACCGTGCGGGGAACCTGTCC
>NZ_JBIBVJ010000030.1:0-67672 GCF_043080305.1 Kitasatospora sp. NPDC015120 | reverse complement strand
GAACGCGCCGACTCCATCAACCGGCCCCGCGCCGCCACCAACGCCACCGCGTCCTCCAACGAGAACGCCCCCGCCACGAACGCGGCCACCACCCCGCCGATCGAATGCCCGGCCACCACATCGGCCGTCACCCCCGCCGACACCACCAACCGGTACAGCGCCACCTCCACCGCGAACAACGCCGGCTGGGTGAACGCCGTCCGGTCCAACACCTCACCACCCTCGAACACCACCTCCCGCAACGAACGCTCCAGATACGGGCCGAACGCCTCGCACACCTCGTCGAACGCCGCCGCGAACACCGGGAACGCCTCGTACAACCCGCGCCCCATCCCCAACCACTGACTCCCCTGCCCCGTGAACACGAACGCCGTGCGCCCCTCCTGGGCGGAGCCGGTCACCAGCCCGGGGGCGTCCGAGCCCTCGGCCAACGCCCGCAGGCCGTCCAGCAGTTCCGTGCGCTCCGAGCCCAGCACCACCGCACGCTGCTCGAAGGCGGAGCGGGTGGAGAGCAGGGCCCTGCCGAGGACGCCCGCGTCCAGGTCCGGGTGGTCCTGGGCGAAGGCGAGCAGCCGTGCGGCCTGTTCCCGCAGTGCCGCCGTACTGCGTGCCGACACCGGCCACGCCACCACCGGCGACACCACCGCCTCCGGCTCCACCCCCTCCGGCGCCTGCTCCAGAATCACATGCGCATTCGTCCCACTGATCCCGAACGACGACACACCCGCCCGACGCGGACGCCCCACCTCCGGCCACTCCCGAGCCCCCGCCAACAACTCCACCCCACCCGAGGACCAGTCCACCAACGGCGACCGCTCCTGCGCATGCAACGACCCCGGCAACACCCCCTCCGCCAACGCCCGCACCATCTTGATCACACCACCCACACCCGCAGCAGCCTGCGCATGCCCGATGTTCGACTTCAACGACCCCAACCACAACGGACGACCCTCCGGCCGACCCTGACCGTACGTCGCCAACAACGCCTGCGCCTCGATCGGATCACCCAGACGCGTCCCCGTCCCATGCGCCTCCACCGCATCCACATCCCCCGCACCCAACCCCGACGCCGCCAACGCCGCCCGGATCACCCGCTCCTGCGACGGACCGTTCGGCGCCGTCAAACCGTTCGACGCACCGTCCTGATTGACCGCCGACCCCCGCACCACCGCCAACACCCGGTGCCCCAGCCGCCGGGCATCCGACAACCGCTCCAGCACCAGCACACCGACACCCTCACTCCACCCCGTCCCGTCCGCACCCGCCCCGAACGACTTGCACCGCCCGTCCGGCGACAACCCCCGCTGCCGGCTGAACTCCACGAACATGCCGGGGCTCGCCATGACCGTCACTCCGCCGGCCATCGCCAGGTCGCAGTCCCCACCGCGCAGTGCGGCGGCCGCCTGGTGGAGCGCGACCAGCGAGGAGGAGCACGCCGTGTCCACGGTGACCGCCGGACCCTCCAGGCCCAGTACGTACGCCACCCGCCCGGAGATCACACTGGTCGTGCTGCCGGTCAGCACGAAGCCGTCCGCACCGTCACCCCCCTCGGAGAGCCGGGGGCCGTACTCCATGGCGGTCGCGCCGACGTAGACGCCGGTGCGGCTGCCGCGCAGCCCCGCCGGATCGATCCCGGCCGACTCCAGCGCCTCCCACGACGACTCCAGCACCAGCCGCTGCTGCGGATCCATCGCCGCCGCCTCACGCGGCGAGATCCCGAAGAACTCCGCGTCGAAGCCGGCGGCACCGTGCAGGAACCCGCCCTCCCGCGCGTACGACGTCCCCGGATGATCCGGATCCGGGTGGTACAACCCCTCCAGATCCCACCCACGGTCCGACGGGAACGGCGAGATCGCATCCCGCCCCTCCACCACCAACCGCCACAACTCCTCCGGCGACCCCACCCCACCCGGATACCGGCACGCCATCCCCACGATCGCCACCGGCTCGTCCACCGCCAGCACCCGCGCCACCGACGAGTCGTGGCCCTCACCGCGCAGGTGCTCGGCCAGGGCCTGCGGGGTCGGGTGGTCGTAGACGGCGGACGCGGGCAGGTCGAGGCCGGTGGCGGCGGCCAGGCGGTCGCGCAGTTCGACGGCGCCCAGTGAGTCCAGGCCGAGGTCCTTGAAGGTCCGCCGGCTGTCCAGGCCGTGCGGGGTCGGGTGGCCGAGCACCACGGCGGCCTGGGCCCGGACGAGTTCCAGCAGATCGCGGTCCCGGCGCCGCCGCTGCGGCGTCTCGGAAGCGGCGGCGGGCTCGGCGGCGGCGGGCTCGGCCACCGGCTCCGGCTCCTCGACGGCGGCGCCCGGCCCCGCCAGCCAGTACCGCTCCCGCTGGAAGGCGTACGTCGGCAGCGCGACCGCCCGGGCCGCCGCCGGACCGGCCGCGCCCGTCCCGAAGCAGCCGGACCAGTCCACCTCGCCGCCGCGGACGTGCAGCAGCCCGACCGCGCCGAGCAGGCTCGCCGCCTCCGGCCGTCCCCGGCGCAGCAGCGCCGCTCCGGCGACCTCGCCGCCCAGGCCGTCGGCCGCCGCCGTGTCCCGCACGAGCGCGGTGAGCACCGCGTCCGGGCCGAGTTCGAGGTGGGTCCGCACGCCGAGGCCGTGCAGGGCGCGCACCCCGTCGGCGAAGCGGACGGCCTCGCGGGCGTGGCGCACCCAGTGCTCGGGGTCGGCCAGGGTGTCCGCCCCGACCGGCCGCCCGGTGAGGGTGGATACCAGCGGTGTCCGGGGCGGTGCGTAGGCCAGGCCGGCGGCGACCTCGCGGAAGCGGTCGAGGGCCGGTTCCATCAGTGGCGAGTGGAACGCGTGGCTGACCCGCAGCCGGCGGGTGCGCCGGCCGAGTCCGGCGAGCTCCCCGGCGACGGCGAGCACGGCCGGCTCGGTGCCGGAGAGCACGACGGCGCGCGGGCCGTTGACGGCGGCGATGCCCACCTCCGCCTCCCGGCCGGACAGCCGGGCCAGCACCTCGGCCTCGTCGGCCTCCACCGCCACCATCGCGCCGCCCTCGGGCAGTCCGGCCATCAGCCGGCCCCGCGCGGTGATCAGCGCGGCGGCGTCGGCCAGGGTGAGCACCCCGGCGGCGTGCGCGGCGGCGATCTCACCGATGGAGTGCCCGGCCACGGCGTCGGGGACCACGCCCCAGGAACGCAGCAGGGCGTGCAGCGCGGTGCCGAGGGCGAACAGCGCGGGCTGGGTGTACTCGGTGCGGTCCAGCAGTCCGGCCTCGGCGCTGTCCGGTGCGGCGAACAGCAGCTCGCCGAGCGGGCGGTCGAGGTGCTGGTCCAGGGCGGCCAGGGTCTCGTCCAGGGCGGCCGCGAACACCGGGAAGCGGGCGTGGAGTTCACGCCCGGCGCCGGGCCGCTGGCTGCCCTGGCCGGGGAACAGGAAGGCGGTGCCGCCCACCGTGCCGGTGGTGCCGGTGACCACGCCGGGCGCCTCCGCGCCGTCGGCGAGCGCCTCCAGCGCGGCGGCCAGCTCCGCACGGTCCCCGGCCACCACCACGGCACGGTCCTCGAAGGCGGTCCGGGCGGTGGCGAGCGGGCCCGCGAGCGCGGCCGGACCGAGCGCGGGCCGTGCGTCCAGGTGCGCGCGCAGGGCGGCGGCCTGGGCGCGCAGCGCCGGGCCGCCCCGGCCGGACAGCAGGACGGGGGCGGGCAGCGGCGTCCCGTCCGCCGTGGGCGCGGGCACCGGCGGGGCGTCCCTCAGCACCACGTGGACGTCGGTCCCGCCCATGCCGAAGGAGCTCACCCCGGCCAGCCGGGCCTGCGTGGCGGCGGCGGGCCACGGGGTGCGCCCGGTGGCGACCCGCAGCCGCAGGGCCGTCAGGTCGACGGCGGGGTTGGGGGTGTGGTGGTGCAGGGTCGGCGGCAGCTCGCCGTGGTGCAGCGCGAGCACCGTCTTCAGCAGGCCGACCAGGCCGGCCGCCCCCTCCAGGTGGCCCACGTTGCTCTTGGCCGAGCCCACCAGCAGCGGGGCGTCCTCGGCCCTGCCGGCGCCCAGCACCCGGCCCAGCGCGGCGGCCTCCACCGGGTCGCCGACCGCCGTCCCGGTGCCGTGCAGCTCGACGTAGTGGACGGCCGCCGGGTCCACCCCGGCCTGCCGGTAGGCGGCCGCCAGCACCGCGGCCTGGCCGTCGGCGCCCGGGACGGTCAGGCCCTCGGTGGCGCCGTCGTTGCCGGTGGCGCTGCCGAGCAGCACCCCGTACACCGGGTCGCCGTCCGCCAGCGCCCGGGCCAGCGGCTTCAGCAGCACCGCGACGCCGCCCTCGCCGCGGGCGTACCCGTCGGCGGCCGCGTCGAGCGGGCGGCTGCGCCCGTGCGGGGACAGGCCGCCGAAGCGGGCGGCGCCGAGCGTGCTGTCCGGCGCGGCGATCAGGTTGACCCCGAGGGCCAGCGCGAGCTCGGACTCGCCGCTGCGCAGGCTCTCGCAGGCCAGGTGGACGGCGACCAGGGAGGAGGACTGCGCGGTGTCGACGGTCAGGCTCGGGCCGCGCAGGCCCAGCTGGTAGGAGAGCCGGTTGGCGATCATGCCCCGGTTGAGGCCGGTCAGGGTGTGCCGGTCCACCGCGTCCGGGCCGCGCCGGTGCACCAGCGCCGCGTAGTCGTCCAGGAACGCGCCGACGAACACGCCGGTCCGGCTGTCGCGCAGCCGCGCGGGCAGCCGCCCGGCGTCCTCCAGCACCTCCCAGCCCAGCTCCAGCACCAGCCGCTGCTGCGGGTCCATCGCGGCGGCCTCGCGCGGCGAGATCCCGAAGAAGGCCGCGTCGAAGGTGTCGATCCGCTCCAGGAAGGCGCCCGCGCGCGGCACGCCCGGGGTGTCCGACGGCCACCGGCCGGCGGGTGGCTCGCCGACGGCGTCCCGGCCCTCGCGCAGCAGGTCCCAGAACGCCCCCGGGTCGGGCGCGCCGGGCAGGCGGCAGGCCAGGCCGACCACGGCGACGGCACCGGGCGGTACCTCGGGAGCGGTGGCGGCGGTGGTGGTGGCGGGGACGGTCGCGGAGGTCTCGGGCTTGGCGGTCATCGCGGGGTGCGTGCTCCTCGTCGAGGCGTGGCGGGGTGTCGGGGGCCGGAAGGGTGTCGGGGCCGGAGGGGTGTCGGGGCCGGAGGGGTGTCGGGGCGGCCGGGCGGACGGGGCCCGGCCCGGTGTCCTGGGGCGGCGCGGTGCATCGGGACGGCGCGGCTGCTCGGGGCTGCGGCCGACCGGCCGCGCGGAGGGCGCGGGCGACGGCCCGCTCGTGCGGCCATGCTCAGCGGGAGGGCTAAACCCCCCCTGAACGTCGGCCCGGCGCACGGGCCCGGAAGGCCCGCCCGGACCGGCCTGCCCGGAGCTCCTGCCCGGAGGTCCTGCTCAGATCGGTTCGGCGAGTCGTGCCCACAGCTCCCGCTCGACGGGCGTGGGCGGCACCCCGGCCATCGACCGCTCGGGGTGCCCGGCCGGCGGGCCGGTGCGCACCGTCGGCGCCGGAGGGTCCCACTCGGTGCCGTCGGTGCACGGCATGGGCGCCCAGCCGGCGGCGAACCACCGCATCGGCAGCAGGACGTGACGCAGCGTCCAGCCCGCGGCCCGGCGCCAGGCGGTCCGCCGCAGCGATGCCGGCGGGTGCGGTGCTTCCACCTCGGTACCTCCCGGGGTCTCGGGGTCGCAGTGAGCCACCCACCCTCCAGGACGGCGCGAAACCGCCGCTCAACCGGCCCTGAACCACGGCAGCACCCCGCCGGGGTTCAGACCCGGTTCAGCCCCTCGGGCCACGATGGCCCGGCAGCCCCGCGCACCGCCGCCCGCGCCCGGGAGAACCGATCGGAGAGCCCTGATGTCAACGACTGCCGACCCGGCCCGCGCCCTGCTGGACCTCCGTCGGCAGGGCCGCCTCGCCGCCGAGTACCCCGGCGTCCGCGCCCTGCTCGCCGAGGCCGACGCCGCCGCGACCGCGCACGCCGGCCGGATCCTGGCCGGGCTCGACCCGGAGGAGGTGCTGGCCGCCCACCCCGGCACCGCCACGCTCACCGTCGCCGTCCTCGGCCACGGCACCGTCGGTCCGCTGATCGCCCCGCTCACCGGCGAACTGGCGCGCCACGGACTGCTGCTGCGCCCGCACCAGGGGACCTTCGACAGCTGGGTGTTCGACCTGTCCGACCCCGGCAGCCCGCTCTACGCCGCCGACCCCGACCTCGTCCTCTGCCTGCTCGACCCGGCCGTGGTCTTCGACGAGGTCCCGCTGCCCTGGCGGCCGGAGGACGTGGCCCGGGTGGCCGACGCCAAGATCGAGCTGATCGGCCGGCTGGCGGAACGCTTCGCGGCCACCGCCCGCGGGGTGCTGGTCCTCAACACCCTTCCGCTCCCCCGCCGCTGGACGCACCAGCTGGTCGACCACCAGTCCCGGGCCCGGCTCGGCGCGATCTGGCGGGAGGCCAACGCCCGGCTCCTGCGCCTGGCCGAGGAGAACGCCTCCGTGGTGGTCCTCGACCTCGACCCGCTGCTCGCCGAGGGCGTCCCCGCTGCCGACCCCCGGCTCGATGTCTACGCCAAGGCCCACCTCTCCGACCAGCTGCTCGCCGCCTACGCCCGCGAGGCCGGGCACCTGGGCCGCCACCTGGCCGGGCTGACCCGCAAGGTGCTCGTGCTGGACCTGGACCAGACGGTGTGGGGCGGGATCCTCGGCGACGACGGCCCGGAGGGCATCGAGGCGGCCGGCAGCCCGCGCGGCGAGGCGTTCCGCGCGTTCCAGCGGGCGGTCAAGCAACTGGGCTCCCAGGGCGTCCTGCTGGCCGCCGCCAGCAAGAACGACCGCGAGCCGGTCCTGTCCGTGCTGCGCGACCACCCCGACATGACGCTGCGCGAGGAGGACTTCGTCCGGGTGACGGCCGACTGGCGCCCCAAGCCGGCCGGGATCACCGGCCTCGCCGAGGCGCTCAACCTCGGCACCTCCGGCTTCGTCTTCGTGGACGACTCGGCCTACGAACGCGGCCTGGTCCGCCGCGAGCTGCCCGAGGTCGCGGTGGTCGCGGTGGACGAGGAACCGGCCCTCCACCTCGAACGGCTGCTGGCCGACGGCTGGTTCGACGTGCGCAGACTGACCGGCGAGGACCGGGCGCGCACCGAACTCTACCGGGGGGAAGCCGCCCGCAGCGACTTCCTGCAGGGCTTCGACTCGCTCGCCGACTACCTCAACGAGCTGGAGGTGCGGGTCCGGCTGCGCCCGCTGGCCGCCGAGGAGCTCCCCCGGGTGTCCCAGCTGACCCTGCGCACCAACCAGTTCAACCTGACCACCCGGCGGCTGCAGCCCGCCGAGGTGGCCGCCTTCGCCGGCGCCGAGGGCTCCGGGGTGCTCACCGTGCGCTCCGCCGACCGCTTCGGCGACAACGGCCTGGTCGGCGCGGTCTTCCTGGCCCGCGAGGGCGAGACCCTGCGGATCGACAACTTCCTGCTCAGCTGCCGGGTGTTCTCCCGCGGCATCGAACAGGCGGTGCTCTCCGCCGTCCTGGGCCTGGCCGCCGGGACCGGCCTGCGCGAGGTCACCGGGCACTACCGGCCGAGCCCGCGCAACGGGACGGTCAAGGACCTCTTCCCCCGGTACGGCTTCGCCCCCGTCGACGGATCCGCGCCACCGGACGGCGCCCTCGCCTTCCGCCACGACCTCGGCACCGAACTGACCCCGCCCGGCCACCTGCGGCTCGACGCCGAACTGGCCGGCCTCCTGGAAGGAACCCCCGCATGAGCGACTCCGACGGCCTGGCCGAGCTGATCTCCGTGGCCGGCACCGAACTGGGACTCCCGCTCGGCCCCGAGTACGCCGAGGTGGACTTCGACGACCTCCCCGGCTGGGACTCGCTCCACCTGCTGGTCCTGCTCACCACCCTGGAGCGGAGCAGCGGCCGCCGGCTCTCGCTCCCCGACCTGCTCCAGGCCCGCACGCTCGCCGACATCCACCGGATCGTCACGGTCTGACACCCCCGCACCACGCCACGCCCACCCGCCGCACCACCCTGATCGAGGTTCCCATGGCCCGCATCCTCACCCTCTCCGGCAGCCCGTCCGCCACCTCCCGCACCACCCGCCTGCTCGGCGCGGCGGCCAGCCGCCTCGAAGCCCGGGGCCACCAGGTGACCGCCCTGGAGGTCCGCCGGCTGCCCGCCGAGGTGCTCACCGGCGCGGACGTCACCCACCCCGCCGTCACCGAGGTCGCCGACCTGCTGCAGCGGGTCGACGGCGTCGTGGTGGGCACGCCCGTCTACAAGGCCGCCTACTCGGGCCTGTTGAAGTGCCTGCTGGACCTGCTGCCGCAGTACGCGCTGGCGGGCCGGACGGTGCTGCCGCTGGCCACCGGCGGCTCCCCGGCCCACGTCCTGGCCGTGGACTACGCCCTGCGGCCGGTCCTCAGCGCCATGGGAGCCGCGCACATCACCCAGGGCTGGTTCGTCCTCGACAGCCACATCCTCACCGCCCCGGACGGCGCCGTCGACCTCGCCCCCGCCGCCGCCACCGCCCTCGACGAGGTCGTCGGCCGCTTCGCCGACGCCCTGCCACCCGCCCCCGGCGGCCACCTGCTCGAAGCCCCCGGCGTCCCGCACCCGGCGCCGGTCGCCACGGCCGCCCGCTGACCCGCCGGCCCCTGCCTGCGGCCCGCCGGTGGCGGTCCGCAGGCGGCCCGGCGACGGCCGTGCCGTTCCCCGGCGCGGCCGTCGCCCGTCAGGCCGGGTAGCGGATCGATCCCAGCGGCGGGCAGGGCAGGAGCGTCGCCCCGGCGCCGGGGCGTTCGACGAAGGCCCGCGCCTCGGAGGCCCGCAGCCGGTGGTGGTCCAGTTCGTCGGCGTGCCAGGCGTCGCGCCTGGCCCGGGCGTAGTCCCAGGTGTCGTCGATGAGGCTGAGGCCGGTGTTGCCGGCGCTGCGCCGGAAGTCGGCCTGCACGGCGGTCCGCTGCAGCGCGGTCTGGGTCACCGACAGGTCGAGACGGGTGATCAGGACGCCGGGAGTGTGCGGTTCACGCGTCGGCATCGGGGCCTGCGGGAGCAGGGAGACGCCGGTGTCGTAGCGGCTGATGTTGTCGATGCTCGCGCGCTGCGCGTCGCTCATCATGATCCGCATCTCCCGGTGCGCCCAGTACACCTCGTCGAGGTCCGCCTCGGTGATGCGCATCCGCCCGTACAGGGCCCGGAAGCGGGGGTCGTGGTGCAGCGGGAGCAGCGGCGCCGCGTGGAGCGCCACGCAGTCGTTGAAGCCGTACGACACCGCGGCGTCGAGGTGGTGGACGACCTGGTCCGGCCGTCCCTGCGCGCCGGCCACCCCCGCGAGGCTCGCGTGGCCCGAGGCAGCGAGCCAGGCGCCGTCGGGGCCGAGCGCCACGGCCCGCGCGACGACGTCGTGGAGGCTCCCGGTGGCGGCCGCCGCGGCGGCCGGTCCCCCGGTCAGGATCCCCACCACCACGTCGTGAAGACGGGCGACCAGCGAGTTGACGGTGTCGGCCATGGATCTCCTCGGACTCGGACTCGGGCTCGGACTCGGGCGCCGGTGCGCGGCGGAGGCGGTGCGCCGGTGACGGCCCCCGGGGAGAGGACGGGCCGACGGAGCCGGCGGTTCCGGGAAGGCCTGCGGCCCCGGGCGTGCCTCAGCCCAGCTTCTGCAGCACCACGTACTGGTTCGGGGCGAGCAGGTCCGTGCTGTAGTGCAGGGTGCCGTCCGGCTGCATGGTGACCTGGCGGTAGACCGACCTGTCGGTGATGCACGCCGCGCCGGGCGAGGAGTCGGTCGTCCGGGAGGCGTAGGTGAGCCGGCTGTCGCCGGCCTCGCTGAGCGTCCACGCGCCTTCGCACCAGATGCCGGTCTTCGGCGTCTCGGCGCGGATGGTGCTCTTCTCCTCGCCCCTCGCCGACTGGAGGATCCTGAGGGTGACGGTGGTGACCGCCCCGTCCTCCGCCGTGCGCCGGCCCGCCCACGTCCCCAGGAACTCCGCGGGGACGGCGCCCTGCCCCGTCCGGTCCGTGGGGGACCCCTCCGGCCCGGGGCCGGTCGCGGCGGGGGCGGGCGGGGCGGCGGGGGCCGTCCGCTCCCCGGCCGCGGCGGTCCTCGCGCCGTCGTCCCCCAGCCGCTCGATCAGCAGGTATCCGCCGCCCAGCAGCAGGACGACGGCCAGCACCGCGGCCACCACGCCGTACCCGCGCCGACGGCGCGGCGGCCGGGAGTACGGCCCGTGGCCCGGGGCGGCGACCGGGCCCGGCGGCGTCGGGAACGGTGCGGAGTACGGGGCCGACGGGTGCGGGGCCGAGGCGTACGGGGCCGAGGCGTACGGCGCCGCGGGGGGCGGCGCCGCCCCGTACGCTCCGGCCGGACCGGCGGGCCCCGCGGCCGGCGGGCCGAAGCCCGGCGCGGGCGGGCCGGAACCGGGCGGCGCGGCCGGGACCGCGGGGGCGCCGCCGCCCGGGGCGGCTCCCGGCAGCCCGGCGGGCATCCGGCTCCCGGTGTCCGCCCCGGCCGGGGCCGTCCGCTCCCCCTCCAGGTCCAGCAGCTGCACGGCGCTGCGCCCGACCGCCGCCGCCAGCGCCGGAGGCAGCCAGTGCCCGTGGCCGAGCCGGGCGGCGGCCGCGCCGTCGGGGTCCAGCCGTTCCCGCAGCAGCGCGGGCGTCGGGCGGGCGGCCGGGTCCTTGGCCAGGCAGTCACGGACCAGGGGGTACAGCGGGCCGGCCAGTCCGGAGAGGTCGGGCTCCTCGTGCAGCACCCGGTAGAGCAGGACCGGCGCGCTCACCCCGGAGCCGAAGGGCATCGTGCCGCTCGCCGCGTACGCGAGGACCGCGCCGAGCGAGAAGACGTCACCGGCCGGCCCGGCGGGCAGTCCGTTCGCCTGCTCGGGCGACATGAAGCCCGGTGAGCCGAACACCTGGCCGGACCGGGTGAGCGCGGAGGTGGCGTCCAGGGCGCGGGCGATGCCGAAGTCGATCAGCCGCGGCCCGTCCAGGGTCAGCAGCACGTTCGACGGTTTGACGTCCCGGTGCACCAGCCCGAGGCCGTGCACATGGGCGAGCGCCGCGGCGAGGCCGACGCCGAGGGTGCGGACGGCGGGCTCCGGCAGCGGTCCGAACTCCCGGACGGCGGTGGTGAGCGCGGGCCCCGCGACGTAGCCGGTGGCCACCCAGGGCTGCCCGCTCCCGGTGTCCGCGTCCAGGACCGGCGGGGTCCAGGTGCCGCCGACCCGCCGGGCGGCCGCCACCTCCTGCCGGAACCGGGCCCGGAACTCGGCGTCCCCGGCCAGGTCGCGGCGGACCACCTTGACGGCGACGGTCCGCCCGCCCGTGCTCCGCCCGAGGTAGACCCGGCCCATTCCGCCCGCTCCGAGCCGCCGCAGCAGTCGGTACCCGCCCACCTGTCGCGGATCGTCCGCCGCCAGCGGCTCCATCGCCACCCTCCCCTCGAACGACCGGCGCGGCCGTCCCCGCCTCACGCGTCCCGCCGGACACCGGCGGTCCGGCACCGCCCCCGGGACAGGATCACGGCCCTGGAGGACCGTCAGATGATCATAGGCGCGCACCCCCGCGTTGCCGACCCCCCGTCAGTCCGCCCTCCCCCCAGGCCCTTCCCCGCGAATTTCCCGTGGCGTCGCCGGCGCGCCGTCGAGCCGCCCGCGCCGGCGCGATCACCGGTGCTACGCTGCCCGCCCCGAGTACGTTCCTGTCCGCCACCGCTGGTACGTTCGCCGTCGATCCAATCCGGTCGAACAGGAAGGTCGGTACCGACCGTTGACTCATCCATCCCGTATACGGCGGCCACGCTCGCCGCTGCGCACGGCCGTGGCCGTGGCGGCCTCGGCGGCAGCGTTCGGCATGGCCGCGAGCAGTGGCACGGCGGCCACAGCGGCACCGGCCGCGCCGGCTGCCGGGCTGCAGGCCCAGTTCGCGGCCGCGGCCAAGGAGTTCAAGGTCCCCGAGAGCGTCCTGCTGGCGGTCTCCTACCAGCAGACCCGCTGGGAGTCGCACCAGGGCCTGCCGAGCACCACCGGCAACTACAACGTCATGGGTCTCACCCAGGTCGACCTGGCGGCGGTCGCGGCGGCCCAGGCCGCCGGCCTGCCGGAGGTCGACCTGCGCGGTGACGGCGACGCCCCGGCCGCGCGCCGGGCGGCGGCCCCCGTCCCGGCGCCCCCGGCCGACAGCCCCGCGCTGCACACCCTGGAGGCCGCGGCCAAGCTGATCGGGCGGCCCGAGGCGGAGCTGCGCGAGAACACCCTGCAGAGCATCCGCGGCGGCGCGGCGCTCCTCGCCGAGCAGCAGCGCGGGGCGAAGAAGCCGCAGTCCGCCGACCCGGCCGCCTGGTACGACGCGGTGGTCCGCTTCAGCAACGGCGGTTCGCAGGGTCAGGGCTCCACCGAGGGCCAGGAGTTCGCGGACCGCGTGTTCGGCACCCTCAAGGTCGGCGCGGTCCGGACCACCTCCGAGGGCCAGCGGGTGGCGCTCGCCGCCGACCCGGCCGCCGCCGCGCACAGCCCGGCGGTCGACCGCGGGGTGGCGCGCGGCGTCGAGCGGCAGCCCGGATCGCGGGACACCGCGCTCGCCGCCGCTCCCGCCGCGGCACCGGCCGCCCCCTCGGCCGCGGCCGCCGACCCGATCGAGTGCCCGGCCACGCTGGGCTGCGACTTCCGGCCGGCCGGCTACGCGAAGAACAGCGCCGACGTCACCGACTTCGGCAACTACTCCGTCGCCAGCCGCTCCGGCGTGGACATCGACTACATCGTCATCCACGACACCGAGGGCGGCTACGCGGGCTCGCTGGCGACCTTCCAGAACCCGGCCACCCTGGCGAGCGCGCACTACCTGCTGCGTTCCAGCGACGGCCACGTCACCCAGATGGTGGCGAACAAGAACATCGCCTGGCACGCCGGCAACAAGACCTTCAACATGAACAGCGTCGGCATCGAGCACGAGGGCTACGCGCTGAGCGGGGCCAGCTGGTACTCGGAGCAGCTGTACCAGTCCTCGGCGACGCTCACCCGCTACCTGGCCGACCGGTTCGGGGTCCCGCTGGACCGCGAGCACATCATCGGCCACGACGAGGTCCCGGGACCGGTCCAGAGCTCCGTCAGCGGCATGCACTGGGACCCGGGCACGTTCTGGGACTGGAACCACTACATGGACCTGGTCGGCGGGCACGTCACGCCGGACCCGGGCTACACGGTCGGCGGCCGGATCACCATCAACCCGCCGTTCTCCAACGCCTACCGGCCGACGATCAACAACGTCGCGTCCCAGCCGGCGAACTTCGTCTACCTGTACAGCTCGCCCGGCGGTCCGCTGATCGGCAACGGCACCCAGAACGCCTCGGACTGGTCCGACAAGGCGGTGGCCGGCGCCAGCTACGTGGTCGCCGAGATCCAGGGCCAGTGGACCGCCATCTGGTACAACGGCCGCAAGGCCTGGTTCTGGAACGACGGCACCATGGCCGCCGCCGACAACCGCCCGGGCCAGTACGTGCTGACCCCGAAGGCCGGCCTGAGCAGTGTCGCGGTGTACGGCCGCTCGTACCCGGAGTACGCCGCCTACGACTACTTCCACGTCCCGGCGCCGAGCCCGAACATCGTCGCGCTGGACTACACCCTGCCCGCCGGCCAGCTCTACGTGCCGGCCTCCACCACGCCGGTGGCGGGCGCCTTCTACTACGCCCCGACCGTCGACGGCAGCGCGCCGTACGACCGCAGCTGGGTCACCGGCGGCGTCACGTACTACCCGATCCGGTACAACCACCGGCTCGCCTTCGTCTCGGCCGCCGACGTCGACCTCGTGCCGGCCCAGACCGACGTGCTGGCCAGCGGCGAGCGGGTGCAGCTGCTGGCGCAGACCGGCAGCGGCCCGGTGAACGCCGGTGCCAACTTCACCCGCGGCGTGTGGGAGAAGTACCACGCGATGCCGGCCGTCCCCGGCCCGGCGGACCCGAACCAGAGCTTCGGCGCGCTGTACATGGGCAGCCAGCTGCACGCGGTGACGGTCGCCAACGGGCACGTCTACACCGCCGACCGCAACCTCTACACCGGCGCGTGGACGCCCTGGTACGACCTCCAGGTCACCGGCGCGGCCGGACCGCTGTCGTCCCCCGTGACCGAGGTCGCGGTCGCGGCCACCGGGACGAAGATGCACGTGGTCGTAGTCTCCGGCGGCCGGCTGCTGGAGGCCGCCGCCGACTACTCCGCGGGCCGCTGGTACCCGTGGGGCGACATCTCCGGGGTGCTCGGCCTGTCGTCCGGTGCGCTGTCCCGGATCGCGGCGACCGCGAGCGGCAACGTGATGTACATCAACGGCGTCGGCACCGACGGCCACGTCTACAGCGCCGAGGCCGACTACAACCGCGGCGTCTGGGGCTTCGGCGACGTCACCGGCGCGGCCGGCCCGCTGAGCGGGACGATCACCGGCCTGACCACCGTCGCCGTCGGCTCGCAGCAGCACGTGCTGGCCCTGGTCGACGGCAAGGTCAAGCAGGCCACCGCCGACTACGCGGCCGGCCGGTGGAGCGGCTGGGGCGACGTCTCGGCCGTCACCGGGCAGACCGCCCCGCTGAGCAGGCTCTCGGCCACCTTCACCGGCACCAACCTCCGGCTGTTCGGCATCTACAACGGCCGGGTCGTCTGCGCCAACGGCGACTACGCCCTCGGCCGCTGGTCGAGCTGGATGGACACCCAGGCCCCGGGTGCGGCCGGCCCGATCGACCCGGCCACCACCGTGACGGTGGCCGGCGCCTGACCGGTCCCCGGACGCGCCGCTGCCCCCGACGGACATCCGTCGGGGGCAGCGGCGTTCCACGGGTCCGTTCCGGCCCGGTCGCGGTTCAGCAGTGGTCCTCGATCTTGTAGATGATCCACGCGTCCGAGTCGAACAGCGCCGACTGGCCCGGCTGGACACACCTCGTCGCGTGCCAGCCGTCGAAGTACAGCGCCTCGACCGTGATGGCGTGGTCCTCGCAGTTCCGGTAGTACTTGTACTCCCCGCTGGTGTACTGCTCGCAGGGGAGATCCGTTGCGGCTGCCCCGGCGGGGGCCGCCGGGACGAGGAGCGCGGCCCCGGTCACGATCGCGGCGAGGCCCGCCCTGAGGGAGTTCTTCGAGATGGACATGCCCGTCAGGGTGCGCCCCGGCCCTATATTTCCTCTACGACCGACCCTTGCGCGCACCGGCCGGTAGGCAGCCGCGGGCGTGCGCGGCGCCCCGCCGTTCCCCGCACGCGCCGCCGCCCCCGACGCGCGTCCGCCGGGGGCGGCGACGTCCTACGGGTCCGTGCCGGCCCGGTCGCGGTTCAGCAGTGGTCCTCGATCTTGATGATCAGCCACACGTCCGAACCGAACAGCTCCGACTGGCCCGGCTGAACGCACGCCCACGAGTGCCAGCCGTCCCAGTACTGCGCCTGAGCCTTGACCGCGTGGTCCTCGCAGTTCCGGTAGTACTCGTACCCGCCGCTGGTGTACTGGCCGCAGGGGAGATCCGTTGCGGCTGCCCCGGCGGAGGCCGCCGGGGCCAGGAGCGCGGCCCCGGTCACGATCGCGGCGAGGCCCGCCCTCAAGGAGTTCTTCGACATAGACATGCCCGTCAGGGTGCGCCCCGGCCCTATATTTCCTCTACGACCGACCCTTGCGCGCACCGGCCGGAAGGCGGGCCGGGGGGCGTGCGGCGCGGGGTGCGACCGGGAGTCCGATTCCGTGCGCCGGGGCTCGTGCGGGCGGAGGGCGTGTGGGCGGCGGATGCGGCGGGCAGCACCGCGACGGCAGAACCGTCGGCAGAGGAGGACCGATGTACCAACTCTCCCTCTCCCTGTGGCGCACGTGCGTCCCGTACGTCGTCGCGTTCCTCGTGGTGCAGGCCGCGCGGCTCGGCGTCGACCTCGACAACGCCTCCCTCACCGCCGCGCTGGTCACCGGCTTCGGCACGGCCTACTACGCGGCGTTCCGGTTCCTGGAGCACCGGTTCGGCGCGGCCTGGGGGTGGTTCCTGGGGGCCGCCCGGCCGCCGGCGTACCGGTCCGCGGCCCCCGCACCGGCCCGGTCCGAGGACCTCGACGTCCCCGAAGGCGGCTGACCCGGAATCCGGTACCGCTCATCGCCGTGGGGTTGCGGAGCGACCTGATCCGCAACCCCGAATACCAAGCGCGGTATGACAATTACCCTTTTCAATAAAGCCCTTGACGGGCAGTCGCCGGAATATCACACTGAGCCTGCCGATCCCTGCATCAGGATCTCCTGGAGCGCCATTTCCCCGGACCCTTGATGCACGAAGTGAACGGAGGGGGAATTGCCGACGACACCGACCTACCCGGGCGTCTACATCGAAGAGCTTCCCAGTGGCGTGCGCACCGTCACCGCGGTCAGCACGTCGGTGACCGCCTTCGTCGGGGCCACCCGGCGCGGACCGCTCGACCAGCCCGTCACCATCACCGGTTTCGCGGATTTCGAACGCCGTTTCGGCGGGCTCGCGAGCGACAGCCCGGTCAGTTACGCCGTCCAGCAGTTCTTCCTCAACGGGGGCTCGGTCGCGGTCGTGGTCCGGGTCGCCGCGGCCGGCACCGGCGCCGCCGCCGGCGTCACGCTCGGCTCGACCCAGACCTCCGCCGCCACCCCGGTCCTGGAGGTCACCGCGGTCGAACCGGGGCTCTGGGGCGCGGCGCTGCGGGTCGCCGTGGACTACCGGACGCCGACCCCGGCCGAGACCTTCAACCTCCAGGTCTCCGACACCTCCGGCGCCGTCCGGGAGTCCTTCACGGACCTCTCGGTGCGGGCCGCCGACCCCCGGTTCGCCGAGACGGTGGTCAACGGCGGCTCGGCCGTCGTCCGGGTGAAGGTCCTGGCGGCGAGCCGGCCGGACCCGGTGGGCACCGTCTCCAAGCCGTTCCCGGCCACGCTGCCGGACCTCACCCACGAGATCCAGGTCAAGATCGGCGACGTCGCGCGGACCGTCAGGATCCACGACCCGGCGGTGGACGGGCCCGCACCGGCCGGTGTCGCCGAACTCGCCCTCCTGCTGGAGCGCAAGCTGCGCGCCCTGCCGGACGCGCCGGGCCGGCGGGCCTTCGCCGGCACCCGGGTCAGCGTGTTCGGCCGGCAGGTGCAGGTCGTCGCGGGGTCCACCGACCCGGCCGACGTGGTGCGCTTCCTCGGCGAGGCCGCCAACGACCTCGGGCTGGAGGGCTCGGTCAGCCCGCCGGTGCTCGCCCTCACCGGCGGGCGGGACGGCGGGGCCCCCGGCCTGACCGACCTGATCGGCAGCGAGGCGGGCAAGACCGGCATCCAGGCCCTGCGTGACGTGCAGGACGTCAATCTGCTGGTGCTGCCGGAACTGGCGGGTTACGCCGACCTCGACGAGGCGGTCACGGTGGTCTCGGCCGCGCAGGCGCTCTGCGCGGAGAAGCGGATGTTCCTGATCGTCGACTCGCCGCAGGCGTGGACGACGCTGGACGCCGCCCGGGCGGGCCTGTCCGCCTTCGACTCGGTGCGCAGCGACCACGCGGCGCTGTACTTCCCGCACCTGGAGCTGGTCGACCCGCTCACCGGCCGGCTGCGCGCCTTCCCGCCCTCGGGCACCGTCGCCGGGGTGATGGCGCGCACCGACGGGCAGCGGGGCGTGTGGAAGGCCCCGGCGGGCACCGAGGCCGGTCTGCCCGGGGTGCGCGCACTGACCGTGCCGCTGACGGACCGGGAGAACGGCCTGCTGAACCCGCTCGCGGTCAACTGCCTGCGGACGTTCCCGGTGGTGGGCCCGGTGGTGTGGGGCGCCCGGACCATGGCCGGCGCCGACGTGCTGGGCTCGCCGTGGAAGTACGTGCCGGTGCGGCGCCTCGCGCTGATGCTGGAGGAGAGCCTCTACCGCGGCACCACCTGGGTCGTGTTCGAGCCCAACGACGAGCGGCTGTGGGCGCAGATCCGGCTGAACGTGGGTGCGTTCCTGCACACGCTGTTCCAGCAGGGCGCGTTCCAGGGCACCTCCGCGCGTTCGGCCTATTTCGTCAAGTGCGACAAGGACACCACCACGCAGGACGACATCAATCGTGGCGTGGTGAACGTCGTGGTCGGATTCGCGCCGCTGAAACCCGCGGAATTCGTGATCGTCAAGATCGAGCAGCTCGCCGGACAGTTCGAGGTTTAGGATCTCCATGGTCGAGTTCACCGTCAATCCGCACCGGTTCGATCCGTACAAGAACTTCAAATTCCTGGTCGTCTGGGACGGCCGGGTGGTCGCCGGGGTCAGCAAGGTCAGCCCGCTCAAACGCACCACCGAGGTGGTGAAGCACCGCAGCGGGGGCGATCCGAGCGCGCCGCGGAAGTCGCCGGGCCGCACCGACTTCGAGGCCGTCACCCTGGAGCGCGGCGTCACCCACGACCCGGAGTTCGACCGCTGGGCCAACAAGGTCTGGATGGTCGGCGCGGGCCGCGGGGCGGAGGTGTCACTGCGGGACTTCCGCAAGGACCTGGTGATCCAGGTGCTCAACGAGGCCGGCCAGGTGGCGGTCGCCCACAAGCTGTACCGCGCCTGGCCGAGCGAGTACCAGGTGCTCGGCGAACTCGACGCCAACGCCAACGCGGTGGCGATCCAGAGCCTCAAGCTGGAGGTGGAGGGCTGGGAGCGGGACGAGGAGACGCCCGAGCCCGAAGAACCGTCCTTCCAGCAGCCGGCCTGAGCGGCGGCACGGTGGAACCCGGCGGGCAGGACGCCCTGTTGGCCATCTGGGAGGCCGGACTGGCGGCCGGCCGCACCGGGCGGGCGCTGTTGCTGCACAGCGTCGCGCGTCCCGGCGCCGGCCCGGAGGAGCTCCTGGCCGTCCCGCTCGGCGAGCGGGACGCCGAACTGTTCGGCCTGCGCACCGCGCTGTTCGGCGAGCGGCTCACCATGCGGGCCGGCTGCCCGGGCTGCCCGGAGGAGCTGGAGTTCACGCTGGACGCCGGGCAGGTGGCCGGCGCCGCACGGCCGGTGCCCGGGCCGCTGCGGGTGGAGCTGGACGGCTGGCGGGTCGGCTTCCGCCCGGCCACCCCCGGTGACCTCGCCGCCGCCGAACAGGCCCCCGCCGGCCGGGCCCGAGCGGTCCTGCTGCAGCGGTGCGTGCTGACCGCGGAGCACGACGGGGAGCCGGTGGCCGCCAGGCAGCTCCCCGGACCGGTCCAACGGCGGATGGCCGAGGCCGCGGCCGCCGCCGACCCCTGCGCGGACATCCGGTTGAACCTCGACTGCCCCGGGTGCGGCCGGCAGGCCCTCGCCGAGCTGGACATCGCCTCCTACCTCTGGGAGGAGCTGGACGACTGGGCCCGGGCCACCCTGCTCGACGTCCATCTGCTGGCCACCGCCTACGGCTGGAGCGAGCCGGAGGTCCTGGCGCTCAGCCCGCTGCGGCGCCGCTACTACCTGGAGCTGTGTGCCGATGCCTGACCACTTCGACCGCCTGCTGGCGAAGAGCGACCCGGACCGGGCCGGCGTGCGGGTGCGTCCGCGCCTGCCGGGGCCGTTCGAACGGATCGAGACGCTCGGGCCGGCGCTGCCCGCCGCCGACGAGGAGCCGGGCACGCCGGAGCGGCGGCCCGCGCCCGCACCGCTCGCCCGGCCGTCGGCGGAGCCGCGCCCGACGGCACCGCCGGGGGCGCCCCCGGCGGCGGCCGGCGACGCGCGGCCGCCCGCCCCGCCCGTCCTTCCGCTGCCGCGCACACCGCTGCTGGTCCCGCCACCGGTGGCCCCGGCCCCCGCCCCCGCGCCGGGCGCCGCACCGGCGCTGCGGGCGGAGACCGCCCGGCCGACGGCCGTGCCGCCCGACGCCGCACCGCCCCTCGCCGCCGCCGGACCGGCGGCCGGGGCGCCGCCCGCCCCGGCACGGCCCGCCGTCGCTCCGGCGCCCGGACGGCGGACCACCGGACCGGCCGCCCCGCGTCACCCGGCCGGAGCCGGAACCGGCGCCCGGCGCCAACCCCGGCCGGCCGAACGGGTGGTGCGGGTCCGGATCGGCCGGGTCGAGGTCAGGGCCGCCGAACCCGCCCCGGCCGCACCGCGCGGACCGGCGGCCACCCGGCCGGCCCCGGCCGTCGGCCTGGACACCTACCTCTCCCGGGAGCCCTCATGACCGGGCGGGTGCGGCCATGAGCAACCACCTCGCGATCGCCACCGTGAGCGAGGCGCTGCGGCTGCTCATCACCCGCGCGCTCTCCCCCGACATCCCGTTCGCCGTCGAGGTCGGCACCCGCAAACCGCCGACCGAGCCGCCCGCCGACCCGACCGTCACCGTCTTCCTCTACCAGGTCACGCCCAACGCCTCGCTGCGCAACCTCGACGCACCCACCCGCGCGGCCGACGGCACCCTGCTGACCCGCCCGGCCGCCGCCCTCGACCTGCATTACCTGATCAGCTGCTACGGCGAGGAGTCCCAGCTGGTCGGCCAGCGGCTGCTCGGCTGCGTGGTCCGGGCGCTGACCGAACAGCCGGTGCTGTCGCGGCGGTTGATCGAGGAGGCGGCCGACCGGCCGTACCTGGCGGGGAGCGACCTGGCGGCCTCCCCGCAGCGGGTGCGCCTCACGCCCACGCCGATGGACGTCGACGAGCTGTCCAAGCTGTGGACCACCCTGTTCCAGACCCCCTACGCGCTGTCCGTCGTCTACCAGGCCACCGCCGTCCTCGTCGAGGGCAGGGCCGACCCGGTGGCCGGACGGCCCGTGCTGCGCCGCACCGTGCGGGCCGTGCCGTCCCGGGGGCCGGTCGTCGAGCGGGTGCGCTCCCGGCCGGCCGGGTCCCGGGGCACCCCCGAGGACGGGCCGGTGACCAGGGACCGGGAACTGGTGCTGGACGGCACGGGCCTGCGCGCGGACCTGGTCGTGGCCCGGCTCGGCGAGCGGCGGGTCCCGGTCGGGGCGGACGGCGTCCGCGACGACCGGCTGGTGGTCGCCGTACCGGAGGACCTGCCGCCCGGCGTGCACCAGGTGCAGGTGCTGCACGGACTCGCGCTGGACGGCCGGCCCGCCGCCGACCACCTCGCCGTGGAGTCCAACGCACAGAGCTTCGCGCGCCAGCCGCGGATCGTCGCCCCGATCGGCACCACGGACCGGCGCGTCGGACCGGACGGGGTGTCGGCCCGGCTGACCGTCCGGCTGGACCTTCCGCTGCAGGACGACCAGCACGTCCTGTTGCTGCTGGACGAGTCGCACCCGCCCCCCGGGCGGCCCGGGGCGAGCCACCGGTTCCGGGCCCCCGCACCGTCCCGGCCGCGCCCCGACCCGTACGAGGTCCGGGTGCCGGTCACCGGCGTACGCCCGACGGCGTACCTGGCCCGGGTCCAGGTCGACGGCGTGCCCAGCGCGTTGACGGTGGCCGCCGACGGGTCCTTCAGCGGCCCCGCCGTGGATCTGACGCACTGACCGGAGAGGGGGGAGCGATGAGCACGAGCCACGGGCAGGACCCGCACGAGCCGCACCGGCAGGCGCTGTCGGCCGCGGTCGCCGCCGTGCTCGAAAGGATCGACGCGCACGCGGCGGGCCGCACCGACCGGCCGCCGCCCGGTGATCCCCCGCGGCCCGGTGATCCCCCGCCGCCCGCCTCCGCGCCCGCCACGGCCCTGGACGCCCTCACCGCGGACTTCGGGCTCACCCCGTTCGAGCGCGACGTCCTGGTGCTGGCCGCCGCCCCCGCCGTCGACCCCACCGCCACCGCCCGGTGCGCCGCGGCCGGCGGTGACCCCGGGCGCGCCCACCCCACCTTCTCGCTCGCCCTCGCCGCCCTGGACCGGCCGCACTGGAGCGCGCTGACCCCGGTGGGTCCGCTGCGCCGGTTCCGGCTGGTCGAACCGGACGACGAGACCGCGCTCACCACCTCCCGGCTGCGGATCGACGAGCGGGTGCTGCACTTCCTGGTCGGCGTGCCCTACCTGGACGCGCGGCTGCACGGCCTGCTCACCCGGATCGGCCCGCCCGGCGGGCTGCCAGGCCCGCACGAGCGGTGCGCGGCCGAGCTGGCCCGGGCCTGGACCTCGGCCGGACCGGCCGGCCCGCCGCACGCCGAACTGACCGGCGCCGACCGCCGCACCCGCCGGGAGATCGCGGCGGCGGCCGCCCACCGCGCCGGCCTCGCCCTCTACGCCGTGCACCGCGAGGACCTGCCCACCGCGCCCGCGGAGCGCGAGCGGCTCGCCCGGCTCTGGCAGCGGGAGGCGATCCTGATCCCGGCCGCCCTGCTGGTGGAGGGCGGCGAACCGGACCGGGAGCGTCCGCCGTCCCCGAACGCCGTGGAGTCCTTCCTCGGGAGCCTCGCGGTCCCGCTGGTCGTGTCCGGCGACGAGCCCGCGCCCGCGGGGGTCTCGGACCGCGCCCGGCTGACCGTGCCCCCGCTCGGCCCCGAGGAGCAGCTCGCGGTCTGGACCGCCGCCCTGGACGGCGCCCCCGGCCTCACCGACGGCGGACTCCGCTCCCTGGCCGCGCAGTTCTCGCTGCCGGGCCATGTGATCCGGGCCGCCGCGGCGACCGCCCGGCGGGCCGCCGAGGACGGCCGGGACATCAGCCCGCTCGCCTGGCACGCCGGGCTGGCGGAGGCCCGGATGTCACTGGACGAGCTGGGGCGGCGGGTCGAACCGCGCGCCGGCTGGGAGGACCTCGTGCTGGAGGAGCGCCAGCGCTCGACCCTGCGCGAGATCGTCGCCCACGTCCGCCGGCGCGGCACGGTCTACCAGGAGTGGGGCTTCGAGGCGGTGCTGCGCCGCGGCCTCGGCGTCACCGCGCTGTTCGCCGGCGGGTCGGGCACCGGGAAGACCCTGGCGGCCGAGGTGGTCGCCGGGCAGCTCGGCGTCGACCTGTTCGTCATCGACCTCTCCCAGGTCGTCAGCAAGTACATCGGCGAGACCGAGAAGAACCTCCGTCGGGTCTTCGACGCGGCCGAACGCGGCGGCGCCCTGCTGCTCTTCGACGAGGCCGACGCGCTGTTCGGCAAGCGCAGCGAGGTCAGGGACAGCCATGACCGCTACGCCAACCTGGAGGTCAGCTACCTGCTGATGCGGATGGAGGCCTACCGGGGCCTGGCCGTGCTCACCACCAACATGAGGAAAGCGCTGGACCCGGCGTTCCTGCGGCGGATCAGGTTCGTGGTCGACTTCCCGTTCCCCGGGGTGCCGGAGCGCGCCGAGATCTGGCGGCGGGTCATCCCCGCGCAGACGCCCAGCCGGGGCCTCGACCCGGAGCGGCTCGCCCAGCTCACCGTGACCGGCGGCTCCATCCGCAACATCGCGCTGGCCGCCGCCTTCCGGGCCGCCGACGAGGACTGCCCCCTGCAGATGCGGCACCTGCTGGCCGCCGCGCACACCGAGTACCTGAAGCTGGAGCGCTCCCTGACGCCCTCGGAGGTCTGCGGATGGACCTGACCGGAGGATCGACCGGGGGAACGGCCGGGGGGCCGAGCGGGCGGATCGAGGTCGAGATCGGCGAACTGGTCCTCGACGGCTTCGCGCGGATCGACCACGACCGGCTGACGGCGGCGTTCCACAGCGAGCTCACCCGCCTGGTGGCGGCACGCGGCGTGCCGCTCGCGACCGGCGGTGACCTCGCGCTGGACTCCGTCTCCGGGCTGCCGCCGCTGCCGGCCGGCGCCTCCCCCCGGCGGCTCGGCGAGGCACTCGCCCGCGCCGTGCACACCGGGCTGTCCGGCGGGGGCCGGCCGCCGGAACGGGGGCGGCCATGACCCGGATCGCCGCCACCGCCGCGGCCCCGAAGGATGCCGAGCAGGGCGCGGACCGGCGTAGGACCAGGGCGCCGAGGGCCCGGACACCCGAACCGAAGGAGATCGTCTCCGGCGCCGGCCAGCCGCTCGACCCGGGCGTGCGCCGGGAGCTGGAGGCACGGCTCGGGCACGACCTCGGCCGGGTCCGGGTGCACACCGACCGGGACTCCGCCGCGCTGACCGAGCTGCTCGGCGCGGACGCCGTCGCCGTCGGCCCGGACCTCTTCTTCGGCGAGGGCAAGTACCGGCCGTCCGCCGAGGACGGCCGACGACTGCTCACCCATGAGCTGCTGCACACCGTCCAGGCCCCGGATCCGCTCGGTGTGCTGCGGGCCGGCCGCGACCTGGGCGCGGTCAGCCTGCCGCAGGACGCGGTCGAACGGGAGGCGGAGCGCGGCGCGCGCGACGACCGTCCGGCCAGCGCGACACCGGGCGCCACCCCCGGCTGGCTGCGGTACGCGACCGTCGACGCCGACCGGTTCCGCACCGAGCGGCTCGATCCGGCCACGCTGGTCGACCGCCTGGCAGCCGGCATCCTGCGCTCGCTGCGCGGGGACCCGACCGACTCCTCCGGCCGGGTCCGGCTGCAACTCGCCCGCTTCGCGCCGGAGTTGCAGGCCTCGGTGCTCGCCCGGCTGGCGGACCGGCTGCCGTCCTCGGACTACACCCGGGTGCTGGAGCTGGTCGAGGCCGCCGAGCACCGCCCGGCCGACGTCGACGGCGCGCAGACGCCCGCGCCGGTCACCGAGAGCACCGAACCGGCCGAACCCGCCGAACCGGCCGAACCCGCCGAGCAGACCGAGCAGTCGCCGTCGCAGACCGGCCAGAGCGGCCAGAGCAACCAGAGCGACCACGAGCACGGGCCGACCCCGCCGCCGGACCGGGAGACCGGGCCGCCGGAGGAGCAGCAGGACGCCCAGCAGGCTCGGCCGGACGCGGAGCCGGCGGAACAGCCGACGAGCGCGCCGGAGGCACCCGTGGCGGGCCCCGGGGCCGCCGCCCCCGGGGCCGCGACACCGGGGACCGGACCGGAGCCCGCGCCGGAGGCGGTCGCCCCCGGTGCCGGAGCGTCCGAGGCCGGAGCGCCCGAGGCCGGGCAGCCGGACGCCGCCACCCGTCCCTCGGCCGGGACGACGCCGCGCGAGCCCGCCGCCGGCCCGCCGCCGCAGCCCGCGCCGGTCAGGCCCGAGCGGCTGGACGCGGTCGCGCAGGCCCCGGACGGCCCGCTCGCCCGGCACGGGTTGCTGGAGGGCGAGGGCCCGCAGGGCGACGTCCGGGACGAGGAGCGGCCGTTGGGCCTGGAGCCCGGCGCGGACGCCGAGGTGCCCGACACCGCCGGCGCGGACCGCGGGCAGCCGCCGCTGCCGACCGACCCCGGGCCGGAGCTGAGGCCCGGGGACTTCCTCCCCACGGCGGACCCCGAGATGTCCGCCGTCCCGACCCTCGACCGGATCCAGCCCTCGGCGGACGGCCTGCCGGCCACGGCGGCCGCGGCACCGGCGTTCCCCGAGCCGCCCGCGACCAGGGCCGAGCAGGTCCAGGACGAGCGGGCGGGCCGGCCGGAGGCCGAGGAGGACCCGGCGCCGGCCCCCGGACCGGCCGAGCCCGGGACCGCGCCGCCACCGGCCGCCGACGCGAGCCGCGCAACCGGGGAAGCCGAGGAGACCCAGGAGACCCAGGAGAGCGAGGGGAACGAGGACCGGGCCGGCCGCGGCCTCCGGCCGGAACGGCCGGAAGAACCGGAGACCCAGGCCGCCGCCGGACCCGCCGAACCCGCCGCCCCGGAGCCCGAGCCACAACCGCAGCCACACCCGCAGCCGGAGGCGCCCGCCGAGCCCGCGCCCCCGCCCGAGCCGGGCGCCCCGGAGCGCACCGCCGCGCCGGTCTCCCCCGCCGCCACCCGCGCGCCGGTCGGCGGCGACACCCCGGACGCCTCCCCCGAGCAGACCCCCGCCCCCGCTCCCGGCCCGGCGGCCGACCGGACCGACGCACCGGCCGAGCCCACCGTCCGGCCCGCCCCGGAGGCCTCCCTGGAATCCGGCGGCGGCGCCTGCGCGGGCCCGCCGCAGCCCACCACCGAGGCGGAGCCGGACGGTGCCGGTGCTCCCGCCGACGGCGGCGTCTGCGCGGCCGGGGGCGCCGCGGGGGGCGCGGTCGGGGCCCCGGCCGGGCCGCAGGAGCAGCCGGCCGCGCCCGACGTCTCCGCCCAGGACCCGCCGAGCGCCCTCGCCACCGCCGCGAGCCTGCCGCCCGACCGGATGGCCGCCGCACTGGACGGCGTGGACGGGTCGGTGGACCGCACGGTCACCGAGCAGCACGCCCGGTTGCGGGCGGCCCCGCCGTCCCTGCGGCGCCCGTCCGGGGCCCCGCGCACCCGGTCCGGCCCGCCCGAGGCCGCGCCGCCGGCCGGGGCGGTGACGGAGCGGCTGGAACGGGTCGGCCCGGCGGGCGCGGACGGCGCGCGGCAGGAGGCCGGCCCGTCCCGGCAGGCCGGGGGCCGCAACCCCGGTGACCGGGTCACCGCACCGCACGTCGCCGACGACGCGAGCACCCGGGTCTCGCCGCAGGAGGTGCAGCGGCTGCAGGGCGCCGTCGACGGCGTGCCCTCGACCGACCCGGCGCTGAACACCACGGTCGGCCCGGCGCCCCGGGTGGAGCTGACCGGCGAGAGCGATCCGGCGCGCACCGACGCGCAGGCGGCGAAGCTCAAGGACAGCGCGGCCAGGATCCTCGGCGTCGGCCGGGAGGACGCCGCCAGGCCGATGGGCGAGGACCGGATCGACCCGGCCGTGCCGGAGGAGACCCTCACCGCCTCCGTCCCGGGCGGCGGCCGCCCGCGCGCCGCCGGTCCCGGACGCACCGTCGACGCCGGCCCCGACGCCGGCCCCGGGGTCGGCATCGTGGCCCAGCAGGAGCGGGGCCCGCAGCTCCGGGCCGCCGCCGGCCGGGGCCGGGACCGGCTGGGCTCCGAGCAGGCCGCACAGCGGCAGGGCGAGACCGAGGCGCGCCGCCGGCACGAGGCCGAGGTCGACCGGGCGGTGGCCGACAACGCCGAGGCCCAGGCCGGTGAGCGGAGCGACGCCGCGGCGAAGGTGCGGGCCGAACGCGAGCAGTGGCGCGGCGAGCAGGACCAGCGGATCTCCGCCGCGGACCAGGAGGCCGGCGCCGAGCACCGGGACAGGACCGGCCGGATCGACGGCAGGCGCGCCGAGGCCGACCGGGAGGTCGAGGACCGCCGGGAGCAGGACAACCGGAGGATCCAGGACAGGCGCAGGGAGGCCGAGGAGAAGGCGCAGCGGGAGAAGGAGCGCAAGAAGGAGGAGTCCGAGGGCTGGTGGGGCTGGGTCAAGTCCAAGGTGAAGGCGGCCTTCGACGCGCTGGTCGAGGCGGTCACCAAGGTCTTCGACCACTTCCGCGGCCTGGTCAACGCGATCATCGACGGCTTCCGCAGCTTCGCGAACCGGGCGATCGACCAGGTGCGGAAGTTCGCCGTCGAGCTGATCAACGGGCTGGCGGACGCGCTGATCAGGATCTGCGACGTCCTGCTGGCGGCCTTCCCCGAACTGCGGGACCGGTTCCGCAGGAGGATCGAGGAGTGGCGCGACCGGGCCGTCGCCAAGGTCGACGCGTGGGCGGACGGGCTCAGGAACGCCGTCAACACGCTGCTGGACGCGCTGGCGGCCGGTCTGAACGCCCTGCTGGACGCGCTGGAGGCGGGGCTGAAGGCCGCGGTCGAGGCGGTCCGGCGGGCCGTGCTGGACGCGATCGACTTCGTGCGGAAGGCGATCGCGGTCTTCGGCGAGTTCGCCGTCCTGATCGGCGACGTCGCCGCCGATCCGGGCGGCTGGCTGAAGAAGCTGGGCACGGCGGCGGTCGACGGCGTCCGGCTGCATCTGTGGGGTGCGGTCAAGCGCGCGGTGAGGCAGTGGTTCGACCAGAAGGTGGAGTCGGTCGTCGGCCTGACCTCCACGCTCGTCGACGTCCTGGTCAAGGGCTGCCTCACGATGGCGCGGATCGGCCGGATGGCCTGGCAGGCGATCGTCGCCGCACTGCCGGGGATGATCGTCTCGATCGTCGTCGAGAAGCTGGTGTCGCTGATCGTGCCGGCCGCGGGCGCGGTGCTGGCCGTCATCCAGGGTCTGGTGGCGGCGTGGAACAGCGTCAGCAGGATCGTCGCCGCGATCGGGAAGTTCGTGGCCTTCCTCAAGGCGGTCAAGTCCGGGTCGGCCGCGTGCCTGTTCGCCGACGCGGTCGCGGCGGGCGTGGTGGCGCTGCTGGACTTCATCTCCACCTTCCTGCTCGGCAGGCTCAAGAGCGCCGGCAGGGCGGTCGGCGCCAGGCTCAGGGGGATCGCCCAGAAGATCCTCAAGGGTCTGGCCAGGGCGGGCCGGGGTGCCCGCAAGGCGGCCGGAAGCGCCGTCAACAGGGCCCGGGCGAGCCTGCGCCGGGCCACCCGGGCGCTCCGCCCCTCCCCCGGGCGGCCGGCCCGGCCCGTACGGCCGGCCCGGCCCACCGTCCGGCACCCGCAGCGCCCCGCCGCCGCCGGACGCCCGCACCGCGAGGCCGCCCGCCCGAAGGCCGCGCCCCGTCGCCCGGCCTCCGCCGTCGCCCGCGCGCTCCACGCCTCCCGGCGGACCGTCCGGGCCGCCCTCGGCCGCGTGCGGACCGCCGCCCGCGCCCTCGGCCGCAAGCTCCTCGGCAGCAGGCTCGGCCGCGCCCTCACCACCGGCGCCCGGCGGATCCGCGACGCCTACCGCAAGCAGCGCGACCGCCTGCGCGACTGGCGGCAGAGGCGGCGGCAGCAGCGCGCCGCCCGCCGCGAGCGCGAGAACTCGCCCCGGGCGAAGCAGCAGCGCCTGGACCTGATCGTCGCCCGGATCCGGCCGCGGATCGGGCGGCTGCTGGCCCGCGGCGTGCGGCAGCTGGTGCTGCGGCCCGTGCTGGCCGGGATGCGGGCCTGGTACCGGCTCACCGGGCTGGCGGAGGCCGGCGGGCCGGCCTTCACCGTCGAGGCCCTGCTCAACCCGAAGGCCACGGCCGGGGGCGGCTTCGAGCTGACGGACGCGGAGATCCGCGCGATCATCCGGAAGCAGGCGGAGGGCCTGCTGGACCGCGCCGACGTCATCGACGTCGCGGTGCGCCTGCGGCTCGTCAAGTACCGGGCCCAGGCCGACGCCGTCAACCAGGCGCTGGTGATCCAGGGGTCGAAGGACATCCCCGGCGTCGTCAGGTACCTGCGGGAGCGCGGCTCGTCCCTCCACCTCTCGGCCGCCCAGGGCGGTCCGCTCGTCGTCCCGCCGTACGCCATCGGCACCGGGAGGGTGGACCGCTACCTGGTCGGTCCGGACGCCGAACCGGTGGGCGAGCAGAAGCAGAAGCGGGGCGCCCTCAACTCGATGACCATGGGGGTCACCAAATACCACGAGCTCGTCGGCGACCTGAAGCGCGTCGGCCTGACCGACATGGACTTCGCCATGGCGCTGCGGGCCTACAGCACCAACAGCCACCTGCCGCCCTCGTTCACGGCGGAGCAGCGGGCCCTGGTGCGCAGCACGCACTGGCTGATGTTCGTGCGGGAGTCCGTCCGGAGCCCCGCCAACCTCGGCTACGCGGCGATGACGACCGATCTCCTGGCCCGCGGACCGAACGCCGGCGGGCTGGACCGGACGCAGGCGTTCGCCGAGTACGAGGGCAAGCGCCGGGGCGAACGGGGGCGGTTCCCGATGTCGATGGTGAAAGCCGTGCCGGCCGCCCGCGCCCTCAAGCAGGAGGAGGCCGGTCAGCAGAAGGGCTTCGACGCCGCGAAGGCCGATCGCGACGAACTGCGCTTCCGCGAGTTGCAGCTCGGCGAGGCCTGGGCCCGCGCCCACACCGGCGGCCTGGGGATCCTCGCCGCCACGGAGGACGAGACCGTCAGGAAGGGCGAGAAGCTCGTCCAGGACTTCCTGCGGAACTTCTACGGCCTGACATGAGAGAGAAGACCGGAATGACCCGATCGTTCATCCGCCTGGTCCTCAGGCCCGAGTTCGGCGAGCACGACTTCAAGCTGGTCGTCTGGGACCTCTTCTGGAACCTGCTCGACCTCGGGCGCAAGGAGGACGGCGCCGTCGTCGACAGCTGGCTCACCCCGGACGGCAGGGCCGAGGTGCACTACGTCGACGACCGGACCACCGGCCTGCGGTACGTCACGATCCGGGGCGAGGGCGCGGCGGAGACCGAGGCGGAACTGCGGCCCCGCTGCCGGGTGTGGACCCTCGACGAGGCCCTGACCGCGCTGCGCCGGGCCGCCGGACGCAGCGACCGGTCCGACGCGGGCGACCGGTCCGACGCGGTCGACCGGGCCGGCCCGGTCGACCGCAACGACCGGCTCGTCGCGCTCTACGCCGCCGCGCTGACCGCCGAGGGCCCGGAGGACCCCGCGGTGGTCGAGGCGTTCGCCGGCGCCGCCCGCGACGACGATCCGGGGATCCGGCAGGCGGTGGTGGTGGCGACCGGCTACCTGCCCTGGCCCGGCCTGGTGGCCCTGGTGGAGGAGCTGGGCCGCACCGACCCGGCGGACCACGTCCGGCACAACGCCCGGGTCCTGCTGGAGGGCCTCGCCCGGACGGAAGGCGGCTCCTGATGCCCTACACGGACGCCCCCCGGCCGGTGCGCTCCGGGCTGGTCGTCGTCGATCCGCAGCGCGGCACGCCGCAGCGGGTCATCGTGCTGCAGTTCAACCCGGACAGCCTGGAGCGGTCGCTGGCCCCGCAGGCGGCGGGGGCGGACGGCAGCGGGGACCGCACGGAGGCGCTGCGGCTCAAGGGACCGGCCGTGGAGACGTGGAAGTTCACCGCGGAGCTGGACTCCACCGACCAGCTGGACGTGCCGGCCCCGAACGGCATCCATCCGCAGCTGGCCGCGCTGGAGTCGCTGGTGCAGCCGGCCAGTGCGCAGCTGAGGGCCGGCCAGGCGCTGGCCGCGCTCGGCACCCTGGAGATCGCGCCGGTCGAGGCGCCGCTCACCCTGTTCACCTGGGGCGGCAAGCGGATCCTGCCGGTGCGGCTGACCGAACTCACCATCACCGAGGAGGCGTTCGACATGGATCTGAACCCGGTCAGGGCGGCCGTCGCCGTCGGCCTGCGCGTCCTGACCGTCAGCGATCTGCCGGCCGGCCACCGCGGGGCCGAGCTCTACCTCGCGCACCTCGCGCAGAAGGAGCGGCTGGTCACCGCCGGGGCCGACGGCCGGCCGGGGGCGCTCGGGCCGGGCGGAGGGCTGCGATGACCGCCGGCGACCCGTTCGACGCGCTGCCACTGCCCTCGCCGTACCCGCCGGGCAGCCGGTACCACGGCATCCCGCCGGCGCTGCACACGGAGCCGGACGGGCGGCAGGTGCCGTACCTGCGGCGGCGGCTGCTGCCGCGCACGGACGGCCTGACGCCGCTCGCCGAGCACATCGTCGGGGCCGGCGACCGCCTCGACCTGCTCGCCGACCGCTACCTCGGCAGCGCCGACCAGTGGTGGCGGATCGCCGACGCCAACCCGGCGCTGGATCCACGGGAGCTGACCGCGACACCGGGCCGGCGGATCGTCATCGCGCTGCCCGGCGCGGGAGCGGGGGCGGACCATGGCTGACGCCCCGGCCGTCACGGGCGGCGGACCGGTCGGCTCGATCCGGCTCAGTCTGCTGATGGGCCCGCGGATCCCGGTGCCGGTGCCGCAGCCGGTGACCGACGCCCTGCTGTCGGCGCAGGTCACGGTGGCGTCCGGGCAGCGCTCCGGGTTCCAGCTGGCCTTCGACCTGTCGAAGCGCGGTCCGATCAACACCGCCCTGCTGCCGGGCGGCTTCTTCGACCCGAAGACCAGGGTGGTGCTGATGGTGACCGTCACCGGCACCCCGAGCGTGCTGATGGACGGGGTGATCATCCGTCAGGAGGTCGGCATCAGCAATCAGCCCGGGCAGTCCACGCTGACCGTCACCGGGGAGGACCTGACGGTGCTGATGGACCTGGAGGAGCAGGCCGGGGTGCCCTTCCCCGCGATGTCCCCGGCAGCCCGGGTCGCCGCGATCATCGGCAAGTACGGGCAGTACGGCATCGTCCCGCTGGTGATCCCGGAGCTGGTGCCGCAGACGCCGATGCCCACCCGGCGGATCGACTTCCAGAAGGGCACCGACCTCGGCTACGTCAACGAGCTGGCGAAGGCCAACGGGTACGTGTTCTACCTGGACCCCGGCCCGGTCCCCGGGGCGAGCCGGGCCTACTGGGGGCCGGAGAACCGCCTCGGCGTCCCGCAGCACGCGCTGAACGTGAACATGGACGCGCTGTCCAACGTCGACCAGCTCACCTTCGCCTTCGACGGGACGGCCCGCGAGGAGCCGGAGGCCCGCATCCAGCTCCCGGCGACCAAGGTGTCCGCCGTCCTGCCGGTGCCGGAGGTGAGCGTCCTGCGCCCGCCGCTCGCGCTGCGGCCCGCGCCGGCGCTGAAGAAGAAGGTCGTCGCCGACACCGCCAAGAAGGACTCCACCCAGGCCGTGGCCGAGATCATCGCCCAGGCGGTGCAGTCGGCGGACGCCGTCTCGGGCTCCGGCCGGCTCGACGTCGTGCGGTACGGCCACGTGCTGCGGCCGCGCGAGCTGGTCGGCGTCCGCGGCGCCGGGCTCACCTACGACGGCCTGTACTTCGTCAAGAGCGTCACCCACGACCTCAAGCGCGGCTCGTACACCCAGAACTTCACGCTGACCCGCGAGGGCCTGATCGCCCTCCAGCCGGCCGTCGTCCCGTAGCCGCCACAGTCAGGAGTTGCCCGCATGGCCGAACCGACCCGCTACCTCGGCAAGTTCCGGGGGACGGTGGTGAACAACGCCGACCCGCTGGGGATCGGCCGCATCCAGGCCCAGGTGCCCGATGTGCTGGGCGAGGCGGTCTCCACCTGGGCGATGCCCTGCTTCCCGGTGGCCGGCCCGGGCATGGGGCACTACGCGCTCCCGCCGGTCGGGGCGGGCGTGTGGCTGGAGTTCGAGCAGGGCGACCAGAGCTACCCGGTCTGGACGGGCTGCTGGTACGGCTCCGCCGCGGAGGTCCCGGTGGAGGCGTCGACCGGCCCGCCGGGTGTGCCGAACACGGTGCTGGAGACCACCGGGCGGCGGGTGATCGTGCTGTCCGACGACCCGGTCACCGGGATCACCCTGCGCACCCCGGGCGGGGCCTCGATCGTGATCAACGACTCGGGCATCCGGATCAGCAACGGCCAGGGCGCCTCGATCGCGCTCGTCGGCGCCACCGTTTCCATCAACCAGGACGCGCTGAGCGTGACCTGACGGGGAGGACCTCGTGCCCGGAAATCTGCTGCACGTCAACGCCACGGTGCTCTGCCCGCACGGGGCCCGGGCGACCGCCCGGCCCGCCCAGGCCCGGGTGCTGGTCGCCGGCCAGGCCGTCACCGGCACCGCCGACCCGTACACCGTGACCGGCTGCCCGTTCACCGTGGCCGGCAAGGCGCAGCCGTGCGTCACGGTCCGCTGGGTGGTGCCGTCCGCCCGGATCCGGGTGAACGGCTCCCCCGCGCTGCCGAGCTCCGCCGTCGGGCTGTGCCAGAGCGCCGAGCAGGTCCCGCAGGGGCCGCCGGTCGTGACCGTCGTCCAGCAGCGCGCGGAGGGGACATGAACGCCACCGGGTACCCCGGCGACGGCGCCGGACCGGCCCGCACGGACCCGGCGTTCCCGTTCCGGATCGACCGGCGCGGGCGCACCGCCGAGGCCGGGTACGACGACCACGTGCGCGACCTGATCGAGCAGTTGCTGTTCACCGCTCCCGGCGAGCGGGTCATGCACCCGGACTTCGGCTGCGGACTGCTCGACCTGGTCTTCGCGCCGAACAGTCCCGAGCTGGCGGCCACCCTGCAGCTGTCCGTCCGGGCGGCGCTGCAACGGTGGCTCGGCGAGGTGATCGAGGTCGGCTCGCTCGACGTGGAGAGCGAGGACGACGTGGTGCGGGTCCGGCTGGCGTACGTGGTGCGCCGCACCGGTACCCAGCGGCAGGACGTGTTCGAGGGCGGGGTGGCGGCATGACCGGGCGCAGCGAGGGGCCGGGGGCCCGGTGCGGGACGGAGCTGCGGCGCGCCGACGTGCGCGCGGCGCGGCTGCTGGGCCTGGACGGCGCCGAGCCGGGCGACGACGGGCGCACGCTGGAGGTGACCTTCCTCGGCCGGGCGCCGGACGGGCTGGGCCCGGAGAACCTCCGGATCGACGGCGGCCGGCGGATCACCGGCCTGCGCGCCGTCCGCGTCGAGATCGAGCGCGCGGACGACCCGGAGCTGGACGACCTGATGCGGGTCACCCTCGACCGCTCCGGCGACACCTCCCGCTACCGGCTGACCGTGGTCGGGGCGGACGCCCACGGCCGGCCGGGCACCCGCCCGCACCCGGACTTCGACCCGAGGTACGCGAGCACCGCCTTCTGTTTCGGCGCCGGCCGCCCCTCCCCCTTCGACTGCCGCGCCGAGGAGAGCTGCCCGCCCGTCGTCCGCCCGGCCCCGGTGACCGACTACACGGCCCGCGACTACGAGAGCCTGCGGCGGCTGGTGCTGGACCGGATGAGCCTCACCGTCCCCGGCTGGTCCGAGCGGCACCTGCCGGACCTCGGCATCACCCTGGTCGAACTGCTCGCCCACACCGCCGACCTGCTCTCCTACCAGCAGGACGCGGTGGCCACCGAGGCGTACCTCGACACCGCGCGCCGCCGGGTGTCGGTGCGCCGGCACGTCCGGCTGACGGACTACCCGATGCACGACGGCTGCAACGCCCGGGCGTTCGTCGCGCTGACGGTGGACCGGCCGCTGACCCTGCGGCACGGCACCTTCCGCTTCGCCGCCGTCGACGTCGGCCGGCTCGGCCCGCAGGACCGCCCGGACCTCGGCGCGGTGATCCCGGACGAGGACCTGGACGCGCTCGCGCGCACCGCCGCCGTCGAGGTGTTCGAGCCGCTCGGCGGGGCGGACGTGGCGCTGCACCCCGCCCACAACGCCATCCGGTTCTGGACCTGGGGCGACCAGGACTGCGTGCTGCCCGCGGGCGCGACCGGCGCCACGCTGCGCGACGAGTGGCACCACCCGTCCGGCCGCCCGGAGGAGCGGGGCCGGCAGCTGGCGCTGCGCCCCGGCGACCTGCTGGTCGTCGAGGAGGTGCTCGGCCCGCGCACCGGCGCCGCCGCCGACGCCGATCCGGCGCACCGCCAGGCCGTGCGGCTCACCGCGGTCACCCCGCTGGTCGACGAGCTGTACGGGCAGCCGCTGGTCGAGGTCGCCTGGGCGCCGCAGGACGCGCTGTCCTTCCCGGTCTGCCTGTCCGCGCACGGCGGCAGCGGCTGCGGCCCGGTCGCCGACGTGAGCGTGGCCCGCGGCAATGTCGTCCTGGCCGACCACGGCCGCTCCCTCACCTTCTGCGGCGGGGCCCCGGAGACCTTCCCGGTGCCGCCGGAGCCGGTGCGGGTGGCGCCCTGCTCACCGGGCGGCTGCGGCTGCGGCGGCGCGGAGGGCGCCGGGGACAGCCCGGCCGCGCAGGCCGTCCAGGACCTGCTCGGCCTCGCCCGCGGCGGCCGGCAGCTCGGCCCGCGGCAGGTCCGCGAGCTGGAGGCGCTGGTCGGCGCGGCGGCGGTCCGGCGGGCCGGGCTGCGGGTGCGGCTCGCGCCCGGCTCCGGCGCGGAGGGCGGGGACGGCGGGGGCGCCGAGGTCGAGCCGCCCACCGCCGACGCCCAGGCGGCGGTGCTGGAGACGCTGCTCGACCAGACCCGCTACCCCGTCCTGGCGCAGCCCTTCCGACCGCTGCTGCGCCGCACGCCGGTCACCCGGGCGGCCGCCTACCCCGACCGGGCCCACGTCTGCGCCGGACAGGCCGCCCTGCTCGCCGCCGTGCCCGAACGGGTCCGCCGGCGGCTGGAGGAGCTGTGGCACCGCGCGCGCGGCGGCCACCGCCTCTCCCGCGCCGAACTCGCCGAACTGACGGTGCTGTTCGGCGCCCGGGTGGTGCAGGAGCTGCGCCTCGCGGAGCGGCCCGCCGACGGGCTGCGCGAGCTGCTGGCCCGCCGCACCCGGCTGCTCGCGGGCAAGCTGCGCCGCCTCGACGTGCTCCTCGCGCGCACCCGCTCCGGCGTGGTGCTCCGGCGCTCCGGCGTCTGGGAGGTGGACCGGAGCTGGGGCGCCCGGTACGCGGCCGGGCTCGACCCCGGCTCCCCCGCGCTGGCCGGCCCGGCGGGCGAGGCCGCCGTCCAGGATCCGCGCGCCGCCCTGCCCGCGGTCCTGGCCACGGCCGACGGCCTGGAGTGGACGCCCCGCCGGGACCTGCTGGCCGACGGCCCCCGGGACCGGCACTTCGTCGGCGAGTTCGAGGACGACGGCCGTCTCGCGCTGCGTTTCGGCGACGGCCGCCACGGCCGGCCGCCGCGGCCCGGCGCGGAGCTGCGGGTCGCCTACCGCCTCGGCAACGGCCCGGCCGGGAACGTGGGCGCGGAGGCCGTCAACCACCTGGTGGTCGGCCGGCCCCCGCGGGACGAGGCCGCCACCCGGCCGCAGGACGCGGTGCTGCGCGTCCGCAACCCGCTGCCCGCGACCGGCGGCACCGGACCCGAACCCCTCGCCCTGGTGCGGCAGTCGGCGCCGCTCGCGCTGCGCCGCCGCCGGCTGCGCGCCGTCACGGCCGGCGACTACGCGGAGCTGGCCGCCGGTCTGCCGGGGGTCCGGCGGGCCGCCGCCGAACTCCGCTGGACCGGCAGCGGCCAGGAGGTGCACGTCGCCGTCGAGCCGTACGGGCAGGCCCGCGCGGACGGCCCGCTGCTGGAGGCGGTCGGCCAGGCGCTGGAGGCGTACCGCCGGATCGGCCACGCGCTGGTCGTGCGCCCCGCCCTGCTGGTGCCGCTCGACGCCGAACTGCGGATCTGTGCCGCCGCCGGGTACCAACGCGGCCACGTCCTCGCCGAGTTGCGCCGGGTGCTGGGCAGCCGCGCGCTGCCGGACGGGCGCCTCGGCTTCTTCCACCCGGACGCGCTGGGCTTCGGCGAGCCGGTGCGGGCCTCCCGGCTGGTGGCCGCGGCGGCCGCCGTGCCGGGCGTGGTCAGTGCCCGGGTCACCCGGCTGCGGCGGCAGTTCGGGCGGGACGACGGCGAGCCGGACGCCGGACTGCTGCGGCTCGGCGCACTGGAGGTCGCCGCGTGCGACGACGACCCCGACCGGCCGGAGAACGGCCGGCTCTCGATCGTGATCGGAGGTGGCCGGTGAACGGCCAGTGCACCTGCGGCTGCACGGGCACCGCGACGGCGACCCCGGCCCCGCTGTTCAACCCGCCCGGGCTGGCCGCCCTCGACCACCGCGTCGGCCGGTACGGGCAGTTCCTCGACAGCATGCTGGCGCGGCTGTCCGGCCCCGCGTACCCGGCGCTGCGCGACCTGACCGTCCGCACCCCCGACGACCCGGCGATCGCGCTGCTGGACGCCTGGGCGGTGCTCGCCGACGTGCTCGCCTTCCACTCCGAGCGGATCGCCGACGAGGGGTATCTGCGCACCGCCACCGAGGAGGGCTCGCTCACCCTGCTCGGCCGGCTGGTCGGGCACCGGCCGCGGCCCGGCGTGGCCGCCGACACCCACCTCGCCTACACCCTCGACCACGACCCGCGGGCCGTCGAGGACCCGGCCGTCACCGTACCGCGCGGCGCCCGCAGCCAGAGCGTCCCCGGCCCCGGCGAGGACCCGCAGTCCTTCGAGACCGCGGAGGACCTCACCGCCCGCCCGGCCTGGAACGAGCTGGCCGTGCTGCGCCGCCGCCCCTACCAGCTGACGCCCGGGCAGCTGAACCCCGGCGGCCGGGCCGAGCTGTTCGTCGCCGGCACCGCCAACAACCTCAGGCCCGGCGACCGGCTGCTGTTCGTCTTCAGCGCCGACCGGGCCGCCGATCCGGTCCACCGGGTGCTGCGGCTGGTGCCCGAGGTGCGGATCGACCGCGACAACGACGTCACCGTGATCGGGCTGCCCCGGGACCTGCGCACCCTCAAGGACCTGCGCGCCGAGCTGACGGACTGGATCACCGTCTCCGAGCACGCCCCCCGCCCCCGGCCGGGGCGGAGCCGGATCGTCCGGGAGTTCGACGAGCAGGTGCTGGCCCCGCTGCGCGCCGACCTCGACCGGCCGGACGGTCCGCTGAGCACCCCGGCCGACTTCGCCGAACGGCTCGTCCCGGTGGCGGCGCGGGCGGCCGAGGCCGCCGAACTGGCCCGCCCCCGGCGGGCGGTGGCCGAGTGGTTCGGGGCCCTCGGTGAGGAGCTGGCCCGGTTGCGCGAGCGCGCCCACCAGCTGGAGCCGCCGCAGCCCCCCGACGATCCCGGGCCCCACCCGCCCGGCCCCGCGGCCGCCGACCCGGCCGTCCGCGGCCTCGGCCCGCTGCTGGCGGCGCTGCGCACCACCCCCGCCCGGCTCCCGCTCAGCGCCCGCGACCTCGCCCGCGACCCGCGGCGCCTGTTCGCCGCCGGCTCGGACCTCGGCCCGCAGCTGCTGGCCGCCCTGGACCCCCGGCTGCGCGCGGGCCTCTACCGCGCCTGGGAACGGGTCGACCTGACCGCGCCGCTCGCCGTGCACGAGATCCAGGCGATGCGGGTGGTCGCCACGCCGTTCGGCGCCACCGCGCCGCTCAAACCCGTGTACGGCGCCGACGGCCGGATCGACCGCTACGTGGACTGGCCGCTCTCCGGCAGCACGCTGATCGGCGTGCGGGTCGGCTTCGACACCGCCGGCGCCGTCCCCACCACCGCCGACTTCACCTACGTCGAGGCCGGCAGCCTGCTGCACAGCGGGTTCTCCCTGCCGTGGGACCACACCTTCCCGTTCGGGCCCGGCCAGGTCCAGGTGACCACCACCGAACCGCCGCCGCCGGACCCGCACGCCTCCGCCGAACCCGCGCCCGCACCCGCACCCGCACCCGCACCCGGCCGGGAGCCCGGCGTCAGCGCCCGGTTCCTGGCCCGGCTGCCCGAACGCACCGTCCTCGTCTCCCGCCCGCAGGCCGACGGCCGCGTGCACGTGAGGGTCGAGGGCGGACCCGGCCCCGTGCTCGACCACCGGCTCGACCCGGGCCAGGAGGCCACCGGCGAGTCCGGCGAACTGACCGTCCGGATGCACCGCCACCCGGCCACCGAGCAGTCCCCGCCCGCCGTCGAGGTGGTGTTCACCACCAAGCTGCAGCCGGTCTCCGGCACCGTCCTCACCCTCGACGCCGTGTACGACCAGATCGCGCCCGGCAGCTGGGTGGTCGTCCAGCGCCCGCGCAAGGGGCTCGACGGCGGCATCCCGGGCAGCCGCGACCTCGCCGAGGTCATCACCCGGGTGACCGATGTGCGGGTGGTCTCCCGCGCCGACTTCGGCATCACCGGCAAGGTGACCGAGCTGTCCCTCCAGCAGCCCTGGCTGGACGACCAGGACACCCAGCTCTCGCACATCCGGGACGCCACCGTCTACGCCCGCGGCGAGTCGCTGCGGCTCGCCGACGAGCCCGTCACCGAGGACGTCCACGGCGACCGGATCGAACTCGCCCGGCTCTACGACGGGCTGACCCCCGGTCGGCTCGTCGCGGTGAGCGGCGAGCGCACCGACATCCCGGGCACCACCGGCGTCCGGGGCACCGAACTGGCCATGATCGCCGGGGTCGGGCAGAGCGTCGACCCGCGCCTGCCCGGGGACACCGTCCGCACCACGATCACGCTCAGCGCCGGCCTCGCCCACCGCTACCGGCGCGACACCGTCCAGGTCCTCGGCAACGTCGTCCGCGCCACCCAGGGCGCCACCCGCGACGAGGCCCTCGGCAGCGGCGACGCCGGCATCCCCGGCCAGCGCTTCGCCCTCTGGCAGTCGCCGCTCACCTGGCTGGCCGCCGACACCCCCGCAGGCGCCCGGAGCACCCTGGAGGTCCGGGTCGACGGCGTGCTCTGGCACGAGGTCGACAGCCTCGCCGGGCGCGGCCCCGACGAACGGGTCTACGTCACCGCGACCGCGGGCGACGGCCGCACCACCGTCACCTTCGGCGACGGCGTGCACGGTTCGCGCCTGCCCACCGGCCGGGAGAACGTCCGCGCCCGCTACCGGATCGGCATCGGCCCGGCGGGCAACGTCGGCGCCGGCCGGATCACCCAGCTCACCACCCGTCCGCTCGGCGTCTCCGCCGTCGTCAACCCGCTGCCCGCCACCGGCGGCGCCGGACCGGACGGCCCCGGCCTCGCCCGGCGCACCGTCCCGCTCGCCGTGACCGCCCTCGACCGGCTGGTCTCGGTGCCCGACTACGAGGACTTCACCCGCTCCCGGGCCGGCATCGGGCGCGCCGCCGCCGCCCTGCTCCCGGACGGCGGGCGCGAACTGGTCCACGTCACGGTGGCCGGGGTGGACGACATCCCGCTCACCGGCGACTCCGACCTGGTCCGCACCCTGCGCTCCGCGCTCACCGCCCACGGCGACCCGAGGCTGCCGGTCGAGGTCGCGCCGCGCGAACTCGTGCTGCTGATCGTCGCCGCGGGCGTCGAGCTCGACCCGGACCACTCCTGGGACGCCGTCGAACCGGCGCTGCGCCGGGCCCTGCTCGACCGCCTGGGCTTCGCCGGACGCGAACTCGGCCGGAGCGCCCACCTGTCCGAGGTGCTCGCCACCGCCCAGGCCGTGCCCGGTGTGGCCCGGGTCGAGGTCGAGGCCTTCACCGGTGTGCCCGGCAGCCTCACCCCGGAGGGCCTGGAGCAGCTGTCCGAGCGGCTCGCGCGGCCGCAGCCGAGCGTCCCGGCCGCGCTCGCCCGCTTCGAGGAGCAGCGCCACCGGGTCCGTGACCCCGCCGGGGAGAGCCTCACCGCCGTCGCCGCCCGCCACGGCATCACGGTCGCGGAGCTGCTGCGGCTCAACCCGGACGTCACCGACACCCGCCCGCTGCCGCCCGGCCGGGTGCTGACGGTCTTCCGCGGCCTGCGCCCGGCCCAGCTGGTCATGCTGGCGCCGAACCTGCCCGACACGTTGATCCTCAAGGAGATCCGCGGATGAGCGACACCGGCGAGCGGGACCCGGACGGACTGCTGGAGCTGCTGCCGCGCTGGCACCGGCTGCGGGACGCCGACGCGGGCGAGCCGCTGCGCGCGCTGCTGGCCGTCATCGCCGAGCAGGCCGACCTCGTGCGCGGCGGCATCGACCAGGGCTACCGGGACTGGTTCGTGGAGACCGCCGCCGACTGGGCCGTCGCCTACCTCGGCGACCTGGTCGGCTACCGGATCCTGCCCGGCTACGAGGAGGTGCTCGCGACCGGCCTGCACGGCGCGGCCTCCCCGGAGCGGGCCGCGGCCCGCGACCGGCTCGCCGCCCGGCTGGCGCCCCGGCACGACGTCGCCAACACCGTCGCCCACCGCCGCCGCAAGGGCACCCTCGCCCTGTTGGAGGAGCTGTCCGCCTCGGTCGCCGACTGGCCCGCCCGGGCCGTGGAACTCTCCCGGCTGCTCGCCGGCACCCCGCCGGTGCGACTGCTGCGCCCGGACGAGGAGCCCGCCGCCGGGCGGCGGCCGGGCCGGGGCCGGCTCGCCGACCTGCGGGACGGCACCGCGCTGGACCTGCTCGGCGGCCCCTTCGACGAGCAGGCGCACACCGCCGACGTCCGCCGGGCCGGCTCCGCCCGCCGCCCGGGCGGCCGCACGCCCGCCGGGGTCGCCCTGTACGTGTGGCGGCTGAAGCCGTACTCCGTCACCCGGGCGCCGGCCTACTGCATCGACCGGGCCAGGAACCTGTTCACCTTCTCGGTGCTCGGCAACGACGCCCCGCTGTTCACCAGGCCCGAACCGGAGCCCTCGGCCTCCCACCTCGCGGCGCTCGACAACGTGCCGGCCCCGATCCGGCGGCGGCAGCTGGCCGAGCGGCTCGCCGACTACTACGGGCCCGGCAAGAGCTTCGCCCTCTGGCGCGACGGCGCCCGGGAGCCCGTCCCGCCCGCCGAGATCACGGTGGCCGACCTGACCGGCTGGACCTACCGGCCGGCACGCGGCCAGGTCGCCGTCGACCCGGTGCTCGGCCGGATCGCCTTCGGCGCCCGCACCGCCCCGCGCCGCGGCGTCTGGGTCGACCACCACTACGCGTTCGGCGACGACACCGGCGGCGGGGAGTACCCGCGCGAGCGCCCGGAGGGCCGGCACCGCACGCTCTACCGGGTCGGCCCCGGCGGGCCGTACCAGCGGATCGACGACGCCTACGAGCAGTGGCGCGCCGACCAGCGGGCCGGCCGCGCGGGCGGCGACGCCGTCATCGAGATCACCCACAGCGGCGCCCACCAGGAACAGCTGGACTTCGACCTGGGGGCCGACGACCGCCTCGAACTGCGCGCCGCCGAGGGCACCCGGCCGGTGATCCGGCTGCTCGACTGGTACAGCAACCGGCCGGACGCGCTCAACGTCCGGGGCGTGGTGCCCGGCGGGCGGCTGGTCCTGGACGGCCTGCTGGTCACCGGGCGCGGTGTCAACGTCACCGGCCCGCTGGCCTCCGTCACCCTGCGGCACTGCACCCTCGTCCCGGGCTGGTCGCTGGAGCCGCACTGCGCGCCGCACGCGCCGCACGAACCCAGCCTCGTCCTGGACCGCACCACGGCCTGCGTCCGGATCGAGCACAGCATCCTGGGCGCGATCCAGGTCGTCGGCGACGAGGCCGGCACCGACCCGCTGGAGATCCACCTCAGCGACAGCGTCCTGGACGCCACCGGGCCCCGGCGCCCGGCGCTCGCCGGGCCCGACTGCACCCACGCCCACGCGCTGCTGCACGCGCACCGCACCACCGTGGCCGGCGAGGTGCACACCCACGCGGTGCCGGTCGCCGAGGACTGCGTCTTCACCGGGCGGCTGCGGGTGGCCCGCCGCTCGGCCGGCTGCCTGCGGTTCTGCTACGTGCCCCCGGGCTCGCGCACCCCGCGCCGCTACGCCTGCCAGCCCGACCTGGTCCGCTCGGCGGTGACCGAGCTGGTCGAGCGCGGCGACCTGCCCCCGGAGCGGGCCGCCCGGCTGCGCGAACTGGAGACCGCCCGGGTCCGCCCGCTGTTCAGCAGCCTCCGCTACGGCACGCCCGACTACGGCCGGTTCGCCGCCGGGTGCGCGCCGGAGATCACCCGCGGCGCCGAGGACCGCTCCGAACTGGGCGCCTTCCACGACCTGTTCCAGCCCCAGCGCGAGGACAACCTGCGGGCGCGGCTGGCCGAGTACACGCCGGCCGGCGCCGACGCCGGGATCTTCTTCGTCACCTGACCCGCCCCCGCCCATCGTTCCCGAGAGGACGACCGTGCACGCAGACTTCTCGCGCCTCACCTTCCGGCCCGGCAAGCACTACTCCGCGGTGCTGACGCAGCAGGGCCGGGTCCAGCTCGACGCCGACGCCAACGAGCAGGCCGCGATCGAGCGGTACCAGCTGCGCACCCTCGCCGCCGACCTGATCGGCCGTCACGGCGGACCGGCCGCGGCGGCCGGGTTCGCGATCGGCCACGTGCCGGGCAGTCACGACGTGGACGACCTCACCATCGGCGCCGGCCGCTACTACGTCGACGGCATCCTGTGCGAGGCCCGCCGGCCCGCGCCCGGCCGGGCCGCGCCGGAGGACGGCGCCGCCGGTGCGTCCGACGGCCCCGCCGCCGGCCCCTCCACCGGCGCCTCCGACGCCGACGAGGCCCACCAGGAGCCCGCCGGCTGGACGTACTGGGACCAGCCGGACGCCTACCGGGACCAGGAGCGCCCCGGTGACCGGCTGCCCGGCGCCTTCCCGTTCCTGGTCTACCTGAAGGTCTGGGAGCGCAGCGTCACCGCGGTCGAGGACCCCGAGCTCCGCGAGGTCGCGCTCGGCGCCGCGCAGCCCGACACCGCGGCCCGGGCCAAGGTCGTCTGGCAGGTGCTCGCGCTGCCCGCCTCGGAGTTGAGCGTTCCGCAGGGCGGCCCCGCCGGGGTGCGGGAGGCCTTCGACGCCTGGGCCGGGGCGCGTGAGCGGCCCGTCGCCCGGCTGGCCGCGCGGGCCCGGCGCCCGGAGCGGGCGGGCGAGGACCCGTGCCTGGCGCACCCCGAGGCGCGCTACCGGGGCCCGGAGAACCAGCTGTACCGGGTGGAGGTCCACCACGGCGGCCGGGCCGGCGGCGACGCCACGTTCAAGTGGTCCCGGGAGAACGGCTCGGTCGTCCTCCCGATCGTCTCCGTCGAGGGCGTCTGGGTCGGCCTCGGCACCCTGGGCGACGACGACAGGCTCGGGCTCTCGGTCGGCGACCTGGTCGAGGTCGCGGACAGCGCGTCCGTCAGCCGGGACGAGGTGACGGAGCTGCTCCAGGTGGAGGAGACCGACCTGCCGGGCCGCCGGGTGCGGCTGTCCGCCGAACCGGTGCCGGAGGTCGGGCGGCAGGCCGGGCGCCACCCCTTCCTGCGCCGCTGGGACCACCGGGAGTTGCGCGGCCGGGACGCCCTGCCGCTGGCCGGCGGCGCCCTGCGGCTCCGGGAGGGGCGCTGGCTCGACCTGGAGGACGGCGTCCAGGTGTACTTCCGGCCGGACGGCTCCTACACCCGGGGCGACTACTGGCTCGTCCCCGCCAGGACCGCCACCGGCTCGGTGGAGTGGCCGCGCAACGCGGCCGGCGAGGCCCTGCTCCAGCCCCCGGCCGGGATCCGGGTGCACCACGCCCCCCTCGCCTGGGTGACCGGCCCGGCCGAGGCCACCGACCTGCGGCGGACCTTCGGGCCGTTGACCGCCTAGGTCCTCTCCCGGATCCTTGCCGGGGCCGCGCGCCGCGCCGGTTGACGAGGGCCGTCAATCGGCGGGACCCACCGGGCCGCCGGGGTGCAGGGTGGGCCCATGAACGCGCTGCACCAGCACCTCCTCGACAGCTACCGGGCCGCCCGGCACGCCGAACCCGCCCCGCCCCTGCCCGGCACCCACGACCTCGCGGTACTGCGCTCGGCCCGCGACCACCGCCGCTTCGAGGCCGTCCTCGCCGGCCGCCCGGCCGCCGGCCGGCTCCGCCTGGCCCTGCGCCGTCTGCGCCCCGGGACCTGCTGACGGGCGGGCACGCACCCGCCCCCGTCAGGCGCGCAGGGTGAAGTCGGGGTCCTGGGCGCGCGGCGTCCACCCGGCCGCGTTTGTATGTTCTGAAGAATTTATGCCCGGCACTTGGACCAACGTACCTAGGCCCCGCCGTCGCAGCCAGGGGAGGGACGGCCCCGGCGGAGCGTCACGGCCCCGCGCCGGACGCTCCCGGAATTCCGGTGAAATACTCGTGAATGAATCCTGGAAATCCCGCGCAACAAAGTTGAAATAGAAAAAATATAGAGCTCCGACCGAGAGTGATAAGCCTACGACGGATCGGCCGCTTTGCCGGGCCGAACCCCGTCGCAGCAGGCCCCGGGGCCAGGTGTGGACGGTCCCGGCGGTGGCAGGTCATTTTCTCAGGGGGACGGAAATGGAGTTCTCGATCCTCGGCCCGGTCCTGGTCCGTTCGGGCGGCCAGGACCACGCGCCGAGCGGGGCCAAGCAGAAGACCATCCTGGCCGGGCTCCTCATGGCGAACGAGAAGCTCGTCTCGGACGAGAAGCTGAGCACCTGGCTGTGGGGGCCCCGGCCGCCGGTGACGCACTCCGCGCAGATCTACACGCATGTGTCGAGGCTGCGCAAACACGTCGGGGCGGACGCCGAGATCGTCCGCCAGTCGTCCGGCTACCTGCTGCGCCTCGGGTCCGCGCGCTTCGACCACAGGGAGTTCCGGCGGATGGCGGCCCAGGCCGACCGCGAGCTGCGGGCCGGTGACCACCGGCGGGCGGCGGCGCGGCTGCGGGCCGCGCTGCAGCTCTGGCGCGGGCCCGCGCTGGCCGACACCACGGACGTCCTGCGGGACGTCCACGGCCCGCAGTTGGAGGAGGAGCGGATCTCCGCGCTGGAGGCCCGGATCGACGCCGACCTGGCGATGGCGGACCACCGGGCGCTGGTGTCCGAGCTGGCCGGGCTGGTGATGATGTATCCGCTGCGGGAGCGGCTGCGGGCGCAGTTCATGATCGCGCTCTGTCTGGGCGACCGGCAGGGCGAGGCGCTCGGCGTCTTCTGGGAGGGCCGGCGCATCCTCGCGGAGGAGCTGGGCATCGACCCGGGCCCGACCCTGTGCCGGGTGCACGAGGCGGTGCTGGCCGGCGACCGCGAATTCCCGCGGATGGCACGGGAGATCATGGCCGGCGCGGCTCTGGCGAGTTAGGCCGTTCGCCGGCTCCTCGCCGCTCGCGGCACGGCACGGCCTCGGAGGCGCCTTTCCGACCGGCGCCTCCGAGGCCGTGCGGGGCGGTCCTAGGAACCCGCCGGCCGGTAGGTCCGGCGGATGCTGGAGCCCAGCCGGGAGACGTCCGCGCCGTACACGTGCAGGGAGATCGCCAGGCCCGGGCCGTCGTTGCGGACCACGTGGATGTCGTCCGGCGGCACGAGCCAGCCGACGCTGCCGGTCGGGTTGTGCTGCTCGCCGACCACCCGGAGCGACCCCGGCGGGCCGTCCGCGTCCGGGGCGAACACCACCTCGGTCTCCTCGCCCTCCAGCACCCCCACCACGCACCAGGAGAGGTGGTCGTGGACGGGGGTGCACTGGCCGGGCAGCCACACCAGGGCGACGACGGAGAACCCGCCGCCGTCGCCCACGTGCAGCACGTGCTGGGTGTAGCCGTCGGGCGAGCCGGTCCGGTCGCGCTCCCGGAGCAGTTCGCCCTCCGGGAGCGCCGCGCGCAGCAGCTCCGCCACCAGCGGTGCGGTGCGGTCGTCCGGCAGGCCCCGGTCCACGACCTCCTGGATCGACGTGACGAGCCGGCGCATGCCGACGGGAATCTCAATCGTGTTCGATGGCAGCATGGAGGGTCCACCTGAATGAGTACGAGGACGAGTCGGAGTGGTGCCCGGAACCCGGAACGGCCCGGGTCAGGCCGCGGCCGGGGCGTGGTCGGTCATCGCCACCAGGACGCGGCGACCGCCGGTGAACGGCCTGCGCCCGTGCCCGACGAGCACGTTGTCGATGACCATCAGGTCCCCGCGGCGCCAGTCCACGTCCACGGCCGCGTCCAGCCCCCGGTCACGGACCTGCCGGATGTACGCGGCGGGGATCGGGCGGCCGTCGGCGAAGGTCACCGACTGCGGGAGCTCGTCGGCCGGCAGCAGCTTCATCAGCTCGGCGGCCGTCTCGTCGCCCAGCCCCGACGGGTGCCACTGGTCGGACTGGTTGAACCAGACCTCGACGCCCGTCACCGGGTGGCGCAGGGTGGACGGCCGCTCCTGGCTCACCCGCAGGTCGCCGCCGCGGCGCCACTCCCAGGTGGCCCCGGTCGCGGCGAGGAACTCGTCGACGACCTCGGTGCGGTCCGTCTCGAAGGTGTCCTGCCAGCTCTTGCCGAGGCCCACGCCGCCGTGCAGGTTCTGGGTGTAGCGGACGCCGCCCGCGTAGGCCTCGCGCACCTCGTCGTCGAGCGAGTCCAACCAGCGCGCGCCGTCCACCACGGGGGTCGCGCCGCCGGTCTCCGGGGCGGCCACGCAACAGAACATCAGCCGCGTCGGCCACCGGTGGGCGTAGGACAGCTCGTTGTGCATCGAGATGGTCTGGTCGCTCGGGTACTCGGTCGAGGTGTAGAGGTTGCTGCCGACCTTGCTGCGCGGCGAGTTGCCGTGCACGTAGGCGAGCCGGCCGGGCACCAGGCGGTCCATGACCGGCCCGAGTTCGCCCTCGCCGACCCCGAACCCGCGGAACACCAGGGCCTTGTGCGCGGTGAGCAGTTCGTGGAGGTCACCGGCCTCCTCCAGGTACGCGGTGAGGCCCTCGGCGCTCGCTGCCGCCCGTACGCTCTCCGGGCTGATCTCCAGCGGCTGCCACGGCTCGTGCTGATTGGTCACGTCGATCCCCTGCCTGATCGCCGACAATGCGGGTGCGTTTCGGGCGACATCCTGCGACCGGGTCCCATATTTCCTCGATATCGCGCCGGATCCGGGGCGGGGGCGGCCGTCGCGGCGCCCGGGACCCTGTACCTGGTACCACCCTCAAGACGGGTACCTCCGTACCTGACGGGACGGCCGCGATCGACGAGACTCGTCCGGGACGGAACGGACGGCGGACGACGGACGGGGAACGTCGGGCACACGGGGCCCGGGGGCCCGGCGACGGCGGACGAGGACGAGCACAGAGGAGACGGGTACGCAGTGGATGCCATGGAACAACGGGGGGTGCGCCGGGTCGCGGACAGCCTTCCGAGCGTGCTGTCCGCGCCCTGGTCGGCGAGGACGTGGCGGCTCGTCCTGCACGTGCTGCTGGGCCTGCCGGTCGGGCTGCTGACCTGCGCGGTGCTGCTGGTCCTCGGCGGGCTCACCGCCGGGCTGGCGGTGACCTGGGTGTTCGCGCTGCCGCTGCTCGCCGCCCTGTTCCGGTGCTCGCGCGGGCTCGTCGGCCTCCAGCGGGCCAGGTTCGCCGCCCTGCTCGGCGTCGACCTGGTGCTGGAGAAGCCGGCCGCGCCGCCCGCCGAGGGCGGCTGGGCGCGGCGGGTCCTGGCCGAGGCCCGTGCGTCGGCCACCTGGCGGTGGCTCGGTTACCACGCGCTGGCGGGGGCGGGGGGTGTGCTCGGAGCCGCCCTGCTGCTGGGCCTGTGGGCGGCCGGCCTGGCCATGGCCACCGTCTACCTGGACACCACGGGGCTCGGCCGCGGCCTGCCCTACACGATGGGCCTGCACCAGGTCCTGCTGGTGGTGCTCACCGTCGCCGGGATCGCGGTGCTGCAGCTGTCGTTGAGCGTGGCGCGCGGCGTGGCGCAGCTGGACCTCGCCCTGGCCCGGCAGTTGCTCGGGCCGAGCCAGCGCGACCGGGCGAACCAGCTGTCGGAGCGGGTGGTCACCCTGACCGAGGCCCGGGCCAAGGTGGTCGAGGCGGCCGACTCGGAGCGCCGCCGTCTCGAACGCGACCTCCATGACGGGGTCCAGCAGCAGTTGGTTTCCCTGTCGATGAACCTGGGGATCACCCGCAGGAAGATCAAGGACATGCCGGAGCCCGCGCGGGAGGCACTCGCGCAGGCGCACGAGCAGACCAAGCAGACCCTGGCCGACCTGCGGCAGCTGGTCCGCGGGCTGCACCCGGCCGTCCTCGACGACCTCGGCCTCGACGCGGCCCTGTCCGGCATCGCGGCGCGCTCCCCCGTGCCCGCGCGGCTGCGGGTGGACCTGCCGCAGCGGCCGTCGGGGACGATCGAGGCGGCGGCGTACTTCGTGGTCTCCGAGGCGCTGGCCAATGTCGCCAAGCACTCCGGGGCGAGCGAGGTGGCCGTCAGCGTCGAGCAGATCGAGGACCCCGCGCGGGGTGAGATCATCAAGGTGACAGTCACGGACAACGGTTGTGGGGGCGCAAGTGAGAAGGCGGGCAGCGGACTTCGCGGCCTCGTGCAGCGGGTCGGCGGAGTGGACGGAACCCTGCACATCGACAGCCCGGTCGGCGGGCCGACCGTGATCACCGCGGAGCTGCCATGCGGATCGTGATCGCCGAGGACGCGGTGCTGCTGCGGGTGGGCATCGTGCGGCTGCTGGAGGCCGAGGGGTACGAGGTCGTCGCCGCCGTCGGCGACGCCGAGGCCCTGCTCGCCAGCGTCGAGGAGCACCGCCCCACGCTGGCCCTGACGGACGTGCGGATGCCGCCGGGCTTCCGGGACGAGGGCCTGCAGGCCGCGCTGAAGATCCGGGAGCGGTTCCCGGAGGTCGCGGTGCTGGTGCTCTCCCAGTACGTCGAGGAGCGCTACGCCGTCCGGCTGCTGTCCGGCCGCACCAGGGCGCTGGGCTACCTGCTGAAGGACCGGGTGGCCGATGTGGACGAGTTCCTGGACGCCGTGCGGCGGGTGGCCGAGGGCGGGACCGTCCTCGACCCCGAGGTGGTCTCCCAGCTGCTGGTCCGCCAGCAGGGCGACCCCCTGGAGCGCATCACCGCGCGTGAGCGCGATGTGCTCGTCCTGATGGCGCAGGGCCGCTCCAACGCCGGGATCGCCGCCGCCCTGGTGGTGAGCGAGAGCGCCGTGGCGAAGCACATCAACGGGATCTTCAGCAAGCTGGACATCCCGCCGGCCGACTACGACCACCGCCGGGTCCTGGCCGTCCTGAAGTTCCTGAACGGATAAGAGGGGAAGCATGTCGCCACAGAACAAGCCGATGGGGTTGCTCGGGGCCGCCCGGAAAGCGGGCGTGACCGGCACCGCCGTGATCGTCGCCGGCGCCGCCCTGGCCGGATGTTCGGGCCTTGCGTCGACGCAGACCGAGACCCAGCAGGTCTCCTTCGACCACCAGATCGAGCGCATCGAGTTCCACCTGGACAGCGGCAACATCACCCTGACGCCGGGTGACCAGGACCGGGTGGGCATCGACCGGAAGCTGACCTGGACCGAGGACCGCCCCTCCTTCACCGAGGAGTGGCAGGGCAACGTCCTGAAGATCACCAGCACCTGCGACGGCCGGCACTGCTCGGCCGACTACACCGTGCGGCTGCCCACCGCCGTGGCGGTCAAGGCGCTCACCGAGGCCGGCACCATCAACGCCCAGGCCATCCAGGGCGACCAGGAGCTGCGGACCGGGGCCGGGGACATCAAGGTGTCCGACGCCGCGGGCCGGCTCTCCGTGTCCACCAAGGCGGGCAACATCTCCGCCGGCGGCCTCAGCTCCGGGGTCGCCTCGGCCGACACCCAGTCGGGCAACCTGAACCTGGGGTTCGTCAAGGCGCCGTCCCAGGTGACCGCCCGCTCGCAGGCCGGGAACGTCAAGGTGACGGTGCCGCGCGACGGGCAGCAGTACAAGGTGGAGGCCGACACCAAGGCCGGCCGCAAGGACGTCGACGTCGCCCAGGCCCCGGCCGGGCCGGGCACGATCACCGCGCACTCCGACGCCGGTGACGTCAGCGTCCGCTCCGCCTGACCGCAGGCCGGAGAACAGCACGTCGGACGGTATGCGAGGCCCCGGTGCGGGGCGGCCCACGAGGCCGCCGCGCACCGGGGCCTCGTCGCGTCCGCACTGTATAGCTGCCCGATAGAACAGATATAGCCCACCCGCACAGACTTCCCGGAGTACGGCGCAGGACGTCATGGCGTCGCGCCGACGTGCCCAGCGGATTCCACGCCGGTACGGACCCGAATCGCGAGGAGTGGCAATGTCTGAGAACACGTCCAACCAGGACATCTTCTGTGTGGTCCTCAATGACGAGGAGCAGTATTCGATCTGGGCCGCGGACCGCGCCCTGCCGGCCGGCTGGCGGGCCGAGGGCACCGAGGGAACCCGCGAGGAGTGCCTCACCCGCATCTCCGAGGTGTGGACCGACATGCGCCCGCTGAGCCTGCGCGAGCGGATGGCCGGGGAACTCGCCCGCTAGGGAATTCCCACCCGATCCCCCCTGGAGCTGCCGGGAAAGATCCCGGCCGCTCCGTCCAGCCATGCCGTTTCGGCTTGCCTTTTCACTGTCGATCACAGGAGTCCGTGTGGCCCGGCATTCGCTTCTGCACCACATCGTCGCGCAGCGCGCGGCGCAATCCCCCGACGCCGTGGCGTTCATCGAGAACGGCCGGCAGGTCGGCTACGGGGAACTGGAGGTGAATGCCGGGCGCCTGGCGAGCCTCCTGCGGGATCACGGCGTACGGGCGGGCAGGACCGTGGCCCTCGGTCTGCCCCCCGGCTCCACCCTGGCCACCGCCCTGCTGGCGGTGCACCGGACCGGAGCCGCCGCCGTCCTGGCGGACCCGGACGCCCCCACCGAGCGCCTGGCCCTCCTCCTGGAGGACGCCCGGCCCGACGCGGTGATCACCGCCGGAACGGCGCTGCCCGTGCCGCCCGGCACGGAACACCTCCGGCTGGAGCCCGGCTGGCCGGAGCGCCTCGCCGGCCCCGCCGAGCCGGTGGAGCCCCCGCAGTTCGTGGAGCCGGCCGACGAGGCCGCCTCCCCCGCCCTGATCGGCTACGGCCGCACCGGCACCGGGTGGGTGCTGGACGCCGGCGACGCGGCCCGGCACGCCGGCCGGCTCGCGGAGCACTACGGCCTCGCCGCCTCCGACGTCCTGCTGCTGGCCGGCCCGGTCGACGACCTCGACCTGCACGGCGTCCTGTTCGCCGCCCTGACCACCGGCGCCACCGTGGTGACCGCGCCGCCCGCCGACCCGGCGGCCGGGCCCGAGGCGCTGCCGCGCACCGCCGCCGCACTGGGCGCCACCGTGCTCACCACCACCCCCGACGCCCTGCGCCCGGCGGCGGACCTCGCCGCCTGGGCCGAGCCCACCGAGCTGCGGCTCGTGGTGTGCCACACCCCCGGGCCGGACCCCACGGCGGCCCACGAGGTGTGCCGGCTGCTGGCCGGACGCACCCCGGCCGCCGTCCAGAGCCTGCACGGCGCCGCCGGCCGCGGTCTCCCGGTCGCCGCCTTCGGCCATGAGCCCGGTGCCGAGGCCACCCCCGTACCGCTCGACCGGCTGACCGGCGAGGTACGCACCGTGGTCCTGGACGAGTCCGGCGAACCGGTGCCGCCCGGCGTCCCCGGCGAGCTCCACCTCACCGGCACCGGCACCGCGCTCGGCTTCCACCGCCGCCCGGCCCTCACCGCGGAGTGCTTCCTCCCGGACCCGTACGGGAAGCCCGGCGAGCGGATCCACCGCACCGGGGAACTCGTCCGCCGGCGCAACGACGGCACCCTGGAGCACCTGGGCCGGCTCGCCGACGCCCCGGACCAGGAGCCGCCCACCGCACCGGCCCTGCTGCTGGACGACGACCACCCGCCGTACGTCGAGCCGCGGACCGCGGAGGAGCGGGCGGTCGCCGCCGTCTGGTCCGAGCTGCTCGGCATCGACGACATCGGCGCCCACGACGACTTCTTCCAGCTGGGCGGCTACTCCCTGCTGCTCACCCGGCTGATCGAGCGCCTGCACCGGAGCACCGGCAAGCTGCTCGACCTGTCCGGCCTCTACACCGCGATGACGGTGGAACAGCAGGCCGCGCTGCTCCGCGACGCCCCCGCCGCCGGGCGCCCGGTCGAACCCGTCGCCCGGGACGGAGCGCTCCCGCTCTCCTCCGGCCAGCGGCGGCTGTGGTACCTGGACCGGGCCAAGCCCGGCAGCGCCGAGTGGATCGTCCCGCTCTTCCTGCGTCTGCCCGCGGACGTCACCGCGGACACCGTGCGCCGGGCCCTGGACCTGCTCGGCGAGCGGCACGAGTCGCTGCGCACCCGCTACCTGATCCAGGACGGCGAGCCCGCGCAGCTCGTCCAGCCGCCCTCGCCGGTCGAGCTGACGGTCCTCGACTGTCCCCCGCACGACCTCGGCGCCGCAGTCCTCGCCGGGTTCGAGAAGGAGTTCGACCTGGAGGCCGGGCGGCTGTGGCGGGCCCTGCTGCTCCGCGAGGACGGCCGCGACCAGCTGCTGTTCATCACCGCCCACCACATCGCCTGTGACGGCTGGTCGGCCACCGTGCTGGAGCGCGAGTTCCGGGAGATCTGCGACGCGCTGCACGCCGGCCGCACGCCCGAGCTGCCCGCCCCCGTCGTCCAGTACGCGGACTACGCGGTCTGGCAGCAGCGCTCCGCCGACGAGGAGGGCCACCGGGCCGGAATCGAGTTCTGGCGGAGCGAGCTCGACGGGATGACCGTCCTGGAACTGCCCGCCGACCACCCGCGCCCGGCCGAACGCGACCCCCGCGGCGGCATGGTGGCCGTCACGGTCCCGGCCCCGCTGGCGGACGAGCTGCTCGCGCTCGGCCAGCGCCACGAGGCCAGCCCCTTCCTGACCCTGCTGGCCGGCTTCGCCGCCCTGCTCGCCCGCTACACCGGGCAGTGGGACGTCGGCGTGGGCGTCCCGGTCGCCGGGCGGGACCGGCCGGAGGTCGAGCCCGTCGTGGGCTTCTTCCTGAACTCCCTGGTCCTGCGCTGCCGCCTCGACCCCGCCCGGGGCTTCGCCGACGCCCTGGACTGCGTCCGTGCCACCGGCCTCGCCGCGTTCGCCCACCAGGACGTGTCGTTCGACCGGCTGGTCGAGGAGCTCCGCCCGGAGCGCGACCCGTCCCGGACGCCGCTCTACCAGGTCGCCTTCAACTACAACGACGAGCAGGTCACCGGCGGCATGCCGGGCGAGGCCGACCACGCGCTCTTCCTCGGCTCCCGCCGGGTCGCCAAGACCGACCTCACCCTGTACCTGCGCCGGGAGGCCGACGGCACGCTGAACGGCGTCTTCGAGTACGCGAGCGCCGTCTTCGAGCACGCCACCGTCGAGCGCCTGGCCGGGCACTTCGTCCAGCTGCTCGCCTCGGCGGCCGCCGCCCCCGGCACCGGACTGCGCGACCTGGAGATCCTCTCGGCCCAGGAGCGCGCGGACCTGCTCGGCGGCTGGAACGGCACGCGGACCGCCTGGCCGGCCGGCTCGGTGATCGACCTGATCGAGGCCCAGGCCGCCGCGACCCCCGACGCGACCGCCCTGATCGCCGGCCCGGAGCGGATCCGCTACCGGGAACTGGACCAAGCGGCCGACCGGATCGCCCACCGGCTGGTGGCCCTGGGAGCCGGCCCGGACCGCCTGGTCGGCGTCTGCCTGCGGCGCGGGCCCGGCCTCGTCCAGGCGCTGCTCGGCGTGTGGAAGGCCGGCGCGGCCTACGTCCCGCTCGACCCGGACAACCCGCCGGAGCGGCTGAAGCACATCCTCGCCGACAGCGGCGCCGGCGTCCTGATCAGCGACTCCACGCTGACCCCGGCCACCGAGGGGTTCACCGGCACCCGGCTGCTCCTCGACCGCGAGGCCGCAGCCGCCGACCTGCCAGCCGGCCCGCCGCCGCGGCACACCGACCCGGAGCAGCTGGCCTACGTCATCTACACCTCGGGCTCGACCGGGCGGCCGAAGGGCGTCATGGTCAGCCACCGGGGCCTGGCCAACCACCTCCGGTGGGCGGCCCGCGACCTGGTGCACGGCGAGGGCGGCGCCCCGCTGTTCTCCTCCGTCGCCTTCGACCTCCCGGCGACCAACCTCTACGCCCCGCTGCTCACCGGCCGCCCCGTCCACCTGCTGCCCGCCGACCTCGACCTCGGACGGCTCGGCGCCGAACTCGCCGAGGCCGGCCCGTTCTCCTTCGTCAAACTCACCCCCGGCCACCTGGAGCTGCTCACCCACCAGCTCACCCCGCAGCAGCTCGACCGGCTGGCCGGCGTGGTGCTGGTCGCCGGCGAGGCACTGCCCGCCCGGACGGCCAACCACTGGCTGGACGCACTGGGCCCCGGCCGCCTGGTCAACGAGTACGGCCCGACCGAGGCCTCGATCGGCAGCACCGTCTTCCCCGTCGACAGGACGGCCGACGCGGTGGTCCCGCTGGGCGGACCGCTGCCCAATGTGACGGCGTACGTGCTGGACGCCACCGGCCGGCCCGTCCCCGTCGGCGTGCCGGGCGAGCTGCACATCGGCGGCGAGGGCGTGGCCCGCGGCTACCTCGGCCGCCCCGGGCAGACCGCCGCGCAGTTCGTCCCCGACCCGTACGGCCCGCCCGGCTCACGGCTCTACCGGACCGGTGACCTGGTCCGCCGGCTGCCCGACGGCAGCATCGACTTCCTCGGCCGGATCGACACCCAGGTCAAGATCCGCGGCTACCGGATCGAGCTCGGCGAGATCGAGGCCCGCCTCACCGCCGAGCCCGGGATCCGCGAGGCCGTCGTGGTCATCCACGAGGCCCGGCCCGGCGAGAAGTCCCTGGCGGCGTACGTCGTCCCCCGGCCCGGCCACGGGTTCGACCCCGGACCGGTCCGGCAGCGGCTGTCCGACGCGCTGCCGGAGTACATGGTCCCGGCGTCGTTCACCGTCATCGAGGCGGTGCCGCTGACGTCCAACGGCAAGCTCGACCACCGCGCACTACCCGCGGTCCACGCGTCCACCGACGCCCACCGCCCGCCGGAGACCCCCATCGAGGAGCGGATCGCCGGAGTCTGGGCGACGCTCCTGGAACGGGAGCGGATCGGCGTCGACGACGACTTCTTCGCGCTGGGCGGCCACTCCATCCTGGCGATCCGCATGACCTCGTCCCTGCGGGACGAATTCGACATTGACCTCTCCGTCCGGAGCGTCCTCGAAAACCCCACCGTCCGATCGCTCGCCCAGGTGGTGGAGGCCCTGATCAGGGCCGAGATCGAGCAGATGACCGCGGCAGAACTTCTTGAGGCGAAGGCAAGGGAGCACCAGGCATGAGCATCGACAGTACCCCCGTGTCCGACATGGAGCTGGCGCGACTGCGCGAGGAGGTGCTCCGCCGCCGGCTGGCCGGAACCGCGACCGGACGGCGCACGGAGATCCCGCGCGTCGACCGCGGCCGGCCGATGCCGCTGTCCTTCGGCCAGCAGCAGATGTGGTTCCTGCACCGCCTCGACCCGCAGAGCGCCGAGTACCACGTGCCGCTGGCGGTCCGGCTGCGCGGCGCGCTCGACACCGAGGCCCTGCGCGCCGCCTGGGAGCAGGTGGTCGCCCGCCACGAGATCCTGCGCACCCGCTACCTGCTGGTGGGCGAGGAGCCGCGACAGGTCGTCGACGCCCCGGCCGCCCCGCAGTGGACGGTGACCGACCTCAGCGACGTCCCCGCCGACGAGCGCGACCGGCGGGCCCGGGAGCTCGCCGAGGCGGACTTCGCCACCCCCTTCGACCTTGAACGGCACTGGCCGGTCCGGGCCTCGCTGCTGAAGCTGCACGAGGACGAGCACCTGCTGGTGGTGACCTTCCACCACATCGCCTGCGACGCCTGGTCGGTCCGGCTGCTCACCGGCGAACTCAGCGCCCTCTACCGCGCCGAGGCCGGCGGCGCGCCCGCCCGGCTCGCCCCGCTGCCCGTCCAGTACGCCGACTTCGCCGCCTGGCAGCGCGACCAGCTGGCCGGCCCCCGCCTGGAGAAGGAACTCTCCTACTGGCGCGAGCGGCTGGCCGGCGTGCTGCCGCTGGAACTGCCGACCGACCGCCGGCGGCCCGCCGTCCGCGGCTGGGCCGGCCGCACCGTGCGCCGCACGATCCCCGCCGAGCTGGCCGCGCGGGCCCGGGCCCTCAGCACGCAGCACGGCACCACCCTGTTCACCACCCTGCTCACCGGGTGGCAGCTGCTGCTCTCCCGCTACGCCGGAACCACCGACATCCCGGTCGGCGTGACCATCTCCGGCCGCAACCACCCCGAGCTTCAGCAGATCGTCGGCTACGGCATCAACACCCTGGTCGCCCGCGGCCGGTGGCAGGGCGACCCGTCCTTCGCCCGGCTCGTCGACGACAGCCGCGACACCCTGCTGGAGGCGTTCGACCACCAGGCCGTCCCGTTCGCCCGGCTCGTCGACGAGCTGCAGCCGGAGCGCGACATGTCCCGCACCCCGCTGTTCCAGGTGGACTTCGTCCTCCAGGAGGACCGCACCGGGGCGTTCGACCTGCCCGGCCTGACCGTCGAGGCGCTGGACGGCGACCGGATCGCCAAGTTCGACCTCACCCTGGAGCTCCAGGAGGCCGCCGACGGCTCGCTGGACGCCCGCTTCACCTACGCCGAGGCGCTGTTCGACCACGCCACCGTCGAGCGGCTGGCCGGACACTACGAGACGCTGCTGCGGGCCGTCACGGAACACCCGGAGCTCCCGGTCGGGGCGCTGAACCTGCTCCCGGCCGCCGAGCAGGAGCAGATCCTCACCGCCTTCAACGCCACCGACGCCGGGTTCCCGCACACCAGCACGCTCGCCGACCTGGTCGAGGAGCAGGCCGCCCGCACCCCGGACGCGCCCGCCGTATCCTTCGACGGCCTGACCCTCGACCACGCGGCCTTCAACGCCCGGGCCAACCAGGTCGCCCACCGGCTCATCGCGCTCGGCGCCGGCCCGGAGACGGTCGTCGCCGTCTGCGCCGAGCGCTCGCTCGACCTCGCCGTCGCGATCCACGGCGTGGTCAAGGCCGGCGCCGCCTACCTGCCGCTCGACCCCGGACACCCGGACGCGCGGCTGGACTTCATGCTCGCCGACAGCGCCGCCCCGATCCTGCTCACCACCCGCGACCAGCTCGGCCGCCGCCGCCCGGACGGCACCGTGCGGGTGCTCACCCTGGACGACCCCGCCGAGTGGGCCGGGCAGTCGACCGACAACCCCGAGCGGACCGCGGGCCCGGAGAACGCGGCCTACGTCATCTACACCTCGGGCTCCACGGGCCGGCCGAAGGGCGTGGTCACCACCCACCGCGCCATCGTCAACCGGCTGCACTGGATGCAGAACACCTACGGGCTCACCGCCGCCGACACCGTCCTGCAGAAGACGCCGGCCGGCTTCGACGTGTCCGTCTGGGAGTTCTTCTGGCCGCTGATCGCCGGCGCCCGCCTGGAGATCGCGCTGCCCGGCGGTCACCGCGACCCGGCCTACCTGCGGGAGCTGATCGACCGGGCCGGCGTCACCGTCGCGCACTTCGTGCCGTCCGTGCTCTCCCTCTTCCTCGCCGAGACCGAGGCCGAGACCGGGACCGAGGCCGGGGCCAAGGCCGGGACCGGGGCGGGGACCGGGACCGACGGCGGGAGCGCCGCCGGAACCGGCCGGCTCTGTCCGTCGCTGCGGCTCGTCCTGTGCAGCGGCGAGGCCCTGCCCACCCAGGTCGCCGCCCGCGCCCTCGCCACCCTGCCCGCCCGGCTGCACAACCTGTACGGCCCCACCGAGGCGGCCGTCGACGTCACCGCGTGGCACTGCACCCCCGAGGGGCTCGCCGGGCTCGCCCGCGTCCCGATCGGCGGCCCGATCGACAACATCCGCCTGCTCGTCCTCGACGACCGGCTGCGCCCCGCGCCGATCGGCGTCCCCGGCCAGCTGTACATCTGCGGCGTCGGCGTGGCCCGCGGCTACCTCGGCCGCCCCGCCCTGACCGCCGACCGCTTCCTGCCGGACCCGTTCGGCGACCCCGGCGACCGGATGTACGCCACCGGCGACCTCGCCCGCTGGCGGCCGGACGGCACCCTCGACTTCCTCGGCCGCATCGACACCCAGGTCAAGCTGCGCGGCCTGCGCATCGAGCTGGGCGAGATCGAGACGGCCCTGCGCGAGCAGCCCCAGGTGCGCGACGCCGCGGTCGTCGTCCGCGAGGACGACGACCGGGACCAGCACCTGGTGGCCTACGTCGTCGGCGACGCCGACCCCGAGCGGCTGCGCGCCGCGATCCGGGAGCGCCTGCCCGAGTACATGGTGCCGACCGCCCTGGTGCGGCTCGACGCCCTGCCGCTCTCCGCCAACGGCAAGCTCGACCACCGCGCGCTGCCGGCCCCCGAGCGCTCCGCCCTCGCCACCGACGCGCACATCGCCCCGCGCACCCCCGTCGAGGAGCGGATCGCCGCCGTCTGGGCCGAGGTCCTCGGCCTCCCGGTCGAGCAGGTCGGCGTGGAGGACGGCTTCTTCGACCTCGGCGGCGACTCCATCCGCGCCGTCCGCCTCAGCGCGGCGCTGCGCGAGGCCGGCCACGACCTCAGCATCCGGCAGATCTTCGAGCACCGGACCGTCGCCGCCCTGGCCGCGGCGGCCGCGACGGGTGGCCCGGTCGCGGCGGTCGAGCCGGTGGCGCCGTTCGCGCTGATCGGCGACGAGGACCGGGCCGCGCTGCCCGCCGACGTCGTCGACGCCTATCCGCTCTCCCAGATCCAGACCGGCATGATCGTCGAGATGCTCGCCGACGGCGACCGGAACACCTACCACAACGTCAACTCCTTCCGGATCCCCGACGACCGGCCCTTCTCGTCGGCGGCGCTGACCGAGGCCCTCGCCGTCGTCACCGGCCGGCACGACGTCCTGCGCACCTCCGTGCACCTCGCCGGCTACTCGCAGCCGCTGCAGCTGGTGCACGCCGAGGTGGAGATCCCGCTCACCGTCCACGACCTGCGCGACCTCACCGCCGACCAGCAGCGCGACCACGCGGCCGAGCTGCTCCGCCGGGAGCGCGCGGCCGCCTTCGACCCGGCCCGGGCCCCGCTGCTGCGCCTCCATGTGCACCTGGAGTCCGACCACGCGTGGCGGCTGACCTTCGCCCAGTGCCACGTCATCACGGACGGCTGGAGCCTCACCTCGCTGCTGATGGAGCTGCTGGAGGCCTACCGCTGCCTGCGCGACGAGGTGCCCCTCACGCTCCCGCAGCCGCCGGCCGTCCGCTACGCCGACTTCGTCGCGGCCGAGCTGGAGTCCCTCGACAACGAGGACGACCGCGCCTACTGGCAGCACATCACCGACACCCACAGGCCGGTGGTGCTGCCGACCGGCTGGGGCACGGAGGGGCCGCGTGAGCACCACCGGTTCCAGGTGCCGTACGGGGATCTGGAGTCGGGCCTGCGTGGGCTGGCTGCCGCCGCCCGGACGTCGCTGAAGAGCGTGCTGCTCGCGGCGCACGTCAAGGTCCTCGGCATGCTGACCCCCGAGCCGGCCTTCCACACCGGTCTGGTGGCCCACGGCCGCCTGGAGGCCACCGGCGGCGACCGGGTGCTCGGCATGCACCTCAACACCGTCCCGTTCCCGGCGGACCGCAGCGCCCGCACCTGGCGCGAGCTGGTCGAGCAGGTCTTCGACCAGGAGACCGCCGTCTGGGGCCACCGCCGCTACCCGCTGCCCGCCATCCAGCGCACCACGGGCGGCTCGGAGCGACTGCTCGACGTGATGTTCGACTACCAGGACTTCCACCAGGTCGACACCGACTCGGTGGACCTGGAGGCGACCCTCGGTGACGGCTTCACCGAGTTCGGCCTGCACGTGAACGCCTCGGGCGGGAACATCACGCTGACCTGCCCGAGCGACGTGTTCAGCGGGGCGAACGGCGAGCGGCTGGTGGGGATGTACCGGCGGGTGCTGGAGGCGATGGCCGCCGACCCGTCGGGTGACGCCCGCGCGAGCTACCTCCCGGAGGCCGAGGCGCTTCTGCTGCTGGAGGAGTGGAACCGGGCCGTCACGATTCCCGGGGAGGAGTGTGTCCACCGTGCCTTCGAGCGCCAGGCCGCCGAGACGCCCGACGCCCTCGCGCTGACCTTCGAGGACACCCACCTCACCTACCGCGAGCTCAACGAGCGCGCGAACCGGATCGCCCACCACCTCATCGAGCAGGGCGCCCGGCCCGAGACCCTGGTCGCGGTCTGCCTGGAGCGCGGCATCGACCTCATCCCCACCATCCTGGGCGTGCTGAAGTCCGGCGCCGGCTACCTCCCGCTCGACCCGTCCAACCCCGTCGAGCGCCTCGGCTACATCCTGGCCGACGCGCGCGCTTCCGTCGTCGTCACCCAGCAGCGGCACACCGACCTCGTGAGCAGCATCCACGAGGGCCAGACGGTCGTCCTGGACTCGGACGTGGACGCTGCCGTCATCGGCGCCCGGCCGGCCACCGATCCGACCGTCGATGTCCGTGCCGACAATCTGATCTACGTCATCTACACGTCGGGTTCCACCGGCACCCCCAAGGGTGTCACGCTCACCCACGCCAACGTGTGGCGTCTGCTGGCCTCGGTGCGCGAGCAGTTCGCCTTCGGAGCGGACGACGTGTGGACGCTGTTCCACTCCTACGCCTTCGACGTGTCCGTCTGGGAGATGTGGGGCGCCCTGCTCCACGGCGGGCGCCTGGTGGTCGCGCCGTTCGACGTCCTGCGCTCGCCGCACGACTTCCTCGACCTCATGATCGCCCAGCGCGCCACCATCCTCTGCCAGACCCCCACCGCCTTCCGCTCCCTCACCACCCTCGCCGCCGACGGCGACCCCCGCATCGACGAACTCGCCCTGCGAGCCGTCGTCTTCGCCGGTGAGAAGCTGGAGATCGGCGACCTCGCGCCCTGGACCGACCGCCTCGGCGCCGAAATGCCGGCCCTGGTCAACATGTACGGCATCACCGAAACCACCGTGCACTCGACCTACCACCAGGTGACCGACACCGACCTCGCCAACCCGCACCGCAACCCGATCGGCAGCCCCCTCGCCGACCTCGCCATCCACCTCCTCGACGAACGGGGCCACCTCGTGCCCGTCGGCATCCCCGGCGAGATCCACGTCGCCGGACCCGGCGTCGCCCGCGGCTACCTCAACCGCCCCGACCTCACCGCCGAACGCTTCATCCCCAACCCGTACGGACCCGCCAGCTCGCGGATGTACCGCTCCGGCGACCTCGCCCGGCGCCTGCCCGACGGCACCCTCGAATTCCTCGGCCGCATCGACACCCAGGTCAAGGTCCGCGGCTACCGCATCGAACTCGGCGAAATCCAGGCCAAGCTCACCGAGCACGCCGACGTCCGCGACGCCGTCGTCACCGCGCACGACACGGACAACGGAAAGCAACTCGTCGCCTACCTCGTCCCCACCGACGACCGCACCCCGGACCCGGCCGAACTGCGCACCCACCTGTCCCTCACGCTGCCGGACTACATGGTCCCCGCCGCCTTCGTGACCATCGACGCGATCCCCCTCACCCCCAACGGCAAGCTCGACCACCGAGCCCTGCCCACCCCCGAACGCTCCGCCTTCGCCACCACCACCCACATCGCCCCCCGCACCCCCGTCGAAGAGCGCATCACCGCCGTCTGGGCCCAGGTCCTCGACCTGCCCACCGACCAGGTCAGCGTCGAAGACAGCTTCTTCGACCTCGGCGGCGACTCCATCCGCGCCGTCCAGCTCTCCGGCGCCCTGCGCCAAGCCGGCTACGACCTCAGCATCCAGCAGATCTTCCACCACCGCACCATCGCCGCACTGGCCCAGCACGCCGCCCACAGCGGACCGGTGACGAACACCGAACCGGTCGCACCCTTCGCCCTCATCACGGACGAGGACCGGGCCGCGCTGCCCGCCGACGTCGTCGACGCCTACCCGCTCTCCCAGGTCCAGACCGGCATGCTCGTGGAGATGCTGGCCGGCGACGGCCGCAACATCTACCACAACGTCAACACTTTCCGGATCCCGGACGAGCAGCCCTTCTCGGAGGCCGCTCTGCGCGAGGCCGTCCGCCTGGTCTCGGCCCGTCACGACATGCTCCGCACCTCCATGCACCTCACCGGCTACTCGCAGCCGCTCCAGCTGGTGCACGCCGAGGTGGAGATCCCGCTCACCGTCCACGACCTGCGCGGCCTCACCGCCGACCAGCAGCGCACCAACGAGATCGAACTGCTCCACCAGGAGCGCGCCACCCTGTTCGACCTCACCACCGCACCCCTGATCCGCCTCAACGTGCACCTGGAGTCCGACGGCTCCTGGCGCCTGACGTTCACTCAGACTCATGCCATCACCGAGGGCTGGAGCTACCACACCCTCCTCATGGAGCTGCTGGAGGCCTACCGCTGCCTGCGCGACGAGGTGCCCCTCACGCTCCCGCAGCCCCCGGCCGTCCGCTACGCCGACTTCATCGCGGCCGAACTGGAATCCCTCGACAGCGAAGAGGACCGCGCCTACTGGCAGCACATCACCGACACGCACGCACCGCTGATGCTTCCGGCCGGCTGGGGGGACGAGCCGTCCGGAACGGAACCCGAGCGCCTGCACCTCTGGGTGCCGTACGGGGATCTGGAGTCGGGGCTGCGTGGGCTGGCTGCCGCCGCCCGGACGTCGCTGAAGAGCGTGCTGCTCGCGGCGCACGTCAAGGTCCTCGGCATGCTGACCCCCGAGCCGGCCTTCCACACCGGTCTGGTGGCCCACGGCCGCCTGGAGGCCACCGGCGGCGACCGGGTGCTCGGCATGCACCTCAACACCGTCCCGTTCCCGGCGGACCGCAGCGCCCGCACCTGGCGCGAGCTGGTCGAGCAGGTCTTCGACCAGGAGACCGCCATCTGGGGCCACCGCCGCTACCCGCTGCCCGCCATCCAGCGCACCACGGGCAGCCCGGAGCGACTGCTCGACGTGATGTTCGACTACCAGGACTTCCACCAGGTCGACTCCGACTCGGTGGACCTGGGGGATTCCTTCCACGACGCGCCGACGGAGTTCGGCTTCAGCGTCCTCGCCCAGGCCGGCCGGCTGACCCTCGTCAGCTCGACCAGCCTCGTCAGCCGGGCGAACGGCGAGCGGCTGGCAGGCATGTACCGGCGGGTGCTGGAGGCGATGGCCGCCGACCCGTCCGGCGACGCCCGCGCGACCTACCTGCCCGAAGCGGAAACCACGAAGCTCCTGGAGGAGTGGAACCGGGCCGTCACGATTCCCGGGGAGGAGTGTGTCCACCACGCCTTCGAGCGCCAGGCCGCCCAGACCCCGGATGCCCTCGCGCTGACCTTCGAGGACACCCACCTCACCTACCGCGAGCTCAACGAGCGCGCGAACCGGATCGCCCACCACCTCATCGAGCAGGGCGCCCGGTCCGAGACCCTGGTCGCGGTGTGCCTGGAGCGCGGCATCGACCTCATCCCGACCATCCTGGGCGTTCTCAAGTCCGGCGCCGGCTACCTCCCGCTCGACCCGTCCAACCCGGTCGAGCGCCTCGGCTACATCCTGAACCACGCCCGCGCACAGATCGTCGTCACCCAGCACCAGCACACCGACCTCGTGAGCACCATCCACCAGGGCCGCACGGTCGTCCTGGACTCGATCGAGGACGCGGCGACGATCGAGGGCCGCTCCACGGACAACCCGTCGGTCGACGTCCGCCCGGACAACCTGATCTACGTCATCTACACGTCCGGTTCCACCGGTACGCCGAAGGGTGTCACGCTCACCCACGCGAACGTGTGGCGTCTGCTGGCCTCGGTGCGCGAGCAGTTCGCCTTCGGAGCGGACGACGTGTGGACGCTGTTCCACTCCTACGCCTTCGACGTGTCCGTCTGGGAGATGTGGGGCGCCCTGCTCCACGGCGGGCGCCTGGTGGTGGCGCCGTTCGAGGTCCTGCGCTCGCCGCACGACTTCCTCGACCTCATGATCGCCCAGCGCGCCACCATCCTCTGCCAGACCCCCACCGCCTTCCGCTCCCTCACCACCCTCGCCGCCGACGGCGACCCGCGCATCGACGAACTCGCCCTGCGAGCCGTCGTCTTCGCCGGTGAGAAGCTGGAGATCGGCGACCTCGCGCCCTGGACCGACCGCCTCGGCGCCGAAATGCCGGCCCTGGTCAACATGTACGGCATCACCGAGACGACCGTGCACTCGACCTACCACCAGGTCACGGCGGCCGACCTCGCCAACCCCCACCGCAACCCGATCGGCAGCCCCCTCGCCGACCTCGGCATTCACCTGCTGGACGAGCGCGGCCACCTGGTGCCCGTCGGCATCCCCGGCGAGATCCACGTCGCCGGACCCGGCGTCGCCCGCGGCTACCTCAACCGCCCCGACCTCACCGCCGAACGCTTCATCCCCAACCCCTGGGGCCCCGCCGGTGCCCGCATGTACCGCTCCGGCGACCTCGCCCGGCGCCTGCCCGACGGCACCCTCGAATTCCTCGGCCGCATCGACACCCAGGTCAAGATCCGCGGCTACCGCATCGAACTCGGCGAAATCCAGGCCAAGCTCACCGAACACCCCGACGTCCGCGACGCCGTCGTCACCGCGCACGACACGGACAGCGGAAAGCAGCTCGTCGCCTACCTCGTCCCCACCGACGACCGCACCCCGGACCCGGCCGAACTGCGCACCCACCTGTCCCTCACGCTGCCGGACTACATGGTCCCCGCCGCCTTCGTGACCATCGACGCGATCCCGCTCACCCCCAACGGCAAGCTCGACCACCGAGCCCTGCCCGCCCCCGAGCGCTCCGCCTTCGCCACCACCACCCACATCGCCCCCCGCACCCCCGTCGAAGAGCGCATCACCGCCGTCTGGGCCCAGGTCCTCGACCTGCCCACCGACCAGGTCAGCGTCGAAGACAGCTTCTTCGACCTCGGCGGCGACTCCATCCGCGCCGTCCAGCTCTCCGGCGCCCTGCGCCAGACCGGCTACGACCTCAGCATCCAGCAGATCTTCCACCACCGCACCATCGCCGCACTCGCCGTCCTGGCCACCGAGAGCACCCCGGCAACCGCACCCGAGCCGGTGGCACCGTTCACACTGATCAGCGACGAGGACCGGACCCTCCTCCCCACCGACGTCGTCGACGCCTACCCGCTCTCGCAGATCCAGACCGGCATGCTCGTCGAGATGCTCGCCGGCGACGGCCAGAACACCTACCACAACGTCAACAGCTATGTGATCGCCGATCAGTTCGACTTCTCTGCACCGGAGTTCCGGACGGCTCTCGACGCCGTCGCCGGGCGCCACGACATCCTGCGCACCTCGGTGCAGCTGACCGGATACTCGCAGCCGCTCCAGCTGGTGCACGCCGAGGTGGAGATCCCGCTCACCGTCCACGACCTGCGCGAGCTCACCGCCGACCAGCAGCGCGCCAACGAGATCGAACTCCTTCACCAGGAGCGCGCCACCCTGTTCGACCTCACCACCGCACCCCTGATCCGCCTCAACGTGCACCTGGAGTCCGACCACTCCTGGCGGCTCACCATCACGCACAGCCACGCCGTCACGGACGGCTGGAGCATCAACTCCCTGCTGATGGAGCTGCTGGACACCTACCGCGCGGTCCTGGACGGGGCGTCGTCCGCGCTGTCCGCCCAGCCGCCGGCCGTCCGCTACGCGGACTTCGTCGCGGCCGAGCTGGAGTCCCTCGACAACGAGGACGACCGCGCCTTCTGGCGCGAGGTGACCAGCACCCACATGCCCATGGTCGTACCCGCGCACTGGGAGGACACCGACGCGACCGGGGAGAACTACCGACTCGAAGTCCCTTACAGCGACCTGGAGTCGGGGCTGCGTGGGCTGGCTGCCGCCGCCCGGACGTCGCTGAAGAGCGTGCTGCTCGCGGCGCACGTCAAGGTCCTCGGCATGCTCACCACCGAACCCGCCTACCACACCGGTCTGGTGGCTCACGGCCGCCTGGAGGCCACCGGCGGCGACCGGGTGCTCGGCATGCACCTCAACACCGTCCCGTTCCCGGCGGACCGCAGCGCCCGCACCTGGCGCGAGCTGGTCGAGCAGGTCTTCGACCAGGAGACCGCCATCTGGGGCCACCGCCGCTACCCGCTGCCCGCCATCCAGCGGGACTCCGGTTCCAACGAGCGCATCCTCACGGTTCTCTTCGAGTACCTGAACTTCCACCAGGTCGACACCGCCTTGGTGGAGGACCAGTTCGGCTCGGGCGGCGCGGTCAACGACTTCGCGCTCAACATCATCGCTGCCGGCGGCAGCATCAACATCAACAGCGCCACCGATGTCCTCAGCCGGGCGAACGGCGAGCGGCTGGCAGGCATGTACCGGCGGGTGCTGGAGGCGATGGCCGCCGACCCGTCCGGCGACGCCCGCGCGAGCTACCTGCCCGAAGCGGAGACCACCCAGCTCCTGGAGGAGTGGAACCGGGCCGCCACGATTCCCGGGGAGGAGTGTGTCCACCACGCCTTCGAGCGCCAGGCCACCGAGACCCCGGATGCCCTCGCGCTGACCTTCGAGGACACCCACCTCACCTACCGCGAGCTCAACGAGCGCGCGAACCGGATCGCCCACCACCTCATCGAGCAGGGCGCCCGGCCCGAGACCCTGGTCGCGGTCTGCCTGGAGCGCGGCATCGACCTCATCCCCACCATCCTGGGCGTGCTGAAGTCCGGCGCCGGCTACCTCCCGCTCGACCCGTCCAACCCGGTCGAGCGCCTCGGCTACATCCTGAACCACGCCCGCGCACAGATCGTCGTCACCCAGCACCAGCACACCGATCTGATCACCGGCATCCACCAGGGCCGCACGGTCGTCCTCGACCAAGACCAGGACGCCGCCGCGATCAACGCTCAGCCGATCACCAACCCGTCGGTCGACGTCCGCCCGGACAACCTGATCTACGTCATCTACACGTCGGGTTCCACCGGTACGCCGAAGGGCGTCACGCTCACCCACGCGAACGTGTGGCGTCTGCTGGCCTCCGTGCGCGAGCAGTTCGCCTTCGGAGCGGACGACGTGTGGACGCTGTTCCACTCCTACGCCTTCGACGTGTCCGTCTGGGAGATGTGGGGTGCTCT
>NZ_JBIBVJ010000029.1:0-73095 GCF_043080305.1 Kitasatospora sp. NPDC015120 | reverse complement strand
TTCCATCGGGCGGCTTTCACACCGGCCCTCCGGGCGCTTCGTTCTTTCGTGTTTCCAGCTTATCAGATGTTTTCCGCTCCGTTTTCCGGAGTTTCTTTCGTCCGATTCGCTTCGGCCTTTCGGCGCTCCCGAACTCTATCAGAGTTTCTCGGGCCGTTTTCCCGCTCCGTTCTCGAATTTCGTTTCGAGGACTTCGACTGGGGGCCGTCCCGTGGGGCAACCCGGAGAACATTACGCACCGGGTTGCCCCACGTCAAATCAGGCCGGGGGGCCTCAGACCTCGACCACGACCGGGAGGATCATCGGGCGGCGGCGGTAGTTGTCCGCCACCCACTTGCCGATGGTCCGGCGCACGAGCTGCTGGACCTGGCGGATCTCCAGGACGCCGTCGCTCGCCGAGCGGTCGAGGGCCTCCTGCAGCCTGGCCGCGACCGGGACGAACGCGGCGTCGTCGATGCCGGAGCCGCGGGCCTGGATGGTCGGACCGCCGACGATCTTGCCGTTGGTGGAGTCGACCACCACGAAGCAGGAGATGAAGCCCTCCTCGCCGAGGATCCGGCGGTCCTTGAGCGAGGCCTCGGTGATGTCGCCGACCGAGGAGCCGTCGACGTAGACGTAGCCGGCCTGCACCTTGCCGACGATGCGGGCGACACCGTCCTCCAGGTCGACGCAGACGCCGTCCTCCGCGATGACCACCCGGTTGCGCGGGACACCGGTCGCGATGCCGAGGTCGGCCGCGGCCCGCAGGTGGCGCCACTCGCCGTGCACCGGCATGAGGTTGCGCGGCTTGCAGATGTTGAAGAAGTACAGCAGCTCACCGGCCGAGGCGTGGCCGGAGACGTGCACCTTGGCGTTGCCCTTGTGCACGACCTTGGCGCCCCAGCGGGTCAGGCCGTTGATGACCCGGTAGACGGCGTTCTCGTTGCCCGGGATGAGCGAGGACGCCAGGACGACGGTGTCGCCCTCCACGATGCGGATCTGGTGGTCGCGGTTGGCCATCCGGGACAGCGCGGCCATCGGCTCGCCCTGCGAGCCGGTACAGATCAGCACGACCTCCTTGTCCGGCAGGTCGTCCAGCTGCTTGACGTCGACGACCATGTTGCCGGGGACCTTCAGGTACCCGAGGTCGCGGGCGATGCCCATGTTGCGGACCATCGAGCGGCCGACGAAGGCGACCTTGCGCTTGTACTCGTGCGCGGCGTCCAGCACCTGCTGGATGCGGTGCACGTGGCTGGCGAACGAGGCCACGATGATGCGCTTCTCGGCGTTCGCGAAAACGTTCCGCAGCGCTGCCGAGATGTCCCGCTCGTGCGGGATGAAGCCGGGGACCTCGGCGTTGGTGGAGTCCACCAGCAGCAGGTCCATGCCCTCCTCCGCCAGCTTGGCGAAGGTCGGCAGGTCGGTGAGCCGGCCGTCGAGCGGCAGCTGGTCCATCTTGAAGTCACCGGTGGCGACGACCATGCCGGCCGGCGTGCGCACGGCGACGGCCAGCGCGTCCGGGATGGAGTGGTTGACCGCGATGAACTGGCAGTCGAAGGGGCCGATCCGCTCGCGGTCGCCCTCGGCGACCTCCAGCACGTACGGGCGGATGCGGTGCTCGGCGAGCTTGGCCTCGATCAGCGCGAGGGTGAGCTTCGACCCGATCAGCGGGATGTCCGGGTTCTCCCGGAGCAGGAACGGGACGGCGCCGATGTGGTCCTCGTGGCCGTGCGTGAGGACGATGCCGTCGATCTTGTCGAGGCGGTCCCGGATGTAGCTGAAGTCCGGGAGGATCAGGTCGACGCCGGGCTGCTCGTCCTCCGGGAAGAGGACGCCGCAGTCGACGATGAGCATGCGGTCGCCGTATTCGAAGACCGTCATGTTGCGGCCGATCTCGCCGAGACCGCCGAGCGGGGTGATGCGCAGGGCGCCCGCCTTCAGGGCCGGCGGCGCGCCGAGTTCGGGATGCGGGTGGCTCAAAAGACTCTCCTCACGACGCACGCCATATGTCCGGGGTCCTCCCCCGCGAGACATATGGCGTGCGTTCTCAGTGTCGTTTTCCTACCGGGTCTGTGCTCTCGCGCCTTCGGTCCGGTCCAGCGGCGGACCCGTGAGGGTCCGGCGAGCCGGGGCGCGCACGTCTGTGTCTGTTAGAGGTCTACCCCGCCGTCGGCGAGATCCTTCTTCAGTTGGGCGATCTCCTCGGGAGTCGCGCCGACCAGGGGCAGCCGCAGCGGGCCGGCGGGCAGGCCCTGGAGCCCGAGCGCGGCCTTGGTGAGGATGACGCCCTGGGTGCGGAAGATACCGGTGAAGACCGGCAGCAGGCGCTGGTGGACCGCCGTGGCCTTGGCCACATCGCCGGCCAGGTGGGCCTCGACCAGGGTCCGCAGCTCGCCGGCGACCACATGGCCGACCACGCTGACGACGCCGACGGCTCCGACCGACAGCAGCGGCAGCGTGAGGATGTCGTCGCCGGAGTACCAGGCGAGGTCGGAGCGGGCGATGGCCCAGGCGGCGGCGCCGAGGTCGCCCTTGGCGTCCTTGTTGGCGACGATCCGGGGATGTTCGCCCAGCCGGACCAGCGTCTCGTGGCTCAGCGCGACGCCGCTGCGGCCGGGGATGTCGTACAGCATGACCGGAAGCCCGGTGGCGTCGGCGATCTCCACGGTGTGCCGGTACAGGCCCTCCTGCGGGGGCTTGCTGTAGTACGGCGTGACCACCAGCAGGCCGTGCGCGCCGGCCGCCTCGGCCTGGCGGGCCAGCTCCACGCTGTGGCGGGTGTCGTTGGTGCCGACCCCGGCCACCACGTGGGCCCGGTCCCCGACCGCCTCCACCACGGCGCGGACGAGCTGGGCCTTCTCGGCGTCGCTGGTGGTCGGGGACTCCCCGGTGGTGCCGTTGACGACGAGGCCGTCGTTGCCGGAGTCGACGAGGTGCGCGGCGAGGCGCTGGGCGCCGTCGAGGTCGAGGTCGAGGCCTCCGTCAGCGGTGAACGGTGTCACCATCGCGGTCAGGACCCGCCCGAAGGGCGTCTGGGGGGTGGAGGTCGGAGCCATGCGTCCAAAACTACTCGTAGGCGGTGGGGCGGCACCCAGGCCGGTCCACGGTTCGGACGGCCGCGGCGGCCGGCCGGCGGTGGACCCGGCCGGGAAGCGGCCGCGCACCGCCTCTGCGGAGGCGGTTCCAGCAGCGGGGACGTGGGATTCCGGTGCTGCGTGCTCGGGGGTTCAAGCAGCACCGGAATCCGTGGTCACGAGCGTAGGGAGCGGTCAGATATGCCGCAATCCAGACATGCCAGACACTCTCCCCGGATGCCCGTCGCCGCAGGTCAGGGGGCGACCCGGCCGTGCTTCTCGAAGGCCGCATGGGTGAGCGGCATGAGCGCGGCCCACTGCTCCTCCATCCGCTCGGCGACCATCTCGATCTCGCGCTGCGGGAAGGACGGCACCGCCGAGTTCTCGCGCTTGGTGCGCAGCGACAGGAAGTGCATCAGCGAGCGGGCGTTGCAGGTCGCGTACATCGACGAGTAGAGCCCGACCGGCAGCACCGCGCGGGCGACCTCGCGGGCCACGCCGGCCTCCAGCATCTCCTGGTAGCGCCCGTACGCCTCGCGGTAGGCGGCCTCCATCGAGGCGGTGACGGTCGCGTGCTGCTCCGGGGTGCCCTCGACGAACTCGTAGCGGCCCGGGCGGCCCTGCTGGACCAGCCGGCGCTCCTCGCCCGGCACGTAGAAGACCGGCTGCAGCTCGCGGTAGCGGCCGGACTCCTCGTTGTACGACCAGCCGCTGCGGTGGCGGTGGAACTCGCGGAAGACGAAGATCGGCGCGCTGATGAAGAAGGTCATCGAGTTGTGCTCGAACGGCGTGCCGTGCCGGTCCCGCATCAGGAAGTTGATCAGGCCCTTGGACTTCTCCGGGTCCTGCTGGAGCGCCTCCAGGGACTGCTCGCCCGCCGTCGAGACCCGGGCCGCCCAGATGACGTCCGAGTCGTCGGCGGCGCTGCGGACCAGGTCCACGGTGACGTCGCCGCGGAACCGGGGGGCCGTCGTGTCGTCGCTCACGCGCTACTCCTCGCAGGCTTGTTGGTGGTGGTGCCGGTGGTGCCGGCGGTGCGGTGCAGCCGGATCGCGTGCTGCATGGTCCTGCGGGCGCGCGGCACGTCGCCGGCGTCGGCGTAGGCGACCGCCAGGCGGAAGAAGACCCGCCAGTCGCCGGGGGCCGCCTCGGCCTCGGCCTTGCGGCGGGCGAACACCGCGTCGGCCGAGGCGCGGTCGATCCGCCCGCCCTCGGTGCGCTTCAGCTCGTCGACCGGCAGACCGCCCTCGGCCTCCAGCTCACGGGCGAGCCGCTCGCTGTCCCGGCCGAAGCGGACCGTCTGGCGCAGGAACCAGAGGCCGATGACCGGGACGACGAAGGCGCACAGGCCCAGGCCGATGCCGAGCGGCTTGCCGGTGGCGATCAGCTGGACGCCCTCGCCGACGCAGATCAGCGCGACCAGCGCCAGCACGCCGGCGAGGACGAAGAAACCGGTACGGGAGGTCATGCCGGGCTCACAGGTCCAGGAAGTGTTCGAGGCCCAGGGTGAGCCCGGGCGTCTCCACGACCTTGCGCACGCCGAGCAGGATGCCCGGCATGAAGCTGCTGTGGTGCAGCGAGTCGTGCCGGATGGTGAGGGTCTCGCCGGTGTCGCCGAACATCACCTGCTGGTGGGCGAGCAGGCCGCGCAGCCGCACCGAGTGCACCGGCACCCCGTCGACGTCGGCGCCGCGGGCACCGGGCAGGCTGTGGGTGGTCGGGTCCTGCTGCGGAGGCCGGCCGGCCTCCGCGCGGGCGGCGGCGATCAGCTGGGCGGTGCGGGCGGCGGTGCCGCTGGGGGCGTCCGCCTTGCCGTCGTGGTGCAGCTCGACGACCTCGACCGACTCGAAGTACTTCGCGGCGATCTGCGAGAACTTCATGCCGAGGATCGCGCCGATCGAGAAGTTCGGCGCGATCAGCAGGCCGAGCTCCGGCGCCTGGTCGAGCAGGCCGCGCACGGTGGCCAGCCGCTCGTCGGTCCAGCCGGTGGTGCCGGTGACCACGTGGATGCCGTGGCGCAGGCAGTGGTCGAGATTGCCCATCACCGCGTCCGGATGGGTCAGTTCGACGGCCACCTGGGCGCCGGCCCGGGTCAGCTCCGCCAGGTCGGACCCGCGGCCGAGGGAGGCGACCAGCTCCAGGTCGGGGGCGGCCTCCACGGCCTTGACCGCCTCCGAGCCGATCCGTCCCTTGGCGCCGATCACGGCGACACGCAGCGTCATAGCGAAAGTCCTCTCACACCAGCAGGTCGGCGAGCTTCGCGGCCCGCCTGTCGTTGACCGGACCGATCAGGGCCAGCGACGGCCGGTACGCGCCCAGCACATCACGGGCGACCTCGTGGACGTCCTCCAGGGTCACCGCCGCTATCCTCCCCAGCATGTCGTCGACCGACAGGTGGTGGCCGTAGCTGAGCTCGGCCTTGCCGATGCGGTTCATCAGCGAGCCGGTGTCCTCCATGCCGAGCACGGTGGAGCCGGAGATCTGGCCGATCGCGCGCTGCAGCTCCTCCTCGGTGATGCCCTCGGCGACCACCTTGGCGAGCTCCTCGCGGCAGATCCGCAGCACCTCCTCGACCCGCTTGGGCTGGCAGCCGGCGTAGATGCCGAACAGGCCGCTGTCCGCGTAGGAGGAGGAGTAGGAGTACACCGAGTACGCCAGGCCGCGCTTCTCCCGGACCTCCTGGAACAGCCGGGAGCTCATGCCGCCGCCGAGGGCCGCGTTGAGCATGCCCATCGCCCAGCGGCGCTCGTCGTGCCGGGGCACGCCGGGCACGCCCAGCACCAGGTGGGCCTGCTCGGTGGCCCGGTTGAGCACCTCGACCCGGCCCGCGGTCCGCAGCGCCTTGACGCCGCGCCGGGCCTCGGCGGGGGCGGCGTCGGACTTGGCGAGCAGCGGCGCGAAGGCCCTCTCGACCTGCCGGACGACCTTGCGGTGGTCCAGGTTGCCGGCTGCGGCGACGACCAGGTGCTCGGGCCGGTAGCGCCGGTGGAAGAAGTTCGCGATCTGGTCGCGGCTGAGCGCCCGGACGGTCTCCTGGGTGCCGAGGATCGGCCGGCCGAGCGGGCCGTTGCCGAAGATCACCTTGGCGAAGAGGTCGTGGACGACGTCACCCGGGTCGTCCTCGGCCATCGCCATCTCTTCGAGGATGACGCCACGCTCGGCCTCGACGTCCTCGGGGCGGATCAGCGAGCCGGTGAGCATGTCGCAGACCACGTCGATGGCCAGCGGCAGGTCGGTGTCGAGCACCCGCGCGTAGTAGCAGGTGTTCTCCTTGGCGGTGAAGGCGTTCATCTCGCCGCCGACCGCGTCCAGGGCGGCCGAGATGTCCAGCGCGCTGCGCCGCTCGGTGCCCTTGAAGAGCAGGTGCTCCAGGTAGTGCGTGGCGCCGTTGAGCTGCGGGGTCTCGTCCCGCGAGCCGACGCCGACCCAGATGCCGAAGGTCGCGGAGCGCACCGTCGGCAGGGTCTCGGTGACGACGCGCAGGCCGCCGGGGAGGACGGTGCGGCGCACGGTTCCGGCGCCGTCCGCGCCCTTCAGCAGGGTCCGGGTCGTGCCGGGGCGCTGCGTCGCCGCCGAGGCCTGGGCCACGGGGGTACCTCCGTAGAAAAAAGCGGTCCGTCAGAAATAAGCGGTCCGTCGGGAGCGCGGGACAACAGGGTGCGGCCCGCACGCCGCTGGGGGCGTGCGGGCCGCTGGGTTCAGCTAGCGGCGCTTCACTCGGAAGCGGCCTCGGCGTTCTCCTCGCCCTCGATGACCGGGATCAGCGAGAGCTTGCCGCGCGGGTCGATCTCGGCGATCTCGACCTGCACCTTGGCGCCGACGCCGAGGACGTCCTCGACGTTCTCCACGCGCTTGCCGCCGGCGAGCTTGCGGATCTGCGAGATGTGCAGCAGACCGTCCTTGCCCGGCATGAGCGAGACGAAGGCACCGAAGGTCGTGGTCTTGACCACGGTGCCCAGGTAGCGCTCGCCGACCTCCGGCATGGTCGGGTTGGCGATCTGGTTGATCGTGGTGCGGGCGGCCTCGGCGGCCGGGCCGTCGGCGGCACCGATGTAGATGGTGCCGTCGTCCTCGATCGTGATCTCGGCGCCGGTGTCCTCCTGGATCTGGTTGATCATCTTGCCCTTGGGGCCGATGACCTCGCCGATCTTGTCCACCGGGATCTTGATGGTGATGATGCGCGGCGCGTTCGGGGACATCTCGTCCGGGGAGTCGATGGCCTCGTTCATCACGTCGAGGATGTGCAGGCGGGCGTCGCGGGCCTGCTTCAGCGCGGCGGCCAGCACCGACGCCGGGATGCCGTTGAGCTTGGTGTCCAGCTGCAGGGCGGTGATGAAGTTGCGGGTACCGGCGACCTTGAAGTCCATGTCGCCGTACGCGTCCTCGGCACCGAGGATGTCGGTGAGGGTCACGTAGTGGGTCTCACCGTCGATCTCCTGGGAGATCAGGCCCATGGCGATGCCGGCGACGGCGGCCTTCAGCGGCACACCGGCGTTCAGCAGCGACATGGTGGAGGCGCAGACCGAGCCCATCGAGGTGGAGCCGTTGGAGCCGAGCGCCTCGGAGACCTGGCGGATGGCGTACGGGAACTCCTCGCGGGTCGGCAGCACCGGCAGGATGGCCCGCTCGGCCAGCGCGCCGTGGCCGATCTCGCGGCGCTTCGGCGAACCGACGCGGCCGGTCTCGCCGACCGAGTACGGCGGGAAGTTGTAGTTGTGCATGTAGCGGCGGCGGGTCTCCGGGGAGAGCGTGTCCAGCTGCTGCTCCATGCGGAGCATGTTCAGCGTGGTGACACCCAGGATCTGGGTCTCGCCGCGCTCGAACAGCGCCGAGCCGTGCACCCGCGGGATGGCCTCGACCTCGGCGGCCAGGGTGCGGATGTCGGTGACGCCGCGGCCGTCGATGCGGACCTTGTCCTTGATGACGCGCTCGCGGACGATCTTCTTGGTCAGCGCGTTGTAGGCGGCGCTGATCTCCTTCTCGCGGCCCTCGAACTCGGGCAGCAGCTTCTCGGCGGCCAGCGCCTTGACGCGGTCCAGCTCGTTGTTGCGCTCCTGCTTGCCCGGGATGGTCAGGGCCTGGGCGAGCTCGTCCTTGACGGCGGCGGACAGCGCGGCGAGCACGTCGTCCTGGTAGTCCAGGAAGACCGGGAACTCACCGGTCGGCTTGGCGGCCTGGGCGGCCAGCTGCGACTGCGCGGCGCACAGGACCTTGATGAACGGCTTCGCGGCCTCCAGGCCGGAGGCGACGATCTCCTCGGTCGGCGCGTCGGCGCCGCCCTCGACCAGCTTGATGGTCTTGTCGGTGGCCTCGGCCTCGACCATCATGATCGCGACGTCGCCGTCCGGCAGGACGCGGCCGGCCACGACCATGTCGAAGACGGCCGACTCCAGCTCGCTGTGGGTCGGGAAGGCGACCCACTGGCCGTTGATCAGCGCGACGCGCACGCCGCCGATCGGGCCGGAGAACGGCAGGCCCGCCAGCTGGGTGGAGGCGGAGGCGGCGTTGATGGCCACCACGTCGTACAGGTGGTCCGGGTTCAGCGCCATCACGGTGACGACGACCTGGACCTCGTTGCGCAGGCCCTTGACGAAGGACGGGCGCAGCGGGCGGTCGATCAGGCGGCAGGTGAGGATCGCGTCCTCGGAGGGCCGGCCCTCACGACGGAAGAACGAGCCGGGGATGCGGCCGGCGGCGTACATCCGCTCCTCGACGTCCACCGTCAGCGGGAAGAAGTCGAAGTGTTCCTTCGGCTGCTTGGACGCGCTGGTGGCCGACAGCACCATGGTGTCGTCGTCCAGGTAGGCGACGGCGGAGCCGGCCGCCTGACGGGCCAGACGGCCGGTCTCGAAGCGGATGGTACGGGTGCCGAAGGAACCGTTGTCGATCACGGCCTCGGCGTAGAACACGTTCTCTTCCACCTGGAAGATCTCCTCTTTCGTACGTCTCCGGGAGAGCGCCCCCGCGCATCGCCTGCGTGTTGACCCTGGACGGTCGGGCCGGTCTTCGATCGAAGCCTCCGGTGCACCCCGCTTCGATGGGCGGGGCCTCCGGCGGCCACTACCGAGGACCGGCGCCTCTCGGCCGGCCGGGTCCGGACGGGCGGTCCGCGTCTGGACGCTCTCTCGGATGCGGGCGGCTTCCGTTTGAAGCCTTCGTCCCGCGGGGGTCGGGGTTCTGCTGCCTGGTGGCGCGCTTGCGGCGCCATCACCCGGCATGCCCACAACCCTACGGTGCAATCCTCGGCCACCTGGGGAGGTGCGCGCGAGTTGTTATGCACGGTCGTTGCGTTCGGGCGCCCCGGTGGGCGCCCCGGCCGTACCGCCGCGGCATACGCGCGAGGGGCGGCTCCCCGGTGTGGGGAGCCGCCCCGAGCGGCGTTCTCAGCGGGCGCCGCCGGCGGCACCGCGGCGGATGCCCAGGCGGTCGACGAGCGTACGGAAGCGCTCGATGTCCTTCTTGGCCAGGTACTGCAGCAGACGACGGCGCTGGCCGACCAGGATCAGCAGGCCGCGGCGCGAGTGGTGGTCGTGCTTGTGCGACTTGAGGTGCTCGGTCAGGTCCGAGATGCGGCGGGAGAGCATGGCCACCTGGACCTCGGGGGAGCCGGTGTCGCCCTCCTTCTGGCCGAACTCGGCGATGATCTGCTTCTTGACGTCAGAGGCGAGAGCCACTGCAACTCCTTCGAGGTGATACCGAGCGGTCCTGGTCTACGGCACAGGACTCTGGGAGAACTCGGTGTCGTGACGAGCGCGGCCGCCGGTCCTCGCCCCGTCCGGGGCGGACACACGGCTGCGCTCGGAGGCCAAGCGTACCAGTGCCTGCGGCACGGCCGTCGAGTGGCCCCGGTGCGCGGCTCAGCCGGTGGCGCCGCGGACCAGCCGGTAGACGTCGAGGACGGCCAGCACCAGCGGCACCAGCGACATCAGGGTGAGGCTGTCGACCAGGTCCAGGATGCGCCCCCAGAACGGGGAGACGCCCAGCCGCGGCACCACCAGGGCGATCGCGGTGAGCACCGCGGCGCCGAAGGCGATCGAGGCGGCCAGCCAGAGGGTGCGCAGGTCGGCGTCGGTGGAGCCGGTCCCGGCCCGCAGCACGAACTGCGGGGTGTGCAGGGAGAGGCCGACGATCAGCAGCGACAGGCCGAGCAGACCGGCGATGGTGAGGCTGAAGACCTGCGCGCTGTAGCGGAACAGCCGGGCGCGGAGCATGGTGGCCAGGCCGAGGACCAGGGCGAGCAGTTCGGGGAAGGTCTCGTCGGTGAAGCCGAGCACCGCGCAGGCGCCGACGATCACCGCGGCGCAGCCGCCGACCAGGCCGACCAGCACCTCGTGGCCGCGGCGGGCCTGGTGGGCGATCCGCTCGTACTGGACGAGTTCGGCGCGGGCGGTGTCCTCGTCGTGGTCGCGGCCGCGGGCCCGGGTCTGGCCGGGGGCGCTGTAGCCGACGGGCAGCCGGGCGAAGCGGGCGGACAGGCCGGGCAGGAAGCCGATCGCGGCGACGGCGGCGACGCCGGTGACGGCGGCGATGTGGTTGGCCGGGGTGCCGGGAAGCAGCACGGCGGCGAAGGTGGCGAGCGCGCCCGCCGCGGCCAGGAAGGCGGCGGCGACGAACAGCGAGTCCTTCTCGGGCAGCAGGCCGACCAGCAGGACGGCGACCACCAGGACGGCGACGCAGCCGGTGAGGAACTGCAGCCGGCCGGGGCCGTCCAGCGGGCCGCCGGTGGGCGCGAGCACACCGCTGCCGGCGATCAGGGCGTGTGGCAGGGCGCCGAGGCCGAGCGCGAGGCCGGCCCAGGCGTCCCGGTAGACCCGGGCGCGGACGCCGGCCAGGGCGGTGAGCACGACGGCGACGACGCCGGAGATCACCCCGGGCAGGCCGTGCATGTCGTGGCGCAGGTCGGCGAACCAGAGCGCGAAGCCGAGCAGGGTGAGCAGCACGCCGGTGCCGATGAGGCCGAAGGCGCGCATCAGCTCGGGGCCCCAGAACCGGCGGTCGGTCTCGCCGGCGGTGGCGATGGCGTCGGCGACGTCGTCGTAGACGGCGGGCGGCAGCGACTCGGCGAACGGGCGCAGGCTGAGCAGGTCGCCGTCGCGCACCTGCTGGGCGGCGAGCGAGCGGCTGCCGTCGAGCACGGTGCCGTCGCGGCGGACCAGGTGGAAGCCGGTGGGGACGCCGTCGGGCTGGGTCTGGCCGGAGAGCCGCAGCACCTCGGGGTAGACGTCCGCGAGCGGGACGTCCTCGGGCAGGGCGACGTCGATCCGGCTGTCCGGGGCGACGACGGTGACCCGGCAGAAGCCGGTCGTGGCGGGCGTCGTCATGCCCGCACCTCGTTCGCTCGACGCACTGGGCGCTCCCCCTTGATGACGGTGCCGCGGTACCGGCGGCTGGTCGGTCTGGCTGACGCGCCGGCGCCGGCCGGGCGGAACCGGCCCGGCGGGGCCACGAGTTGGCGCGGCGTTACCCTACCCGCTCGGTTCGTGTCCGGCCCCGTGGAGGGCGGGCGGCCCCGCGGGCCCGGGGTCCCAGTAGGATCGGCCCCTGCGCAGGGCGGCGGGGGCGGCGCGCGCCTCCCCGGGTGCCTGCGGTCGGCGGAGCGGGGGCGGCGTCACACGGGGCGCCCTCACCCGTACGTATCCAGTGGCGTGAGGGCTGATGCCGTGGTGATCGAGCGAAGCGTTCGTGGTCGGGGGGTGGGACGCGCATGGGCGTGATCACCGTCAAGCGGCCGCCCCGGGCCTATCCGCCCGCGGTGCCGGACGAGCCGGTGGAGATGGTCGCCCCGCCCGAGCTGCCCCGGTCGGGCGGCGAGGACTGGGTGATGAGCATCCTGCCGATGCTCGGCATGGGCGGGTCGGCGGTGTTCTTCTTCTCGCCGGGCGCCCAGGCGCCGATGAAGATCATGGGCGGTCTGATGATCGTCTCCACGGTCGGCATGGCGCTCGCCCAGATCGTCCGGGCCCGCAAGGGCGGCTCCTCGGCCACCGCGGACGAGCGGCGCGACTACCTCAAGTACCTGCAGCAGATGCGCCGCCAGGTGCGCCGGACCGCCGAGCGCCAGCGCGGCGCCCAGCTGTTCCTGAACCCCGAGCCGGACCAGCTCTGGTCGATCGTCGCGGACGGCCGCCGGCTCTGGGAACGGCGCTCCGGGGACGGCGACTTCGCGCAGATACGGGTCGGCCGCGGACCGGTGCAGCTGTCCACCCCGCTGGTGGCGCCGCAGACGGCGCCGATGGACGAGCTGGAGCCGCTGTCGGCGGCCGCGATGCAGACCTTCCTCAAGGCCCACGGCACCCTTCAGGACCTGCCGTTGGCGATCTCGCTGCGCGCCTTCTACCACATCACGGTCTGCGGGGACCCGGACACCGTCTACGGCAACGTCCGGGCGATGATCGCCCAGTTGACCACCCTGCACTCGCCGGACGACCTGCTGATCACGGTGGCGGCCGCACCAGGCGCGGTGGACGAGTGGGAGTGGACCAAGTGGCTCCCGCACAACCAGCACCGCAAGGAGAGCGACGGCGCCGGTTCGCGCCGGCTGATCGCCACCGGCCTCGGCGAGCTGGAACTGCTGCTCCAGGACGAGCTCGCCGGCCGCCAGCGGTTCGTCCGGGACGCCGCGCCGGCGCCCGACCAGCCGCACATCGTCGTCGTGATGGACGGCGCCTCGGTGCCGCACGACTCGCTGCTGGCCGGCGCGGAGGGCGTGCACGGGGTGACCATCGTCGAGGTGGTCCCGGGTGACCTGGACGAGCCGTCCGGGCACCTGATCGTCACGGTCTCGCCCGACGAGCTGGTGCTGCGCTCGGCCTCCGGCGCCACCTACGCCGGCACCCCGGACACCCTGTCCGCCTGGCAGTCCGAGGCGCTCGCCCGGCAGCTGGCGCCGTACCGGGCCTCGGCCGGCGGCGACGACGAACCGCTGCTGTCCAACCTGGACTTCACCGACCTGATGAACTCCGGTGACCCGGGCTCCTTCGACGTCACCCGCAGCTGGCGGCAGCGGGCCCAGCACGAGCGGCTGCGGGTGCCGATCGGTGTCGGGGCCGGCGGCGAGCACGTGTACCTGGACATCAAGGAGGCCGCGCTGGAGGGCATGGGCCCGCACGGCCTGTGTGTCGGCGCGACCGGCTCCGGCAAGTCCGAGCTGCTGCGCACCCTGGTGCTGGGCCTCGCGATGACGCACTCCTCGGAGACGCTGAACTTCGTGCTCGCCGACTTCAAGGGCGGCGCGACCTTCGCGGGCATGGCGGACATGCCGCACACCTCCGCGGTGATCACCAACCTGGAGGGCCAGCTCACCCTGGTCGACCGCATGCGGGACGCCATCGAGGGCGAGCTCAACCGGCGCCAGGAGCTGCTGCACCGGGCCGGCAACTACGCGAACATCCACGAGTACGAGCGGGCCCGGGCGGCCGGCGCCGCGCTGGACCCGCTGCCGTCGCTGGTGCTCATCATCGACGAGTTCTCCGAACTCCTCACCGCCAAGCCCGACTTCATCGACATGTTCATCCAGATCGGCCGGATCGGCCGGTCCCTCGGGGTGCACCTGCTGCTGGCCTCGCAGCGCCTGGAGGAGGGCAAGCTGCGCGGGCTGGACACCTATCTCTCCTACCGGATCGGCCTGCGCACCTTCTCGGCGGCCGAGTCGCGGGCGGCGATCGGCGTCCCGGACGCGTACCACCTGCCGCCGGTGCCGGGCGTCGGCTACCTGAAGTTCGGCACCGACGTGATGGAGCGGTTCAAGGCGGCGTACGTCTCCGGGCCGTACCGGGCGCCGGGGCAGCAGCGGTCGACCGGCGGCCGGCTGGTGACCGCGCGGCCGGTGCGGTTCACCGCGGCCGAGGTGCCGGTGACCGAGCCGCTGGTGCAGGAGGTCGAGCCGATCGCCGAGGAGCCGGACGACGCCCTGGCGGACACCGTGCTGGACGTGTTCGTGCAGCGGATGGCGGGCCAGGGCCCGGCCGCGCACCAGGTGTGGCTGCCGCCGCTGGACGCCCCGCCGAGCGTGGACCAGCTGCTGCCGCCGCTCCAGGCGACCGCCGAGCGCGGCCTGACCGCGCCGCAGTACGGGGCGCTGGGCCGGCTGCGGGTGCCGGTCGGCATCGTCGACAAGCCGCGGGACCAGAAGCGCGACATCCTCGACCACGACTACTCGGGGGCGGCCGGCCACGGTCTGGTGGTCGGCGGTCCGCGCTCCGGCAAGTCGACGGTGATCCGCACCACGGTGGCCTCGTTCGCGCTCACCCACACCCCGCTGGAGGTGCAGTTCTACCTGCTGGACTTCGGCGGGGGCGGCTTCCAGTCGCTCCAGGACCTGCCGCAGGTCGGCGGGGTGGCCGGGCGGCTGGACGCCGAGAAGGTGCGCCGGATGGTCTCCGAGGTGCACGGCGTGCTCAACCGCCGCGAGGAGCTGTTCCGCGCCACCGGGATCGACTCGATCGGCACCTACCGGGCCCGCCGGGCCTCCGGCGCGCTGCCGGAGGAGCAGTTCGGCGACGTCTTCCTGGTGATCGACGGCTGGAACACCTTCAAGCAGGAGTTCGAGGCACTGGAGCCGGTCATCGGCGACATCGCCCAGCGGGGCCTGGGCTACGGGATCCACCTGATCGTCACCGCGGCCCGGTACGCGGAGGTCCGCCCGGCGCTCAAGGACCTGCTGCAGAACCGGACCGAGCTGAAGCTCGGCGACGCCATGGAGTCCGAGGTGGACCGCCGGGTGGCGCAGAACGTGCCGGCCGTCCCGGGCCGCGGCGTCACCGCGGACCGGCTGCACTTCCTCACCGGTCTGCCCCGCCTCGACGGCTCCGGCTCGGTGGAGGACCTCCAGAACGGCGTGGCCGGGCTGGTCTCGGCGGTCGCCGGGGCGTGGACGGGCCCGCGCGCGCCGCAGGTGCGGATGCTGCCGGCGGTGCTGGACGGGCACGCGCTGCCGAAGGGCTTCGAGCACCCGGAGCGGGGCGTCGCGTTCGGCGTGGACGAGGCGGAGCTGGCGCCGGCCTTCGTCAACTTCGAGACCGACCCGCTGTTCATCGTCTTCGGCGACACCGAGTCCGGGAAGTCCGCGCTGCTGCGGATGCTGGTCAAGCAGATCACCGAGCGGTACACCCCGGACCAGGCCGGCATCGTGGTCGGCGACTACCGGCGGGCGCTGCTCGGCGTCGTCCCGCCGGAGTACCTGGTGGAGTACGCGGCCGCGCAGCCGGCCATGTCGAGCGTGGTCGAGATGCTGCGCGGGGCCTGTGCGCGCCGGCTGCCCGGGCCGGACGTCACCGCCGAGCAGCTGCGCAACCGCAGCTGGTACAGCGGCAAGGACATGTTCGTGGTGGTCGACGACTACGAGCTGGTGGCGACCTCCTCGGGCAACCCGCTGGCGGCGCTCGCGGAGTTCCTGCCGTTCGCGCGGGACATCGGCCTGCGGGTGATCGTCGCGCGCAGCGCGGGCGGCGCCGGGCGCTCGCTGTACGAGCCGTTCATGCAGCGGATGCGCGAGCTGGGCGGCCAGGGCGTGCTGCTGTCCGGCAACCGGGACGAGGGCCCGCTGCTGGGCACCGTCAAGCCGCAGGCGCTGCCGCCGGGCCGGGGCGTGTTCGTCTCGCGCCGGGTGACCAGCGGGCAGATGGTGCAGACGGGCTGGCTGCCGGCGCCCTGAGGGCCGGCCCTCTCGTGACGGAGCGTGTTCGAAGGGGTCGGGTCCTCGGATCCGGCCCCTTCCGGCGTCCCAGGTGCCGAAACGTTACCTAGATCTTTCCGCTGGAGGGCTGCGGTTCCCGTACCCGGCCCGGGGCTTGGGCGGGGCTGTCGAGGCTTCTGGCCGACCTGCCTCCGCATCCGGACAGCACCTTTGAATGCGCGCACGTAAACCGCCGTTCACCTTGGATTCCAGCGCGAGGAAGTGAAAGTAACAAGTCGGACATGCATAGTGATGACGGTTAGTGATCATCAGATCGCATGTTTATGCGCTTCATGGCAACGGATTCCGAAGCCCTTGTGCGATTGACTCGATCATTCCGGCCAAGGTTCCATGGCGGCCCGGGAGCGACAGGACCAGAAACCGAGCCAGTCAGCCAGCGGAGGCGATACCGCTCCCTCTCCAGGACCAGCACAGAGCCGATCGGATGCCTCATGACCGACACGCTTCGCCCGCCCGCCCCCGCGGCCCCCGCCGCGGCCCCCGCAGGCGCGCCCGACGCCCCGCCGCAGCAGCTCAAGCGCTCGATCGGCGTCGTCGGCGGCACACTGCTCACGCTGTCCTGCGTCACCCCGGCCTCCACGCTCTTCGTGATCGTCCCGGAGCTGTTCTCCAGCATCGGCAGCGCCACCGCGCTGGCCATCGCGATCGGCTCGGTGCTCTGCATCGCGGTCGCCTTCTGCTACTCCGAGCTCGGCACCCTGATCCCCAGCGCCGGCGGCGAGTACGCGATGGTCGGCACCCTGGCCGGACGCCTGGCCGGCTGGCTGGTCTTCGTGCTCTCGCTGATCGTGGTGATGATCGTCCCCTCGGTCATCGCCCTCGGCACCGCCGACTACCTCGCCCCCGTGCTGCACGTCGACAAGCCGCTGGCCGGCGCGGCCGTGATGCTCGCCGCCACCCTGGCCGGCCTGCTGGACCTGCGCGCCAACGCCTGGATCACCGGCATCTTCCTGGTCCTGGAGGTCATCGCGGCCGGCGTGGTGTCGGTGCTCGGCTTCGCCCACGCCAACGGCGGGGCGCCCAGCATGCTGCACGGCGTGGTCACCGGCGAGGACGGCGTCACCACCACGGTGAGCATCGGGGCGATCATCGGCGCCCTCGGCATCGCGCTCTTCATCACCCAGGGCTTCTCCACCGCCGTCTACCTCTCCGAGGAGCTGGAGAACCCGCGCCGCAACGTCTCCCGCACCGTGCTGTGGACGCTGGGGATCTCCGCCGCGATCCTGCTCGTCCCGGTCGCCGCCATCACCATGGGCGCCCCCGACCTGGCGACGCTGAGCTCCGGCGACATCTCCGGCATGGTCACCGCCTGGAGCAACTCCGCGGTCGGCACCTTCATCAGCCTCTGCGTCGCGCTGGCCATCATCAACGCCGGCATCGTCATGGTCATCCAGAACTCCCGGGTGCTGTTCGCCTCGGCCCGCGACAAGGCGTGGCCCGGCCCGGTCAACAAGGCCTTCGGCACCCTGGGCCGGTTCGGCTCCCCGTGGATCGCCACCCTGGCCGTCGGCCTGCCGGGCGCCGCGCTCTGCTACGTCAAGGGCGAGCTGCTCAGCGAGATCACCGGCGTCGCCGTCACCGGGATGTACCTGCTGGTCGCGATCGCCGCGCTGCTCTCCCGCCGCAAGCACCACAAGCACGCCGCCGCCTGGCGGATGCCGCTGTGGCCGGCCGTCCCGGTCGTGCTGATCGTGGTCCTCGGCTACGTCATCACCCAGCTGGACGTGGTCCCGCTGCTGTGGACCGGCGGCATCACCGCCGCCGCCACCCTCTACTGGCTGTTCTACCTGCGCCCCCGCCAGGACACCCACTGGGTGATCAGCCTCCCCGAGGACCAGCAGGCCTGATCCCCCCGAACCCCCACCCCTCCCCCACACGGCAGTGCCCCGGGCTCCCCCTGGCCCGGGGCACTGCCGCGTCCGCGGGCTACCGCTTGAGCTTCCACTCCGGGCCGGCCGCGATCGCCTTCAGCTGCTCGACGGTCAGTGCCGGCGCGGTGCGGGTGGACACGGCATTCGGGCCGCCGCTGCTGTAGGCGCTGACCGCCACCCGCAGGCCGTCCGGGTGCAGTGCCTCGGCCGTCCACTTCACCGGGTTGCCCGGCTGCTTGCGGACCTTCACCCGAGTCCCGTCGGGCGTGGTCTCCGACTCCCCGAACGGCTCGGTGTGCCGCGGGCCGCTCCAGTCCTCGACGTTGAGCTCCACCAGCGACGCGCCCCTGCCGTCGTTCACCACGACGTTCGCGAAGGAGTCGCCGGCGTCGGCCTCGCTCCGCTTGAGCCCCGCCGGGAGCAGCCCGGCGACGGTCGCGAGGATCTCCTGCCCGCCGTACGCCCCGCCGGCGCCGCCCGGCCCGTACGGAACCGGCTCCGCCAGGGCGGCGACCACCCGGTCCCAGAACCCGTCGGTGACCACCGCCCTGAGCTGCTCGGGGCTCAGCGGCGGAGTGGCCCGGGAGACCGGCACCCCCTTGCGCTGCGGGGCGTTCCACTCGCTCAGCTCGATCAGCCGGCCGTCCTTGCCGGTCACCCGGGCCGACCACCACTTGGTGTCGCCCCGGGGGCGCGGCTGCTCGTAGCCCTGGAAGAGGGTCAGCGCGCCACCGCCCGGCAGCGGGGTCGTGGTGCAGGCGTCGTAGGGGACCAGCTTCCGGTCGGGGCAGCCGCTGTCCGCCCGGCGCGGGTCGTTCTCGGCGACCCTGGCCACCGAGACGGTGATCACGGCCCTGCCCCGGCCGTCGTCGAGGACCAGCGAGGCCCCGGGGCTCCCGCCGCCCCCCGGCCGGCCGTCGACGTCGGTGCCGGAAGCCTCGGCCTCGCCGACCCGGCCCTCGGGCAGCATCGCCCGGAAGGCGGCGAGCAGCTCCCCGCCGCTGACCGCCGCGGGGCCGGAGGAGGGGGCGGAGGAGGCCGCCGTGGACGGCCCGGGGGCGGGTGCGCCGGAGTCCGGCGCGCTGCCGCTCGCCGCCGGGGCCGGCCCCGAGGCGGCCGGGGAGCCGCCGGTGAGATGGACGGCGCCGGCGCCCACCAGGGCCAGCGCGGCCGCGCCGCCCACCGTGGCGAGGGCCGACCGGCGCCGCCAGCGGCGGCGGCCGCGGGCCAGCCCGCCGGCCGCGAGCCCGGCCGGGCCCTGCGGGGGGAAGGCCTCGCCCGTGCGGGTCATCGCGCGGAGCAGATCATCCTCGAAGCTGTCGGAGGCGGACATGCGTGATCACCGTTTCCTTCGGTCACGGGACAGGGGCCGGTGGCGGACCCCCGCGGCGGGCGGTCGGATCGTGCCGTCAGCGGGCGGTCAGTTCGGCCAGCGAGTCGCCGAGCCGCCCGCGCAACCGCGCCAGCGCCCGGGAGGTCCGGGTGCGGACCGCGCCCGAGGACAGCCTCAGCACCTCGGCGGTCTCCTCGACGCTGCGGTCCTCCCAGTAGCGCAGCACCAGGACCGCCCGGTCCTGGACGGACAGCCCGCCGAGCGCGTCGAGCAGGGTGAGCCGCAGCGCCCCGTCCGCCTCGTGGCCCGCGGACTCGGGCAGCCGGTCGGTGGGGCGCTCGTCGCTGGAGCGGCGGCGCTTCTGGGCGAGGAACACCCGCACCATCACGGTGTGCGCGTAGGCGCCGGGGTTGTCGACCCGGTGGCGCCCGCCGGTCCACGCCCTGCGGCGCCACACCACGTACATCCGGCCGAGGGCCTCCTGGACGAGGTCCTCGGCCCCGTGGGTGTCCCCGCCGGTGAGCAGGCAGGCCGAGCGGTACAACCGTCCGGTGTGCCCCGAGACGAGTTCCAGGAACTCCGCGTCCTTCGCCGCGCGTGCGCCGCCGCTCCGCCCCATCCCCCCACGCCCTCCCCGCTCACCGCCGTCGACACTCCTTCGATGCGGTGACCGGGGCGGGATGTTACAGCCGGGCCCGGAGTTCTTCCCGGCGCCCGGCCGGGGCTCGCGTCAGATGCGCCGGCGGTGGTCGCGGAGCACCACGCCGCCGCCGATCAGCAGGGCGACCAGCAGCACGCCGATGCCCAGGACGTAGGTCGCGGTGCGGCCGTCGCGGTCGGCCTGGGTCTCGCCGAGGCCGAGCGGGCGCGGCACGATCGGCGCGGAGGCCAGATCGACCGGCGGGTCCTCCACCGGGCGGTCGGCCGGTGCGGCGGGCGCGGTGGTCACCGCCTTCACCGGGTCGACCACGCCCCAGCCGATGTACTCGTTCGCCTTGCGGTCGGTGCGCTGCGCGGTCTGCTCGATCCAGGCCCGCACCTGGCTGGGCTTCCAGTCCGGGTGCGCGCCGACCAGCAGCGCCGCCAGCCCGGACACGTACGGCGCGGCGAAGCTGGTGCCGTTGTCCACGCACTGCCCGCCGCGCGGGACGGTGGAGAGCATGTCGACGCCGGGGGCCGCGACGTCCACGAAGTCGCCGTACTGGGAGAAGTAGGTGCGCTCGTTGTTGCGGTCGGAGGCGCCGACGGCGAGCACCGTGCGGAACGCCGCCGGGTAGGTGTCGCCCTTCTGGCCGTCGTTGCCGGAGGAGGCGACCACCACCACGCCGCGGTTCTCCGCGTTGTCGATCGCGGCCTTCAGCTCCTCGTAGCCGACGAACCGGGTGTCGCCGGCGCCGCGCACGTCCTGGGAGATGTTGATGACCTTGGCGCCCTGCTGGACCGCCGAGTTGACGGCCGCGACCAGCGAGTGCACGTCGCCGTTGCCCTCGGCGTCGTTCTGCCGGATCGACAGGACGGTGGCGCCCGGGGCGATCCCGACGAAGCCGGTCCGCTCGCTGCGGGCGGCCGCGATGATGCCCGCGACCTTGGTGCCGTGGCCGACCCGGTCGTCCTTGCCGCCGCCCTCGACCTGCTTGCCCTCCTTGTCCTTGAGCAGCGAACCGCCGTCGAGGACCTTGTTGGCGAGCTGCGGGTTCTGGTCGTCCACCCCGGTGTCGATGACCGCGACCAGCACCCCGGCGCCGGTGACCGTGCCGCCCTGCCAGAGCTCGTCCAGCACCATCCGCTGGAGCGACCACGGCACGGCCTGCACGTCCTGGGCGTTCTTGCCGCACTCCCCCGCGGCCGCGATGCCCGGCCCGTCCGCCGCCGCCGGCACCGTCAGCGGGCCGCCCAGCAGCGCGAGTACGGCCGCCGCCGCGGCCGCCGTCCGGTACCTGACCACCGGCACCCTGCCACCCCTCATGTCGTCCACCTGGTTGCACGCTCGCGCGCCAAAGGCGGGTGCCCGCGAGGGGGCACCCGCCCTACGGCGCGCCGGTCCGGCGCGAGCCGTCAGCCGGTCCAGAGGGTGGCGTTGCGGCTCTCGGTGTTGTGGTAGCTGGTGGCCGCGTTGTCCAGCGACTTGGCGATCTGCTCCAGCACCTGCTGCAGGTGCTCGGCGCGCTGGTCCCACTTGGCCTGGTGGGCCTGGTAGCCCTGCTGGGCGGCGCCCTCCCAGCTCGCGGCGATCTTGGTGACGCCGCCCTTCAGCTCGTCCAGCTGCGCCTTGATGGTCTGCGCGGTCCGGCGGACCTCCGCGCTGGCGCTCTTGATGGTCTCGAAGTTGACGAGAATGTGGTCGGCCACGATGTCTCCTAGTCGAGGCTGCGCGGCACCCCGTCACCCGGGGTGCGCGTCGCGGGGTGAACGGACGGAGCCGAGGCTCAGGCGCCAGCGGCGGCGGAACCGAAGATCGCCTGCTGGTCGGCGTCGGCCTGCGAGTACTTCTGGGTCGTGAGCTCGATCGCGTCCTTGATGGCGCGCAGCGACTTGTTGAGCTCCTGGGCGTCCGTGTTGAACTGGCCCTGGAGGTTGGTGTACGCCGTCGCGGCCTGGCCCTGCCAACCGCTGGTGATGGAACCCACCAGGTTGTTGAGGCCGTTGATCTCGGTGTTGATCTTGTTGATGACCTCGTCCATGTGCTTGGCGAACGCCAGCATCTCCTGAGCGGTCGTCTTGAACTGACCCATGCTCTACCGTCCCCCATGAGACAGACCTCGTGGCCGGGGGTCGTTTTCCGGCCCCCGGGCATCACCGGTGTGATGTCCTGCAGCACTGTAGTCGGCACACGCAGCTCACCCAACACCGGGCGACGGGCAGTTACCAAGCCATGACATCGGGACCAATTCCTTTGCGCCGCGCGGGCAGAGGCTCCCCGGACGCCCCGTCACCCGGCCGGGCACGCTGCCGTCGGCCGGGCGTTCGGGCGGCGGTCAGGCGTTCTGCTGCTGCGCCGCGCTCTTGGCGTTGAGCGCCGGGCCGACCGGGACCAGGTTCGACCACTGCTGCGGCACCAGCGCGGGCTGGAGGCCCTGGTAGCCGAGCCGGGCCTGGTTGCCGCCGCTCTCCTCGGGCTGCGGCGGGCCGGACGGCGTCGCACTCGGCGCGGCGGGGGTCTTCGCCGCCCCGCCCTGGCCGGCCGGCTGCCCCGGCTGGGCCGGCGCGGTGGTCTGGCCGCCCTTGCCGCCCTCGCTGCTGGCCGGCACCGCGTAGCGCAGCCCGGTCTCGGTGATGAGGAAGTCGGTGCCGGACCCCTCCGCGGCGTTGTCCAGCGCCCGGTAGAACAGGCCGTGACCCGGTGTCACATGGGCAGTGGCCGCGCCGTTGCTGTAGCGGACCGGGTAGTCGGGACCGGCCCAGACGCTGCGCTTCGGCGTCCGGCCGTCCTCCGCCACCCCGTCGAAGGTGCTGCAGACCACCGGACGCGCGTCCTTCGGCGCCTTCCAGTTGTTGACCGGCGCGCCGGTGGCCGCCGGCCAGTCGGCGGCGCCCTCGGTCATCAGCGGCACATCGCTGTTGACCAGGGCGTGCTCGGCCGGGGTCAGCTCGTCGACCCGCGGGGTCCGGTTGGCGTCCTGGTTGTACAACGGCTGCAACAGGGGGTTCTGCCGGATGAGTTCCGCCTGGAACGGAGTGATCAGCAGCAGCCGGTCCTTGCCCACCACGTAGTACTTGTCGCCGAACCTGACCAGCCGGCCGATCTTGCGGTCCTCCGCGTTCTGCAGCGGCACGGAGGAGTTTGCGGCCCTGGTGTCCGGCACCAGGCCCTCGATCCTCGGGAAGACGATGTCGCTGCCCGGTGCCAGGGTCTCCAGCCAGTCCTTCTTCACCTTCTGCGGCACGGCGGTCGGCCCGAAGACCGCGCCCATCAGCTGGGTGCGGGTGGCGTCCGAATCGCCCGGGCCGCCGATCGCGTGCCGGCGGCCCTTGTCGTCCACCAGGAACAGCTTCGGCTTCCCCTGGCCCGTGCCCTGGCCGGACGCGGCGACCTGCGGGTCGTCCGCCTGCTGCACCAGCAGCGTCTGGCCGACGTCCAGCTTCCGGTCCTTCGCGGCGAGCGCCTCCGCGTCCGCGCCGCCCGCCACGAACACCGCCTGGCCGACGGTGCTGCCCTGCTCGTCGCCCGGGCGGTCGCAGACCGACCACTTCATCGGCCGGCTCGCGTTCTCCTTGCTCGGCAGCTTGTCCGGCGCGTACGGGATGCCGATCGTCGGACCGTGGTTGGGGTAGCGGTCCAGCACGCCGTCGTCGACCACCACGACCTTGGAGTCCACCGGCAGCACCAGCCGTGCCGAGGCCATGTTCAGCACCTGGTGCAGCCGCTTGGTCTTCCCGTCCCGGTCGGTCAGCACCACGTACCGGGTGGTGCTCTGCTTGCCCTGGACGATGTACTTGCCCTCGTCCCAGCCCACCGGCGCGCTCGGCTTGAACACCCCCCAGACACCGAAGCCGCCGACCACCAGCGCACCCACGATCACGCTCGGCAGGACCGCCTTGACCGGCCGCGGCGCGTCCTCGTCGCTCCCCCCGCCGCCGGGCAGCAGAAAGGCCGCGACCGTGCGCTTGCGGGCGAAGGTGTAGGCGTTCAGCTCGTCGCGGCGCGATGCCATCCTCGTCGTCTCCCCTGTCGGACCGTCCTGCCCCGTGTCCCGCACCCCCCGGGCGAGAACGCGCTCGAACCCTCTACGATGCGGCAGCAGACGGTGAGTACGGTACGGGTACGGTTCACGCACCGGCCAGCCGGGCCGCGACAACCGAACCAGAGAGGGGCACTCGGGGGATGCCAAGCCAGACCGCTCCAGGACGCCGGAGCACGGCACGGGGCAGTGATGAGCGCCGCTCGGCACGACGCGACCGGGCCGGCGCAGGCGGCTCCCCCGCCCCCGGCCGCACCCCGCGCCCGGACCGCTCCGGCGCCGCCGACGGCCGCGTCCCGGTCCGCGTCCACCCCCGCCCCGGACTGCTCGGCGGCCGGCTGAGGCTCCAGCAGCTCGTGCTGGTCGAGGTCGCGGTGGCGCTGGTCGCGGTCGGCTGGACGATCAGCCGCCCGGTCGCCGCCGGCTTCGGCGCCGTCGCCCTGGTGCTGGTCGTGCTCGCGATCGTGCCGCTGCGCGGACGCACCATCCCCGAGGCGCTGCGGGTGCGCGCCGCGCTCGGGGCCCGCCGCAAGCGCGCCCGGGCGCACGTCCCGGCGCCCGGCACCGATCCGGCGCTCGCCCCGGCCCTGGAACTCGAACCCGCCCTGCGCACCTGCACCCACGCCACCGAGACCGACCTCGGCGGGCGGCCGGTGCGCCGGGAGACCGGCATGGTCGGCGACGGCACCTTCCTCAGCGCCGTCCTGCTCGTCCAGGCCAAGGACCTGCCGCTGCGCCCGGCCCGCACCGCCCGGCCGCTGCCGCTGGACGTGCTCTGCTCCGCGCTGCGGGTCGACGACATCACCCTGGAGTCGGTCCAGCTGGTCCAGCACACCCAGCCGGCGCCCGCCCCGCACCTGCCCGAACAGTCGCTGGCCGCCCGCGCCTACCGGGAGCTCGCCGACGGCACGGCCACCCCCGCGCTGCGGCTCACCTGGGTGGCGCTCAAGCTCGACCCGGAACGGGCGGCCACCGCGGTGCGCGCCCGGGGCGGCGGCGAGCAGGGCGCCCGCAAGGCGCTCCAGCGGGTCACCGACCAGCTGGCCGGGCGGCTGAACGGCGCCGGCTTCAACGTCACGGTGCTCGACGAGCGCGAGCTGATCGCCGCCCTCGCCATCTCCAGCTGCGTCAACCCGCTGGCCACGGCCGGCCGCCAGGGCACCGGCAGCGGCGGCGGCAGCGGGCGGCGCACCCAGGAGACCAACCGGTTCTGGCGGGTCGACGACCGCTGGCACAGCACCTACTGGATCTCCCGGTGGCCGCAGCTCGGCCGCCCCGGCGGCGCCCCCGGCCGGATCGCCGTCCCCGACCTGGTCAACCTGGTCACCGGCGCGCCCGCCCTGGCCAGCACCTTCAGCCTGACGGCCGGGCACGGCACCGGCGGTTCGGTGGCCCTCAGCGGCCACGTCCGGGTGACCGGGCGCAGCGAGAGCGAGGCCGTCGACCTCGGCCGGCAGGTGGAGGCCCGGGCCCAGAGCGCCGGGCTCGGCCTGACCCGGCTGGACCTGGAGCAGGCCCCCGGTGTCCTCGCCACGCTGCCGCTGGGAGGTGCTTCCTGATGGCGTACCAGACCCAGCCCGTCGCCGCCCCGCAGAGCGGCGCGGAGCCGCAGCCCCGGGTCCGGCCCCGGCTGCTGCCCGGCTTCGGGCTGCGCGGCCCGCGCCGGGAGAAGCACGTGCTCACCCTCGACGAGCTGGCGGCGGTGTCCTTCCCGGTCGGCGACGACGGCGTGCTGATCGGCGAGGACGTGCACCAGGCACGCCCCGCCGTGCTCGGGCTCTTCCGGCCGAGCGCCCATGACCTGGTGCTGGTCGGCGGCCTCTGGACGGCGCAGGTCATCGCGCTGCGGGCGGCCGCCACCGGCGCGCGGATCGCCGTCGAGACCGCCCGTGCCCACCTGTGGGGCCCGATGGCACAGGCCGCGGGCGGCGGGCAGCCGTGCGTGACGGTCCACCAGCCCGGTCGGCTCGGCCCGCAGGGCGCCTCGGTCGGCTCCCCGGTGCTGGTGGTGCGCGACCTCGGCGCCCGCCCGCCGCGCAGCCGGCTCTCCGCCACGCCCTGGCAGACCGTGCTGACCCTGGTGCCACACCTGGGGCCGAACGCCGTGCGGGTGCTCAACGGCGCCGACCTGGTCGGGGTGCAGCGGGTGATGCCGGAGGAGGCCGAACTGATCGGCCGGGTGCTCTCGCTCGGTGCGGGCGAGGTGGCCGCACTGCCGTCCCTGTCGGACGACCTGACGCTGTGGACGACCCGGATGAACCGTCAGTACGTGCGGATCGTGGCCGGCCAGGCGGAACAGCAGGTCCTGGGCGGTCCGCGGCGCCTGGACTGACCCGCGGGGAGCCGGCCGCGGGCCGCGCCGGGGCCGTCCGCGGCCCGTCCGCGGCCCGTCCGGACTTGCGGCACCGCCTTCAGCCGGGGGTGGCCCACGGCCTAGGCTGTGAGACGGCAACGGCACCGCGAACAGGCGGCGGCGAACACGAGGGAGCCTAGGTGAGCAGCGATCGGGACGGCGTCTACGTCGGCGACAACGCGGCGGAGGACGACGACGACTGGTCCGACGCGCCCGACTACACTCCCCCGTCCTGGTACGTGCAGACGGACGCCGCGAGTGCTCCGGCGCCGGCTCCGGCAGCGGCCGCGCCGGGTGCCCCGGTGACGCCGCCTCCGGGCGGGGCGTCCGCTCCGGCGGAGACGCCGGCGGCCGCGCCCGTTCCGCCGCCGGCGCCTTCACCGGCGCCGGCCGTGGCGGCGCCGGCCGTTCAGGCCCAGGCGCCCGTCCAGGCCGTGCCGCAGCCGCAGCCGGTCGAGGGCGTCGCCGCCGCGCCCGTTCCCGCCCCTGCGCCGGGGCCCGCGCCCACGCCCGTTCCCGCGCCCACCGAGCCGTTCGCCGCGCCGCCGGCCGCGCCCGCCGCCCCGGCCGCGGAGCCCGTCCCGGCGCCCGCTCCGGCCGCCGCCCCGGCTCCCGCGCCCGCCCCGGCTCCCGGTCCGGCGCCGGGCCAGGGCTGGCCGCCGGCCGACCCCTCGGCGCCCCAGCCGTACCCGGCCCCCGCACAGCCGCAGCCCCATCCGGCGGCTCCGGGCCAGCCACAGCCCTACCCGCAGGACCAGGCCGCCTGGGCCGCCGCCCAGCAGGCCCAGCAGGCGGCGCAGCCCCAGCAGGCCCAGCCCCAGCCCGGGCAGCCGCAGCCCGGCCAGGTCGCGCCGCCCGCCGCCGCCGACCCGCGGGCCGGCGGCTGGCCGCAGCCCGGCACCTACCAGCAGCCGGCCCAGCCCCAGCCCGGCCCCCCGCAGTGGGGCCAGCCGCCGGCCGCGCCCGCCGCGTTCCAGCAGGCCGGCGCCCCGCAGCAGACCGCGCACGGCGCGCCGCTCGGTTACACCGCCGCCGTCGAGCTGTCCTCGGACCGGCTGCTGCGCAGCCAGCCGAAGCAGCAGCGCCAGCAGCCGCGCTTCCAGTTCGGCGGCAAGGCGGCGGCCGCGGAGAAGGCCCGCAAGCTGGAGATCATCCGCACCCCCGTGCTCAGCTGCTACCGGATCGCGGTGATCAGCCTCAAGGGCGGCGTCGGCAAGACCACGACCACCACCGCCCTCGGCGCCACGCTGGCGAGCGAGCGCCAGGACAAGGTGATCGCGATCGACGCCAACCCGGACGCCGGCACCCTCGGCCGCCGGGTCAAGCGGCAGACCGGCGCCACCATCCGCGACCTGGTGACGGCCATCCCGCACCTGCGCAGCTACATGGACATCCGTCAGTTCACCTCGCAGGACCTGCACTCGGGTCTGGAGATCCTGGCGAACGACGTCGACCCGGCCGTGTCGACCACCTTCAACGACTCGGACTACCGCCAGGTCATCGACGTGCTGGGCCGCCAGTACCCGATCATCCTGACCGACTCCGGCACCGGTCTGCTGTACAGCGCGATGCGCGGGGTGCTGGACCTCGCCGACCAGCTGATCATCGTCTCCACGCCCAGCGTGGACGGCGCCTCGTCCGCCTCCACCACCCTGGACTGGCTCTCCGCGCACGGCTACGCCGATCTGGTGCAGCGGTCCATCACGGTGGTCTCCGGGGTCCGCGAGACGGCCAAGATGATCAAGGTCGAGGACATCGTCGCGCACTTCCAGACCCGCTGCCGCGGCGTGGTCGTGGTGCCGTTCGACGAGAGCCTGGCGGCCGGCGCCGAGGTCAACCTCGACATGATGCGCCCCAAGGTCCGCGAGGCGTACTTCGACCTGGCCACCCTGGTCGGCGAGGACATCGTGCGGGCCCAGCAGGCCGCCGCCCAGCAGGCGAGCTGGCAGCAGGCGCCCCCGCAGCAGGCGGCCCCGCAGCCCCCGGCGCCGGGATACCCGCAGCCCCAGGGCGGTCCGCAGCCCCAGCCGCCGTACGGCCAGCCGTACCCGTACGGCTACCCGCAGCAGCCCGGCCAGCCCGGCGCCCAGCCCGCACCGGGCGCGCCCTGGGCGCAGCAGCCCGGCCAGACCCCGCCGCCCCCGGCCGGGTACGGCTACCCGCCGCAGCAGGGCGCCCAGCCGCAGCCACCCGTCCCGCCCGCCGCCGCCTCCCAGCCGCCGGTCCCGGAGTGGCAGCAGCCGCCCGCCCCGCCGGCCCCCGGCTACGGCTACGCCCGGCCCGAGGACGGCCGGCAGCCGCCGGCGGGCTACGGCTACCCGCCGCCCGCCCCGCCGCAGCAGTAGGAGCAGGAGCGCGAACGACGAGGGCCCGCCGACCGGGAGGTCGGCGGGCCCTCGTGCCGCTGCGGCGGCGCCGGTCAGCCGGCGTCGGTCAGCTCGCGGGCGCGCTTCACGTCGTCGGCCATCCGGTCCAGCAGCGCCTCGATGGAGTCGAACTTCTCCATCCCGCGCAGGTAGACCAGGAACTCCACCGCCACGTGCAGCCCGTAGAGGTCCAGGCCGACCCGGTCGATGGCGTACGCCTCGACGGTGCGCGCCGTGCCGTCGAAGGTCGGGTTGGTGCCGACCGAGATCGCGGCCGGCATCCGCTCGCCGTCGGCCGTCAGCCAGCCCGCGTACACGCCGTCGGCCGGAATCGCGCTGTGCGGCACGGTCTCCACGTTGGCGGTCGGGTAGCCCAGCTCGCGGCCGCGCTGCGCACCGCGCACCACCACGCCCTCCACCCGGTGCGGACGGCCCAGCACCTCCGCCGCCCCGGCCACGTCGCCGGACCCGACCAGCCGGCGGGTCAGCGTCGAGGAGAACGGCTCGCCGTCGCCCGCGGCGCCGCGCACCTGGAGGTCCACCACCTCGACGCCGCAGTCCGCGGCCCGGCCGAGCTCCGCCAGCAGCGCGACGTCGCCCGCCGCCCGGTGGCCGAAGCGGAAGTTCGGCCCCTCGACGACCAGGCAGGCGTGCAGCGCCTCCACCAGCACCTGCCGGAAGAACTCCTCCGGCGACTCCTGGGAGAACTCGGTGGTGAACGGCAGCACCAGGACCGCGTCCACGCCCAGTTCCTCGATCAGCTCCGCCCGGCGCGGCTGCGGGGCGAGCAGCGGCGGGTGGCTGCCCGGGCGGACCACCTCGCTCGGGTGCGGGTCGAACGTGACGACCACCGAGCGCACGCCCCGCTCGCGGGCGCGCTCGACCACCCGGTTGATGATCAGCTGGTGTCCGCGGTGCACCCCGTCGAACGAGCCGATGGTGACGACGCTGCGTCCCCAGTCATCGGGGATCTCCTCCAGGCCACGCCAGCGCTGCACCTGACCGCTCCTTGTTCCCTACGGTGCGTACCGTCGGTACGCTCAAACGCTCAAAACCCGAACCCCTATAGCGTGCCATGCGCCTCTCCCGAGTTCGGCACCGGAAGGCAACTTGGGCGCAGCACCCGCTGCCGGGGTCCGGCGGCGGGCGTCCGGAGCGCCCCGCCCCCGCCCGTGCGCTCGGCCTCCGCCGCCGCGTACTGCGGGTCCCGCCCGGCCGTCACCAGGGCGCGCAGCCGGTCCAGCCGGGGCCCCACCGGGCGGGCCGGACGCTCGTCCTGCGGCCAGCGCACCAGCAGCGCGGCGAACGCCGCCGAGCGGCTCGCGCAGCGCACCAGCAGCGGGTCGGCGTCCGGCAGCCCGGCCGCCGCCCGCACCAGCACCGCGCGGGCCCGGGCCGGCCGCTCGGCCGCGCAGTGCTCGGCCAGCCCGGCGACGGCGGCCGCCAGCACCTCCGGGTCCCCCTCGGTGGCCAGCAGGGTGTCCAGCAGCTCGCAGCGCAGGGCGTCCGCCACCGGGTCGGGCACCGGGCGGGAGAGCACCTCGGCGAACGGCCGGCGCACGGCCGCCGCGCGGGCCGCCAGGGCACTGCTCAGCAGCACCCGCAGCTCCAGCCGGGCCACCGGCCCCTCCACCACGCCGTGCGCCAGCCGGCGGCCCAGGTAGTCGACGGCGAGGGGACCGGCCAGCTCCGGCCGTTCGCGCAGCAGCCGGGCCGCCAGTTCGGCGGCGCACCGCACGGCCAGCGGCGCCCGGGCGTCGGCCAGCACCCGCAGCGTCCCGGCCACCGGCGCACCGGCCGGTCCCGCGCCGGCCGGCCCGCCCAGCCGGTCCGCCAGCGCCGCGAGGACCGGCTCCGGATCGCTCTCCAGCGCCGGGGCCAGGGCCCGCGCGGTCAGGAACCGGTCCTCGCCGCGCCGGTACACGGCCAGCGCCGCCGCCAGGTGCCCGGCCCGGCTCCGCGCGTCCCGCAGCAGCAGGGCGAGCGCGGCGCCGTGCAGGGCCGGCTCGTCCTCCCGGGCCAGCAGGGCGAGCGCGGTGAACCGCAGCAGTCCGGGGCCGGCGCCGCGGGCGTACGGGGCGGTGCGCAGGGCGTGCACCGCGGCGGCGACGTGCCGTTCCGGCCGGGGGTCGTGGCTCCAGCGGTCCACCGCCCGGCAGAGCGCCGACGGCTCCTCGACGGCCAGCACCGCCAGCAGCGCGTCCGCCCGGGGGTGCGCGGCCCCGGCCAGCGCCTCGGTCAACTCGTCCAGGGCCAGCGCCCGGTGCGCGAACAGCAGGTCGTGCGCCAGGTCGGCGACGACGGCCCCGGGCCGGCCGGGGAGGCCGCGCGGATCGTCGAACCAGGCGCACAGCAGCGGCACGACGCCCGCCGGGTCGGCACGCAGCCGGGCGGCCACCGCGGCGAGGAACGGCCGCTGCGGCCCGTCGGCGGCCACCAGCCTCCGGTACAGGCCGAGTTCCTGCTCCACAGGCAGCCCGAGGGCGGTCCAGAAGGCCGGACCGAACCCGCCCAGCCCCGGCACCGGCAGCCGCTCGAACCCGCCCGCGACGGCCGCCCGTTCGACGATCCGCTCGGCCAACTGCTCCAGCAGCGCCCGGTGTTCGCCGATGCCGGGGCTGTCCGCCAGGCCCGCGGTGAGCAGTGCACAGGCCCACCAGCCGGGCTCGCTGCCCGGCGGGCGCAGGTCCACGGCCCGCCAGAGCCGGTGCAGCCAGGGGTCCAGCGCCGTCGCGCCCCAGGTCTCGCCGATCCTGCGCAGCGCGGCGGCCACCGGGCCGATCCGGTGCCGCGGCACGACGGCGCGGCCGGCGGGCGCTGCGGGCCGCCGGCCGTCGGATGACGGCCCGGGGGTGTCCTCGGCCTCGCCGAGCAGCAGCCGCAGTGCCGCGTCCAGGTCCAGGTGCAGGCCCTGCAGCCAGTCGGCGAACTCCCCGTGCGCGAAGCGGTGACCGGGCCCGGCCGGGACGAACAGCCCCTCCGCCAGCACGGCCGCCGCCCATCCGCCGGCCACCGGGAACAGCTCCTCGAACGCGGCCCGGCCCAGGCCGCCCTCCCCGGCACCGAGCATCCGCCGGGCCGCCTCGTGCACCCGCCCGGCCACCGCCGCCGCCGTCCGCCGCACCCGCCCGGCCGTCTCCCCGGCCGGGCGGACCGCGCCGCGCCGGTGGGCCCCGGGCCGCCGGGCGCGGCCGTCCTCGACGAGCCGCCGGGCCACCCGCAGACAGCACAGGTCCAGGTGGGCGGCGAACAGCTCTCCGCGGCGCACCGGCTCCCCGCGCAGCCCCTCCGCCCACAGCTCCCCGGCCAGCCGGACCGCCAGGGGGTGCCGGGCGTCCGCGCCTTCCGGAGACCCCGGCGGCAGCCCGTACCGTCGGCGCACCCGGTCCGCCGCCCCGGCGGGCAGCGGCCCGAGCCGCCGGACCACCGCCCCCGCCGGCCCGGCCCCCGGCGCCAGCGCCGCCCAGCCCTCCTCCCCGCAGACGGCCAGCAGCCGCGCACCGGCCGCCGTCAGCCACCCCGCCGACGCCCGCAGCCAGTCCGCGTCCAGCGGCACCGGCGCCTCCTCCGGCCCGTCCAGCACCACCAGCAGCGGCCGACCGGCCGCCGCGCACAGGGCCGCCACCGCCGCCGCGCCGGGCGGCGGCACCTCCAGCCCGGCCGCCGCCACCACGAGCGCCCGCTCCACCGCTCCCGCGAGCGAGAGGTCCCCGGCCGTGAGGTCGGCGCCGCGCAGCCACACCGTGGGCCGCGGGCACCGCCCGCCGCCGCGCCGTACGGCCACGGCCGCCGCCTCGGTGCTCCGCCCCGACCCGGGCGCCCCCACCAGCGCCACCATCCCGGTGTCCGCCGCCCCCGTGCCCCCGAGCGCCCCCCACATCCCAGCGTCCGGCCCCGGCCACGCGCCCCCTGCCTGCGCCGCGCTCCCCGTCGCCGACAGCCCGGCCCACTCCACCAGACCGTCGGGGCGGTCCACCCGGTCCGCCGCCAGGGCGGCCACCCGGCCCGGGCCCGCGCTCGCGCCCGCGACCTGGGCGGCCGTCAGCCGGAGCACCCCGGCCAGGTTGAGCGCGCGCCCGTACCCGGGCACGTCCGCCGCATTGCGCGCCAGCACCTCGGCGAGCGCCGGACCGGCCGCGACGGCGCCCCGCACCGGGACGGCGGCCGGCGGCCCCGGCCGTCCGGGCACCCGCAGGCCGGGCGCCACCACGGCGACCACCGCGCCGCTGGCGGCGTCCAGCACCGGGGCCCCGGCCGGGAGCGCCGCCGCGTCCGCCGCCGAGGGCACGTCGAGCAGCAGCACGCCGTCGATCGGGTGGAAACGGCCGCCCTGCGGGTACACCGCCGCGGTGGTCCCGGCGGGGCCGCAGCGCAGCAGCGCCGTCCGCCCGTCCGCCTCTCCCCCGCCCGGCACCGGGACGGGCACCAGCAGGTCCCCGCCGCTCCCGTCCTCCGGCGGCTCCGCGAGGGGCAGCGGCGGGAGGGCCGGGCCGCCGGCCGGGCCGGGGCACAGCAGGGCGAGGCCGTGCCCGGGCAGCGCCCGGACGTGCTCCGGGCCCACCACCCTGGTCCGTCCGCCGCGCAGGTGGAGCACGATCCCGTCCAGGCCCGCGACGGCCTCGTGGGCGGTGAGGACGGTGCCCTGCCGGTCGACGGCGAAGCCGAGCCCGCGCAGCCGCCCCTCGGAGTCGCGGATCCGCAGCAGGGCGCGGCCCGCACCGCCCGCCGGGCCGGCGTCGTCGTCCTCCCCCGCAAAGCCCCTGAAGCCCCGCAGTCCCGGCATGCCCGCAGCCCTCCCCGCAGGGCCGGGCGGCCCGGGAGTGGACTCGTCGCGGCGGCCTGCGCGCCGCCGGGGAGCCTGCCCGGCGCGAGCGCGGACGGACCGCCCCCGCGCCGGTCACGACCGCCGTTCACTCCGCGCGCTCCCCCGTGCGGGTGAAACTCCTGCGGGCCCGCCCCGGCCCCGCGCGGCCCGGTCAGCCGACGAAGACGGCGACCGGCCGGGCCTGGCCGCCCTTCTCCTCCACCAGCGCCAGGAAGGTGCCGTCCGGCCCGTACACCGCGATCGGCCCGTCCACGCCCATCCCGGGCGCCTTCAGCCGGGCACCGTGCGAGAGCTGCTTCGCCTGGGCGGCGTCGAGGTCCCAGCGCGGGAAGGCGGCCGCCGCGGCCTCGCCGATCGGCAGCACCTCCAGCGACCCGCCGGTGCCGCCGGTGACCGACTCCTCCAGCTGTTCCAGGGTGCGCGCCGACTCCACCCCGTACGGGCCGACCCTGGTGCGCCGCAGCGCCGTGAGGTGGCCGCCGACGCCGAGCCCGGCGCCGAGGTCGCGGGCGAGCGCCCGGATGTAGGTGCCGGAGGAGCACTCCACGGTGACGTCCAGGTCGATCACCGGCGTACCGTCCTGCGCCACCGCCGCGCGCTGCCCGTGCACGGTGAACGCGTGGATGGTGGTCGGCCGGGCGGCGAGCTCGAAGTCCTCGCCCTCGCGCACCCGCGCGTAGGACCGCTTGCCGTCGATCTTGATCGCCGAGACCTTGGACGGCACCTGCATGATCTCGCCGGTGAGCGCCGCGATCCCGGCCTCGATCGCCTCGCGGCTCACCGCGTCGGCCGGGGTCGAGGAGGTGACCTCGCCCTCCCGGTCGTCGGTGACGGTGGTCTGGCCGAGCCGGATCGTCGCCTCGTAGGTCTTGGCGGTGAGCATCAGATGACCGAGCAGCCGGGTGGCCCGCTCGACCCCGATGACCAGCACACCGGTGGCCATCGGGTCGAGGGTGCCGGCGTGGCCGACCTTCCGCGTCCCGGCCAGCCACCGCAACTTGGCGACCACCCCGTGCGAGGTGATGCCCTCCGGCTTGTCGACGATGACCAGGCCGTCCGGACCGGTCCCTTTGCGCTTCATCAAGTTCTCTCTGTCAAAGCCCTACACACATCAACCGCACCGCAAAGCTACCGAAGCCGCGCCGCGGCTACCGAACCCGCAGCGCGGCCCGGAAGCGCTCCACCACCACGGCGACGTCCTCCCGGGAGGAGAAGCCGGCCGCGAAGACGTGCCCCCCGCCGCCCAGCCGGGCACAGGCGGCCGCGACGTCCACCGCGCCCTTGGAGCGCGAGGAGCCGCGCAGCGTGCCGTCCGGGTCCTGCTTGAGCACCAGCGCCACCTCGGCCTCGGCCGGGCGGCGCAGGATGTCGATCAGGCCCTCGATCTCCTCGACGGTCACGCCGAACAGCACCAGGTCCTGGTACGGCACCCAGGTCCACACCAGACCCAGCCCGTCCGCCGCCTGCGGCTCGTAGACGGCCCGGTCGAGCGCACCGGCCAGCACCTTGAGGTAGCCGAAGGAGGAGGTGTCCCACAGCTGCCGCGCAATGAGGTCGTGCCGGATGCCGGTGGCCAGCAGCCGCGCCGCCAGCTCGTGCGTCGCCGGGGTGGTGGCCCGGTACTTGAACGAACCGGTGTCGGTGGCCACACCGGTGTAGAGGCAGGTCGCCAGGGCCTCGTCCAGCTCGACGCCGAGCCGGCGCAGCAACTCGTCCACCAGGACGGCGGTGGCCGGGGCGCCCGGGTCGATCAGCTGGTGGGTCCCGAAGCCGGGGTTGGAGGCGTGGTGGTCGAGGACGGCCAGCACCGGCGCGGCGAAGGCCTTGTCGCGCAGCAGACCGAGCCGGCTCTCCGCCGCGACGTCGAAGCAGAGCACCAGCTCGGGGACGTCGGGCACCGCCGCGGCCGGCACGATCAGCTCCTGGCCGGGCAGGAAGGCCAGCGACTCGGGGACGATCTGCGGGTCGTCGCCGAAGGAGACCCGGACGTCCTTGCCGAGCCCGCGCAGGGCCAGCCCGGCCGCCAGCGCCGAGCCGAGCGCGTCGCCGTCCGGGCAGATGTGGCAGATCAGGTCGACCGAGCGGGCCCGCCCGATCTCCGCGACCACCTGCTGCCAGACCAGCTCGGACCCGCTCTCCTCAACACGCGGTCCCGGAAGCACCGCGAGGGCACCCTCCACCGTGTCGGTGGAGGACGCCCCCGCGGTCGAACCGGAACCGGCCGCCGAACCGGCCGCCGCCGGCTCACCCGCCATGACTACTCGTCCTCGTCGTCACGCTCGGACGCCGGAACCTTGTACGGGTCCGCGTCACCGGCGTAGGTCGCGCCCGCGGCGGTGGTGCGCACCGCGGCGTCGATGGCCCGGGCCCGGTCGAGCAGGTCGTCGATGTTCCGGGCGTTCTCGGGCAGGGCGTCCGCGACGAAGGTCAGCGTCGGGGTGAAGCGCACCCCGGTCTGCTTGCCAACCTCGGAGCGGAGCACGCCCTTGGCGCTCTCCAGCGCGGCGGCCGTGGCCTCACGCTCGGTGTCGTCGCCGAAGACGGTGTAGAAGACGGTGGCCTCGCGCAGGTCCCCGGTCACCCGTGCGTCGGTGATGGTCACGAACCCGAGCCGCGGGTCCTTGATCCGGCGCTCCAGGGTCTGGGCGACGACCACCTGGATGCGGTCGGCGAGCTTGCGCGCCCTTGCGGTGTCGGTCACGTTGCCTCCTCGTGCAGTGGGCCGGGTACTCGGGCGTGCTGCGCGCCCGTCGGGGCCCCTGCCCCAAAGTACCGGCCCGCGCCCAGCCTTGTGGGCGCTCTCGGTTCTGATCTGTGTGAGAACGGCGACTCACGCCGCCCGGCTCCACAGCTCTCATTCGTCGTCGTCGTTGTGGTAGCGCCTCCTGGCGGAGAGCAGCTGAACCTCGGGGCGGCCGGCGACCAACCGCTCACAGCTGTCCAGGACCTCGGTGACGTACCCGGCCTCGCCGGACACCACCGCCAGACCGATCTCGGCCCGGCGGTGCAGATCCTGGTTCCCGGTCTCCGCAGCGCACACGCTGTACTTGCGCTGCAGTTCGGCCACGATGGGCCGCACGATCGACCGCTTCTCCTTGAGCGAACGGACGTCGCCCAACAGCAGGTCGAAGGTGAGTGTTCCCACGAACATGTGTGACAGGTCAAGCCGACCTGGAAGGCCTCGGGGAGCGGCCCCGAACCGGACCGCTCCCCGGACCCTACACAGCAGGACCGGGGCCGGTCGACGGGAATTCCACCCGTCGACCGGCCCCGGCAGCCACCCGCTTACGCGCGCGGCTTCTCGCGCATCTCGTAGGTCTCGATGATGTCGTCGACCTTGATGTCGTTGAACGAGCCCAGGGTCACACCGGCCTCGAAGCCCTCGCGGACCTCGGTCGCGTCGTCCTTGAAGCGGCGCAGGCCCTCGATCGAGAGGTTCTCCGCCACGACCTTGCCGTCGCGCAGCAGGCGGGCCTTGGCGTTGCGGCGGATGATGCCGTCGCGGACCAGGACACCGGCGATGTTGCCGAACTTGGAGGAGCGGAAGACCTCGCGGATCTCCGCGGCGCCGAGGCGCACCTCCTCGTACTCCGGCTTGAGCATGCCCTTGAGGGCGTTCTCGATCTCCTCGATCGCCTGGTAGATGACCGAGTAGTACCGGACGTCCACGCCTTCCTTCTCGGCCGCGGCGCGCGCACGGCCCTCGGCGCGCACGTTGAAGCCGATGATGATGGCGTCCGAGCCCATCGCCAGGTCCACGTCGGACTCGGTGATGGCACCCACACCGCGGTGCAGGACCCGGAGCTCGACCTCCTCGCCCACGTCCAGCTTGACGAGGGCGTCCTCAAGGGCCTCCACCGAACCGGAGACGTCACCCTTGATGATGAGGTTGAGCTGCTCGATGGAGCCGGCGGCGATGGCCTTGTCCAGGTCCTCCAGGGACACCCGGACCCGACGCTGCGCGAAGGCGGCGTTGCGGTCGCGGGCCGAGCGCTTCTCGGCGATCTGGCGGGCGGTGCGGTCCTCGTCGACGACGATGAAGCTGTCGCCGGCGCGGGGCACCGAGGTCAGACCGAGCAGCAGCACCGGGCGGGACGGGCCGGCCTCGGAGAGGCTGTTGCCGTTCTCGTCCAGCATCGCGCGGACGCGGCCGTAGGCGTCGCCGACCACGATCGAGTCGCCGACGCGGAGGGTACCGCGCTGCACGAGGACGGTCGCCATGGCACCGCGGCCCTTGTCGAGGTGGGCCTCGATGGCGATGCCCTGCGCGTCCTGCTCGGGGTTGGCCCGCAGGTCGAGCGAGGCGTCCGCGGTCAGGACCACGGCCTCCAGCAGCTGGTCGATGTGCAGACCCTGGCGCGCGGAGATGTCGACGAACATGGTGTCGCCGCCGTACTCCTCGGCCACCAGGCCGAACTCGGTCAGCTGGCCGCGGACCTTGGTCGGGTCGGCGCCCTCGACGTCGATCTTGTTGACGGCGACCACGATCGGCACACCCGCGGCCTTGGCGTGGTTCAGCGCCTCGACCGTCTGCGGCATGACACCGTCGTTGGCCGCGACCACCAGGATCGCGATGTCGGTGGACTTGGCACCACGGGCACGCATGGCGGAGAACGCCTCGTGACCCGGGGTGTCGAGGAAGGTGATCGGGCGCTGCTCGCCGTTCACCTCGGTGACCACCTGGTACGCACCGATGTGCTGGGTGATGCCACCGGCCTCGCCGGCCACCACGTTGGACTTGCGGATGGCGTCCAGCAGGCGGGTCTTGCCGTGGTCGACGTGACCCATGACGGTGACGACCGGCGGGCGCGGGGCCAGCTGGTCCTCGTCGCCCTCGTCGGCGCCGAAGTCGATGTCGAACGACTCCAGCAGCTCGCGGTCCTCGTCGTCCCGGCTGACGATTTCGAGCTGGAAGCCCATCTCGTCGGCCAGCAGCTGCAGCGTCGCGTCGGAGACCGACTGCGTCGCGGTGACCATCTCACCGAGGTTGAACATCACGGAGACGAGCGCGGCCGGGTTGGCGTTGATCTTCTCCGCGAAGTCCATCAGCGAGGCGCCGCTCGACAGGCGAACGGTCTGGCCGTTGCCGCGGGGCAGCATCACACCGCCGACGGACGGGGCCTGCATGGCCTCGTACTCCTGGCGCTTCGCCCGCTTCGACTTGCGACCACGGGCCGGACGGCCACCGGGGCCGCGGCCGAAGGCGCCCTGCGTGCCGCCACGGGCACCCGGACCACCCGGACGGCCGCCGAAGCCACCCGGACGCGGGCCGCCGAAGCCGCCGCCGCCACCGGCACCGGCGCCACCCGGACGCGGACCGCCGAAGCCGCCACCGGCCGGACGCGAGCCCGGACCGGCCGGACGGCCCTGGAAGCCCGGACGGGCACCGCCCGGCGCACCCGGACGGCCGCCGGGGCCACCCGGACCACGGCCACCCGGGCCGGGACGCGGGCCCGGACCGGCCGGACGCTGCGGCATCATGCCCGGGTTCGGACGCGGCATGCCCGACGGGGTCGGACGCGGGCCGGCCGGACGCGGCATGCCGTCGGGACGCGGAGCACCGGCACCCGGGGCACCCGGAGCGGCCGGACGCGGCGCGCCACCGGGACGCGGGGCACCACCCGGACGGGGAGCGCCGGCACCGGGGGCACCCTGGCCACCCGGACGCGGACGGTCACCACCGGGACGCGGGGCACCGGCACCGGGGGCACCCTGGCCACCCGGACGCGGACGGTCGCCACCCGGACGGGGACGGTCGCCGCCCTGGCCGGCCGGAGCACCCGGACGGCCGCCCGGCGCGCCCGGACGGCGGTCGCCGGGACGGGCCATGCCGGTGGCACTGCCCGAGGTGAACGGGTTGTTGCCCGGACGCGGACCGGCCGGACGCGGGCCCGGACGGGCACCGCCGGCGGCGGGGCCGGCCGGACGCGCGGCCTGGGAGGCCGGACGCGGAGCCTGGGTCTCGGCGGCCGCGGGGGCCGGCGAGGAGAACTCGGCCGCCGGGGCGGCGGGCGCCGCGGGGCGCGGGGCCGGGCGCGGGCCCGGCGTCGGGCCGGACGCCTTGGGCGCGGCCGGAGCAGCCGGAGCGGCCGGCGCCGGGGCGGCGGCCGCGGGGGTCGGACGGGGACCGGGGGCCGCGGGGCGCGGACCCGGGGCACCCGGCTTGGGCGCACCCGCGGCCGAACCGGCCGCGGGCTGGGGCGCCGCGGGCTTCCGCGGGCCCGGCTTGGCAGCGGAGCCACCACCGGTGGGGGCAACGCCAAGCGCGTCAGTCAACTTGCGTACGACCGGCGCCTCGATCGTCGAGGACGCCGAACGGACGAACTCACCCAGCTCGGTGAGCTTGGCCATGACGGCCTTGCTCTCCAAACCGAGCTCCTTGGCGAGTTCGTAAACCCGGACCTTAGCCACTTCACTCCTGTCTATGAGTCCGGGGGTCTCGTCCGCCGGACTGTCGCTACTTCATGGGCGTACCCATCGCGTACTCATCGCGTACTCATCGAGTGCTCATCGCAATCTCGACCTACTTCCACATCGCGAGGTACCTGACTGGTGGCACGGCGTACGGCTGCCCGTGCGCCGTGCTTGTTGCGGTGGTTCTCCGCCGCGCGAGCGGCGGGCCGTCACGGGGAGCTGTCGCTCACCCGCTCCTCGATGAACTCGCGGAGCCGCCCGGTGTCGAGCGCGCCCTGGAGCCGGAAGGCCCGGGGGAACGCCCGTCGGCGGACCGCGAGGTCGAGGCAGGCCGGTTCGGGGTGCAGGTGTGCGCCCCGGCCCGGCAGTGCGCCACGTGGATCAGGGACGCAGACGCCCTCGACCGCCGTGACACGCAACAGCTGGTGCTTGGCCGCGCGCTTGCGGCAGCCCACGCAGGTGCGTTCCGGGCGTGCTCGGACATGCGTCCGGCCAGACGAAGGCAAGTCTACCCCTCCGAAGGGACATGGCGCCGCCCCGCCGGTCCCGGAGGGAACGGCGGGGACACTGCGACAACAACGACTACTGGGCCGCGGATTCCTGCTCGCCGCCCTCGGTGTCCGGCCGGATGTCGATCCGCCACCCGGTGAGACGGGCGGCCAGACGGGCGTTCTGCCCCTCCTTGCCGATCGCCAGCGACAGCTGGTAGTCCGGCACGATCACCCGTGCGGAGCGCTGGGCGGCGTCGACGATCTCCACACTGGTCACCCGGGCGGGGGACAGCGCGGCGGCGACCATCTCGCGCGGGTCCTCCGACCAGTCGACGATGTCGATCTTCTCGCCGTGCAGCTCGCCCATCACCGCGCGCACCCGGGAGCCCATCGGACCGATGCAGGCGCCCTTGGCGTTCAGCCCCTGGCGGCGCGACCAGACCGCGATCTTGGTCCGGTGGCCGGCCTCGCGGGCGATCGCCGCGATCTCCACGCTGCCGTCCGCGATCTCCGGGACCTCCAGCGCGAACAGCTTCTTCACCAGGCTCGGGTGGGTGCGCGACAGCGTCACCGACGCCCCGCGCACGCCCCGGCGCACGGCCACGACGTAGCACTTCAGCCGGGTGCCGTGCCGGTAGTCCTCGCCCGGGACCTGCTCCTGCGGCGGGAGGATGGCCTCCAGCTTGCCGATGTCGACCAGCACGTTCTTCGGGTCGTTGCCCTGCTGGACGACACCGGTGACGATGTCGCCCTCCTTGCCCGCGTACTCGCCGAAGGTCTGGTCGTCGGCGGCGTCGCGCAGCCGCTGCATCATCACCTGCATGCCGATGCTGGAGGCGATCCGGCCGAAGCCGCTCGGGGTGTCGTCGAACTCCTTCGGCTCGACGCCCTCCTCCAGCTCCGACGCGTCCTCGGTCGCCCACACCGTCACGTGGCCGGTCTTGCGGTCCAGCTCGACCCGGGCGCGGCGGCGCGAGCCCTCGGTGCGGTGGTACGCGGTGAGGAGGGCCGACTCGATCGACTCGACCACGAGGCCGAAGGGGATGTTCTTCTCGCTGACCAGCGTGCGCAGGGCACTCATGTCGATGTCCACGGCTACGCCTCCTCGTCTTTCGTCACGTTCTCGTCGAGCAGCAGCTCGTCGTCCTTGCGGTTGAACTCCACCTGGACCCGGGCCCGGGCGACCTCGCCGTACTCCAGCCGGCGCTCCTTGGGCCGGCCGCGGCCCTTCACCGGCTGCACCTCGACCAGCACGCCGTCCTCGTCCGCCTCCAGCACCCGCGCGACGATCTCGCCGCCGTCGACGAGGTGGATCCCGGCCAGCCGGCCCTCGGCGCGGATCCAGTGCCGCGGGGCGCTCAGCGGCCGCTCCGCGCCCGGCGAACCGACCTCCAGGACGTACGCGCCGGCACCCATCACGTCCGACTCGTCCAGGGCGTCGCCGACCACCCGGCTGAAGTCGGCGATGGTGTCCAGGTCCACGCCGCCGTCGGCGTCCACGTCGATCTGCACCTGGCGGCGGCTGCCCGCCTGGGTGACCTTGACGTCCTCCAGGTCCAGGCCCGCCTGCGCGGCCAGCGGCTCCAGCAACGCGCGCAGCCGGTCGATGTGGGTGGTGCTCATCCGGGTGGACTCCTCGGCCGCGTCTGCTGTTGTCGGAAGGTCGCCCCGCACCCCCGGCGCCGGTGCGGCGCGCGGCCGGGTCGCGGCAGCTCGGCCCAAAGCCTAGCCGGTGAACCCCCCAACCACCGATTCCGGCCCCGGGGCCGCCCCGACCGGTGCGAGCAAGCTCACACCGCCCGCACGCCCCCGGCGCGAACGCAATCCACGCCCACAGACGTAAGGATTCTGTAATCATTCACGCCATCGAGGGCAGGCGGGCAGGCCGTCCTCCCGTACACGCCCCGGAGTGACACCCATGCAGCCGCCCAGCCGACGGACCTTCCTCGCCCTCGGGCTGCTCCTCACTGCCGGCACGGCCCTCACCGCCTGCACCGACGGGCACGGCACCGACACCGCCCCGGGCGGCGACCACCGCCGCCCCGACCCCGACGAGCCGGTCCGCCTGCGCGCCGTCGCCGCCACCGACACCCTGCTGGCCGGCTACGACGCCCTCCTCCCCCAGGCCCCGCAGCTCCAGCCGCTGCGCGCCGAGGTCGCCCAGCACCGCGCCGCCCTCCAGCCCACCACCACCAGCCCCGCCACTCCCCCCACCACCACCGCCCCCGCCACCCTCGCCGAGCTGGCCACCCTCGAACGCCAGACCGCCCAGTCCCGCCTCGCCGACCTCGGCGCCGCCTCCCCCCAACTGGCCCGGCTGCTGGCCTCCGTCTCCGCGGCCGGCGTCCTGCACACCGTCGCCCTCGGCGACCCCGCCCCGGCCGCGGCCCCCGCCCCGGCCCCCTCCGCCACCACCGGCGAGCCGGCCACCCCCTTCCAGGACGCCCTGAGCGCCGAACACGCCGCCATCTACGGCTACGGCGTGGTCGGCGCCCGCCTCACCGACGACCAGCAGCGCACCGACGCCCGCACCACCCTGGCCGCCCACCAGTCCCGCCGCGACGCCTGGCAACGCCTCCTCACCGGCACCGGCGCCACCCCCACCGCCGCGGCCCCCGGCTACCAGCTCCCCTTCCCGGTCACCGACGCCCCCACCGCCACCCGGCTCGCCGCCCACCTGGAAACCCGCCTCACCACCGTCTACGCCGACCTGGTCGCCGCCGTCCCCGCCCCCCACCGCCCCCTCGCCGCCGACGCCCTGCGCGAATCCGCCCTCCGCGCCCACCACTGGGGCGCCACCCCCACCCCCTTCCCCGGCTTCCCCACCCCCGAGAACACCCCCACCCCCTGACCCAGCCACGCCCCACCGGGCCCACCACCTCACGCCCCACCGGGCGAGAGGGATGCGCTGCGGGAGGGGGCGGCGTAGGGGGTGGCCGCGGGGAGGGGCGTTGCGGGTGATTTTCCGACTGCCCACGGCGAACACCCCGCCCCCACCGTGTCGGCAGTCGGACACTCCTCCAGCCCCGGAGCCGACCCCGCACCCACCCTCCCGGGAGCCGCCCTGCACACCCCCACCCCGCGTCGCCACCCCGTCCCATCCCGCCCATAACCGACAATGGACCCGTACCGCCCCAGGGGACCCCCCACCGGAAGGCCACCATGTCGGCAGCACCAGGACCGATCACCGTCCCCGACTGGCTCACGCGAAGCGTCACCGCGACCCACCCCGCCGAGGCCCCCGCCTGGCTCGCCGGCCTGCCCGCCCTGGTCTCCGAGCAGCTGACCCGCCTCGCCCTCACCCTGGACCGCGTCCTCGACCCCGGCGGCACCCACAGCCTCGTCGCCTACGTCCACCGCGACGACGACCTCACCCCCGCCACCCTCAAGGTCTCCCTCCGGACCCCCACGAACGCCCACGAGCCCGAAGCCCTCACCGCCTGGGCCGGCCGGGGCGCCGTCCTCCTCCTGGACGCCCACCGGACCGCCACCTCCAGCGTCCTCCTCCTGGAACGCCTCCACGGCGAGATCCCCCTGCGCTCCCTCGCCGAGCCCAAGGCCATGCTGGAAGCCACCAGCCTCCTCCACCGCCTCTGGCTCCCCCTCCCCCCGGACACTCCCGCCCCCGGCCCGTCACTCCCCACCACCCCGACGCTCCCCGCCGAAGCCCCCGCCCTCCCCGACGAGGCCACCCCCCTCCTCACCGAGGCCGGGGAAACCGCCACCGCCCTCACCGCCTCCGCCACCGAGCGCTTCCTCCTGCACGGCGACTTCCACCACGGCAACGTCCTGGCCGCCGACCGCGCCCCCTGGCTGGCCATCGCCCCCCGCCCGCTGGCCGGTGAACGCGCCTACGACCTGGCCCGCCTCGTCCTCGACCGCGCGGACACCCTGGTCGGCTCCCCCGGCCTGCCCGGCGCCGTCCGCCGGCGGCTGCACCAGCTCGCCGAAGCCCTGGACGTCGACCGCGACCGCCTCCGCGGCTGGACCCTGGTCCGCGCCGTCGACCTCGCCCTGGCCGCCCTCGCCGCCGGCCGCCGCCCCGAGGCCGAGCTCTACCTGGAGTTCGCCGGCGCGCTCTGAGACGCCCCGCCCCCGCCGGTCCCCCGCAACGGCAAGGGCGCGCCCATCACCGCGTACCGCCGCTCGGTGTTGGGGAAGTGCACGGCCCGCGCGAGATCCCGGTACCCCAGCGCCCGGTAGAGCCGCCGCGCCGGCGTCTCGGCGTCGATCGCGGAAAGGATGCTGCGGTCCATCCCGGACCGCGCGGTGAGCGTGCGGATCAACGCCGAGCCGACCCCCCGCCCCTGGAACTCCGGCAGCACGTGCAGTTCGGTGACCGCGAAGACGTCGTCCAGCCAGTCCCCGTGCCCCCGGGCGACCAGGTAGGGCTCGATCACCGTGCTCCACCAGTGCTCACGGTGGTTGGGCATGCCGTACCCGAAGCCGACCAGCCGCCCCCCGACGAACGCCCCCAACGCGATCACCCCGGGCTGCTGCGCGTGCCGCCCGACGATGTGCAGCCGGACCATGACCTCCTCCGGCGTCAGCCCGAACGCCGCCGCCTGGACGTCCAGCGCCTGCGGAGCCCACGCCCCGAGATCGATGGCCTCGATCACCACCCCGCCCCCTCCTGCGCCCCCGGTTCCCCCGGCACCCCTCCCGGCGCCCCCGCCCCGCCGCTGCGCGTCCCGTTCCATGTCCCCCGCCCCTCAGAACAGCACGCTCATGAACGCCCCGACCTCCCGGAACCCCACCCGCCGGTACGCGGCCCGGGCCCGCAGGTTGTAGTCGTTGACGTACAGCGAGACCACCGGAGCCACCTCCCGCAGCGCGATGTCCAGCACCGCCGCCATGCCGGTCTCGGAGAGCCCCTGCCCCCGGTGCTCCGGCGCCACCCAGACCCCCTGGATCTGGCAGGCCCCCGCCGTGACGGCCCCGATCTCGGCCTTGAAAACGACCTCCCCGTCCTCCCCGAACCGGGCGAACGACCGCCCCGTGGAGACGAGTTCGGCGACCCGGGCCTGGTAGAGCAGCCCGCCGTCCCCGGCCAGCGGAGAGACCCCGACCTCCTCGGTGAACATCGCCACACAGGCCGGCATCAGGGTGTCGATCTCATTGCGCCGCACCCTGCGGACCAGCGGGTCCGGCCCGATCTCCGCGGACGGCACGCTCGTCGACAGCAGCGGCTGGTGCGCCCGGACCTCCCGGGCCGGCCCCCAGCTGCGCTCCAGCAGCGCCCACAGCGCCGCGGTGGGCCCGGCCGGGCCCACGATGGAGGAACAGCGGCGCCCCTGCCGCCGGGCACGCTCCGCGAAGGCCTGGACGGCCTGCGGACCGGCGTTGACCAGCACCAGGTTGGCCCCCGCGTAGCAGAGCGCGTCGAGGTCGCCGTTCTCGTCGTACCAGCCCCACATCTCTCCGCCGAGCCGCCAGGGATCGAGGCCGACGGCCTCCACCCGGGTGGCGACGAAGGCGTTGGCGACCGGGTCGCGGTGGAGGACGGCGAGGGCGTCGGCGAGGTCCGGTGGTTCCAGCACGCGGGTGGTCGCCAGGGCGCGGGCGGCCTGGAACGAGCTGGGGAGCATCACACCTCGATCGAGCATCGAGACAGCACCTTACTGAGACGACTCTGGCCGCACCCTACTCCGTGGCCCCACCCGGATACGGCCACGGGGCCGTCCGCGCACGGACGGCCCCGCTTCCGGAAGAACTGCGCGGACCTACCCGACACCGGGGTGGGTCACTCGCCGGCGGTGACGGTCGGCGCGCCGGACTCGGCGCCCTCGGCCTCCATCTGCTCGGCGATCTTGAACGCCTCCTCGATGAGGGTCTCCACGATCTTGGACTCGGGCACGGTCTTGATGACCTCGCCCTTGACGAAGATCTGGCCCTTGCCGTTGCCGGAGGCGACACCGAGGTCGGCCTCGCGGGCCTCGCCCGGGCCGTTGACGACGCAGCCCATGACGGCGACGCGCAGCGGCACGTTCATGCCCTCCAGGCCGGCCGTGACCTCCTCGGCGAGCTTGTAGACGTCGACCTGGGCGCGGCCGCAGGACGGGCAGGAGACGATCTCCAGGCCGCGCTGGCGCAGGCCGAGCGACTCCAGGATCTGGTTGCCGACCTTGATCTCCTCGGCCGGCGGGGCGGAGAGCGAGACCCGGATGGTGTCGCCGATGCCCTCGGCGAGCAGCGCGCCGAAGGCGACCGCGGACTTGATGGTGCCCTGGAAGGCAGGGCCGGCCTCGGTGACACCGAGGTGCAGCGGGTAGTCGCAGGCGGCGGCGAGCTGGCGGTAGGCGTTGATCATCACGACCGGGTCGTTGTGCTTGACCGAGATCTTGATGTCGCGGAAGTCGTGCTCCTCGAACAGCGAGCACTCCCAGAGCGCGGACTCGACCAGCGCCTCCGGGGTGGCCCGGCCGTACTTCTCCAGCAGGCGCTTGTCGAGCGAGCCGGCGTTGACGCCGATCCGGATCGGCACGCCGGCGTCCTTGGCGGCCTTGGCGATCTCGCCGACCTTGTCGTCGAAGGCCTTGATGTTGCCCGGGTTGACGCGGACCGCCGCGCAGCCGGCGTCGATCGCCGCGAAGACGTACTTCGGCTGGAAGTGGATGTCGGCGATCACCGGGATCTGCGACTTCCTGGCGATGATCGGCAGCGCGTCGGCGTCGTCCTGGGAGGGGACGGCGACCCGCACGATCTGGCAGCCGGACGCGGTGAGCTCCGCGATCTGCTGCAGCGTGGCGTTGATGTCCGAGGTCACCGTCGTGGTCATGGACTGCACCGAGACGGGCGCGTCGCCGCCGACCGGCACGTTGCCGACCATGATCTGACGGGAGACCCGGCGCTTGGCGAGCGGCTTGAGCGGCAGAGACGGAATACCGAGCGAGATCGCGGTCATGTGCGCAGGGTTCCCCGGGGTTGAGGTGTGGTCGGTGCGGCCGCCGCTGGGACGGCCGGGCCCGGGCGCGCCGACGATCGCGCGCCCGGGCTCCAACGGTACGGCACGGGAACGGGCGTCCGCGCACCCACCGGCCCACCGGCCTAACTGATCTTGACCGGGTTCACCAGGTCGGCCACCATCACCAGCAGCGTGAAGCCGATGAACACGCTGGCCACCACGTAGGCGACCGGCATCAGCCGGGCCACGTCGAACGGGCCGGGGTCCGGCCGGCGGAACAGCCGGGCGAACCGGCGGCGCACCGACTCCCAGACCGCGCCCGCGATGTGGCCGCCGTCCAGCGGCAGCAGCGGCAGCATGTTGAAGAGGAACAGCGAGAGGTTGATCCCGGCGAGCAGGTTGACGAAGTAGGCGACCCGCTGGCTGCCCGGGATGTCCAGGGCGAACACCTCGCCGCTGACCCGGGCCGCGCCGACCATGCCGATCGGCGAGTCGGCCTCGCGCGGGGTGCCGTCCACCACCGAGTGCCAGAGGCCGGGGATCTTGCCGGGCAGCGCGGCGAGCGACTTCACGCCGTTCTCCGCCATGTCGTACATCCGGTCGAGGGACTGTCCGAAGCCGAGCTGGACCACGCCGCTGGCCGGGGTGAAGCCGAGGAAGCCGGCCCGCACCGTCTCGCCCTTGACCGGCACGCCGTCGGCGTCGTACTTCTGCACGTCGTTGTCGGCGATGGTCGGGGTGAGGGTCAGCTGCTGACCACCGCGCTCCACCACCAGGTCGACCTTCTTGCCGGCCGACCGGCGGATGTCGTTCTGGAGCTGCTCGTAGCTGGTGATCCGGTCGCCGTCGAAGGAGACGACCTTGTCGCCCGGCTTCAGCCCGGCCTGGAAGGCGGGCGCCGCGGGGGCGTCCGCCGGGCAGGTGTCGGTCGGCTGGCCGGCCTTGACGATGCACTCCGAGACGGTGCCGATGGTGGGCACCGACATCGGGACGCCGAAGCCCGTCATCACCGTCAGGAAGAGCCCGAAGGACAGGATCAGGTTCATGAACGGCCCGGCGAACATCACGATCACGCGCTTCCACGGCCTGCGCGTGTAGAAGAGCCGGCTCTCGTCGCCCTCCTTGACCTCCTCGTAGGAGGCCTCCCGGGCGTCCTCGATCATGGTCCGCCAGGGCGAGGTGGAGCGCTGGGTGATCCGCCCGTCCGCGCCCGGCGGGAACATCCCGATCATCCGGATGTACCCGCCCAGCGGAACGGCCTTGAGGCCGTACTCGGTCTCGCCCTTCCTCCGCGACCAGACCGTCGGGCCGAAGCCGACCATGTACTGCGGCACCCGGATGCCGAACAGCTTGGCCGTGGAGAGGTGGCCGAGCTCGTGCCAGGCGATCGAGAAGAGCAGTCCCAGTACGAAGACCAGGATGCCGACCACCGTCATCACCGTTGCCACCGCTGCTCCTCCGTCATGCCGCTCCGCTCATCCTGTCGTCGTACCGGTCGTCCGGCGCTGCCGTCCGGGCGGACCCGGATCAGCCCGCGGCCAGCTCGCGGGCCCGGGCGCGCGCCCAGTCCTCCGCGTGCAGGACGTCCTCCACCGTCAGCGAAGTTCCCGCCGCGGGGCTGCCGTGCTCCGCCACGACCTTCGCCACAGTGTCCACGATCCCGGTGAAGGCCAGGCGCCCGTTCAGGAAGGCCTCCACGCACTCCTCGTTGGCGGCGTTGAACACCGCCGGCGCGGTGCCGCCCAGCGTGCCGACCTCGCGGGCCAGCTCCACCGCCGGGAAGGCGTCGTTGTCGAGCGGGAAGAACTCCCAGGTCGCCGCCTTGGTCCAGTCGCAGGCCGGGGCCGCGTCCGGCACCCGGTCCGGCCAGCCCAGGCCCAGTGCGATCGGCATCCGCATGTCCGGCGGGCTCGCCTGCGCCAGGGTGGAACCGTCGGTGAACTCCACCATCGAGTGGACGACCGACTGCGGATGGACCACGACCTCGATCCGGTCGAACGGCACGTCGTACAGCAGGTGCGCCTCGATCACCTCCAGGCCCTTGTTCACCAGGGTGGCCGAGTTGATCGTGACGACCGGGCCCATCGCCCAGGTCGGGTGCGCCAGCGCGTCCGACGGGGTGACGCCCGCCAGCTCGGCCCGGCCCCGGTTGCGGAACGGGCCGCCGCTCGCGGTCACCACCAGCTTGCGGACCTCGGCCCGGGTGCCGCCCGCCAGCGCCTGGAACAGCGCGGCGTGCTCGGAGTCCACCGGCACGATCTGCCCCGGCCGGGCCACCGCCTTCACCAGCGGACCGCCGACGATCAGCGACTCCTTGTTGGCCAGCACCAGCACCCGGCCGGCCCGCAGCGCCGCCAGCGTCGGGCGCAGGCCGATCGAGCCGGTGATGCCGTTCAGCACCGAGTGGCAGTCCATCGCCGCCAGCTCGGCCGCCGCGTCGGGACCGGCCAGCACGGCCGGCAGCGCCCGGCCCGCCGCCTTCGCCGCCAGCGCCTCGCGCAGCGCCGGCTCGGCCGCCGGGTCGGCCACCGCCACGGTGTGCACGCCCAGCCGCAGCGCCTGCTCGGCGAGCAGTTCCACCCGGCCGCCGGCCGCCGACAGGGCCACCACCCGGAACCGGTCCGGGTTGCGCAGGACCACGTCGATGGCCTGGGTGCCGATCGAACCGGTGGAACCGAGGATCACCAGCTCCCGGGGGCCGGAGGGGGTGTTCACCTCGGGGGTGAACCGCAGCTGCGGGTGGGCGAGCGAAGTCATGCGCCCATTGTGTCCTGCCCGGCTCCCCGCCCGGCACCACGGGACCGCTCCCGGGGCGCCGCACGCGCTCCGGGGCTACCGTCGGAACCATGCGCACCGTCATCGCCGGAGGCCACGGACAGATCGCCCTGCGTCTGGAACGGCTGCTCGCCGACCGCGGCGACCGCCCCGCCGGGATCATCCGCCGGCCCGGACAGGCCGACGACCTCGTCGCCGCCGGGGCCGAACCGCTGCTGCTCGACCTGGAGACCGCCAGCGCGCCCGAACTCGCCCGGCTGCTCGACGGCGCCGACGCCGTGGTGTTCGCGGCCGGCGCCGGACCGGGCAGCGGCGCCGCCCGCAAGCTCACCGTCGACCGGGACGCCGCCGTCCTGCTCGCCGACGCCGCCGAGCTGGCCGGCGTCCGCCGCTACCTCATGGTCTCCGCGACGGGCGCCGACGCCCGGGCCCGGTACCCCGCCGACGAGGTCTTCGAGACCTACCTGCGGGCCAAGGGCGCCGCCGACGACGCCGTCCGGGCCCGCACCGCGCTGGACTGGACGGTGCTGCGCCCCGGCCGCCTCACCGACGGCCCCGGCACCGGCCTGGTCCGGCTCGCCCCGAGCGTGCCGCGCGGGTCCGTCGACCGGCAGGACGTCGCCGCCGTGCTCGCCGGGCTGCTGCAGGAACCCGGCACCGCCGGGCAGACGCTGGAGCTGGTGTCCGGCAACGCCACCGTGGCCGAGGCCGTCGCGGCCGTCGCCGGCCACGCCTGACCCCGTCCGGGCCCCGGAGCACGCACGAGGGCCCGGCCGCGCGCGGCGGCCGGGCCCTCGTCCCAGGTCACTCTCAGAGGTCGAGGCCGGTCATGACCAGGACCTTCTCGACCGTGTAGTCGTCCATCGCGTACCGGACGCCCTCCCGGCCGACGCCGGAGTCCTTGACGCCGCCGTACGGCATCTGGTCGGCGCGGTAGGACGGCGCGTCGCCGATGATCACACCACCGACCTCCAGCTCCCGGTGGGCGCGGAAGGCGGTCTGCAGGTCGTGCGTGAACACACCGGCCTGCAGGCCGAACAGCGAGTCGTTGACGGCGGCGAAGGCCTCGTCCACGCCGTCCACCTTGTGCAGCGACAGGACCGGGCCGAACACCTCGGAGGTGGCCAGGATCGCGTCGGCCGGCAGCTCGGCGAGCACGGTCGGGGCGTAGGTCGCACCCTCACGGGTACCGCCGGTGAGCAGCTTCGCGCCCTTGGCGACCGCGTCGTCCACCCAGGACTCCACCCGCTTGGCGGCGTTCTCGTCGACCAGCGGGCCGACGTCCGTCGCGTCGTCGTTCGGGTCACCGGTGACCTGGGCCCGCACCTTGGCGACGACCTTCTCCGCCAGCGCGTCGTACACCGACGCGTCGGCGATCACCCGCTGCACCGAGATGCAGGACTGGCCGCCCTGGTAGTTGGCGAACATCGCGATCCGGGTGGCCGCCCAGTCCAGGTCCGCCTCGGAGGACCAGTCGGCGAGCACCACGGCCGCGGCGTTGCCGCCCAGCTCCAGGGTGGTGTGCTTGCGCGGCACCGAGTCCATGATCTGGTAGCCGACCTTGTCCGACCCGGTGAAGGAGATCACCGGCAGACGCGGGTCCTGCACCAGGGCCGGCATCCGGTCGTTCGGCACCGGCAGGATGCTCCAGGAGCCGGCCGGCAGGTCGGTCTCGGCCAGGATCTCGCCCAGCACCATCGCCGACAGCGGGGTCGCCGGGGCCGGCTTGAGGATGATCGGCGCGCCGACCGCGATCGCCGGGGCGATCTTGTGGGCGACCAGGTTCAGCGGGAAGTTGAAGGGGGCGATGCCCAGCACCACACCGCGCGGGAAACGGCGCACCACCGCGAAGCGGCCCGTGCCGCCCGGGTCGGTGTCCAGCCGCATGGTCTCGCCGTTGGTCCGGCGGGCCTCCTCGGCCGCCCAGCGGAACACCGAGACGGCACGGCCGATCTCGCCGCGGGCCCACTTGATCGGCTTGCCGTTCTCGGCGGTGATCAGCTGGGCGAGCTCCTCGGTGCGCTCGGCCAGCCGCCGGGCCACGTGGTCCAGGGCGGCGGTGCGCACGTGCGCCGGGGTCGCGGCGAACACCGGCAGCGCGGCGACGGCGGCCTCCAGGGCCTCCTCGACCTGCGCCTCGGTGGGGATGCTCACCTTGCCGACCAGGCGGCCGTCCCAGCTGTTGTGCACCTCGAAGTCGGCGTCGCCGCTCGCCCGGCGGCCGGCCAGCCAGAAATCGTACGTGGTGGTCACCGTGGTACCGGCCCTCTCCTCGTCGTCCTCACGACCCCACGGACGTGGAGCCAGAACCGAGGGTAGGGCGGCCGGCACGCCGATCGGATTGGACACCGAGTAGCGTTCGCCCCCGCGCCCACTCCACCGCGTCCAGCCCCCGGCCGGGGGCGTCCTCCCGCTCCCCGGTCACTCCTCGCCGGACCGCAGCGCCAGCCAGAGCTCCATCCGGACGTCCGTGTCGTCCAGCGACCGGCCCAGCAGCTCCTCCACCCGCCGCATCCGGTAGCGCAGGGTGTGCCGGTGCACCCCGAGGTCGGCCGCCGCCGCGTCCCACTGCCCGTGCCGCGACAGCCACGCCCGCAGCGAGGCCACCAGATCGCCGCGCGCCGTCCGGTCGTGCTCCCGCAGCGGCCGCAGCAGGCCCTCCGCGAAGGCCGTCACGGCGTCCTCACCGAGCAGCGGCAGCAGCGAGCCCGCGCCGACCTCCTCGTGGTCCACCGAACGCCGCCCCCCGCGCAGCGCCACCGCCAGCGCCCGCTCGGCCTGCGCGTGCGCCGTCCCGGCGTCCTCCAGCGCGGCCGACGCCGAAACGCCCAGTGACAGGCCCTCGTGCTCCTCCACCGCCCCCAGGCACGCCCGGTGCACCGCGCCGTTGTCCAGCGCCAGCACCATCAGCCGTGCCCCGTGCGCGCCGTCCTCCCGCGCCACCAAGAGCTTCTCGCCGACCCGCGAGCCGGCCTGCTCGGCCCGGTCGCCCAGCTCGCCCAGCGCCTCCCCGGCCTCCGTACCCTGGGCCGCCCCGGCCACCAGCACCCGGACGGTCCCCTCCGGCAGCCCGCCGAACAGACCCGCCGCCACCTGCCGCGCGGTCGCCACCTCACCCGCCAGCACCATCCGCAGCAGGGCCGCGCCCATCTTCTCCTCGGCCTGCCGCAGCTCCCGCGACCGCTCCAGGGTCAGCGTCAGCAGCGCCACCGCCGCGTTCAGCACGTACCGCTCGGTCGGCGTGATCCGGTCCTCGGTGCCCACCGCCAGGAACCCCCGGGCCCGCCGGTCCGCACCCAGCGACTGGACCACCACGTAGTCCTCGTCCGCCGTGTCTATCCCCGGTGCGCGCCCCTGCAGCGCGGCACTCGACGGCGCCGGCCGCCGACGCAGCCGGTCCACCTCCGCCGCCAGCCGCCCGGCCCGGCGCGCCGCCCAGTCCGGCGCCACCACCGACAGCGCCCCCGAGCCGTCGTACAGCGCCGCCCAGCCGCCCAGCCGGGCCGCCAGCCGCCGCACCACCGCCGTCGTGCCGTCCTTGCCCAGCGCGGCCCGGGTCAGCTCCTCCTGCGCCTCGAAGCTGGTCGTCACCGCCTCGTACTGCTCCGCGGCCAGCGCCGCCGACACCACCTTGCTGATCGCGATGAACGGCGTCGGCTCCGGCACCCGCAGCAGCGGCAGCCCGCGCTGCGCCGCCGCGTCCACCAGCGGCTGCGGCACCTCGGTGTGCGACAGACCCACCCCCAGCCCGAGCCCGACCACCCCCGCATCGGCCAGCCGGTGCACGTACGCCTGCAACTGGGCGGCGGTACGGCCCAGCTTGATCCCGGTGGTGAGCAGCAGCTCGCCACCCTCCAGGAACGGCGTCGGGTCGTCCAGCTCGCTGGTGTGTACCCAGCGGACCGGCCGCTCCAAGTGGTCCGCACCGGCGAGGACCGTCAGATGGAGCGAGGTGTTGCGGACGACGGAGGCAAGTGTGGGGGGCATGGCACCTTCGAGGGAACGACCCGACCGCGCCGCTGCGGCCGGGCGAGAGAGGGCTGGGGGTCCTGGGGGGAATCCCACTTCTCATTATGGACGCCCCGGACAACCCACACTGCCGAATCCACCTCGAAGGCGAGCTTCCTCTCCTAGTTCCTGAGATCCACCAGCAGCGGCGGCACTTGCTCCCCCGACACCGCCGTCAACGACAGCACCGCGTGCCCGGCCGGCAGCGCGTGCGCCAGGTCCGACGGCGACCACCGCAGCCGCTCCACCTCCCGGGTGGTCACCGACTCCGTCTGCGCGGTCGTCCCCGACAGCGCCTTGCGCCCCAGCCGCCCGGCCCGCCGCACGATCCCGCCCGAGGTGTCCGGGGCCAACGTCACCGCCGTCTCCCGCACCAGGTGGGTGCCCCAGGCCTCCGAGAACAGCCGCCCGTCCCACGGCGCGATGCCCGGGAACGCCGCCCGGCAGCCCACCGCCCCGAACAGCGGCGCCCGCAGCGCCTCCGGCAGGTCCACCAGCGTCCGCAGCAGCAGCACCACCCCGGCGTTCGCCCCGCGCAGCCGCTGCAGCCCCCGCACGATCCCGGCGTCCAGCGCCGCCGAGGCGTCGTCCACCACCAGCCCGGCGAACAGCGAACGGTCCCCGCGGGCCCCCGCGGCCTGCACGAACTGACCCACCAACAGCCGCGACAGCATCCGCGCCGCCTCCGGGTGGCTGCGCTCCGGCAGCTTCACCCGCACCCGCAGCGGATGGTCCAGCACCCGCATCGCGAACGGCGGGCGGCCCGTGCCGTCGGTCGCGAACACCCCCTCGAAGGCCGGCCGGTCCAGCAGCGCCAGCCGGTCCGCCAGCAGCGCCCCCGGGTCGTCCGCCCGGCCGCGCTGGCGCTCCCGGTGCTCCAGGTCCCGCTCGTACGAGCCCAGCCGGCCCGCCGCCCGCAGCCCCTTCACCAGCGACTCCAGCGCCTCCGGCTCCCCGGCCAGCAGCGCCCGCAGCTCACGCACCCCCGGGTAGCGGCCGAACGCGGCGTGGAACGGGCCCACCATCTGCTGCAACGCCGTCCGCGCCGACTCGGCGCGCGCCGTCAGCTCGTCCGGCAGCAGCGCCTCCGCCAGCCGCGCCGCCGCCTCGTCCGGGTCCTGCGCCGCGCCGTACAGGTCCAGCCCGTAGCGGGACGCGGCATGCCCCGGGGCGATCACCACGTCGTACCAGTCGTCCGGCCCGAGGTCCGCCTCCGCCGACCCGATCACCACCGCGCACGCCGTCCCGGCCAGCGCCTGCAGACAGAGCGCCTCCGCCACCGGCCGGGCCAGCCGCGCCGTCTTCCCCGTCCCCGCCGGGCCCACCGCCAGCAGCGAGGTGCCCAGCACCACCGGGTCCAGCGCGAAGCCCGCCGCCCGGTGGGACTGCGGGTTCTTCGGCACGTCCTGCGCGGTGCCGAGCCGCACCTGGGCCAGCAGCAGGTCGTGCCGCTCCGCCCGCCCCGGCAGCTCGCGCGCCTCCGAGGGGTGCGCGAACGCGGCGGCGCCGCGCAGCGCCACCTGCTCGACGAAGGCGGGCAGGAAGGCCCGGTCCGCCTGGGCCGACTCCCACGCCCGCTGGATCCGCACGTAGTCGACGTCCCCGACCGCCTCGCCGTCCAGCCGCCCGGCCGCGACCGCCGCCCCGCCCTGCCGCAGCACCGCCCACGGATCCCGCTGCCGCACCACCTCCGCCTGCTCCTCCACGGACGCGGGCTCCTCCTCCGTCACCGTCCGCGACAGCAGCGGCACCGCGTACCGCCGCCACACCTCCGGCCACCGGCCCATCCGGCCGAAGACCTTGATGACGATGGCGATGGCAATGGCGTTGACGACCAGCAGCGTGAACATGGCCCCGGCCTCCGAAGGCTCGGCGAGGGGGCCGATCCCTGTCTGGCGGCCGAACCACACCAGCAGGTACATCAGCAGCTGGGTGCCGTAGAGATAGGCGAACCACCCCACCACCGCGTTCAGCCCCGCCCGCAGGAGAAGGGGCCAGGTGGGCACCTTGGCGGCCTCGGCCCGCTCGGGGTCGAGCTGCCGGTAGCCCTGGCGGAAGACGCCCGGGGCCGCCTCCGGGCGGGGGGCGGCGACCCAGGTGGCGAGGTCGAAGGCCGCGCGGGCCGGGGGGCGCGGGTGCGGCATCGTGGTGGGCGGGGTGTGTGGGGTGGCGGTGGTCCGCTCGCTGTGGCTCCGTGTCCCGTCCAGTCCCATGTACGGCCCCGCTCCCTCGCCCGCCGGCCCGACCGCCGTCGGTGCCGCCCATACCCATGCCACCGCCCCGGCGACACGCCCGCGCTCAATGTAGTGGAGCGCGGGCCGCCGGTCGTGGCGCCGAGCGCGCTGGCCGCCCCGGACAAGTCGGACGGCCCACTGCTACCGAGTGGCGCATGCCCGCCCGGAGAGCGCCGCCGTAGCCTGCGAACTACCGAGCCGAGAAGTCTGGAGAAACCCATGAGCGCCGCAACGCCGCTCCCGCAGGAGCGCCGCCTGGTCACCGCGATCCCCGGTCCGAAGTCGCAGGAGCTGCACGCCCGCAAGCTGGGTGCGGTGGCGGCCGGCGTCGGCACCACCCTGCCGGTGTACGTGTCCCGCGCCAACGGCGGTGTGCTGGAGGACGTGGACGGCAACTCGCTGATCGACTTCGGCTCCGGCATCGCCGTGACCAACGTCGGCAACAGCGCCGAGGCCGTCGTGGCGAAGACGACCGAGCAGCTGGCCGCCTTCACCCACACCTGCTTCATGGTGACCCCGTACGAGGGCTACGTGGCCGTGGCCGAGCAGCTGAACGAGCTGACCCCGGGTGACCACGAGAAGCGCACCGCGCTGTTCAACTCCGGCTCCGAGGCCGTCGAGAACGCGGTGAAGATCGCCCGCGCCTACACCAAGCGCCAGGCCGTCGTGGTGTTCGACCACGGCTACCACGGCCGCACCAACCTCACCCTGGCGCTGACGGCGAAGAACATGCCGTACAAGCAGGGCTTCGGCCCGTTCGCGCCCGAGGTCTACCGGGTGCCGGTCGCCTACCCGTACCGCTGGCTGACCGGTGCCGAGAACTGCGCCGCCGAGGCCGCCGCGCAGGCGATCGACACCATCAACAAGCAGATCGGCGCCGAGAACGTCGCCGCGATCATCATCGAGCCGATCCAGGGCGAGGGCGGCTTCATCGAGCCGGCCAAGGGCTTCCTGCCGGCGATCGTGGAGTTCGCGAAGGCCAACGGCATCGTCTTCGTCGCGGACGAGATCCAGACCGGTTTCTGCCGCACCGGCCAGTGGTTCGCCTGTGAGGACGAGGGCATCGTCCCGGACCTCATCACCACCGCCAAGGGCATCGCCGGCGGTCTGCCGCTGTCCGCGCTGACCGGCCGCGCCGAGATCATGGACGCCGCGCAGACCGGCGGCCTGGGCGGCACCTACGGCGGCAACCCGGTGGCCTGCGCCGCCGCGCTGGGCGCCATCGAGACCATGAAGGAGCAGGACCTCGTCGGCAAGGCGCAGCGGATCGGCGAGATCATGCTGGGCCGCCTGCGTGCCATGCAGGAGAAGTTCGACATCATCGGCGAGGTCCGCGGCCGCGGTGCGATGATCGCCGTCGAGCTGGTGAAGCCGGGCGGCAAGGAGCCGAACACCGAGGCCACCGCCGCCATCGCCAAGGCCTGCCACGCCGAGGGCCTGGTCGTGCTGACCGCCGGCACCTACGGCAACGTGCTGCGCTTCCTGCCGCCGCTGGTGATGCCGGAGCACCTGCTGAACGAGGGCCTGGACATCCTCGAAGGCGCGTTCGCCGCCCTCTGAGCCGGCCCGCGGCCCCGTCGCCGCACCGAAGACCCGCCGGAGGGATGTCCGGACAGCGCTGATCGGCCCGTGGGGACCTCGTCCCCACGGGCCGATCGGTTTCGAACCCGGCGTGACGCCACCGGCGCGGACGGTGAAGATGGTGTGCGGAATCGCTGAAGCTCCTCGGCCCGGCAAGGACCTTGACGTAGTGTCATCACAGATGGACAGCGAGCCCCACCCACGGGCGGATCCGTCCGCGGCACCGTCCTGCGGGACGGTTCCGCGCGAGGGCCGCGAGGACAACCAGGCCGTCCCGTCCGGGGCGGTGCACACCGAAAGCCGATCGACCGGCCGTCCGACCCACACCCCCCGGGGCGCACGGAGCGGCGATCATCAGGGCCGCCCCGGAGCTCTCCCCCCTGCTCCGGGGCGGCTGCCTCGCGTCCTCGCCCGTCCGGCGGTGCCGGTGGTCCTGGGGGTGCTGCTGCTGGTGGTGTCCTGGCAGGTCGCGGCGGACGGGCCGCTGCTGGGCCTGGACCGCTGGACCCAGCACGCCGTCCGGGAGGTCCGGCACGCGCTGCCCGGCACGCTGCTCGACCACCTCGGCGAGGCGCTGTCCGACCTGGGCGGCGGCCCGGTGGCGGTGTCCGTGCTGCTGCTCGGCGCGGCGGTGGCGGCCGGGCGGGAGCTGCGGGCGGGCTTCGCGCACTGGTGGCTGCCGCTCCCGGTGGCGGTGCTGACGGCCGGGGCGATCCCGCTGCTGGTCGTACCGGCGAAGGCGTGGTTCGCGCGCCCCGGCCCGTCCGGGCTGCCACTGGCGGCGGACCAGTGGGGCTGGTACCCCTCCGGCCACACCGCGACCGCCGCGCTCGGGTACGGGGTGGCGGCGCTGCTGCTCGCCCGGGCGGCCGGCCCCCGGACGCGGCGGCTGCTCGCCGCCGGGGCGGCGCTGCTGGTGGCCGGCGTCGGACTCGGGCTGGTGTGGAGCGACTACCACTGGCTGCTGGACGTGGTGGCCAGCTGGTGCGCGGGCGGCCTGGTCCTGTGGGCCCTCGCCCGGTGGCCGCTCACCGGCCGCGCCGGCCAGGACGCGGGCGACGGCCCCCCGGGGGCGGCCTAACCCTCCGCCGGGGCCTCCTCGTTGCGGTGGACGTGGCCGGGCTCGCCGTTGTCGCGGTGCCACTCGACGACCAGTTCGTCGCGGGTGCCGAAGCGGACCAGGTGGCGGCCGACGACGTCCTCCAGGCCGGGCAGGTTCTCGGTCGCGCCCTCGACGGCGAGCAGCAGGGCGTCGGGGGCGGCCTCCAGCGTGGCGGTGCCGGCGCCGAAGACGAGGGTGCCGCGGCCGGTCTCCTCGGACCAGTCGGCCTGGATCTTGCGGCCCATGTGGGCGGCGAGCTGCTTGGCGTAGCGGGCGGAGCGGTCGGTGGCGACGCGGGCTTCGGAGCGGGGCACGGGCCCTCCAGGATCGGGGGAGGGAACTTAGGGTGCCCTCACTTGTTGTCCACGCTAACCCAGATGCTGAGCCTTGCTCAACATGTTTCCGGGCGCCCCGGGACCGGCCGATACCCTGGGGCGGACACCAGCCGAGGAGAGCCGCCCATGACCACCACGCCGACCGACGACGCGGCGAGCTCCTCCCCCGCGCCGGACCCGGCGGCGGCCCCGGACACCGCCGCCGAGCTGGCCGACGCGATGACGCGGGCGATCAAGCGGATCCGCCGCCGCACCAGCGAGCGGCTGGAGCCCTACGGGATCACCCCCGGTCAGGGCCGCGCCCTGCGGGCCCTCGCGCACGCCCCCGGCTGCGAGCTCCCCGACCGCGCGATGCGGCTGAGCGACCTGGCCGACCGGCTGCACATCGCCCCCCGCTCGGCCACCACGGTGGTCGACGCCCTGGAGGAGGCCGGCCTGGTCGAGCGGGCCCCGGACCCGGCCGACCGCCGCGCCGTGCGGATCCTGCTGACCGCGGCCGGCCGCTCGGCGGTGGAGCGGATCGGGCTGGTCCGGCACGAGGTCGCCCAGGAGTACTTCGGTCCGGTCAGCCCCGCCGAGCAGGAGGCGCTGCTGCGGGCGCTGCGGACCGCCGAGTCCGCGTCCGCGGCGACCGCCGCCCCCACCGCCCCGCCGCGCCGGACAGCGCCCCCGGACGCAGCGCGGTGACGCCGATCCCGGCGACCACCAGCACCGCGGCGACGGCGTCCCGCGGGCCGACCGACTCGCCGAGCAGCAGCCACGCCGAGGACATCCCGAACACCGGCACCAGCAGCGAGTAGGGCGCGACGGCGGTGGCGTCGTAGCTGCGCAGCAGGTAGCTCCAGGCGACGAAGCCGAACAGGGTGGAGACCAGCCCGACGTAGCCGATCGCGCCGAGTCCGGCGAGGCCGATCCCCCGCAGGGCCCGCAGGTCGGCCTCCGGGCCCTCGACCAGCAGCGAGAGGCCGAGCAGCGGCAGCGGCGGCACCGCGCTGACCCAGACCATCCAGCGCAGTGCGTCCGGCGGGGCGGCCTTGCGGGTGAGCACGTTGGACAGCCCCCAGGCGGCCGCGGCGAGGACGAGCAGGGCGAAGGCGCCGAGCGGTCCGCCGAGGCCCCGGTCGACGGCGATCAGGCCGATCCCGGCGAAGGCGACGGCCAGGCCGGACAGCCGCTGGCCGCCGGGCCGCTCGCCCAGCAGGACAGCGGCGAACAGCGCGGTGAAGACGGCCTGCCCCTGGAGCACCAGGGAGGAGAGGCCGGCCGGCATTCCGGCGTGCATGCCGAGGAAGAGCAGCCCGAACTTGACCACCCCGAGCACCAGGCCGACCGCGAGCACCCACCGCAGGGCGACCTTCGGCGGGCCGACGAGGAAGACCGCCGGGACGGCGACCACGGCGAACCGCAGGGCGCAGAACAGCAGCGGAGGGAAGTTCTCCAGACCGACGTGGATGAGGACGAAGTTGAGGCCCCAGACGGCGGCCACCAGCACGGCCAGGGCGATGTGACGCGGACTCATGCCGCCGGTGCTGCCGCCGCCGGGGGCGGCCTGCGGGGATGCGCTCATGGGACGAGGATGGCCGCCGGGCACCGTGTAGCACCAGCGATGAATGCTAAGGGCAACGCTTTAGCATGGCTTCATGATGGATCTGGGGCGCCTGCGGGCGCTGCACGCGGTGGCGGTGCACGGTTCGGTCGGCGGGGCGGCCGCGGCCCTCGGCTTCACGCCGTCCGCCGTCTCCCAGCAGATCGCCAAGCTGGAGCGGGAGACCAGGACGGTGCTGCTGGAGCGTCAGGGCCGCGGGGTGGTGCTGACCGACGCGGCGCGCGAGCTGGCCGCCACCGCGCAGACGGTGCTGGGCCTGGTGGAGCGGGCCGCGGTGCGGTTGGAGGAGCAGCGCGGCCAGGCGGTCGGACGGCTGCTGGTGGCCGCCTTCGCGACCGGGGCCCGAGGGCTGATGCCGGGGGTGCTGGCCGAGCTGCGCGAGCGCTGCCCGGGCCTGGACGTGCGGCTGCTGGAGTGCGACCCGTACCCGGCGGCCGAACTGGTGGCCCGCGGCGAGGTCGACCTGGCGCTCGTCCAGGACTGGCCGACGGTGCCGTTGCCGGTCCAGGACGGCCTGTCCCGGCTGGATCTCGGCGAGGACCCGGTGGACCTGCTGCTGCCGGCCGGCCATCCGCTGGCCGGGCTTTCGGTGGTGCCGGAGGACCGGCTGCGCGGGCAGCGCTGGACCAGTGTGCCGCCGGGCAACATCTGCCACGACTGGCTGGTCCGGACGCTGCGCGAGGCCGGCGAGGAGCCGGACGTCCGCTACCAGGTCGGCGAGTTCGAGACGCAGATCGCGCTGATCGCGGCGGGGCTGGGCGTCGGGCTGGTGCCGCGGCTGGGCCGGGGCGCGCTGCCGCCGGGGGTGGTCGCCCGGCCGGTGGTGCCGGAGCCGGCCCGGCGGGTCTTCGCGCTCTGGCGTTCCCAGGCCTCGCGGCGGCCGGCGATCACCGAGGCGCTGGCCGCGCTGCGGGACCACTGGGACGCCCGGAACGGCTGACCGGCCCGAGTGGGGCGGGCGGCGGTGGCGGGGGACCGACGCGCTCGCCGCGGCGTCAGCCGGCGAGGCCGATCACCAGCCACATGAAGCCCACCCCGCCGAGGGTGCACAGCAGCGTGGTCCGCGAGGGGTGCGGGCTGTGCGCCTCGGGCAGGATGTCGGAGGTCGCCAGGTAGAGCAGGAACCCGGCGAAGAACCCCAGGTAGAGACCGAGCAGGTGCTCGGAGATGGTGAACAGCAGGGTGATCGCGGCGCCGGTGACCGGCGCGAGCGCGTCCGCCGCGAGCAGGGTCAGCGCCCGCCGCCTGTTGTTCCCGTAGAGCCGGGTGATCGTGTACGTGTTGAAGCCGTCGGCGAAGTCGTGCGCGACCACGGCGATCGCCACCACCGTCCCGACCGTCGTCCCGGCCTGGAAGGCCGCGCCGATCGCGAAGCCGTCCATGACGCTGTGGCCGACCAGGGCGAGGGCGGCGGTCAGGCCGACGCCCTGGTGGCCGTCGACACCGGACCGGGCCCGGCCGTGGTCGTGCCCGTGGGCGTGGGCCTGCGCGGGTCGTTGGCCGTGGGTGTGCTCGGCGTACTCCGCCTCGTGGCCGCGGTGGATGGCCACCGCCCGCTCGACGATGTGGATGGCCAGGAATCCGGCCGCGAACATCAGCAGCGCCTGCGGCACCCCGTGGACCTCCTCGGGGGCCTGGTGCAGCGCCTCCGGGAGGAGGTCGAAGGCGACGACCCCGAGCATCAGCCCGGCGGCGAATCCCAGTACCAGGTGGCGGCGGTCCCCGGTGCGCTGCGCGACCCAGCCGCCGATCAGCGTCATCAGGAAGGCCCCCGCGGCGACCAGCACCGCGGTCACCGCTGCTCCCCCGTGACGGGCCGTCTGTCCACGCGTCTCCCCGTGTTCCGCCGTCCCCGGGCCGGGCGCCCGGCGCTGCCGGACGGCCGTGCCCCCAAGCGTCGTGCAGACCGCGCACCGGTGCCCGCCGGACGGGCCGTCGGGGTGAGCCGACGGCCCGGTGGTGCCCGGCGTCCGGCGCCCCGGTCGAACGCCCCCGGTTCAGCGCCCGGCGGCGAGCGGCAGACCGAGGTGGGTGCGCGCCAGCTCGCGCACGCCGTCCCCGTCGACCAGGTGGATGTGCCGGTGTCCGTCCTCGGCGGTGAGATCGAGCGCCCCGTCGGTGAAGTGGCCGGTGGTCAGCCGCAGTCCGCGCTCGGCGGACTCCTCGCGGACCGCCTCCGCGAGCGTGCGGATCTCCTCCTCCCCCACCGCTGCGGCGCCGCGCGAGGCCCAGACCACCCAGCGGCCGGGCAGCGCGCTGCCGGCCGGCCCCTCACCGGTGGCGACCAGCCCGGCCTGGCCGCGCAGCCGTACGCTCCACTGGCCGAGCCCGCCCAGGGTGAGCAGTTCACGGACCAGCTGGGCGAACTCGTTCGCCGACAGGTCCGGCGCGGCCGGGACGGTGGCCGACGCCTGCGCGGCCGGTTCGACGCCCGCCCACCCGTACGGGTCGGGGCTGACGGCGGCGCCGAGCTGGCGCAGCCGGACCAGGGCCTCGTCCTGTTCGGCGTCCGCGTAGACGCCCTCGCCGTCCGGCTCCTCGTCCGGGTCGGCGGGCGGCAGCAGCCTGGTGCGGGCCAGCGCGTCGCGGTCCGCGTCCACGCTCACCAGGCAGAGCGGGCCGGCCCCGCCGGGCTCGCGCAGCCAGCCGTTGAGCACCACCCCGGCGAGGATCTCGTCGGTGTCAACGGCGTCGGCGGCCTGCAGGGCGCGCAGGGCCAGCCGGGCGACCAGCCGCAGGTAGTCGGCGGCCCGGTCGGCCGGCGGGCGCGGCACCGGGAGGATCTCGCCGTCCGGGCCGAGCCGGTAGCCGGTCAGCGAGGGCACCACGTCGAGGGCGGGCAGGTCGAGGTCGAGCACGGCGGTGCGGGTCAGCGGCCGGTAGACGGCCCGGCAGGGCGCCGGCAGGTCCTGGGTGTGGGTCTCGGCGGCGGCGAGGGCCCTCTCCAGCAGCGACTCGACGGCGGCCGGCTCCGCCTGCCGGTAGGCGCGGCGGCACTCCTCCAGGGACTCGTTGTACTCGCGCACCGCGCGCGCCCGGGCCTGTTCGGCCTCGTCGTGGGCGCGCCGGGACTCGTCGGCGACCGGGTCGGCGGCGTCGGCCTGCCGGGTGCGCCATTCGCGCAGGGCGCGCTGGTGGGCGAGCCGGGCCTGGGCCAGCTCGCGCTGGTAGCCGGAGTCGAGCAGCCGGCGGGACGGGGCCTCGTCCGGGTCGGCGGCGGGAGGCTGCTCGGGGGCGAAGTCCTCCCAGCGGGGCTCCGGGTCGTCGGTGCCGGCCGCCGCGGCCGGCCCGTCGGCCGGGTAGGGGCGCGGCTCGTAGCGGCGCAGCTGGCTCTCGAAGTCCATGGCCGAGACGGGCAGCGCGGCCCGTCGGAGCAGGTCGGCCAGCCGCTCCTGCTCGGCCTGGACGGTCTGCGTGCGGTGGTGGGTGAGCGCGGCGGCCCGGGCGTGGGCGGCGACGGCCTCGTCGCCGCCCACGCCCGGCGGACCGTCGGGTGACGGGCCGTCCGGGGAGGCGTCCGGGGCAACGGCGGGCGGGGCGGACGGGCCGTCGTCGTCCGGCTCGACCCCGAGGTCGCGGAAGACCGAGGCGAGGAAGCCCGGTTGGGGGGCCGTGAGAGCACCGTCGGACTGGCCGTCTGCTGAGTACTGCATCGGTGGTCGTTCCCCCAGGCTCGTCCGGCGGCTGCCCGGGGGCGGTCGGCAACCGTCGGCCACCCCGAGGCCCGCCCCCTTCCGGACATTGTCCACCGAACGGGCGCACCGGTCAGCCAAGCCTCTCAGTTGGTCTTGGTGTTGGTCAGGTGCAGGCCGATGTAGCCGACATAGATCCGGCCACTGCCCGAACAGTCGTCGAGGTAGTGCAACCGGGGTGCGGTGCGGCCGCCGCCGATCCGCAGATGCGCGCCCATGAACGCGCGCCGGGAGGCGTCCACGCACTCCGGTACCGGGAGCATCCGCTCGCGTTTCCACTTGGCGTGGCTGTGCACCGTCCGGGACTCGCCGCGCACCGCCTTGCGGGGCGGGAAGCGGTGGCAGCCCGCCGGGGTCCGCTCGCACCACTGCTTGAAATCGCCGCCCGCCTGGCCGCGCACGGCCGCCTCGGCGTACTCCTGGAGCGCGGTGAGGCCGTCCCAGGTGAGCCGGGCCCAGCCGCCGCCGGCGCAGCGCAGTTCGTCGAGGGCGAGCGCGGCCTTCTGGTCGCCGGTGAAGGTGAGCAGGGGGAACTCCCCGAGCCTGGCCATCAGTTCGGTGAAGGTGAGCGGGACGCCGCCGCGGCCGCCGGACGCTCCGGCCCGTCGCCGGCCGGCCCTGCGGGCGGGTGCGGCCGGGACGGCGGGCGCGCCCGCACCACCCGGTACGACGCAGAGCCGGCCGCCCGACAGGCAGCCCTGGCCGGAACCGGCCGCCCGCCCGCCCGCCGCACCGGCCGGCAGGGCCTTGGGCTTCGGCCGTTCGTGGTGGCGTTCCCGGCGGAGCTCGCGCCGCGCCGGGTGCCCGGCCCGTTCGCGCTCCTCCCGCCCGTGGGCGGGCGCCGGGACCGCGGGGGCGGGGACCGGAGCGGGGTCGGGCGCCGGAGCGGGAGCCGGGGCGGGGCGGGTCGGCCGCAGGACCGGGACGTCCGCCAGCACCGGCGGCAGCGGCCGTTCGGCGGCGAGCCGGCGCGGCTCGCGGGCCAGCAGGGCGCCCGCGCGCCGCGGGTCCTCCTCGATCCGGTTCCGCGCCAGCACCGGGTGCCGGCGGCCGTCCCGCCGCGAGGCCGGGTCGACCTCGGGCAGGTAGGTGCGCACCGCGCCGCCGTAGACGGCGTGGTACTCCAGGGCGACGTTGAACCTGGTCCGGGCGTCGGCGTCGAGGACGTACAGGCCCGCCAGGCCGGGCAGCTGGTCGCAGAGCGGGGCGACGACGTCCGCGAGCCAGCGGCCGGCACCGAGGCCGGCCGGCACACTGGCCACCACGACGGGCATCCGCCGGTCCGGGTCGCAGAGTTCGTCGACCAGCCGGTCGACGCCGGCGGCGGTGAGCACCCGGGGCGCGGCCGCCACCGCGGCGGGGCCGTCCGCGGCGTCCAGCAGGGGCAGCAGGGTGCGGACCACCTCGGGCACCGGTACCCGCCCTGGCGTGCGGACTCCGCCGCCGGTGGTGTGGGTCGAGGCCTCCAGCCGCAGCCAGGTCGGCCCGGCGGGCCCGGTCGCCACGGTGAGGGTGAGCCGGTCGGTGCCGTGCGGGGCGGGGGTGGTCACCCGGCGGCGGTCGTAGCGGCCGCCGGACGGCGCGCCGTCGAGCGGTCCGCCGTCGCGGTCCAGCAGGACGCGCTCGCCGAGCCGCAGCCGTTCGGCGGGGGACGCGCCCGGGCCGGGGCCGGCGACGGATCCCGGGCCCGCGGCGGATCCGGGGGGCGGGGGCTCCTCGCTCCATTCCTGCTTCAGCCAGCCGGCGAGGCACTGGTCCGCCAGGGCGAGGGCGTCGGTGTGCGGGAGGGCGGTGGTGACGGTCATCCGGTAGGGCGTCGTGGGGCCTCCGGGGCCGGGACGACCGGCCTGGGCGGGCAGCGACGACGAGGATCGTTCCGAGGTCATGCACATTCCTCCGGGGTTCGGTGGTGGGGTCCCGTGTCCTCCATCGATGGGTCATTGGTCCGGTTCGCCGGACCTGTGCCCAGGAAACGCCATGGCCCGGAGCGGAAGTTCCAACTCCGGGCCACGTCACTACATTCGGGTGAATCTGCTCAAGCCGTCCGCCGCGGACGACGAGGATCTGCTGGGCCCCGGCCCCCTGCCGCGGCCGGGTCAGTCGGCACCGTGCCCGGTGCCGCTGCGGCACCACCCGGGCACCACCCGGGCACCGGCACGGGCACCGCGAGCGGGCGGCCCGCCGGCGCCTCGTAACGGGCGATCAGGACCACCGGGACGGTCCCGTGGTTGTGGCCGACGTGGATGTGCACCGGCCCCGCGTGCTCCACCAGGCAGTCACCGGCCCGGCTGACCTCCACCCGGCCGTCGTGCAGGGTCCGGGTGAGCGTCCCGGCGAGCACCACGACGTCGACCCGGCCCGGGTGGTAGTGCCAGCCGGTGCTGTCCCCCGGGCCCAGGGTGATGGTCCGGACGACGGGCATCGCGCTCTCGGCTCCCTGCTCGGCGGAATCCGACCAGGCTAGGCAGGGCGCCGGGGCCCCGGAACCGGGCGGCCGGAACCGGCCGGAAAGCTGTCCGGAAACCCGGCACGGCTCAGACCGGCACCTCGACGTAGGTACGGCCCGCCGCCACCGCGGCCGACGTCCCGCCGGTCGCCTCGGCCAGCCAGGTGTGGAACGCCGCGACCTCGGGCTCCGGCACGCCGACCTCGATCCGCACCCCGGCCGCCTCGTACGCCAGGTCGCTCACGGTGAACCCGGCCGCCCTCAGGTCGTTCTCCACCCGCCCGGCCCGGGTGTGGTCCGCCGTCACCGCCAGCAGCGCGACCGGCCGCCGCTCCAGCAGCCCGACCTCGTCCAGCGCCTCCGACACCGCGCCCCCGTAGGCCCGCACCAGGCCGCCCGCGCCGAGCTTGATCCCCCCGAAGTACCGGGTCACCACCGCCACCGTGTCGGTGACGCCGCGCCGCCGCAGCACCTCCAGCATCGGCACGCCCGCCGTCCCGCCGGGCTCGCCGTCGTCGCTGGAACGCTCGCGGCGCTGCTCGTCGCCGACCACGAAGGCGGTGCAGTTGTGCCGGGCGTCCCAGTACTGCTTGCGGATGCCCGCGATGAACGCCTGGGCCTCGTCCTCGTCGGCGACCCGGGCGAGGTGGCAGATGAACCGGGACTTCTTGATCTCCAGCTCGTGCGTGCCCGCGCCCCGGATGGTCAGGTACGGCCGGGGGGTCGGCTCCGGTGTGGCGGACATGGCGCGGCGGTTCTCCCGGAGGGCGACGACGGTGGCGGGCGGTGCGGCCCGCGCCGCACGACAGCGCGCCGGGGACCGCTCCGCCAGCCTAAGCCGTGTCCGGCCCCCGCCCGGCACCCGGCCGCCCGGCACCCGGCCGCTCGACGGCCGCCGCCGGCCGCGCCCGGCGACGGCCCGCGAGCGCCTCCAGCCGCGCGCGGTCCAGCCCGGTCGCGGCGCCGGCCTCCGCGGGGTCCACCGCCCCGCAGTCCAGCCCGCGCAGCAGGTACCCGCCGAGCGCCCGGGCGGTCGCCGGCTCGTCCAGGACGTCCCCGCCGGTCCGGTGCACGTACGCGGCCAGCCGGGCGACGGCCGGGGCGAGGCCCTCCCGGTAGAAGGAGAAGACCGCGGCGTAGCGGGTCGGCAGGTGCGCCGGGTGCATGTCCCAGCCCTGGTAGTAGGCCCGGGCGAGCGCGCGGCGGACCAGGCCGTGGTGGAGCCTCCAGGCGGCGTGCACCTGGGCCGTCGTCCCGGCCGGGACGACGTTGGTGGAGCCGTCGGAGAGCCGGACCCCGGTCCCGGCGGCGGCCGCCTGCATCACCGCCTTGGCGTGGTCGGCGGCCGGGTGGTCCGGGCCCTGGTGGGCCGCGGCGACCCCGCAGGCGGCGCTGTAGTCGAAGGTGCCGTAGTGGAGTCCGGTGAGCCGCCCCTCGGCCGCCCCGATCATCCGGGCGACGGTGGCCCGCCCGTCCGGCCCGAGGACCGCCTGGGTGGTCTCGATCTGGAGCTCGAAGCCGAGCCGGCCGGCCGGCAGCCCGGCGGTGCGCTCGAAGTCCTCCAGCAGCCGGACCAGCGCGGTGACCTGCTCGGCGTAGGTCACCTTGGGCAGGGTGAGCACCAGCCCGGCGGGCAGTGGGCCGCGCTCCAGCAGGGTGACGAGGAAGAGCTCCAGGGTGCGGATGCCCCGGTCCCGGACGGCCGCCTCCAGGCACTTCACCCGGATGCCGACGAACGGCGGGGCGGTGCCGTCGGCGACGGCGGCGGCGACCAGTTCCGCCGCCCGGACGGCGGCCGCGTCCTCCTCCGCGCCGGGCCGCGGGCCGTAGCCGTCCTCGAAGTCGATCCGCAGGTCCTCGACGGGCTCGCGCTCCAGCTTGGCCCGCACCCGGCGGTGCACCTCGGCGAGCAGCGCGTCGTCCGGGACGCCGAGCGCGCGGGCCAGCTCCGCCGAGGTCCCGGCGTGGGCGTCGAAGGCCTCCAGGGCCCGCCGGCCCCAGGTCCGGACGGTGTCGGCGGCGAAGGCGTCGGCCGGCACGTAGACGGTGTGGACCGGCTGGCGGGCGCCCGGATCACCCGGGTAGCGACGGGCCAGGTCCGCGTCGACGGGCGCCAGCAGCGCGTCCACGGCGGCCCGGGCGGCGGCGGAGAACCCCGCTGCACTCCCCGGCCCGGTCCCGCCCGTCCCGTCCTGCAACATCCGTCCCCCCTCGGGCGGGCTCGCGCGCGGCTTCCCGCGCCGGTCAGTCCCTTCCGGACGCGGCGTACCGGCCGCGCAGCTCCGGAAGGAGCGCTTCGATGTCCTTGGGGTGGACCGAGCCGTCGGGACGGCTTCCGCTCACCCCGTGGTGCTCGGTCAGCCAGGCCGCCAGCCGCTGCGGGTCCGGCTCGTGCTCGAAGGTCTCGATGTAGCTCACCAGCCCCTCGAAGGCCTGCTCGGGGTCCAGCCGGTAGACGCCGGGACGCGGCGCGGGACCGAACGGGCGCTGCGGGCGCTCCGCGGCCTCCGGCACCTCCCGCACGGCCCCGGGCCCGGCGTACTCCGGCTCCGCGAACTCGGGCTCGGGCTCGGCGAAGCCGGCCTCGGCGAACGCGGGCTCCGGCGGGAAGCCGGGCTCCTCGGCGTACTCGACGGGAGCGCCCCGGCCGGCCGCGGCCTGCTGCGGCTGCTCCCCGGCGGGCTCGGTGGGGCGCGGGGCCTTGAACCACGGCGAGACCTGGCTGGGCACCCGGCCGCCCGGGGCCCCGTCGCTCGGGTGCCCGGTGGTCCGCACGGCCCGCTCGGTCCACACGTTCAGCTCCTCCTGCGGCTGCGGCGCGGCCGGCGGCTCCTCCCCCGCCGGCTCCTGCGCGTCACGCAGCCGTACGGCGGCCAGCCGGGCGAGCACCTCGGCGGGCGCCAGCTCGGCCTGGACCGGCGACTGCGGCGGTTGCGGCGACTGCGACTGCGGCTGGGGCTGTGCCGGGAGGTCCGTCGGCGCCTTCGCCGGTCCCGGCTGCCCGCCGTTCCCCGCCTGCGCCGTCTGCGCCGTCCGTTCGGCCGGCACGAGGGCGACCGCCGCCCGGCTCTCCGCCAGGCCCCGGGCCTCCTGGGCGGTGAGCGCCTCCGCACGCGCCGAGGCCGCGGCCTCGGCCTCCCGGCCCTCCTTCGCCTCGCGCGCCGCCTGCGTCTCCTCGTCCATCCGCTCGAACACCGCCGGGTCCAGCGGCACCCCGTACTTGGCCAGCTTCAGCGGCAGCAGTGCTTGGATCGGCGCCGAGCGGCGCCAGCCCCGCCCGTACCGGAACCGCAGCTGCGCCCGGTAGACCAGCCGGTTCTGCTCCAGCCGCACGACCTCGTCGTACGAACGCAGCTCCCACAGCTTCATCCGCCGCCAGAGCCGGAAGGTCGGCACCGGGGAGAGCACCCAGCGCATCACCCGGACCGACTCCATGTGCCGGTCCGCCGTGATCGCCGCGATCCGGCCCACCGCGTGCCGCGAGGCCTCGACCACGACCACGAAGAGCAGCGGAATGACCGCGTGCATGCCCATTCCCAGCGGGTCGCCCCAGGAGGCCGCGGCGTTGAACGCGATCGTCGCGACGGTCAGCAGCCAGGCGGTCTGCCGCAGCAGCGGGAAGGGGATGCGCAGCCAGGTCAGCACCAGGTCCAGGGCCAGCAGCACGACGATGCCCGCGTCCACCCCGATCGGGAAGGCGTAGGAGAAGGCGCCGAACCCCTTCTCCTCGGCCAGCTCCTTGACCGCGTTGTACGAGCCGGCGAAGCCGATACCCGAGATGACACAGGCCCCGGCGGCGACCAGGCCGAGCAGGCCCCGATGGGCCTTGGTGAGCGATGGGCGTGCCATTACGTCTATCAACCCCTGGATGTCGGCTGCGGCCGTACGCTGCCCCGGCTGCCGGTTCCCGCGTGTCGGGGCGCCGGACGGCTGAGGCACCTCCGGGCTCGGCCCACCGGAGTTTACTCGTACACCTGTCCCAGCGTTCTCGCAGCCCGGACCGTCACCGCCGCCGCAAACCGGGGCCCGGTCAGGCGGCCCGCCCGGCGGTGCCGTTGAGGTACGCGAGCACCGCCATCACCCGGCGGTTGGCGTCCTCGGCCGGGGCGAGTTCGAGCTTGGTGAAGATGTTGGCGATGTGCTTGGCGACCGCGCCGTCACTCACCGTCAGCCGGGCGGCGATCGCCGAGTTCGAACAGCCCTCCGCCATCAGCTCCAGCACCTCCCGCTCGCGGGGCGACAGCCGCTGCAACGGCCCGGGGCGGCGGGAGGTGGTCTGCATCAGCTTGGCGATCACGTCCGGGTCCATCGCGGTGCCCCCGGCCGCCACCCGGCGGACCGCGTCGATGAACTGGTCGGCGGCGAACACCCGGTCCTTCAGCAGATAGCCGATCCCGCCCGTGCCGTCGGCCAGCAACTCCCGCGCGTAGAGCTGCTGGACGTGCTGCGAGAGCACCAGCACCGGCAGGCCGGGGATCTCCCGCCGCGCCTTGAGGGCCGCCTGCAGGCCCTCGTCGGTGAGCGTCGGGGGCAGCCGGACGTCGACCACCGCGACATCGGGACGGTGCGTCAGCAGGGCGTCCAGCAGCTCCGGGCCGGTCTCGACCGCGGCGGCGATCGTGAAGCCGTGCGCTTCCAGCAGCCGGATCAGGCCTTCTCGAAGGAGGTAGAGGTCCTCGGCGAGGACAACTCGCACGGCAGCTCCAGGGTGATGGTGGTCGGACCGCCCGACGTACTGTCGATGGCGAGGACACCGTCGAAGGTACCCAATCGGCGTTCGATCCCGCGCAGTCCGGTCCCCCGGGCGGGATCCGCCACTCCGACCCCGTCGTCCGTGACCGTCACCCGCAGCCGGCCCGCCCGGTACAGGATGTCCACCCAGACCTGCTCGGCACCCGAGTGCTTGGCCGCGTTCGCCAGCAGCTCGCAGATGCTGAAGTACGCCGTGGCCTCCACCGGGGCCGGCGGCCGGTCCGGCAGGCTGACGCAGACCTCGGTCGGCAGCGCGCAGTCCAGCGCCAGCGCCCTTACCGCGTCGCCCAGTCCGCGCTCCGCCAGCACCGGCGGGTGGATGCCGCGCACCAGGTCGCGCAGCTCCTGGAGCGCCCGCGCCGAGGACTGCCGGGCCTCGGAGAGCAGCTCGCGCGCCGCCGCCGGATCGGTCTCCATGAGGTGCTCGATCGTGCCCAGCGTCATCCCGATCGCGACCAGCCGGGCCTGCGCGCCGTCGTGCAGGTCCCGCTCGATCCGCCGCAGCTCCGCCGCCTGGCTGCCGACCGCGTCGGCCCGGGTCTCGGTCAGCTCGGCCACCCGCCGGGTCAGCTGGGCGTGGGTGGCCCGGCCGTCCTGGTCCAGCACCCGCCGCGCCACCTCCGCGTACACCCGCACCGCGTACGGCGCCAGCAGCACCCCCAGCGCGCTCAGCGCGAGGCCCAGCAGGGCGGAGAACAGCGCCGTCACGGCGCCGGTGGGGTTCGGACCGTAGGACTGGTAGCTCAGCACCGCCACGGCCAGGTACGTCACGCCACCGGCCAGCAGCCCCGCCACCACCGCCCCGAGCACCACCACCAGCGGCGGGCTGATCACCAGCCAGAGCATCTCGGCCCGGGTCGCCCGGTCCCGCACCGCCCAGTGCAGCAACTGCGCGAACCGGGCCACGCTGTGGGAGCGGTGGTAGGAGTATCCGGTCCACCAGTGACCCCGCTCGTCCGCCTCCAGCGCCGGACGCGGACTGTCGGAGACCGGCAGCCGGACCCCGTACCAGTCGGCGAGCCGTGCCCGCGCCCGCCGTGCGGAGGGCCGCACGAACATCCCGGCCAGCGCCAGCCCCGCGACCACACCGGCGACCAGCGCGAACAGCGCCGCCGGGTAGTAGGCGTCGAGCATCCACGCGACGGTCGCGCCGGCGAACAGCGCACCGACCACCGGCACCACCACGACCGGCACCGCTCCCAGCACCAACAGCGCCACCCGGGCCAGCCCCAGACCGCCCGCCGCGAACGCCTCCTTGGCCCGGACACGCACGCCGCCGCCCATGCTGATCCGACTCTCCGTTGCCACGACCGCTCCTGTTGCTGTGCCGCTGATGATGCCGGCGCCGCAGGCCGGCCCCGATCGTCCTGACCCAGTCTTCCGGGACGCCCGCCCGGGTGCACTGGCCGTCCCACCCGACTTCAGGTGGTGCTAGGTCCACCTCTCTCCTGGACGCCTGTCCCGGCCCAGCTTCCGGGCGCCGAAGTCCGGACATGCGAAAAGCCCCTGCCGGTATCCCCGGCAGGGGCTTCTCAGAAGAATTGTTCGGCGGCGTCCTACTCTCCCACAGGGTCCCCCCTG